>NZ_WSUT01000005.1:0-600000 GCF_009789535.1 Sphingomonas carotinifaciens | reverse complement strand
ATCCATGGGGGTCAATACGCCGGGCGCCAAGGCGGGCTGATGCACCGGTGGCGGGCGTTGGCGGCGGCGGCGATCTGCGCCCTGTCCGCCAGCGCCGCCGCTGCGCAGAACCGGCCCGATCAGCGGGCGTTCCTGAGGCTCTACAAGGAACTGGTCGAAACCGACACGACCCCGTCGGCGGGTAGCTGCACGCGCGCGGCCGGGCAGATCGCGGCGCGGTTGCGGGCGGCCGGGTTTCCGGGCGATGCGGTGGTGACCTTCGCGCCGCCCGATCACCCGCGCGAGGGCGGGGTGGTGGCGGTGTTGCCGGGCAGCGATCCGGCGTTGCCGGCGGTGTTGCTGCTCGGGCATCTCGACGTGGTGGAGGCCAGGCGGGCGGACTGGACCCGCGATCCGTTCACGCTGGTCGAAGAAGACGGCTATTTTTATGGCCGCGGCACGTTCGACGACAAGGCGCAGGGCGCGGTCTGGGCGGATACGATGATCCGGCTGCGGCCGCTGACGCCGCGCCGCACGGTGAAACTGGCGCTGACCTGCGGCGAGGAAACGACGTTCGCCTTCAACGGCGCGGAGTGGCTGACCAGAACGCGGCCCGACCTCATCGCGGCGGGGTTCGTACTGAACGAGGGCGGGGGCGGGCGCTACGGCGCGAACGGCCGTCCCGATATGCTGGCGGTGCAGATCGGCGAGAAGGCCGCGCAGAATTACACGCTGACCGCGACCCATAACGGCGGGCATAGCGCGCAGCCGACGGGGGACAATGCGATCTATGCGTTGGTGGGGGCGGTGCAGGCGATTCGGGAGCATCGCTTTCCGGTGTCGTTCACGGCGACGACGCGGGCGTTCTTCGCGGCGATGGCGCAGCGGGCGGGGGCAGAGATGGGGGAGGCGATCAGGCGGCTGCTCGCCGATGCGGGCGACGCCGAGGCCGATGCCATCGTCAGCCGCGACAAGACGTTGCAGGCGGCCTTGCGCACCACCTGCGTGCCGACCTTGCTGAGCGCGGGGCACGCCGAAAACGCGCTGCCGCAGCGGGCGACCGCGAACATCAACTGCCGGCTGTTTCCCGGTGAGACGGTGGAGGGGGTGCTGGACACGCTGCGCGGCCTTGCGGGGCCGGAGGTGGTGGTGACCGCGAACCAGCCGATCCGCCCCACCGCGGTGCCGCTGGCGCCGGACCCTGCGATCCTGGCGCCGATGACGCAGGTGGCGAAGCGGCATTTTCCGGGCGTGCCGGTCGTGCCGATGATGTCGGCCGGAGCGACGGACGGCATCTTCTTCCAGGCGATCGGCATCCCCGTATACGGCGTGCCGGGGATGCTGATCGACGGCGACATGTCGGGCATCCACGGCCGCGACGAGCGGATCCGGGTAAAGGCCCTTTATGCGGGGCGCGACTATCTGTTCGACCTGGTGAAGGCCTATGCGGGTGTGCGCTAGACGGTGACCTGTTCGCCCAGTTCCAGCACCTTGCCGGGCGGAATCCGCAAGAATTCGGTGGGGTCGGCGGCGTTGCGCTGCAGGAACATGAACAGCCGGTCCTGCCAGGGGGGCATGCCCTTCTCCGCCTCCGGCTTCAGCGTGTTGCGGCCGATGAAGAAGCTGGTCTTCATGGGGTCGAGGCCGAGCGCGCGCGTTTCGATGCCCAAATCCTGCGGCACGTCGGGCGACTCCATGAAGCCGTAGGTGAGGGTGACGGTAGAGAAATTGTCGTCCAGGCGTTCCTCGCGGACGCGTTCGGCAGGGGGGACGACGGGGCGGTCGGCGGTGCGGACGGTGGCGATCAGGTTGCGGGCGTGCAAGACCTTGTTGTGCTTGAGGTTGTGGAGGAGCGCGCCGGGGGCGGCGGCGACGTTGGCGGTGAGGAAGACGGCGGTGCCGGGGACGCGTTCGGGGGGGCGTTTCGCGAGCGCGGCGGCAAGGTCGGCGAGGGGGATGGACTGGCGGCGTTCAAAGGCGGCGACGATGCCGCGTCCGCGCACCCAGGTGTAGATGACGAGGCCGACGCCGGCCCCGACGAGCAGCGGCACCCAGCCCCCTTCGATCACGCGCAGGATGTTGGCGCCGAAAAAGATCAGGTCGAGCGCGAGAAAGGGCAGGATCGCGGCCAGCGCCAGCCCGCGCGACCAGTTCCAGCGGTGGCGGACGACCAGATAGGCAAGGCAGGTGGTGACCACCATCGTGCCGGTCACCGCGATGCCGTAAGCCGCGGCCATCGCGGACGATGTCTTGAACTGCACCACCAGGATCAGCACGCCGGCGAGCAGCAGCCAGTTGATCGCGGGCAGGTAGATCTGGCCCTGGAACGCGGCCGAGGTCTGGCGGATGCGCAAGCGCGGCAGGAAGCCGAGCTGGATCGCCTGCTGGGTGAGCGAAAAGGCGCCGGTGATGACCGCCTGCGCCGCGATCACGGTTGCCATGCCGGCCAGGATGACGAGCGGCGCGCGCAGGGATTCGGGCGCCATCAGGAAGAACCAGTCCTGATTGGTGAAGGCGGTGCCGTCGACGCGGGCCCGCTCCAGCGCGGCGAGCGCGAAGGCGCCCTGGCCGAGATAGTTGAGGGTCAGCGCAGGGAAGGCGAGCAGGAACCAGCCGAGCCGGATCGGCAGCTTGCCGAAATGCCCCATATCGGCGGTCAGCGCCTCTGCCCCCGTGACCGTCAGGAAGACCGCGCCCAGCACGAACAGCCCGGTGACGCCGTGGGTGGCGAGAAAGGCGATGCCGTAGTCGGGCCAGATGACGCGGAAGATCGAAGGTTCGTCGGCGATATGCGACAGCCCCAGCCCGCCGATGGCAAGGAACCACAGGATGCAGACCGGGCCGAAAAGGCGCGATACCTGTGCGGTGCCGCGCGACTGGATCAGGAACAGCGCGATCAGGATCGCGATGGTGCACAGGCGGATGGTGCCCTCGTCGAACATCGCGGCGGCGCCGGGAATGGTGCGCAGCCCCTCCATCGCGGACAGGACCGACAAAGCGGGGGTCAGGATCGCATCGCCGTAGAAGAGCGAGGCGCCGGTCGCCCCCAGCACCAGCGCGATGCGCGAGCGGATGCCGAGCGCGCGGCGGGCGAGCGCGGCAAGCGCCAGAACGCCGCCCTCTCCCTGATTGTCGGCGCGCATCAGGAAGGTGACATATTTGACCGAGACGACCAGGATGAGCGTCCAGAGCGCGAGGCTGAGCACGCCCAGGATCTCGCTGGGGTCGATGCCGTCGGCGGCCGACTGGGCCAGCGCCTCGCGAAAGGCGTAGAGCGGGCTGGTGCCGATATCGCCGAAGACGACGCCGAGCGCACCGATGGTGAGCGCGGCCAGCGCCGGGCGGTGGTGGCCGTCGCCGCTGCGTTCGATGACGGGCGACACGTGCCGCCCTGATGTCGCGCCGGTCGCGTCTGCCGTGATGGCCACTTGCACCCCCCTGTCGAAAGGACGGGGCGCTTTACGCCCGTTGCAAACCAACGCAAGTTGTTTCGCAACTGCGGCATCGTGCTTGATTTGTCCGCGCATGGCGGGCAGGGCGGTGGCATGGTTCCCCTTTCGTTCGGCGGACATGCATTTCAGGCGACGGCCGAGGGTGCGCTTTACTGGCCGGCGCGCGGCGCGCTGCTGGTCGCCGACCTGCATCTGGAAAAGGGCAGCTGGTACGCGGCGCGCGGCCAGATGCTGCCGCCCTATGATTCGCTGGCGACGCTATCCGCGCTGACCGCGCTGGTCGAGCGGACGGCTGCGCGCGAGATGTGGTGCCTGGGCGACAGTTTCCACGATGTCGGCGGTTGCGACCGCCTGCCGGACGATGCGCAAAGGATGTTGCGCAGCCTGACCGGCGATCTCGCCTGGACGTGGATCACCGGCAATCACGATCCCGCGATCCTGGACCGGTGTGGCGGCGAGGTGGCGGACGAGATGGTGGTGGACGGCGTGGTGCTGCGCCACGAGGCGGCGGCGGCCGAGTCGCGGCCGGAAATGTCGGGGCATTTCCATCCCAAGCTGCGATTGCGGGTGCGGGGGCGCAGCGTGGCGCGGCGCTGTTACGTCGCAACGGGGACGAAGCTGATCCTGCCGGCGTTCGGCGCGCTGACCGGGGGGCTGGATGTGACGCATCCGGCGATCCGGCAGGCGGTGGGAGGGGCTGCGCAGGCGCTGGTACCGGTGGAGGACCGGTTGCTGCGCTTCCCGGTTGCCGCCTGACGGGCGGTCCGTGTCGGCGCTGACCCCTATCCGTTCGAGCCGGGGGAAGATCACGTAGCCCGGTGCGGGCGTATCCCCGGCTTGTATCGGGGCATGGCTCCGCGCTCCAACCTGTCTCTCGATACACCGTCTCGGTACGCGGCTTTGCCGCTACTCGACGGTTACTCGAGACGAACGGGATGGGGTGGGCGGCGCCTGTCGACTTCCCGTTATCGGATCAGGGCCGGCAAACCGGTGCGCAGGGCGGCGACCCTAGGTTTGTCCCAGGCGACGATATAGGGGTGCGTCGGGTTCCGGTCGAAGAAGCGCTGGTGATAGGCCTCGGCGGGGAAGAAGCGGCCCTGTTCTATGCGCGTGGTCAGCGGTTTGCGAAAGGCAGGCGCGATTTGCGCCATGTAGGCGCGGGCGACGCGCATCTGGTCCGGGCTTTGCGGGAAGATGGCGGAGCGGTAGCTGGGACCGCGATCGGGACCCTGGCCGCCGACCTGGGTCGGATCGTGCGCGATGGCGAAGAAGACCCGCAGCAGGGTGCCGTAGCTGATCCGTGCGGGATCATAGGTGATCCGCACCGCCTCGGCATGGCCGGTGCGCTCGGTGGAGACCTTTGCATAGCTGGCATCGGCCGCGGTGCCGCCGGCATAGCCGGACGTCACGCCGCGCACGCCCTTTAGCTGGCGGAACACCGCCTCCACGCCCCAGAAGCAGCCGCCGGCGAACACCGCGGTCTGGGAGGCGGAGGTTGGCGGTACGTCCAGCGCCGGTTGCGGCAGCGGCACGACATGCTCGCTGCGGGCGATTCCCGCCGGGAGGGCGAGGAGCGCCAGCGGGGCGGCGGCGATCAGGAGCATGCGGATCATGCCGGAAAGATGGGGAATGGCGCCGGATGCGCCAAGCGTTCGTCCCCTAGCGTGCTTTTCCACCAGGGACACCCCCCGCGCGCGATCATGTCAGCGGGGTTTTGCCTGCCGCGTCGGGCGGCAGAGTCGATGTTAGCGGATCGCCTCGACCGGTGCACGCGTGGGTGCGTTGACCGCCTCGGCCGTGTGGAATGCCGCCAGACTGATCGCCCCCAGCACGAAACCGCCGGCGAACTGCCAAAGGAAGCTGGACTTGATGAGGCTGCGCATGGATCACCCTTGATTCTTGGGCTGATCCCCTTGGAAACAGCCAGTCTTTCGGCCGCCAGATGGGATGATCCGGCGACGCTCGCAATATCGTTTATAGAAACACAGCATTAACGGCACGTGGCTGTGCCGTTAATGTCACGGTTAGGATGTCGGGTGGGCGTTACGCCGTCAGCGCAGCGCCGCGCAGGCGTCCTGGATGCGGGTGCACGCTTCGCGGAGCAGGGCGTCCGACGTCGCGTAGCTGATCCGCATCGCGGGCGAGAGGCCGAAGGCGGCTCCCTGCACCGCCGCGACCTTGGCATCGTCGAGCAGATAGCCGACGAACGCCTCGTCATTGTCGATGCGCTTGCCAGAGGGCGTGGTCCGGCCGATCAGCGGCGCGAAGGACGGATAAACGTAGAAGGCGCCTTCCGGCGTCGGGCAGGTCATGCCCTCGATCTCGTTCAGCATGCCGACCACGAGGTTGCGGCGCACCTGGAAGGCGGCGTTGCGCTCCTGAAGGAAGGACTGGTCGCCGGTCAGCGCCGCGGTGGCCGCGGCCTGCGCGATCGAGCAGGGATTGCTGGTCGATTGCGACTGAAGCTTGGCGATCGCCTTGATCAGCCAGGGCGCGCCTGCCGCGAAACCGATGCGCCAGCCGGTCATCGCATAGGCCTTGGAACAGCCGTTGACGGTCAGCGTGCGCTCGTACAGCTCGGGGCAGACCTGCGCGATGGTGGCGAAGCGGAAGCCGTCATACACGATGTGCTCGTACATATCGTCGGCGAAGACCCAGACATGCGGGTGGCGCGCGATGACGGCGCCCAGCGCCTTCAACTCGTCGGCGGTGTAGCCGGCGCCGGTCGGGTTGGACGGCGAGTTGAGGATGACCCACTTGGTCCGCGGGGTGATCGCGGCGTCGAGCGCCTCGGGCGTCAGCTTGTAATGCTGTTCCGGGCCGGCGGCGACGATCACCGGCTTGCCGCCGGCGAACTGCACGACATCCGGGTAGCTGACCCAATAGGGGGCGGGGATGACGACCTCGTCACCCGGATTGACCGTGGCGACGATGGCGTTGAACAGCGTGTGCTTGCCGCCGACGTTCACGGTGATCTGATCGGGGGTGTAGGTCAGCGCGTTGTCGCGCGCGAACTTGGCGGCGATCGCCGCCTTCAGCTCGGGCGTGCCGTCGACATTGGTGTATTTGGTCTTGCCGTCGCGAATCGCCTGGATCGCGGCTTCCTTGACGAATTCCGGGGTATCGAAATCCGGCTCGCCCGCGCCCAGCCCGATCACGTCCACGCCTGCGCGCTTCAGCTCGAACACGCGCGAGGTGATCGCGAGCGTGGGAGAAGGGCTGATACGGCCGAGCGCGTCGGAAGGCTGCATGGACACGGGTGTTCCCCTATCGAATGGAGGCGGGCCAGAAAGGCGGGGGCGCCATAGCGCCAACGCGGATCAATCCGCAACCGTTGCCCGCATCAAACCGCGCAGGGCGTTGCCGAGCCAGGCCCCCTGCGCAATATCGTTGCGCGTCAGCCGCCCCTCGACCGCGCGGCCGCTGTCGACCAGTTCGGCGCGCAGGATGCCGGGGAGCAGCCCGGCGGCGAGCGGCGGGGTGACGAGACGGCCGCCCTGCTCCACGAACAGCGAGGTGAAGCTGCCTTCGGTGAGCGACCCGTCGGGGGCCTCGAAGATCACCTCGTCGGTGCCTGCGGCGATGCGGGCGGCATCGTAAAAGGCGCGGTCCGTGGTCTTGTGGCGGAGGCGCAGATCGCCGGGGGCGACGGGCAGCGGCACGACCGCGGCGCGCATCGGCTGGAGCAGCGGGGGCGGGAGCGCGCTGCATTCGATCGCGATGGCGCCGGAGGCGGCGAGCAGCAGGCGGACACGCGAGGGAGCGCGCAGGCGGAAGGTGGCGGCCTGAAGCTCGTTGCGGGCATCGTGGCGGTCGAAGGCGAAGCCGAGTGCGGTGGCGCTGGCCTTCATCCGCGACAGATGGCGTTCGAGATGGAGCAGCCCTTCCATGGGATCGAAGGCCATGGTCTCGATCAGGTCGAAGGGCGGATGGGCGGGGCGGAGGAAGGCGGCCTTGGCGAGGCATTCGTCCCATTCCGCCACGACATCCGAATCGGCGACGATGCCCGAGCCGAGGCCGATCGTCGCCCGGTCGCCGTTCAGCACCAGCGTGCGGATCGCGACGCTGAACGCGGCGTCGCCATCCGGTGCGACATGGCCGATCGCGCCGGTATAGGCGCCGCGCGCGCTCGCCTCCATCTCGCCGATCGCCTGCATCGCGCGGATCTTGGGCGCGCCGGTGATCGATCCGCAGGGGAACAGCGCGGCCAGCACGTCCAGCGTATCGCGGCCGGGCGCCAGCTCGGCGGTGACGGTGGAGACCATCTGGTGGACGGTCGGATACCGCTCGATGGTGAACAGGTCGGGGACGGAAACGCTGCCCGGCACCGCGACGCGCGACAGGTCGTTGCGCATCAGGTCGACGATCATCAGGTTCTCGGCCCGCTGCTTGGGATCGGCGGCAAGGGCGTCGGCGGCGGCACGGTCGGCGGCGGGGTCGTCCACGACGCGCGCGGTGCCCTTCATCGGGCGGCAGGTGAGGCGCCGGCCGTCGCGCGCGAAGAACAGCTCGGGCGAAAGCGACAGGAGCACGGTGTCGCCGGTATGGACCACCGCCCCCCAGCCGGCACGCGCGCGGGCACGCAAGCCGGCATAAAGGGCGAGGGGATCGCCGGCGATCGGCGCGACCGCGCGAAAGCTGAGATTGGCCTGATACAGGTCGCCGGCGCGGATCAGCGCCTGCACATCGCCGAAGCGTTCGGCATAGGCGGCGGCGTCGATCTCGGGAACCGGCGCACCGATCCAGGCGCCGGCGGGGTCGGGCAGGAGGGCGGCGACATCGTCAACCGGGCGGGCGTCGGCGAACAGGCCGAACCAGGCGAGCGGCTGGGGCGCGGGGCGCGGGGCGATGCGGGCCTCGAACGCGGGGGCCGCTTCGTAGGAGAGGAAGCCCGCGGCGTGCAGCCCTTGCGCGCCCGCCTCTCGGAGCGCCGCCAGCAGCGCGGGGATGTCGGCGGGGTCGTGCGCGGCCAGGATGCGGACGGGATCGGCATAAAGGCGCGCGGGCGCACCACCGGGCCGGGCGTCGTCGAGAAGCACGAAGGGCGCATGGGCCAGGGTCATCGCACCCCAACCCATGCACAGCGGATGCACATGGAGGCAAGCACCGATTGCTGCACGGCGCCGGGCGGCCTATCTGCGGGGGCATGACGAACCCCCCTTTGCGCGCGGCGATCGTGCCGGTCACCCCGCTTCAGCAGAACTGCTCGATCGTCTGGTGTACGGCCACGATGAAGGCCGCGGTGGTCGATCCCGGCGGCGACCTGCCGCGCATCCGCGACGCGATCGCCCGCGCCGGCGTGAGCGTGGAAAAGATCCTGCTGACGCATGGCCATATCGATCATGCCGGCGGTGCCAAGGCGCTGGCGGACGAACTGGGTGTGCCGGTGGAGGGGCCGCACGAGGCGGACCGCTTCTGGCTGGCGCGGCTGGACGAGGACGGGCAGGCTTACGGCATCCCCGCGCAGGTGGTGGAGCCGTCGCGCTGGCTGGTCGAGGGCGACACGGTGACGATCGGCGAACTGGTGCTCGACGTGTACGAGACGCCGGGGCACACCCAGGGGCATGTGATCTTCCACCACCCGGCATCGGACTTCGCGCTGGTCGGCGACGTGCTGTTCCAGGGATCGGTGGGCCGGTCGGACATGCCGGGCGGCGATCACGACCAGCTGGTCCGCTCGATCGTGACCAAGCTGTGGCCGCTGGGCGACGCGACCGCGTTCATTCCCGGGCACGGGGCGCCCAGCACCTTTGCGCACGAGCGCGCGTCCAATCCGTTCGTCGGGGACCGGGTGCTGGGCGCCGGGTAAGCGCCGGGGGTCAGGGTTGGCGCGATTGGTTGCGAATCGCCTTGAACTCGGAGCCGGCGCGCCATTCCGGCCAGGCGCGGCTGGTGCCCAGATCGCGGGCGATGCGGTGGAACAGGGCAACGTCGGCCGCAGCGCCGGTCAGGTCCCATTTCGCGTCCCAGGCATCGCAGGTCTGGTGGTAGCAGCGCATATAGCCGTCCAGCCATGCCTGACCCGCGGGGCGGCCGCCCTGCACAAGATCGGGCGCGCCGCTGATCGCCATCAGCAGCAGCGTCGGCACGCCGCGCCGGGCAAGCGAGAAATGGTCGGCGCGGTAGAACAGGCCGCGCTCGGGCAGCGCCTCGGGCGTGACGGTGCGGCCCTGCGCGGCAGCGGCGGTGCGCAGGCGGTCCTCCAGATCGTTCTGCCCGTCGCCGACCAGCATCACGTCCCGCGCGGGCCCGGCGGTCTGGAGAATGTCCAGCGTCAGGTTGGCGACCGTCTTGGCGACCGGATAGACCGGATGGACGGCATAGGTTTCGGAGCCGAGCAGTCCGCGCTCCTCACCCGTCCACAGCGCAAACACGAGGCTGCGGTCGAGCTTCGGCCCCTTGGCAAAGGCACGGGCGAGTTCCAGCACGCCGGCGGTGCCGAGCGCATCGTCGTTGGCGCCGGGGCGGATGGTGCGCCCCTCGGCATCGGGGGCGCCGCGACCATAGGCGTCCCAATGGGCGCCGAACATCACCACCTCGTCGCCATGCGCCTTGCCCGGCCACCGGGCGAGGACGTTGCGGCTTTCCGCCCGCTCGACCCGCACGGGGATGTCGGCGGTGAAGCGCTGGCCCTTCAGTTCGACCGGGCGGAAATCGGCACGACGCGCCGCCACGCGCTGCTGCGCCAGGTCGAGGCCGGCGGCCTGGAACAGACGGGTCGCGGCGGTGCCCTCGAGCCAGCCCTGGAGCAGCACGCGACTCGCGGGATCGCTGCGCACGATATCGTAATTCTCCCCGGCCGGGGCGGTGACCGTCGCCCAGCCATAGCCGGCACCGGGCGTGTCGTGTACGATCAGCGCGGCAATGGCGCCCTGGCGCGCGGCTTCCTCGAACTTGTAGGTCCAGCGGCCGTAATAGGTCATCCGGCGATCGCCGAACTTGCCCGCCGCATCCTCGCCCGGCTTCGCCTCGAAATCGGGATCGTTGACCAGGAAGACCGCGACCTTGCCCTTCAGGTCGACGCCCTTGAAGTCGTTCCAGCCACGATCCGCGGCATCGACGCCGTAGCCGACGAACACCATCGGCGCGTCCGCGATCGCCACGCGGTCGACCGGGCGGACGGTGGAGACATAGATCTCCTGGCCCTGACGCAGCGGCGTGGCGGCGACCCGCATCTGCCCGGCACCCAATTGGGTGCGGATCAGCGGCACGGGTTGCGTCCACTGCCCGTCGGGGCCGCCGGGTTCGAGGCCCATCGCCTTGAACTGCGCGACCAGCCAGTCGATCGTCTTCGCTTCCCCCGCGGTGCCCGGCGCGCGGCCCTCGAACGCGTCGGAGGCCAGGGTGCGGACATCGGCGGACAACCGCTGCGGCGAGATAGGGTCGGCGGGCGTCGTGGCGGCCAACAGGAAGGCGGGCAGCAGGCTCGTCGCTGCGAGCAGAAGGGGCTTGGGCATGCGGGCAAAAATCTCCGTGGGGCAGGCGGATCGACGAAAAGACGCCGGATCAGCGTCCTGCCAGTGGGCGCATATGCTTGCAACATGCGCGAATCTCGCTATAGGCGCGGGGCTTCGCGATGCGTCCGGCTGGGGTGCTCACGCGGTCGGGCATCTTGTCCGGGCGCGCAATGGGTGCTGACGGCGGGGCCTTCACCCATGTTTGATCGAATAAGGTGCCGCAATGGCCGTTCCCAAGAGAAAGACCTCCCCCTCCAAGCGCGGCATGCGCCGCAGCCACGACTCGCTGTCGATCGAGTCGTTCCAGGAGTGCCCGAACTGCGGCGAACTGAAGCGTCCGCACAATCTTTGCACCGCGTGCGGTCATTACAACGGCCGCGAGGTCATCTCGGTCGAGGGTTAAGTCCTCTCCGACTCGAGGTTCAAGGATGAATCATGGCCGATAATGCCTGGATCGCCGTCGACGCAATGGGCGGCGACGACGGGCTGGCCGTGATGCTGGCTGGCGTCGCCCGTGCGCGACGCCAGTTCGAAGGCATGCGTTTCCTGCTGGTCGGCGACGAGGCCCAGATCGCGGACGGGTTGAAGACCCATCCGAACCTGACCGCGGCGTCCGAGATCGTCCACGCCCCCGAGGTGGTGGGATCGAGCGAGAAGCCGAGCCAGGCGATCCGACGCGCCAAGCGCACCTCCATGGGCATCGCCATCGATCTGGTGAAGCAGGGGCGCGCCGCCGCGGCGGTCTCGTCCGGCAACACCGGCGCGATGATGGCGATGGCCAAGCTGTCGCTGCGCATGTTGCCCGGCATCGACCGGCCGGCGCTCGCCGCGCCGATGCCGACGCTGGGCGACAATGACGTGGTGATGCTGGACCTCGGCGCCAACACCGAATGCGATGCCCGCAATCTGGTGCAGTTCGCGGTAATGGGCGCGGCCTATGCCCGCACCATCCTGGACCTGTCCTCGCCGCGCGTCGCGCTGCTGAACATCGGCAGCGAGGACCAGAAGGGCACCGACGAGATTCGCGAGGCGGCGGCGCAACTGCGTGGCGACACGCATCTGCCGCTGACCTTTGCCGGCTTTGTCGAGGGCAACCACATCTCGCGCGGCGAGGTGGACGTCATCGTGTGCGACGGCTTTGCCGGCAATATCGCGCTGAAGACCGCCGAGGGCACGGCGCGATTCGTCGCGGACCTGTTGAAGCGCGCCTTCCGTTCGTCGGTGCGATCCAAGATCGGTTTCCTGATCTCGCGTCCCGCGACGCAGTTGCTGCGCGACCATCTGGACCCCAACAACCATAATGGTGCGGTTTTCCTCGGGCTGAACGGCCTGGTGGTGAAAAGCCATGGCGGCGCCACCGAACTGGGCGTCGCGACGGCGATCGGCAATGCGGCCAAGATGGTGCGCGCCGACCTGACCCGGCGCATCGCCGAGGACCTGCGCAACTTCGAGGCCGCGGCATGATCCGTTCGCTCGTCACCGGCACCGGATCGGCCCTGCCGACGCGGCGCGTGTCCAACGCCGAGCTGGCGCAGCAAGTCGACACCTCCGACGAATGGATCGTGGAGCGCACCGGCATCCGCTTCCGCCACATCGCCGGGCCGGAGGAAACCACCGCGACGCTGGCCGCCGATGCGGCCAAGGCAGCGATCGCGGCGGCCGGATTGTCGGCGCAGGATATCGACCTGATCGTGCTGGCGACCGCGACGCCCGACCAGACCTTTCCGGCGACCGCCACCAAGGTGCAGGCGATGCTGGGCATCCGCGATTGCGTCGCGTTCGACGTGGCGGCGGTGTGCTCGGGCTTCCTGTACGCGGTGCAGGTGGCCGATTCGATGCTGCGCACCGGCGTCCATGCCCGCGCCCTGGTGATCGGGGCGGAAACGTTCAGCCGCATCCTCGACTGGGAAGACCGCACCACCTGCGTGTTGTTCGGCGACGGCGCGGGTGCGGTGGTGCTGGAGGGGCGCGAAAGCGACGCCGAGGGCGGCCGCGGAATCCTGGCGACCCGGCTGCATGCCGATGGCCGGCATAACGACCTGCTCTATGTCGATGGCGGCCCCTCGACCACGGGCACGGTCGGCAAGCTGCGCATGAAGGGACGCGAGGTGTTTCGCCACGCCGTCGTCAATCTGGCGGCCGTGATGGAGGAATCGCTTGGGCTCGCCGGCCTGACCTCGGCGGATGTCGACTGGGTCGTGCCGCATCAGGCCAATGCGCGCATCCTGGACGCGACCGCACGCAAGCTGGGCCTGTCGCCGGACAAGGTGGTGGTCACGGTGGACCAGCATGCCAATACCTCGGCCGCGTCCGTGCCGCTCGCTCTGGATACGGCCGTACGCGACGGACGGGTGCGGGAAAAAGACATCGTGGTGCTGGAGGCGATGGGCGGTGGCTTCACCTGGGGCGCAGCAGTGGTTCGTTTCTGAACAAAATTTTATTCATAGTACGAATAATTCCCTTTCGGTCCTTTTTACCTATGTGATAGCAGCGGTTGCGTCATAGTTGGGGATAGGATGATGACTGGGGGTACTCTCACGCGCGCAGACCTGGCCGAGGCATTGCATCACGAGGTGGGCCTGTCGCGCACCGACTCGTCGCAGCTGGTCGAACAGATCCTGGACGAAATGTGCGATGCGCTGGCACGCGGGGAGAACGTCAAGATTTCCGGCTTCGGCACGTTCGTGCTGCGCGATAAGGGCGAGCGGATCGGGCGCAATCCCAAGACCGGGATCGAGGTGCCGATCGCACCGCGCCGGGTGCTGACGTTCCGCGCCAGCCAGATGATGCGCGATCGCATCATCGCCGGCTGACGGCGATGGCCGTCGCGTCCTCCGGCAAGGCGGATCGCGCGTTTCGAACGATCGGCGAACTCGCCAGGGAAACGGGGCTGCCGCAGCACATGCTGCGCTATTGGGAAACGCGGTTTCCGCAGCTCAAGCCGCTGCAGCGGGCCGGCAACCGGCGATATTATCGGGCCGAGGATGTGGCACTGGTCCGCCGCATCGATCGCCTGCTGCACCAGCAGGGCTATACGATCCGCGGTGTCCAGCAGCTTCTGGATGTGGAGGCGGAGCCGGACATGGTGGCGACGCTGCGCATCATCCGCCACGGACTGGCAACCGCGCTGGCGTGCGACATGCAGGCGCGATAGCATCGGCGGATGACCGCTTCCCCATCATCGCCTCGGCACGCACCTAATCGTCCATGGGTCGTGCTTGCGATGTTGCTGCTCGTCTACAGCCTGAACTTCCTTGATCGGCAAATCTTGGGCATCCTGGCCCATCCGATCAAGGCGGAGTTGCGGCTTAGCGATACGCAGCTGGGGGCGCTGGGCGGGATCGCGTTTGCGCTGCTCTATTCCACCCTGGCGGTGCCCCTCGCGATCGTCGCGGATGGCACCAGCCGAAGCTGGGTGGTGACCGGATCGCTGGCGGTATGGAGCGGCTTTACCGCGCTGTGCGGGCTGGCGACGGGGTTCTGGCAGCTTTTCGCGTTCCGGGTCGGCGTGGGGGTCGGCGAGGCGGGGGGCGTGGCGCCCTCCTATGCGATGATCAGCGACAGCTTTCCGCCGGAGCGGCGGGCGCGGGCGCTCGCGATCTATTCGCTGGGTGTGCCGTTGGGGCTGGCGGCAGGGGCGCTGCTCGGAGGAACGCTGGCCAAGGCGGTGGACTGGCGCACCGCGTTCATCGCGGCGGGCGCGGCCGGCCTCGTGCTGGCGCCGATCTTTCGCTGGGTGGTGCGTGAGCCGGTGCGACGCGCGACCCCGGTGCGGATGCCGGTCGGCGCGGTCTTCGCGATCCTGGCGCGCAAGCCGAGTTTCTGGCTGCTCGGCTTTGCCGCGGCATCGAGTTCGCTGTGCGGCTATGGGCTTGCCTTCTGGGTGCCCTCCGTACTGGTGCGCAGCCTGGGGTTCGATCTGGGGCAGGTGGGCCAGTTTGTCGGATCGCTGCTGCTGATCGGGGGTAGCGCGGGGGTGCTGGCGGGGGGCTGGCTGGGGGACCGGCTGGGCGCGCGTGACCGGGGCTGGTTCGCACGGTTGCCGGCGCTGGCGTGGATGGTGACGGTGCCGCTGTTCGCAGGCGGGCTGCTGGTCGATTCGCCGACGCTGGCCTGGGCGTTGTTCCTGGTGCCGCACGGCCTCAACATCCTGTGGCTGGGGCCGGTGACCACCGCGATCCAGCATCTGGTGCCCGCGGAGATGCGCGCCACCGCCTCCGCCTCGTTCCTGCTCATCAACAACCTTGTCGGGCTCGGCCTGGGGGCGCTGTCGGATGCGATGACGGTGCGGTTCGGGGCGGATGCGCTGCGCTATGCCGCGGTGGGGACGCTGGGCTTCTACCTCGTTGCCGCGCTGCTGGGATTGCTGGCGGTGCGGCCGCTTCGGCGCGACTGGTGGGTGGAGGACGGCGTCACCGCTCGCGGGTCGCCATGAAGCGGACCTTGGAATAACGGTCGGCGATATAGCCGACTTCCCAGGCGGACTTGGCGAGGAAGACCGGATTGTCGTCGCGGTCGCGCGCCATCGCCGAGCGGTTGAGGTCAGCGAAGTCCTTCAGATCGGCCGGATTTTCGGCGGATACCCAGCGGGCGGTGTCGAACGGCGCCGGCTCCAGCCCGGCGGCCACCTTGTATTCCGCATCGAGGCGCGAGAGCAGCACGTCGAGCTGAAGCTGGCCGACGACGCCGATGATCCAGTTCGAGCCGATCTCCGGATAGAAGACCTGCGTCACGCCTTCCTCGGCCATGTCGTCCAGCGCCTTGCGCAACTGCTTGGTCTTGGTCGGATCCTTCAGGACGACGCGACGCAGGATTTCGGGCGCGAAATTGGGCAGGCCGGTGAAGCGGATATCGGCGCGCTCCGACAGCGTATCGCCGACGCGCAACGTGCCGTGATTGGGAATGCCGATGATGTCCCCCGGATACGCCTCGTCCGCGACTTCGCGGTTCTGCGCAAAGAAGAGGATGGGGGAGTGGACCGCGATCGGCTTGCCATGGCCGGTCGGCGTCAGCTTCATGCCGCGCTTGAAGGTGCCCGAACACAGCCGCATGAAGGCGATGCGGTCGCGGTGCTGCGGGTCCATGTTCGCCTGCACCTTGAAGACGAAGCCGGTGACTTCCTTCTCGTCGGGGCTGACGGGTGCGGGCTCGGCAGGCTGGGGCCGCGGGGGCGGCGCGAAATCGGCGAGTGCGGCGATCAGTTCGGAGGGCCCGAAATCCTTGAGTGCGGACCCGAAATAGACCGGCGTCAGGTCACCATTGCGATACGCCTCGCTGTCGAAGGAGGCATAGCCGGCCTGTGCCAGTTCGATCTCTTCGGCGATCGCATCGGGGAGCGTCGGCGCATCCTCCACCTTGCCCTGGAAGGTGCGGCTGTCTCCCTCCGGCCGGCTGACCCGGTTGGTGGTGAGGTCAAGGATGCCCTGAAACTCGCCGCCCATGCCGACGGGCCAGCTCATCGGGCAGACGTCGAGCGCGAGGATGTCGGCGATCTCGTCGAGCAGCTCGAAGGGTGGGCGCCCCTCGCGATCGACCTTGTTGACGAAGGTGATGATCGGGACCGAGCGCAGGCGGCAGACCTCGAACAGCTTCCTCGTCTGCGCCTCGATACCGCGGGCGGCATCGATGACCATCACCGCCGAGTCGACCGCGGTCAGCGTGCGGTAGGTGTCCTCCGAGAAATCCTCGTGCCCCGGCGTGTCGAGCAGGTTGAAGGTCACGCCGTCGCGTTCGAACGTCATCACCGAGGAGGTGACGGAAATGCCGCGCTGCTGCTCGATCTTCATCCAGTCGGAACGGGCGCGGCGATTGGCGCCGCGCGCCTTCACTTCGCCCGCGAGATGGATCGCGCCGCCGAAATAGAGCAGCTTTTCGGTAAGCGTCGTCTTGCCCGCGTCGGGGTGGGAGATGATCGCAAAGGTGCGGCGGGGGGAGGTCATGCGCGGACTCGGATCGGCAAAAGGTTAAAAGTGGACACTACGTCCCCCCGGCCGTGTCCACTTCCGCGGAGCCTGCACCGGGCAGGGGCGGAAAGGGGGGAGGGCGCGTGTCCGTTCACTTGGTCGCCTGTTGCAGAAAACGGGCGTGTAGGACAGCGTTTGTTCTCGTTGGGGTGGGGCAGTGGTGGTGATCGTAATCGCTCAACCCCGGCCTTTTCCAGCCGATTTGCATTTGCCTGAAAGCAGACGCGGTCTAGAACTAGATATCGCGGCTCAGATCAGGGGATGGGATGCCTACCAATTACGAGAGGCTTCTTATCTCCCGCTTCCTGATCCCGGGTGTGGGCGGACGTTTGGCTTTGCTGATAGCCGCTATCGGTTTCGCAGGGGTGACGATTGGTGTCGCCTCACTGGTGCTAGTCGTCAGCTTTATGAACGGTGCGGAAGCCCGGCTGGCAGGTCAGATCGCCTCTGTAGATGGCCACATCTTTGTCACCGGCGGACGATTCCGGATCAAGGATCCGGACCAACTTCAACAGAAGATTGCCAAGATCGACGGCGTAGAAGCGGCTACGGCAACGCTGGACAGTACGGGATTGATATCGGTCAATGGCAGATCGTTCGCCGCTGATCTGCAAGGACTCGATCCCTCCAGCATGAGTGCGCTTCCACTGTTTCGGGGCGAGGCAGCAATGGTCATCGGTGAACCGCCGACGAAGCTAGGAACGCTTGCGCTTGGTAGTGACCTAGCTGCCCGTCTTGGTGTCGGAATTGGAGATCATGCAGCAATCACGTCGATAAGGAACGACCGTGATACTCTTACCGTATCAAACTACGACTTCACGGTATCAAGCATAATAAGTACGGATGTTTATCCGTTCGATAGCCGGCGAGCCATGATGCCCGTTGGCAACCTTCGCGTAATACTGGGCACGAAATCTTCTGCGACAAGGGTCAACGTCAGGCTTGTCGATCCGGATGCGCAGAATGCCGTAATCAAGGCAATCCACAATAGCCTCGGCGACGGCTACAGGCTCGCGACTTGGCAGAGCATGAATAACGTACTATTTTCGGCTTTGACCCAGGAACGTCTCGCTATGACCGTCATTATCTCGATGGTCACAATTATTGCCCTGTCGAATATCCTGTCTTCTATGGGTATGTTGGTTCGCTACAAGGCACGTGAAATTGCAATACTTAGGACTATGGGCATATCGCGAATCTCGATTGCCAAGGTATTTGTTGGAGTAGGTGCTGCTATCGGATTATCGGGAGAGGCGGCCGGGCTTGGGGTCGGATTGATTCTGAAGGCCAGCAAGGATCCGATTACTGAGGCACTTCGCATGTATTTTAAGCATCCATCGACTGAATTGGATGTCCTACTTACCCTGCCCTTGGCAATTTCTGGTGGGGAGATCGCCTGGATTGTGGTGCTGGTGTCGATCGGCGTGTTGCTGAGTACTCTCTACCCGGCGGTTCGGGCCGCTGGCGTCGATCCGGCTAGAGTGTTGAGGTACACATAGACTCAGAACGCTTGAACGATCACCGGCTTTCGGTTGAACTTAGAGCCAAACGCGATCAGCTTTGCTCACCCCTCCCTTTCAGGGGAGGGGCTCGACCCGCGCAGTCCTGATCGTTTTTGCCTCTAGGCTTTCGAAGCCTCGCCGATCACCCCAGCGTGATAGACATCGCGATCACCTTCTCCCCACCCTCGGCCACCTCGAACACACCCGGCTTGTCCTTGAACTCGCCCGTGAACCCTTCCGGGTCGGCGATGCCGTGCCAAGGTTCGATGCAGATGAAGGCGGCGCCGGGTTTGGTCCAGATGCCGAGTTTGTCGGTGTGGGGGAAGGCTATGTCGAGGTGGGGGCCGGAGCTTGCGCCGTAGGTGACTTGGCGGGAGTGGACGGGGGACCAGACGAGGGCGTCGTCGGTGAAGAGGGCGTCGGCGAGGTGGAGGGTGCGGCCGTCGAGCGGGCTGGCGCGCTCTTCGGCGGCGATCAGGCCGTTCGGGGTGATCGCCTTCAGCTTGCCCGGTTCGTCGGCGGCGAAGACGATGCGGTGGTCGGCGCGGTCTTGTCCGTAAGGGAGCGGCCAGGCGAAGGCGGGGTGGAAGCCGAAGCTGGCGAGCATCGGGCCTTCACCGCGGTTGATGATGCGCGCCTCGGTCACCAGCGTCGCGCCGTCGAGGCGGTGGGTGACCTCCAGCCGGAAGGCGTAAGGGTAAACCGCGCGGGTTTCCGCCGAATCCTCCAGCGCGAACACCGCCTGCGCTTCGTCGTGCGAAACGAGGGTGAAGCGGCTGTGGCGGGCGAAGCCGTGCTTGGGGATGGCGTAGCGTTGCCCGTCGATGCGGATGCCGTCCTGCGTCAGCCCGATGACGGGGAAGAGGAGGGGCGCGCGGCCGGTCCAGAAGGCGGGATCGGCATCGGTCATCAATTCGCGGCCGTCCGCGTCGGTGAGCGAGGACAGTTCGGCACCGAGCGGGTTGATCGCGGCGGCAAGCGATCCGCTTCGGATCGTGATCCAGTCCTCAGCCACGTAGCTGTGCTCCCTGCTTGGCGGCGGCGGCGACGACCTTGTCGGCGATGGCCTTCAACTCGTCTTCGGTGAAGCTCTTGTGCGCCGGCTGAAGAACGATCTCGACCGCGATCGACTTGCTGCCTTCGGGAACGCCGGTGCCGACGAACAGGTCGAAGACGCGGGCGGCGACGATCGCGCTCTTGTCCGCGCCCCTGACCGCGCGGACCAGGCTGTCCGCCGCAAGCGTATCGGGCACGAGGAAGGCGAAGTCGCGGCGGACAGCCTGCAAGGCCGGCGGCGTGTAGGCGGGGCGCATGAAGCCGCCCCCATCCTTCGGCGCCCGCTTGGGCGGCAGCGCATCGAGATAGATCTCGACCGCGGCGACGGGGCCGTCGAGGTCGAACGCCTTGCACACGGAGGGGTGGACGATGCCGAATGCGGCAAGGACCGTCTTGGGCCCCAGGCGCAGCGTGGCGGACTGGCCGGGATGCCAGGCGTTTCCTTCGGCGCCGTCCGCGACGGGCATGACTTGCAGGTTGTCGACCGGCGCACCGGCTTGCGCGAGCAGGGCCAGCGCCTCCGCCTTGGCATCGAACGCGTCGAAGGCGGCCGCCTTGCCCCCCTGCCAGCCGCGTGCACGCTTGTCGCCGGCCAGAACCACGCCCAGCGTCGGGCGCTCGGCATCGGCGAGGTAGCGGCGGCCGATCTCGAACAGGCGGATGGTGGTGGCGCCGCGCTTCAGGTTGCGCTCGGTCGCGGCGAGCAGGCCGGGGAGGAGCGAGGGGCGCATGACCTTGAGGTCTTCGCTGATCGGATTGGCGAGGCGCCAGGCGCCGCCACCGAAGGGCGCGGCCTGCGTGTCCGCGATGAAGCTCCACGTCACCGCTTCGTCCAGGCCGCGGGCGGCGGCGGCGCGGCGGACGCGGCGTTCCAGCTTCTGCTGCGCGGTCGCGGTGGGGCGGGCGACGCCGGGGGCGCGGGGGAGGGCGACGGGGGCGACCTTGTCGATGCCGTCGATACGGATCACTTCCTCGACCAGATCGGCGGGGCCGTCCACGTCGCGGCGCCAGCTGGGGGCGGTGACCTGCCAGTCGTCGGCGACGGTGAAGCCGAGCGATTCGAGGATCGCGCGCTGCCGGTCGGCGGGAACGGCGAGACCGCCCAGCGTTTCGGCGAGCGCGGGATCATAGGCGTAGCTGCGCGCGTCGCGCGGGGGCTCGCCGGCACGCGTCACGGTGCTGGCGGTGCCGCCGCACAGGTCGAGGACCATGCGGGTGGCGATGGCGAGGCCGTCATCGAGGAAGGCGGGGTCGACGCCGCGTTCGAACCGCTGGCGCGCGTCCGAGGTGAGTGCCAGCGCCTGGCCGGTGCGAGCGATATGGTCGGGATCGAAATACGCGCATTCGACGATGATGTCGGTGGTCGCGTCCGAGACGCCCGAATGCTCGCCGCCCATGATGCCGCCGATGTCGTGCACCGCGACGTCGTCGGCGATGACGGTCATCGTGCCGCTCAGCGTATAGGTCTTGCCGTTCAGCGCCTCGACGGTTTCCCCGTCGCGCGCCTTGCGGGCGACGAGGCCGCCCTGCAGTCTTGCGCGATCATAGACGTGGAGCGGGCGGCCGAGATCGACCGTGACATAGTTGGTGATGTCGACCAGTGCGGAGATCGGCTTCTGCCCGATGGCGGTCAGGCGGCGGTGCAGCCATTCGGGCGAGGCGCCGTTCATGACGCCGCTGACCCCTTGCGCATAGAAAGCGGGGCAGCCGGCGGTGTCCTGGGTGCGGACATCGGGGCCGGGGCCTTCACCCGGGACCGGCGCGACATCCAGCGGCTTGAGCGTGCCGAGGCCGGCGGCGGCAAGGTCGCGCGCAATACCGCGCACGCCCATGCAATCCTGACGATTGGGGGTGATCGACACGTCGATGACGGTGTCGGTCAGGCCGGCATAATCCGCGTACGATGTGCCGACGGGGGCGTCGGCCGGCAGCTCGATGATGCCGTCATGGCTTTCGCCGAGTTCGAGCTCGCGCAGCGAACACATCATGCCGTTCGATTCGACCCCGCGGATCGCCGCAACCTTGAGCGTTACGTCGAGGCCGGGGACATAGGCGCCGGGCGCGCCGAACACGCCGACGAGGCCCGCGCGGGCATTGGGGGCGCCGCACACGACCTGGAGCGGGCCATCGCCGGCATCGACCGACAGGACCTGCAGCTTGTCCGCCTGCGGATGGCGCTCGGCGGAGAGGACCCTGGCGACGCGGAAGGGCGCCAGCGCCTCGCCGGGATTGTGGACGCCCTCCACCTCCAGCCCGATGCGGGTCAGGCCGTCGACGATCTGGTCGAGGGTGGCGGCGGTGTCGAGATGGTCCTTGAGCCAGGACAGCGTGAACTTCATGCGCCGACCCCTCCGGACAGCGTGGGAACGTCGAGAGCGGCGAAGCCGTAATGCTTCAGCCAGCGAATATCGCCGTCGAAAAAGGCGCGCAGGTCGTCCATGCCGTATTTCAGCATGGCGAGCCGGTCGATGCCGCAGCCAAAAGCGAAGCCCTGCCACTCGTTCGGGTCGAGCCCGCAGGCGGCGATGACCTTGGGATGGACCATGCCGGAGCCCAGCACCTCCATCCAGCCTTCGGCGCCGCCGATCACGCGCTTGCCCTTCACCATCGAGAAGCCGACATCGACCTCCGCCGAGGGTTCGGTGAAGGGGAAATAGCTGGGGCGCAGGCGCAGCACGATGTCGTCACGCTCGAAGAACGCCTTGAGAAAGGTCTCCAGCGTCCATTTCAGGTGGCCGAGCGTGATGCCCTTGTCGATGACGAGCCCTTCGACCTGATGGAACATCGGGGTGTGGGTGGCGTCCGAATCGGAACGGTAGGTGCGGCCGGGCGCGATGATGCGGATCGGGGGCTTCTGCTCCAGCATCGTGCGGATCTGCACGGGGCTGGTGTGCGTGCGCAGGAGCATCCGCGTCGCGCGGCCGGCGGCGTCGGCAAAGCCGCCGCCGGCCGTGCTCGGTTCCTCGCAGTAGAATGTGTCGTGCATCGCGCGCGCAGGGTGCGATTCCGGGATGTTGAGCGCGGTGAAGTTGTGCCAGTCGTCCTCGATCTCCGGCCCGGTGGCGACCGCGAAGCCGAGATCGGCGAAGATTTCGGCCAGTTCGTCCATGACCTGGGAAACCGGGTGCACGGTGCCGGGGGCGACGGCATCGACGGGCAGCGTCATGTCGAGCGTTTCGGCCGCGAGCCTGGCGTCGAGCGCGGCCTTTTCCAGTGCCGCCTTGCGGGTGGCGATCGCCTCGGTGACGGATTCGCGCAAGGCGTGGATCGCGGGGCCCTGTTGCTGGCGCTCCTCGGGGGTCATCTTGCCGAGGGTCTTCAGCAGGCCGGTGATGCGGCCCTGCTTGCCGAGGGCGTCGACGCGTACCGTGTCGAGCGCGTCGAGCGCGGTGGCGGCTTCGATCGCGACGAGCAGGTGGGCTCGAAGCTGGTCCAGTTCATGTGTGTCGGTCACCATGCGCAGGAGCCCTAGCGGCGGAGGGGCGAAAGCGAAAGAGTGGCCTTCTTTCCCTCTCCCCGTGGGGGGGAGAGGGCGCGCAAAGAAAAGGGCGCCGGTGTTGCCACCGACGCCCTGTTTCCTGTCGCTTCGACCGGTGCCGTCAGGCAGCCTGCGGAAGCGCCGCCTTAGCCTGCGCGATGATCGCGGAGAAGGCCGCGCTCTCGTGCATGGCGATGTCGGCCAGGACCTTGCGGTCCAGGTCGATGCCCGCCAGCTTCAGGCCGTGCATGAACTGCGAATAGTTCAGGCCCTCGGCGCGGACGCCGGCGTTGATGCGCTGGATCCACAGACCACGGAAGGTCCGCTTCTTAACCTTGCGGTCGCGATACGCATACTGGCCGGCCTTCTCGACGGCCTGACGGGCGATGCGGATGGTGTTCTTGCGGCGACCATAATAGCCCTTGGCTGCACCGAGAATCCGCTTGTGCTTGGCCCGGGTGGTTACACCGCGCTTGACGCGTGCCATATCCTAAATCCTTCCCTTGTCGCTCAGTTCAGGCCGTAAGGCGCCCAGGCCTTCACGGTCTTGGTGTCGGCGTCGGAGAGGACCGAGGTGCCGCGGTTCTGGCGGATGTACTTGCCGTTGTGGCTGATGAGGCGGTGGCGCTTGCCGGCGACGCCGTGCTTCAGCTTGCCGGTGGCGGTGAGCTTGAAGCGCTTCTTGACGCCGCTCTTGGTCTTGAGCTTGGGCATTTTGGTCCTTTCGGTTTGACCCCATGCGAATAACAGCCGCGGCAGCCCATACTGGCCGGGCCATCGTTCCACGCGCAGGATCGAGGAAGCGGGGCCCTTAACGCGGGACCATGCGCTTTGCAACCGATGCGGAACCGTAACGGGCGTCGGGCGCTTGGCACTGGCATGGAAACGGCCACACCGACGGCGGGCACGCCGGAGACATCCCGGCGCAGGCGCATCCTGTTGCGCGTGGGCGCGGGCATCCTGATCGCGATCCTTGCGGTGTGGCTGGTGCTGTTCGTCACCAAGGGACGGTTCCTGAAGCGGCCGTTCGAATCGATCGTCGGCGGGCTGACCAACCGGACGGTGCGCGTCGGCGGCGACTTCCAGCTTTATTTCGCGCCCTTGCGGATCAAGCTCTATGCCGAACGGCTGTCGATCTCCAATCCGGCCTGGGCGAGCCGGCCGAACCTGTTCACCGCCGACCGGATCGACACGCGCATCGCGCCCCTGTCGCTGATCTTCGGGAAGCGCCGGCTGTACTGGCTGGACCTGCAGAACGGCGCGGTCGACCTGGAGTGGAAGCCGGACCATTCGACCAACAGCTGGACGTTCAGCGAGAAGAAGGGCGGCAAGCCGCTGGACTTCCCGCGCATCGACGTGGCGAGCGTGCGCGGCACCAGCGTGCGCTATGTCGATCCGCGCATGCGGTTGCTCGCCGACCTGGGGATCGAGGATATCCGGTCCGAGGACGCGCGGATCGGCAAGGCGGTGGGGGTAAAGGGCAAAGGGCTGATCCGCGGCACACCGTTCACCGTGACCGCGCGGCTGTTATCGCCCGACGCCACCGTCAACCGCGGCAAGAACGAGCTGGTCGCGCGGATGCGCGCGGCGGGCAATGTGGTCGATGTTGCAGGAACGCTGCCGTCGATCGCGGATATCGAGAATGTGCCGCTTCGCACGAGCGCGCGCGGGCGTGACCTGTCGACGCTCCTGGCGATCATCGACGTGGCGATCCCGCAAACGCGCGCCTACCAGTTGCGCAGCCGGCTGGTGAAGGACGGCGAGGTGTACCGCTTCACCCAGATGACGGGCAAGGCGGGCGATACCGATCTGGCGGGCACGCTGACCATCACCAATGGCGCGCGGCTGCACCTCGATTCGACGCTGGCGACCCGGACGCTGGACATCATCGATGCCGCGCCCTTCATCGGCTACAATCCCGATATCGTCGCCGACAAGGGTGCGGTCGCGGCCGCCGCGGCGACGGGCGCGGGGGGGCAGCGGCTGTTACCAGATGCGCGCTTCCCCATCGATACGATGCAGCGGTTCGACGCGGACCTGAAATGGACGATCGGGCGGGTGCGGTCGCGCAACCTGCCGATCAGCAATGTCGACCTGACGCTGGACCTGGAGCGGGGCAAGCTGGTGCTGTCGCCGCTGACCTTTGCGATGGCGCGCGGCAACGTGGCGTCGGACGTGACGTTCGACACCCGGTCGCGGCCGAGCGCGGTGCACTATGACATCCGGCTGGCGCCGACGCCGCTGGGGCGGTTGCTGGCGGGCTGGGGCGTGGCGGAGGCGGGCACGTCGGGCGTGGTGAAGGGTCGCGTCGACCTGAACGGGCGGGGCGACACGATCCACGATTCGCTGGCCAGTGCGAACGGGCGGATCGCCTTCATCCTGCCGGCGGGTACACTGTGGACGCGTAACGCCGAGCTGGCCGAGCTGGATCTGGGCACCTTTGTCCAGAAGATGTTCGAGCAGCGGCTGAAGGAGCCGGTGCGGATCAATTGCGGGCTGATCGGCTTCACCGTCCGGCGCGGGATCGCCGCGGCCGACCCGGTGCTGATCGACACCAGCAAGAACGTGATCGTGGCGCGCGGCGGCTTCAGCTTCCGCAACGAGGCGATTGACCTGGCGTTTCGTGCGGACAGCAAGCGGGTCAGCCTGTTCTCCGGCCAGTCGCCGGTCGGGCTGACCGGCAGCTTCGCGGCGCCCGGGATCAATCCGATCAGCGGCGACCTGCTGGCGCGCGCGGGCGCGGGACTGGGGCTGGCGGTGGTGGCGACGCCGCTGGCGGGCGTGCTGGCCTTTGTCGATGTGGGCGATGCCAAGGCGGCGGCATGCGGCCCGGTGCTGGCGGGCGCGCGGGCCAGTGCCCAGAAGACCAAGGATGGCGAGCAGCGCGAGGATGTCGGCAAGGGCACGACCGCCAAGAGCAAGGACGGCAAGCAGAGCGAGCCGGAACGCAAGGCGCAGCGCAAGAAATTCCTGGGTATTTTCTAGGGCGGGGGCGCCTTAATGCTCGTGAACGCCGTGCAGCGCTTCCAGCACGTCGTCGGTGCGGGCGGGGTCGCCGATCGCGAGGACGTGGCCGGGGCTGGCGGCGGTGAGGGGGTCGCCGTTCCAGTCGCACATGCGGCCGCCGGCACCCTCCACGATCGGCACGAGTGCGGCGAAATCATAGAGTTGCAGGCCCGACTCGGCGACGATGTCGAGGTGGCCCGAGGCGAGCAGGCCGTAATTATAGCAGTCGCCGCCATAGACCGGGCCCTGGCGGGGGTTGCCACCGCTGATCGCGGCGACGAGCGCCATATAGTGCGGCACGTCGCCCTCCGCGAAGAGGTGCGGGCTGGTGGTGGCGATGATCGCGCCGTCCAGTTGCGGGCAGGCGCGGGTGCGGGCGGGCTGGCCGTTGAAGGTGGTCGGGCGGCCGGCGACGCCCAGCCAGCGCTCGCCTGCGATCGGCTGGTCGATGATGCCGAGGATCGGCCAGCCATCCTCGACCAAGGCGATCAGCGTGCCGAAGATCGGGCGGCCGACGGTGAAGCTGCGCGTGCCGTCGATCGGGTCCAGCACCCATTGCCGCCCGGTGACGCCCTCCTTGGTGCCATATTCCTCGCCGACCACGCCGTCGCCCGAGCGTTCGGCATCGAGCAGGCGGCGCATCGCGGCTTCCGCCTCGCGGTCGGCGCGGGTGACGGGGGAGCGGTCATCCTTGATTTCCAATCCGATATCGGCGCGGCGGAACCAGGGGCGAATCGCGGCACCGGCGGCGTCGGCGAGGCGCATCGCGAGCGCGATATCGGAAGAATGTACAGCCATGTCCGCGACCTAGGAGAATGGTCGGAAAACGGCAATGGACGGGTGCGTGGTTAACGCCTAGCGACAGGGCAACGACCCTGGAGACCTGCCCCATGCGCCTGCCCTTGATCGCCGCCATGATGGCCGCCGGCATCCTTGCCGCACCGGCCGGTGCCAGCCTGAAGACCGGTGCCAAGGCGCCTGATTTCACCACCCATGGCGCGGTGGCGGGCAAGCCGTTCCAGGTGCATCTGGCGCAGCAGCTGAAGAAGGGGCCGGTGGTGCTGTATTTCTTCCCGGCCGCCTTCACCAGCGGCTGCAATGCGGAAGCGCGCGCCTTTGCCGACAAGATCGGGGAATTCCGTGCCGCGGGTGCACAGGTGATCGGCATGTCGGCGGACCCGGTGGAACGGCTGGTGCCCTTCTCGGCCTCCGAATGCGCGGGCAAGTTCCCGGTGGCGAGCGCCGGGCCGGCGGTGGTCAAGGGCTATGACGTGGCGCTGGGCCGCGAAGTGCAGGGTCGCAGCGTGACGACGCGCACCAGCTACGTCATCGGCCGCGACGGCCGAATCGCCTTTGTCCATGACGACATGAACCCGGCCGAGCATGTCGCCACGACGCTGGCGGCGGTGCGCGCGCTGCCACGCTGATCCGGCACGCACCGCGACCGATCCGGAATGACTATGTTGGTCACCCATTCTCAACCGTTCCGCCCTAAACCGTACCGACCTGCGGGAGGGTTGAATGTTTCGTGCCAAGCGGTCTGACATGATCGAAAAGGAAGACCTGTTCGATCGGATCGGCCAGTTCCTGGCGGATCACCGGTTGAGTCCGGACCCGGCGCATTACAGTTTCGTCCATGCCCTGATGACGGACCCCGACGGGCCGACCGCGCGTGCGGTGGCGTCGTTGACCGACGGAGGCGTGCGGCTGGCGCATGACGACGTGATCCGGCTGGGCGGCGTGGTGGTGAACGGCCCGCCCGTGCAGAGCGCACCGGCCCCGGTGCGGACGTTCGAACCCTCGCCCGAGGCGCGGTCGGATGCATTGGTGGCGGCGACGCAGAGCCAGGTGGAGGGGTTTGCGGAAACGGTGCGGGTGATGCACGCGGTGACGCAGGGCTTCGGGCGTGATCTGGAGGAGAGTGCGGCGGCGATTACGCGCCAGCCGACGGTTGCCGGGCTGGACCAGATCGCGTCGCTGACCGGCGGGATGATCGCACGGATTCGCGATACCGAGGTGCGGCTGGCCCAGGCGACGGCGGAGGCCGATGCGCTGCGCGCCAAGCTGGCCGAGGCGCGCGAGACGGCGCGGCGCGATCCGCTGACCGGCCTGGCGAATCGGCTGGCGTTCGAGGAAGCGTTCGCCGCGTGCCGCGAGGTGGAGGAACCCTGTTGCATCGCGGTGTGCGACGTCGACCGGTTCAAGCTGATCAACGATCGCCATGGCCATCATGTCGGCGACCGGGTGTTGAGCGTGATCGGGCAGATGCTGGCCAAGGCGTGCACGGGGCATCTGGTCAGCCGCCACGGCGGCGAGGAGTTCGCGATCCTGCTCGGCGGCGTATCGCTGACCGACGCGGCGGCCCTGCTCGACTCAGCACGCGCCGACGTGGCGGCGCGGCGCTTTCGGGTGCGGGACACGGAGGAAGGCATTGGACAGGTCACCTTCTCCGCCGGGGTTACCGCGATTCGCGCAGACGACAGCCACGAGGGGGCTTTCGTGCGCGCCGACCAGCTTCTCTACACCGCCAAAAGCCAGGGTCGCGATCAGGTCTGCGCGGCCTGACGCGCACGCCTGATTTTTCCGCTGATCCTTGGCGGGAAATGCCGATGGCCATTGGCGGATTATGCCAATAGCGACAGGCAGGTTTCGGGAAATCGGCTGAAATCCGTGGATTTCGGTACTTGGCACGGGTTCTGCAAAGCCTTGGGTATCGATCGTCGGATGGTCCTTCGATCGGCAAACCCAAGGACAAGACCAATGTTTCAGCTCTCCACGCTTCGCCACCAGATCGCCTCGGTCGCCGGTGCGCTCGTGTTCGCCGCCATCGCGATCAGCGCCGCCGTTCCCGTCGTTCCGATCGCCTGATCCGGCCGGCCAAAGGAACCATCGTGATGACCATCACCCGCAGCTTGCTGATCGGCTTTGCCGCGTTCAGCACCACCGTCCTCCTGATCGCCGGACAGACCCAGCTGATGATCGGCTGAGGCCTGTCCGCCGGACGGGACGATCAGCCCGGCGCCACCGCGCCAACCGGACCCACCGGCGCTTCCTCCTGGCGCGAATAGGTGCCGACGAGGACCCCGGCCGCCAGCACATGGCCGACCATCGCATCCAGTATCGCACCGCGCCCGGGCGTATCGCCGGGATCCGCCACATCGTCGCCAAGCGCGAACAGTTGGAAGACATAGCGGTGCTCGCCATGCCCCGACGGCGGATCGGGCGGCAGCCAGCCCTCCCGCAGATAGGAATTGCGCCCGACATCGCCGCCATCGGTCGTGCCCGCGGCATCGGCGACGATCGCGCCCTCCTCCAGATGACCGGCACCGGGCGGCAGCGCCCAAACGATGGCATGGACCAGCGGCTGCGGCGTCGGCGCGTCCGCATCCTCGACGATCAGGGCCAGTTGGGCGGTGCCCGCCGGCGGATCGCCCCAGACGAGCGGCGGCGACACGCCTTCGCCATCCGCGGTGAAGCGTGGCGGCAGGCGGCCCCCATCGGCAAAGGCGGGGCTGGTGAGCGACAGCGTGTCGAAACCGCGACCCAGGTCGGGCCGGGCGATCATCAATCCGTCGGCTCCGGCGCGGACGGTGCCGAGAGCCTTGCCGAGCCAGGCGGGAAGATGTTCGAGCATGGCCTTGTCTCCTGTTAGCGGGTCACGTCGGCGCGCCAGATGCTGACGAGGTCGATCGCGCCGCGACATTCCGTCATCGATTTTGCCTCGACCAGACGGAAGCGCGTGCCGTCCCAGGCGAAGCGCTGCAGGCTGCCGCAGTCGCCGAGGCCGCGACCCTTGGCCCAACTGGTCAGCCGTCCAGTGTCGGCCGACCAGTCGGCGTTGACCAGCGTGGCGGGGGTGCCGGCGGGCTTGGGCTCACCGAAATCCATGGCGATGTCGAACGGCGCCGGAGCCAGCTTGCCGTCTCGGAGCAGCAGCGGCTTGGTCATGAAGTTGTAGGCGCCCGAGCCGCAGGACAGCAGGACGAGCGTCGTGCGCGCGTCGAGGCGGTAGCCGTCCTGGCTGACCGGACCGAAGTCGTCCGCGGGGCATTCCAGTTGGCGGCGCGTGTTGGCGATGGCGGCGGCGGTGGGCGTTTCGGCGGGGGCGCCGGCGAGGTTCGCGGCGCGGACGACGGGCGGGGCGGGGGCGGCGGGCACGGTGTCGGCCGAGCGATCGCCTTTGGCGACAAGCGCGGTGACGGTGCCGACGCGGCCCTGTCGATCGTCGGCATAGCGCATCGCGGCGGACAGGCCGGACAGCGACAGGGCCACCGGCTCCCCGACGCGGATGCTGGCGACGCGGCCGGCGATCATCGCATCGACCAGACGACGTGCGGTGTCCCCGGTCAGGAGCAGGCGCGCCTTGCCATCGGGTCGGCCCTGCGCCACCACCTTGCCATCGACCTGGACCGCGGCGGTATCCACCTGGCCATCGGCCTTGCGCAGCAGCACGGTGACGGCGCCGTCGGGGCCGCCCTCGCGCCGCACGATCAGCCCGGTGCCGAGCACGCCGTTCTTGCCCGCGGCGAGCGATGCCGCCTCGCACAGGCCGCCATTGTCGCAGGCGATCGCCCAGTCCCGGAAGACGCGGATATCGGCCAGCTTCGGGGTGACGCCGGAGTCGGCGGCCGGGGCGGTGGCGGCGGCAGGCGTCGGGGCGGTGGCCGGCGTCGCGGTGGGATCGGGCGAAGGTTCGGCGGGCGGCGCCTGGTTGCAGGCGGCGAGCACGAGCGCGAAGGCCAGGGCGGGCGGGACCGGGTGCATGGTCCTTCAACCCGCCGCTGGCCGCTGCGTTCCGAACCCGGTAGGGCGGGCGCAACGACGACCAAGGAGAGTGTGGACATGCAGGCAGTGGGCGTGATCGGGGCAGGACAGATGGGCGCAGGAATCGCCCAGGTGTCCGCGGGCGCGGGCTTTCGCGTGCTGCTGGCCGATACCGATCTGGCACGGGCGGAAAAGGGCAAGGCGGGCATCGCCAAGCAGCTCGACCGGCAGATCGCCAAGGAGAAGATGACGCGCGCCGATGCCGATGCGCTGCTCGGCCGGATCGAGCCGGTAGGCGACGTGTCCGGAATGGGCGACTGCGATCTGGTGATCGAGGCGGCGACCGAGCGCGAGGCGATCAAGCGCGCGATCTTCGAGGATGTCGGCCGCGTGCTGCGCGCCGATGCGGTGCTGGCGTCGAACACCTCGTCCATTCCGATCACGCGGCTGGCACAGGCATCGCCCGACCCGGCGCGCTTCGTCGGCGTGCATTTCTTCAACCCCGTGCCGGTGATGGGCCTGATCGAGCTGATCCGCGGGCTGGCCACGTCGGACGAGACGGTGGCGACGGTGGAGGCCTATGCACAGACGCTGGGCAAGCGGGTGGTGCGTGCGAACGACGCGCCGGGCTTCATCGTCAACCGCGTGCTGATGCCGATGCTGAACGAGGCGTGCTTCGCGCTGGGTGAAGGCGTGGCGACGATCCCGGATATCGACGCGGCGTGCCAGTTGGGGCTGAACCACCCGATGGGGCCGCTGACGCTGGCCGATTTCATCGGGCTGGATACCTGTCTGGAGATCACCCGCGTGCTGTTCGAAGGGACGGGCGACCCCAAGTTCCGCCCGGCGCCGCTGCTGGTGAAATATGTCGAGGCGGGCTGGTATGGCCGCAAGACGGGGCGCGGCTTCTACGACTATTCGGGTGACGAGCCGGTGCCGACGCGGTGAGCGGATTCGCGGTGAAGCCGGGCGACGCGCTGGTGGTGATCGACCCGCAGGTCGATTTCTGCCCGGGCGGCGCGCTGGCGGTGGCGGACGGCGATGCGGTGATGGCGCCGATCGCCGCGCTGTCGGCCGCGTTCGCCACCGTGGTGGTGACGCAGGACTGGCATCCGGCGGGGCACTCCTCCTTTGCGAGCAGCCATGCGGGGGCGGCGCCCTTTTCCACCATGACGATGGCTTATGGCGAGCAGGTGTTGTGGCCGGATCACTGCATTCAAAGGTCGGCCGGTGCCGGGTTCCACCCCGCGGTGATCCCGGCAGTCGACCGGGCGCGGCTGATCCTGCGCAAAGGCATCAACCCGGCGGTCGACAGCTATTCGGCGTTTTTCGAGAACGACAAGGTGACGCGCACCGGGCTGGCGGGGGCGCTGCGCGATCTGGGTGTGCGGCGCTGCGTGTTCGTCGGGCTGGCGTACGACTTCTGCGTGGCGTGGTCGGCACTGGACGCGGTGCGCGAGGGGTTCGGCGCGGTGGTGCTGAAGGACCATGCGCGGGCGATCGGCATGCCGGTTTCCGGTGGTCGCACGACGGTGGACGTGGCGGAAGCGGGGTTCGCGGCGGCGGGGGTGGTGTTGGGGTGAAGAGGCCGCCCTCACCCTTCCGGCGCTGACGCGCCTCCCTCCCTCTCCCGGTGGGAGAGGGATCAGGCACTGAACCGGCGCGCCGGCCTTATACGATCAGCAATCCGGCGAGGGCCGCGGACATCAGGTTCGCTAGGCTGCCGGCGACAAGCGCGCGGATGCCGAGGCGGGCGATGGTCGGGCGCTGGTTGGGGGCGAGGCTGCCCGTTACCGCCATCTGGATCGCGATGGAGGAGAAGTTGGCGAAGCCGCACAGCGCGAAGGTGACGACCGCGACGGTGCGCGGCGAAAGCTGCGCGGCCTGCTTGCCGAGATCGATATAGGCGACGAACTCGTTCAGCACGATCTTCTCGCCGAACAGGCCGCCGGCGATCGCCGCCTCGTTCCACGGCACGTTGAGCAGGAACATGATCGGCTGGAACACATAGCCGAGCAGCGCCTGGAAGCTGAGCCCCGGCAGGCCGAACCAGCCGCCGATGCCGCCGAGCAGACCATTGGCCAGCGCGACCAGCGCGACAAAGGCGAGCACCATCGCGCCGACCGCGACCGCCAGCTTCACGCCGGTCTGTGCGCCCTGCGCTGCGGCCATGATGATGTTGGCGGGGCGTTCCTCGTCATGCGTCGCCTCGGCCAGAGCGATCTGCTCGTCCTCCAGATTGTCGCCGAGCGGCAACTGTCCGGCGGGCGGCTCCATCCGGTCGGGCATGATGATCTTGGCCATCAGGATGCCGCCGGGCGCCGCCATGAACGAGGCGGCAAGCAGATATTCGATCGAGATACCCATCGAGGCATAGGCGGCCAGGATGGTGCCGGCGACGCCCGCCATGCCGCTGGTCATCACCGTGAAAAGCTGCGCCGGGGTCAGGCCGGCGAGATAGGGGCGGATGACGAGCGGCGATTCGGACTGGCCGACGAAGACGTTGGCCGCCGCGCACAGCGACTCGACCTTGGAGACGCCGATCACGCGCTCGATCGCGCCACCCAGCCAGCGCACGACGAACTGCATAATGCCGAGATAATAGAGGATCGAGACGAGGGCTGCGAAGAAGATGATCACCGGCAATGCCTGGATCGCGAAATTGCGGCCGAGCGGATCGGTGGCGAGCGCGCCGAACAGGAAGTTGGTGCCGGCATTCGCATAGCCGAGCAGGTCCGCGACGCCGCCCGACAGGAATTGCAGGATGCGCTTGCCCCACGGCACATAGAGGACGAGGACGGCGATGCCGGCCTGGAGCGCGAAGGCGGCCCCCACGACGCGCGGGCGGATCGCCCGGCGATCGGCGGACAGCGCGACGGCGATCGCCAGAATAACGACAATACCGGCCAAGCCGATGGCGATACGATTCATGCTGTTCCCGGCGTGACTTAGGATCAAGGCGACGCGGCCCCCCGGCTGCGCGGCACCATAGCATAGGGGCACCGGCGCAAGGCGGCTAGAGGCTGATTGTCCGACAGGCGGGACGGGACGCCATCGCGAATTGACCTTCGCGCGCGACGCGTTAGCAGGGGACATGGACCGACCCACCGCGCTGTCGCGCTCGCTGTTCGCGCTTTCGATCTTTTACGGCGGCATGGTCTGCATTGCCGGCGTGCTGGGCAACAAGCAGGTGTCGCTGGGGCCGCTGGCGGTGGAGGCGGGCATCTTCGCCTTCCTGCTGCTGGTCGTCACCTCCAGCGCGGTGGCCGAGCTGCATGGCCGCGCGACCGCGAACCGGCTGGTGCAGGTGGGCTTCGTGCCGCTTCTCGTCTCGCTGTTCCTGTCCTGGGTGGTGTGGATCCTGCCGCCCTCGCCCGAGATGGTGCCGGCCAATCGCGACGCGATCCAGCTGATCCTGGGGACGACGTGGCGCATCTGGCTGGGCGGGATCGTCGCCTATGGCATTTCGCAGACGCTGAACGTGACGATCTTTGCCGCGCTGAAAGGTGCGGAGGGCAGCAAGCTGTTGTGGTTGCGCGCCGCGGTCGCCAGCATGCTGAGCCAGGTGGTCGACACGCTGCTGTTCGTCACCATCGCATTCTACGGCGAATTTCCGATCGGGCCGCTGATCGTGGGGCAGATGATCGCCAAGGTCGCGCTGTCCGCGCTGATCGTGCCGCCGCTGATCTATGTGTTCGTCGGACTGGGCCGGCGGCTGGATCGCGCCTGAGCCTTTCGCTAAGGGGCGCGGCATGACCGATCATACGCCCGACGCCGCCCTGCTCGCCAAGGCCGAGACGCTGACCGAGGCGCTGCCCTATCTGCAGCGCTATGCGGGCAAGACGTTCGTGGTGAAATATGGCGGCCATGCGATGGGCGACCCCGAGCGCCAGCGCGACTTCGCCGAAGACGTCGTGTTGTTGAAGGCGGTGGGGATCAATCCAGTCGTCGTGCATGGCGGCGGACCACAGATCGGCGCGATGCTGAAGCGGCTGGGCGTCGAGTCGCAGTTCGTCAACGGCCTGCGCGTGACCGACAAGGAAACCGCGCACATCGCCGAGATGGTGCTGGCCGGATCGATCAACAAGGAAATCGTCAGCTGGATCGCCGCGGCCGGCGGCCGTGCGGTCGGCATCTCGGGCAAGGACGCCAGCCTGGTCACCGCGGAAAAGGTGCGGGGGCGCGAGGCCGATCCGCAACAGGGGATCGAGCGGCATGTCGACCTCGGTTTCGTCGGCGAGCCGGTATCGGTCGACCCGCGACTGATCCACAGCCTGTCGGCGGACGGCATCATCCCCGTCATCGCGCCGATCGCGATCGGTACCGATGGCCATACCTACAATATCAATGCCGACACCATGGCGGGTGCGATCGCCGCACGGCTGGGCGCATCGCGCTTCTTCCTGCTGACCGACGTGGCGGGCGTGCTGGACAAGCAGGGCGAGCTGATGACCGACCTGAACCCGCAAGCGATCGCCGCGCTGCGCGCCGACGGCACGATTTCCGGGGGCATGATCCCCAAACTGGAGACCTGCGTATCGGCAGTCGAGGCGGGCGTGGATGCCGCGGTGATCCTGGACGGACGCGTGCCGCACGGGATGCTGCTGGAGATCTTTACCCGGCGCGGCGCGGGAACGCTGGTCCGGCGCTGAGAGTCCGTTTAGAAATGCGCTGTGGGCGCCCGAAATTGGCTCTTTCGCCAATTTCCAAAAAGCCTTTGAGGCGCCGGCACCACGGCCCGAAATATACCGCAGGCGTTGCCGGGCCAGCGCATGGGGCCTAGATAAACGGGCATCATCCAAACGGAGCGCGTGCGTTGATCTACATCCTCCAGATTCTCCAGATTCTGCTCAACGTCGCGTGGTGGATCATCATCGTGCAGGCGATCCTGTCGTGGCTGATCGCGTTCAACGTCATCAACACGTCGAACGACATGGTGCGGACGATCTGGTACGCGCTCCAGCGGATGACCGATCCGCTGTACCGGCCGGTACGGCGCATCCTGCCCGATTTCGGGGCGCTGGACCTGTCGCCCATGGTCGTGCTGCTGGCGATCATCATCCTGGACCGGCTGGTGGGCACGGCGATCATGCAGCAAAGCTACGGCGTCGTGGTCGGCTGATCCGCGGCCGTGCCGGCATGGACCCCGCGGGAGGGCGGGTTGCAGATCGCCGTCCGGGTGACGCCGCGCGCCGGGCGCGACATGCTTGCAGCGGGGACGACCGACCATCTGGCCGCACGGCTGGCGGCGGCACCGGTCGATGGTGCGGCCAATGCGGCATTGATCGCGCTGGTAGCCAAGGCCTTCGGCCTGCGGCGAGGGGCGGTGCGGCTGGTCGCGGGTGAGACGGCGCGGTTGAAGCGCCTGCATCTGGATGGGGACGCGGAGACGCTGGCGCGCACCGCCGCCGCGCTTTATGGCACTGGGGCATGAGCGCTACGATCATCGACGGCAAAGCCTATGCCGCGGGCCTGCGAGCCCGCATCGCCACCCAGGTCGAACCCTTCAAGGCGGCGGCCGGCCGCGCCCCCGGACTGGCGGTGGTGCTGGTCGGTGAGGATGCGGCCTCCAGCGTCTATGTGCGGTCCAAGGGCCGCGCGACGCGCGAGGCGGGGATGGAAAGCTTCGAGCATCGCCTGTCCGCCGATATCGACCAGGCGACGCTGATGGCCCTGGTCGCCGCGCTGAACGCCGATCCGGCGGTGGACGGCATCCTGGTGCAACTGCCGCTGCCTGCGCATCTCGATGCACAGGCGGTGATCCAGGCGATCGATCCGGACAAGGACGTCGACGGTTTCCACCCGGTCAATGCCGGGCGGCTGGCGACGGGCCTGCCGGGCTTCGTGCCGTGCACGCCGCTGGGCTGCCTGATGCTGCTGCGCGATGTGCATGGCACACTGGCCGGGCTCGATGCGGTGGTGGTCGGCCGGTCCAACATCGTCGGCAAGCCGATGGCGCAACTGTTGCTGCAGGAAAGCTGCACCGTGACGATCGCGCACAGCCGCACCCGCGACCTGCCCGCCAAGGTGCGCGCGGCCGATATCGTCGTGGCGGCGGTGGGCATCCCCAAGCTGATCGAGGGCGGCTGGATCAAGCCGGGTGCAACGGTGATCGACGTCGGCATCAACCGTACCGAGACCGGGCTGGTCGGCGACGTGGATTTCGAGGGTGCGCGGGCGGTTGCCGGTGCGATCACGCCGGTGCCGGGCGGCGTCGGCCCGATGACCATCGCGGTGCTGCTGCGCAACACGCTGGTGTCCGCCGGGCGTCGGATGGGCGTGTCGATCGACGAAACCCTGCTGTGAACGGGCTGGTCGAACTCTATTTCTCGTCGCTCGTCACCTTTTTCGTGGTGATCGACCCGCCAGGCTGTGCGCCGATCTATGCCGGGCTGTCGGCCGGCGCGACGGCGACGCATCGCCGCGCGATGGCGGTGCGCGCGGTGGCGGTGGCGGCGGCGATCCTGTTCGTCTTTGCGCTGTTCGGCGAGGCGCTGCTCCACGGTCTGGGCATCGGCCTGCCCTCGTTCCGCATCGCGGGCGGGATCATGCTGTTCCTGATCGCGCTGGAGATGGTGTTCGAGAAGCGGACGCAGCGGCGGGAGGACCGGGCGGCCAAGGTGGCGGACGATCCGGAGGTCGAGGACGTGTCGATCTTCCCCATGGCGATGCCGATGATCGCGGGGCCGGGATCGATCGCGTCGGTGATGCTACTGATGAGCCGGAACAGCGGGATCGAGCGGTCGCTGGTGGTGCTGGGGGCGATGGTGTCGATCCTGGTGCTGACGCTGATCGCGCTGCTGATGGCCGGGCCGCTGATGCGGCTGATGGGCGCCAAGATCGAGGCGGTGATCACCCGGCTGCTCGGTGTGCTGCTCGCCGCGCTGGCGGTGCAGTTCGTAATCGACGGGGTGACGGCCAGCCTGCGCTGAACGGGCGATCCCGCGCGCGCGAATCTTTATATAGGGGCGACGCGCAAAACCCCGGTGGCTGCACGCCACCGGGGTTCCCTTGCGACCCGTGCTGGAACAGCGTCGGTCGGCCCCGGCACCCGAGTGGGGGCGCGGCGCCGGGGCTTCGGGCGGATTACTGCCCGAGCAGCTTGAGCACGCCTTGCGTGGACTGGTTCGCCTGGCTGAGCATCGCGGTCGATGCCTGGCTGAGGATCTGCGCCTTGGCGAGCGCGGTCGTTTCCTCCGAGAAATCGGTGTCCTCGATCCGGCTGCGCGCGTCCGACAGGTTGGTGACGTTGGCGGTCAGGTTGTTGACCGCCGACTGGATACGGTTCTGCGTCGCGCCGAGACCGGCGCGGACATTGGCGACCGAGCCGATCGCCTTGTCGAAATTCTCCAGCGTTGCGGTCGCCTTGATCGCTGCGGGAACCGTGTCCGTACCCAAGGTGACGACTGCGGTCAGATTGGCGTCGGCGGTCAGATTGCCGAACGTCATCACGACCGCATCATTGGTGTTCGCGCCCGCCTGGATGGATACCTTGCCATCCGCCGCTGCGCCGGCGGTGCCATCGAGCAGCTTCTGTCCATTGAATTGCGTGTTGCGCAGAATGTTGGTGATCTGCGCGGCCAGTGCATCCTGCTCGGCGGTGATGTTGGCCTTGTCATCGGTGGAATAGGTGCCGTTGGCCTTTTGCACCGCCAGTTCGCGCATGCGCTGGAGCATGTTGCTGACCTCGTCGAGCGCGCCTTCGGCGGTCTGCGCCATCGAGATGCCGTCATTGGCGTTGCGAATGCCCTGGTTCATGCCCTTGATCTGCGCGCTCATCGACGCGGCGATTGCGAGACCGGCGGCATCGTCCTTGGCCGAGTTGATGCGCTTGCCGGTGGACAGGCGTTGCATCGAGGTGCTGAGCGAGTTGGTGGCGTTGGTGGACGCCGCCTGCGCGCGAAGTGCGCTGATGTTGCTTGCAATAACCGTCATGGTCATTCTCCGTCTCGAAAGCTCTCCGCGCCCCCACGGCGAAGGTCGAGCTGTCACGACGGAAAAACGGCCGGTGAGCCGCCACCTTTAGGAAAAAAGATTCCCAGCCCCAAAATCCCGGCCTTCGCAAGTGGAAGGCCGGGTTATCGAAGCCTGTCGCCCCGGTCGAACCGGGGCGGGTGATCGGGCCGGTTAGCCGAGCAGCTTCAGCACGCCCTGCTGCGACTGGTTCGCCTGGCTGAGCATTGCGGTCGATGCCTGGCTGAGGATCTGTGCCTTGGCGAGTGCGGTCGTTTCTTCCGAGAAGTCGGTGTCCTCGATGCGGCTGCGGGCTTCGGACAGGTTGGTCAGGTTCGAGGTGGCGTTGTTCACCGCCGACTGGAGGCGGTTCTGCGTGGCGCCGAGACCGGCGCGAACATTGGCGACGTCCTTGATTGCCGCGTCATAGCCGGCAAGGGTATCGGCCTTGAGAGCAGTGGCCGTGCCTGTTGGAGCGAAATCGATAACGGCGCTCAAAGCCGAGCCGGTTGCCGTGGCACCCGTTCCGGCGGCGGCAGCCGTCAGGTCGCGCATCTTGATGCTGACCGTATCGTTGCTCGTTGCGCCGGTCTGGATGCTCTTGTCGAGACCAGTAAACAGCGCGGTGCCGTTGAACTGCGTGTTCTGGACGACCGAGCTGATCTGTTCGGCGAGAGCGGTCTGCTCCGCGGTGATGTTTGCCTTGTCATCGTCCGAATAGGTCCCGTTCTGCGACTGAACCTTCAGTTCGCGCATACGCTGGAGCATGTTGCTCACCTCATCGAGCGCGCCTTCGGCGGTCTGCGCCATCGAGATGCCGTCGTTCGCGTTGCGGATGCCCTGCGCCATGCCCTTGATCGACGCGGTCATCGAGGCCGAGATGGCGAGGCCGGCGGCATCGTCCTTGGCCGAGTTGATGCGCTTGCCGGTGGACAGGCGCTGCATCGAGCTGCCGAGCGCGTTCTGTGCGGAGGTCGAAGCGGCGGTGGCGCGCAGCGCGCTGATGTTGCTGGCAATAACGGTCATGTCGAAAACTCCATCTCTTGCTCGGCGAACCTTTCCGATCCCCATCGGATCACCGAGCCGCCAAGTGGAGAAACGGCAAGGCGGCGGCAGGTTTTAGCCGGATGTCGGAAAAATCTTGCCGGTCTTGCCGGTTTGGTTGCCGCCGGGGCGCTCTTCGCGCGGGCGCGATGCGGGCCTGCGCGCGCGTGCTCACGCACGGGGGCGACGCGCCCGGAAATAGTTTGCCGGCAAGCGGCCGAATTAACCTTTTTTTGGGGACGAATCGAGCATTGGGGACGGCGAAAGGAATGTCCCTCCGATGCCGTCGATTCTTCCCTCTGCCGTTCTTGCGAAGCGCCGTTACGCGCTGCTGTCGTCGCTCCGCGCGCAGGGCATGACCGTGGTCGAAGGCGGTGCGGGCCAGCCGGGCGATACCTTCCTGGTCGCCGAGGACGAGGCGATCGCGGCGCCGGCGCGGACGATCGTGGTCGGCGATGCCGGGCGGCGGCTGGAGCGGCCCGGCAACGGGTTGCCGACGCGGATCGCGTTCGGGCCGGAGGACGGGGCGGTCGGCAACGGCTTCATGCGGGCGCTGCTGGCGGGGGCGGGCATGCCCACCGCGGCGGACCCGGAGAGCCTGGCGCTGTTCACGCTGGCCGAGCGCGTGGCGCAGGCGGACATCACCGTGCTGATCAACGGACCGACCGGCACCGGCAAGGAAGTGCTGGCGCGCGCGATCCACGCCAATTCGGCACGCGCCGACAAGCCGTTCATCGCGATCAACTGCGCCGCACTGCCCGAGGCGATGCTGGAAGCGCTGCTGTTCGGGCACCAGAAGGGCGCGTTCACCGGTGCCTCGTCGGGTGGCGAGGGCTTCTTCCGCGCGGCCGATGGCGGCACGCTGCTGCTCGACGAGATCGCCGAGATGCCGCTGCAACTCCAGGCCAAGCTGCTGCGCGTGCTGCAGGAGCGCGAGGTGGTGCCGCTGGGCGCCAGCCTGCCGCAGGCGGTGGACGTGCGGGTAATCGCCTGCGCCAACCGCGACCTGCAGGCCGAGGTGGCCGCCGGCCGGTTCCGCGCCGACCTGTATTACCGGCTGGCGGTGTTTCCGCTGACCACCAAGGCGCTGGCCGAGCGTCGCGGCGACATCCCCGCGCTCGCCGCGACGATGATCCTGCGCCATGCCGGCAGCCGCAGCACCATCCCCTGGCCCACCGCCGAGGCGATCGAGACGCTGGTCGAGCATAGCTGGCCGGGCAATGTCCGCGAGCTGGAGAATGTGATCCAGCGCGCGTTGCTGTTCGCCGGCGGCGACACGATCGAGGCGAGCCATATCGTGTTCGACCGGCCGATGGTCGCCAACGATGTCGACCTGTCCTCCGCCGCGCAGCCCGCCGTGCCGGCGACGCTGGGCAAGGTGGTGCAGATGAGCGAGTTCGCCGCGATCCGCGAAACGCTGGCCGCCTGCGGCGGCAGCCGGATGGAGACCGCGCGGCGGCTGGGGATTTCGGAGCGCACGCTGCGCTACCGCCTGGCCAAGGCGCGCGAGCAGGGCGAGGATGTCGGCCTGCCCGGGCGTAAGGCGCTGTCCGCATGAGTATCGGGGGCGTCAACGGCGCCATGGGCGTCGACCGGGTGATGGCGCTGCGCGCGCAGATCCTGGAGCGCAACCAGGCGCTGAAGGCCGCGGCACAGACCGGTGGCGCACAGGCCGCCGAGGGTGCAGCCGCGGCGGCCAGCGCACAGCCGGCAAGCTTTGCCGACACGCTGAACGAGGCGGTCAAAAGCGTCAACGACAGCCAGCAACAGGCCGCCAAGCTGTCCGAAAGCTATGAGCGCGGCGAAACCATGGACATCGCCAAGGTGATGCTGGCGCGCCAGCAGGCCTCGGTCGGGTTCGAGGCGACGCTGCAAGTGAGAAATAAACTTTTGTCCGCCTACAAGGACATCATGAGCATGCCGGTGTAACATGAGCACAGCGCTGACACCCGCCAACCCCGCCACGCCGGGCGGCCCGCAACTCCCCGAACGCTTCGCGAACCCGCTGCGCCAGATCAAGGGCGTGCTGGCGCAGCCCGCCGTGCGCCGTTCCGCGCCGATGGCGCTGCTGATCGGCCTGATCGCGGCGGCGGCACTCGCCTGGATGAGCCTGTCCACCCCGCCGCAAAAGACGCTGTTCAGCAATTTGTCGGACGCGGACAAGCAGGCGGTAACCACCGCGCTGTCCACCGGCAACATCGCCAGCCGCATCGACGATGCGACCGGCGCGCTGACGGTGAGCGAGGAGGATTATTCCAAGGCGCGGATGCTGCTGGCGGGTCAGGGCCTGCCCAAGGAAGCACCGGGCGGCTACGCGATCCTGGACCAATTGCCGATGGGCGTCAGCCGCGCGGTGGAGGGCGAGCGCCTGCGCCAGGCGCGCGAGAGCGAACTGGCGCGATCGATCCAGGAGATCGACGCGGTCGCCGAGGCGCGGGTGCACCTCGCCATGCCCGAGGCGTCGGTGTTCGTGCGCGACAGCGCGGCGCCGTCGGCGTCGGTGATCCTGAAGCTGAACGCCGGGCGGTCGCTGTCCGACGCGCAGGTGCAGTCGATCGTCAACCTCGTCGCCTCGTCGGTGCCGGGCATGAAGCCGTCGGGCGTGACGATCGTCGACCAGATGGGCGGGCTGCTGACCAAGGACGGCGCGGCCGCCGGCAATGGCGACGATCGCCGCATCGAGTTCCAGCGCCGGCTGGAGGACAAGTATCGCACCCAGCTCATCCAGCTGCTGACCCCGCTGGTCGGCAGCGGCAACTTCACCACCGAGGTGCAGGCCGAGGTCAATCTGGACGAGACCAGCGCGACGCGCGAATCCTATGACAAGCAGGGCACCCTGCGGGCCGAGACGGGCAATTGGACGGGCAATCTGGCGAATGCAACGCCGCCGGGGGGTATTCCCGGTGCGCTGTCCAACACGCCGCCGCCGGCCAGCACCTTGCAGGTACCGCCCAACCCCGCGCCGGGCACCCCCGGCACGCCGGAGAACCAGCCGGTGGCGGGTGGCGCGGCCCCCAATGCCGCCAAGCAGTCCGATACCTTCCAGCGCGCCTATGACCTGGGCAAGGAAGTGTCGGTGACGCGTGCCGCACCGGGCTCGATCAAGCGGCTGACCGTGGCGGTGCTGCTGCGCGATCCCGCCACCGGACGGCGCACCGCGATGGAGATCAACCAGATCAGCGACTTGGTGAAGAGCGCGGTCGGCTTCGACCAGGGGCGCAACGACAACGTCACCGTGATCAGCCGCAAGTTCGCCGATACGGGCGCCGCGACCGACGGCCCGGCCTGGTACGACAATGCCTGGCTGCCGGTGCTGGCGCGCAACGGCACCGCGATCGTGATCGCGCTGCTCGTGCTGCTGCTGGGCGTCCGCCCGCTGGTGAAGAGCATGACCAAGAAGAAGGAAGACGAGACCAAGGCGCTGCCGATGGGCGCGGCGGGCGAGGCGGAGGGCGAGGATGCCGCCGCCGTGACCGGGCCGGACGGCATCGCGGTGCAGCCGCCCGTGACGCTGGAGCAGATCGAGGCGACGCGCAATTTCGACGAGCGTATCGGCGCGGTGCGCGGCTTCACCCGTGACAACCCGGCGCGCGCGGCGCTGGCGGTGCGCGACATGATCAAGGCGGAAGCGAACTGATGGACGCCGAAGTCGCCGCGGGCGCGCGCACCTATACCGGCGTGGAGCGTGCCGCGGTCCTGATGATGCTGGTCGGCGAGGACGAAGCCGCCGCCATCCTGCAGAAGCTGGACCCGGACGAGGTGCGCGAGCTGGGTCGCGCGATGTATGCCGTCGCCGATGTCAGCGAGCAGGAGGTCGAGGATGTGCTCGACACCTTCGTGTCCGCCGCCCGGCAGCGCGCGACCATCGCGTTCGAGCCGCGCCCGGTGGTGGAGGCGGTGATGAGCCGCGCGCTGGGACCGGCCAAGGCCGACAGCGTGCTGGCGCGGATCACGCCGCCCGAGGCGGCGGCCGAAATCGAACTGCTCGCCTGGCTCGACCCGACCGACATCGCGGCGATGCTGGACAAGGAACATCCGCAGATCGCCGCGGTGGTGATCGCCAATTGCGATCCGGCGGTGGCGGGGCAGGTGCTGGAGCTGCTGCCCGATGCGGTGCAGCCCGACATCCTGCACCGCATCGCGCGGCTGGGCCCGGTGGCCCCCGAGGCGATCGACATGCTGCGCGACCTGATCACGCGGCAAAGCGGCAGCGGCCAGCAGGCGCAGGGCGTCACGCTGGGCGGCACGCGCGAGGCGGCCAAGATCCTGTCGAGCGCGCGCAAGGCGACCGAACAGCGCGTCATGCCCAAGCTGTTCAAGATCGATCGCGAACTGGCCAAGCAGATCGAGGAAGCGTTGTTCGTCTTCGAGAACCTGCTGGAGCTGGACGACAAGAATCTGGGCACGCTGATCCGCAACGTCGACGGCGACATTCTGGTCCGCTCGCTCAAGGGTGTGGACGAGGGCGTGCGCAACCGCTTCCTGGGCTGCATGTCGTCGCGCGCCGCCGACAATATGCGCGACGAGATCGAAGGGCGCGGGCCGATGAAGCTGTCCGAAGTGCTGGAAGCGCAAAAGGCGATGATTCAGATCGCCCGCAACCTGGCCAAGGACGGCACGATCGTGATGGGCGGCGGCGAGGACGACTATGTCTGATTTCATTGCCGGTTTCGCTGCGCGCCACGATGCGGCGGCGGCGGCCCTGCACCAGGCCTTCTCGCCACAGCCGGCGGGTTTCGCGGCGGTCGACCTGATCGAGGTGCGCAGCCCTGTTGGCTTCACGCCGCGCGCGACCCCGGCCGGGCCGATGCCCGAGCCGGAGCCCGAGATGGTGGCGCCCAAGCATTTCAGCCCTGCCGACCGCGAAGCCAATCCGACCGCGGGCTGGGACATGATGGACCCGTGCCTGGACGCGACGCCGTTCATCGATCCGGTGGAGGCGGCGCATGCCGCGGGGTTTGCCGAGGGGATGGCGGCAGCGCAGGCGCAGGCGCAGTTGCAGGAGGATGCGCTGCTGGTCGGGATCCAGGCGGCGCTGAGCGGGGGGCGGATCGATCGCGAGGCGCTGGCGGGGCAGTTGCGGCAGACGGTGCTGTTCCTGGTGTCGAAGCTGGTGGGCGAGGTCGGGGTCGCCGCCGAGCGGCTGGCCGGGCGCGTCGAGGTGGCCAGCGAGATGCTGGCCGATGCCGCGGAGTCCGCGCTGCTGCGCGTGCACCCCGACGACGTCGCGCTGCTGCAGGGGCGTTTGCCGGACACGGTTTTTCCGGTGGGTGACGCAAGCGTGGCGCGCGGCAGCTTCGTGCTGGAAAGCGCCTCCACCGTGGTCGAGGATGGCCCGGCGCTGTGGCTGGACCAGTTGGCGCAGGCGATGGACAGGGTGCCCGTTCCCGCATGTTGAATCGTTTCGCCGCCGATTACCTCGGAACGCTGGGCAGTGCCGATTTCACCGCGGCACCGCGCGTGTCCGGGCGCCTGTCCTCCTACGACGGATTGCTGATGGAGGCGGTCGGGCTGAACCTGGCGGTCGGCACGGTGTGCGAGGTCGGCGGCGAGGGCGATGCGCGGATCGAGGCGGAAGTGATCGGTTTCCGCAACGGCCGCACGCTGATGATGAACCTGGGCGGGCCGGCGCCGCTGCTGCCGCGTGCACCCGTCAGGCCGATGGGCGCACCGGGCGAGGCGGAGGTGGGCGCCGCGATGCTGGGCCGCGTCGTCGACGGCGCGGGCAAGCCGATCGACGGACTGGGACCGATCCGGGGTGCGGCGCGCTGGCCGCTGGCGGGCAAGCTGCAATCGCCGCTGGACCGCGGCCGGGTGCTGGCGCCGATGGATGTCGGTGTGCGGGCGATCAACGGGCTGTTGACCATCGGCCTTGGCCAGCGGGTCGGCATCATGGCGGGATCGGGCGTCGGCAAGTCGGTGCTGCTGGGCATGATGGTGCGCGCGGCGCAGGCGGACGTGATCGTCATCGGCCTGATCGGCGAGCGCAGCCGCGAGGTCGCCGACTTTCTGGAAACCAAGGTCGCGGGCGAGGCGCGGGCGCGGTCGGTGGTGGTCGCGGTGCCGGCCAATCATTCGCCGGTGCTGCGCATCCGCGGCGCCCTGCGCGCGACCGCGATCGCCGAGGCGTTCCGCGCCGAGGGTAAAAAGGTTCTGCTGATCATGGATTCGCTGACCCGCGTCGCGCATGCGGGCCGCGAGATCGGGCTGGCGCTGGGCGAGCCGGCCTCCGCGCGCGGATATCCGCCCTCCGCCATCGCGATGCTGCCCAACCTGATCGAGCGGGCGGGCGCCGATGCGCATGGGACGGGGTCGATCACCGCGATCTACACCGTGCTGGCGGACGGCGACGACGGCAACGACCCGGTGGTCGATTCGGCGCGCTCGATCCTGGACGGGCATATCGTGCTGAGCCGGCAACTGGCCGAGCGCGGCGTGTATCCGGCGATCGACATCGGTCCCTCGGTCAGCCGCGTGATGAACGATATCGTGTCCAAGCCGCATGCCAAGGCGGCGCGCGTGCTGCGCCGGCATCTGGCGACCTATGAGGAAAATCGCGACCTGGTGCTGATGGGCGCGTACCGGGCGGGTACCGACGCCGCGATCGACAATGCGATCGCCGCGCATCCGGCGGTGATGGAATATATCCGGCAGGATTACGACAGCGCGGTGCCGATCGACATGGCGGTCGACGAGCTGGTCGGCGTGTTCGGCACCGACGCATGACGAAGCGGCGCGAGGCGACGCTGGCGCGTATCCACCGGGTCCGCACGCTGCAGCTGAACCTGCGGATGGGGGATGAGGCGCGGGCGCGCGAGCAGGTGGCGAGCGAGCAGGCGCTGTCGGCGCGGATCGCCGGGCTGGTCGATGCGGTGGCGCCGGTGCCGACCGCGCCGTCGGCCAGCGTGTCGCTGATGGCGGCGGCGCATTTTCGCGAGCGGCTGCACCAGTCCGCCGAAATCGCGCTGCGCCGCATCGCGCAGGCCGAGCAGCAGGCGGACGCGGCGGCCGAACAGACCCGCAGCGCCAAACGCGACCAGAGTGCGGTCGAAAAGCTGATCGAGCGGGCACAGGCCGCCGCCGTCATGCGCGAAATGCGCGCGCTGGAAGACGCGCCGGCCAATCGGAAGAACCGGCACGATCCTTGCTGATCCCGTTTTTCATGACGTTGGGGGTTCATCATCATGATTGAGATCGCGAGTGCGATCGGCCGCGCGCCCGCGCCCGCCGGGGCGACAGGGGCGATGCCGGTGGGGGACGGCGCGGCATTCGCGCTGTCGCTGGCGTCGTTCCTGTCGCTTCAGGAGGGGACGGCGGATGCCGCGGCGGTGCCGACACCGGCAGTGACCGGGCAGGATGATGCCACCGGCGGCAAGGCGTTGCCGGAGGGGACGGGGGCGTTGCCGGAAGAGGCGGGGGCCCTGCCGGCGATGGGCATGGTGCCGTTCATGGTGGCGATGCCGGTGGCGCCGGTGGTGCCGGTGGCGATCGATCCGGTTGCGCTGACCTCCACCGGGTCGCCGGCGCCGGTGGCCGCCGAGCCGATGATGCCCGGCGTGGCGCAGGGCGGCGGTTCCCCGCGGCCGGCGATGCTGGCCGGCACCGGCCTTGCCGTCGTGCAGCTTGCCACGGTTGCCGCCGAAGCGCCGGCGACGTTTGAAGTGCCGTCGGCCGTGACGTCGCGGTCCGATGGGGCTCGCACGTCGATCGATCCGGCGTCGGCGGAGGCCGCGTCGCCATCGACGCAGCCGGTGGCGGTGCCGGGTGGGCGCGCGGGCGGATCGGCACCGGTCGGGTTCCCCGCCGGGGGGGACAAGACAGGCCTGCCCGCCGCGATGGCGACCGACAGGGAGCCGGTGGCGGGCGCAGCGCCGATGGCCATACCCGCGCGCTTCGCGAAGGCCGCGGCGGGAAGCGGCCTTCCCACCGGTGTGACGGTGGTCGAACCCGGCACGGATGCCGCGCTCCGATTGGTGGCCACAAATCCCGGTGCGCCGCTGGCGGTGCCCGTTCCGGCGCGCTTCGCCCTGCCGGTGACGGCGCAGGCTGGTGCCGACAGCGGCGTGGCGCAGGCGCCGGTGGCGAACGATAGCGGCGCAGCGGCAGCGCAACCGGCCGGCATAACCGGGCAGATGGAGCCCGGCGCCCCGTCTGCTCCGGCGTCGGTCCGACCGGCGGCGGTTTCGGGTGAGGCGACGCCATCATCCTTCGTGGCCCCGCAACCCGTCGGTGCAAGCCGGACGGGGCAGGAGGCGTCGGCGGCGATGACGCAGGCTGGTGCCGACAGCGGCGTGGCGCAGGCGCCGGTAGCGAACGATAGCGGCGCAGCGGCAGCGCAACCGGCAGGCACGACCGGGCAGATGGAGCCCGGCGCGCCGTCCGGCCCGGCGTCGGTCCGACCGGCGGCGGTTTCGGGTGAGGCGACGCCATCATCCTTCGTGGCCCCGCAACCCGTCGGTGCAAGCCGGACGGGGCAGGGTGCGCCGGCGGCGATCCGGCCTGCGACGGGTTCGGATGGAGCCATGCAGATTTCGCCGGTAATGGATCGTGGCGCGGCGCCGCGATCGGCGACGGCGGATATGCCCCAGCCGATCAAGGCGGGGGATGCCGCCCCGGCGTTTCAGCTATTCGCCAGCGCGTTGCACCGCGATGCGGGGTTGCGGGAGGACAGGGGCGGGCCGGTCGAGGCACCGCTGGCACCGGGGTTGGTCGCGCCGGTTGCAACGGTGCCGGCCACCGCCGCGGCGCAGGACGCGCCGCTCGACATGCGGCAGGACCATTGGCCGCAGGGGATGATCGACCGCATCGAGGCGCTGCGCGATCAGGCGGATGCGAACGACACGCGCATCCGGCTGGTGCCCGACGCGCTGGGCACGATCGACATCGCGATCAGCCGCCGCGACGATCAGGTGCATGTCCGTTTCGAGGCGGAACAGGCGCAAACGCGCGCGATGCTGGCCCAGGCGCAACCGGAACTGACGGCGCTGGCGAGCGCGCGTGGGTTGAAGCTGGGCGAGGCCACGCCGGATGCACGCCAGATGACCGGCGGCGGGCAGGATATGGGACAAAATCCGGGGCAGGACCGGGCCTTTACCCAACAGCAGCATCAGCCGCGTACCCTGCGCAACCGCACATCGGCGGGGAGCCCTGCCGATTCGCTGCCTGACGACAGCGCCGCCGCGACACGAATCGCCTGAGGATAGAATGACATGAGCGACACCAAGGAAGACGCGCCCCCCAAGAAGAAGGGCAAGCTGGGCAAGATGCTGATCATGGGCGTCGGCCTGCTGGCGCTGCTCGGCGGCGGCATGGGCGCCGGGTTGTATGCCGCCAATTCCGGCCTGATCGGCGGCGGCGGGCATGGCGGGGCCGAGGATCATGGCCCCAAGCTGATCCCCAAGGCGGAGCAGAAGCGCAGCGCCGAGGGCGGCGAAGGCGGCGAGCATGGCGGCGGCGAGGGCGGTGGCGAATCGGGTGGCGGCCACGGCGAATCGGGCGAGGCCGCGCCGGAGGAGCATGCCGGCCTGCCCTCTCCCACGCCGGGCGTGGGGGGCGAGCGCTATGCCTCCAACTATTTCGCCATGGAAAAGGAGTTCACGTCGAACCTGACCGATTCGGTGCACTTCATCCAGGTCGGGATCGCGGTGTCGACGCCCTATGACGACACCGTCATCAACAACCTGAAAACCAACGACATCGCGGTCCGCTCGGCGATCCTGATGACGCTGGGCGACACGACGGAGGAACAGGTCTTCTCCAGCGCGGGCAAGAAGCAGCTCCAGAAGCGGCTGGCCGATTCAATCAACCAGGTTTTGCGGCAGAAAGAGGGGTTTGGCGGAATCAGTAACGTGTACTTTACCAATTTCGTTGTTCAGTGAGGCATGGTTAACGGCCCGGACATCGCAGAACGACGCGAGCGCGCCCGCCCCGCATCGGCCGATCACGGCCTGCTGGGCGAGGCGAAGCTCAATCCGTTCGGCGACCTCCACACGTTGCAGCACCTGTCCGCGCGCTATGCGCGGTCGCTCAGGAGCCTGTTCGAGCCGTTGTTGCGTCAGGAAGTGCGCAGTTGGGCCGAGCCGCTGGTCGTCCAGCGTTTCGCCGATTACCGGGCGGAGCGCGGCGACGCGCTGACCGCCTGGGTGCCGCTGACCATGCCGCCACAGGCCGATCAGGGCCTGTGCGTGCTGGACGGACGGTTCGTGCTGGAATTGCTCGACCTGTTCTTCGGCGGGTCGGGTGCGGCACCGGCGATGCTGCCGAGCGAATTTTCGCCCGCGACCGAGGCGATGGTGGAACGGCTGGGCGCGATGCTGGTCGAACCGCTGCGCCAGGCCTGGGAGCCGCTGGCCCGGATCGAGTTCGTGCCGGCGCGGCCCGAGGCGAGCGCGGCGATGCTGCCCGGCTTCGACGGTGACGATGCGATGATCGTCACCCGCTTCGGCATCGCGGCGGGCACCGCCCTGCCGGTGTTCATCGACCTGCTTTATCCGGTATCCGCGCTGAAGCCGCATGGCGCCGCGCTGACCGGCAAGGTGGTGTCCAAGCCCGTAGACACCGATCCGGGCTGGCGCAGCGAATTGACCCGTGCGGTGATGGGCGTGCGCTTCACCGTCCGCTCGGTGCTGGCCGAGCCGGTCGTCCCGCTCCAGACGCTGATGACGCTGAAGCCCGGCGACGTCATTCCGATCAGTTTCGGTCCCGAGGTTCCGGTGATGGTCGGCAACGACCTGCTGGGCACCGGCACCGTGGGCGCCGCCAACGGCCATGCCGCCGTGCGCCTGACCTCTCTAGTTCGCACCGAAGGATCGCTGCAATGAACGACATGACCGGCGGTTTTCCGATCGATGGATCGGTGACCGCCAATTTCCGGCTGCTCCAGGACGTGGACGTGAAGCTGACCGTCGAGATCGGATCGACGCAGCTGTCGCTGCGCGAACTGCTGGCGCTGGGCGAATCGAGCGTGATTGAGCTGGACCGCCGCGCCAACGAACTGCTGGACGTGTTCGTCAACGGCACGCTGATCGGCCGGGGCGAAGTGGTGACGGTGGGCGACCGCTTCGGCGTGCGCATGACCGAGCTCGTCAATCCCGACAAGCGCGCCTGAGGCCCCGACGCTCATGATGTGGTCCTATATCCTGAAGCTGGTCGTGCTGTTGCCGCTGGTCTGCGGCCTGATGATCGGGTGCCTTTATGCTTGGCGCAAGCTGGAGACGCGCCTGCCGGGCAAGACGCAGGCGCGCACGATCGCGGTCAAGGAGACGATGATGATCTCGCCCGGCCTGCGGCTGGCGGTGATCGATTTCGAGGGGCGGCGGCTGCTCGTCTCGGTCGGGCGCGGCGGGGTGACGCTGGTCGACAAAATCGACGCGGCGGGTGAGCCGAGCGGCCTCGGCCGCTTCGTGCCGGACAGGAACCACCGGGCATGAGCATCTCGGTCACGCGGCGCGGCACCGGGCCGGCGCTGATCCAGGGGCGCGCGCAGGCGCCGCGTGCGGGCGGCGGATCGCGGCTGATCTGGATCCTGCTGGCGATCGTGGTCGCCTTCTTCGTGGCGATGCCGGCCTTTGCGCAAGGCACACCCGCGGCCCCTCCCGCGCCGGGGGTGGGGGATGCGGTGGACCGCGCGCTGGGGCAGCTTGGCGGCGGGGGCACGGGCCAGTCCGGCTCGCTGTCGCTGTCGCTCCAGGTCCTGATCATCATGGGCCTGCTGACGATCCTGCCGGGCATCCTGTTGATGATGACCAGCTTTACCCGGATCGTGATCGTGCTGGCGGTGCTGCGCCAGGCGCTGGGCCTGCAACAGACACCGCCCAACCAGGTGCTGATCGGCCTGTCACTGTTCCTGTCGCTGTTCATCATGGCGCCGACGATCAACCAGATGAATAGCCAGGCCATCCAGCCCTATGCGGAAGGACGGCTGGCCGGCACGCAGATGATCCAGGCCGCCGGCGCGCCGCTTCACGCCTTCATGGCCAAGCAGACGCGGGTGAAGGACGTGACGATGTTCGCGCAGATGGCGAAATCAGGGCCCTATGCCTCGCCGAACGACATTCCCTATGCGGTGCTGCTCCCCGCCTTCGTCACCAGCGAACTGAAGACCGCGTTCCAGATCGGGTTCCTGATCTTTCTGCCGTTCATCGTCATCGATCTGGTGGTCGCCACCGTGCTGATGTCGCTGGGCATGATGATGTTGTCGCCCTCGATCATCTCGCTGCCGTTCAAGCTGTTGCTGTTCGTGCTGGTCGATGGATGGGCGCTGACCATGGGCAGCCTGGCGAACAGTTTCGCGACATAGCGGGGGCAGCGCGGGAGGAACCTAGCCGCATCTTGTGCTTTCCGCAGGGAAAGGGAGCCTTATGCGCCATTTCATCACCGCTGCCGCGCTTGTCGCGCTGACCGCCACGCCCGCCCTTGCCCAGACGCGCGCCATCTCCGCGAGCGAGAAGGCGCAAGGGGCGCGGGCCAATCCCGAACTGCTCGCCGAATTTGGCGGGCCGTATCGCGGGCCGCAGGCGGCCTATGTGGAGCGGGTCGGCAAGCGGGTGGCGGTGCAGTCCGGCCTGTCGAACGCGCAGGGCGATTTCACCGTCACGCTGCTCAACTCGCCGGTGGAGAACGCCTTCGCGATCCCCGGCGGCTATGTCTATGTCACGCGGCAGTTGCTGGCGTTGATGAACTCCGAGGCCGAACTCGCCTCGGTGCTGGGGCACGAGGTCGGTCACGTCGCGGCGCGCCATTCGCAGGGGCGGCAGCGGGCGTCGACGATCGGATCGATCCTGGCGGCGGGCGCGGGGCTTCTCACCGGCAGCAACCTGATCGGGCAGGGGGTGAGCAGCGCGGCGCAACTGGGCGTGCTGGGCTATGGCCGCAACCAGGAATATCAGGCGGACGGGTTGGGCGTGCGCTACATCACCGCGGCCGGCTACGACCCCTATGCCGCCGCCGACATGCTGTCGGCGCTGGGCGCGTCCTCGCAACTGGCGCAGCGGACCTCGGGCCGCGACGCGACCGCGGTGCCGAGCTGGTTTTCGACCCACCCCAACAGCGAGGACCGGGTGCGCCGCGCGGTGAAGCTGGCGGCGGAAACGGGCCGGCCGGAGACGAACCCGGCGCAGGATACGGGCTTTCTGCGGATGCTGGACGGGCTGCCCTATGACGACGATCCCTCACAGGGGGTGATCGACGGGCAGACCTTCCGCCATCCGGACCTGCGGCTGCGCTTTTCGGCACCCAGCGGATACCAGATCGCCAACGGCACCGATGCGGTGACCGTCGCCGGGCAGGGCGGACAGGCACAGTTCCAGATCGGGCGCGGCAACGACTTGGCCGCGGCGATCAACGCGCGTTTCGCCACGCTTGCGGGCAATGCATCCTCGGCCGCCCCGGCGGGCGAGTTGCGGAGCGGAACGGCGAACGGCCTGTCCTATGCCTATCGCACCGCGCGGGCATCGGCCAACAACCGGGCGGTGGATGCGACGGTGGTCGCCTATCGCTTCCCCTCGGCCATCTATACCTTCACGCTGGTCACGCCGGCGGGCAGCGGTGTCGGGCCGTTCGCGCCGCTGCTCGACAGCGTCGCCACGCTGACCCCGGCGGAAGCGGCGGCGATCAAGGGCAAGCGGGTGCGGATCGTGACGGTAAAGGCGGGCGACACCGTCGACAGCCTGGCGCGGCAGATGGCGTACCGGGATTATCAGCGCGAGCGGTTCATCACGCTGAACGGACTGGACCCCGACGCGCCGCTGACGCCCGGCCATCTGGTGAAGGTGATCGTCAACGGGTGACGCGCGACCCGCGCGCGGCTACACCGCCGCGATCATGAATCGTCCCGCGCTGTCCGTCGTCATCCCCTGCTACAACGAAGCCGCGTGCCTGGCGCTGCTCCATGCCCGCGTATCGGCGGCAGCACGTGCGGCAGTGGGCGAGGATTACGAGATCGTCCTCATCAACGACGGATCGCGCGACGAGAGCTGGGCGGTGATGCAGCAGCTGTCCGCCGCCGACCCCCGGCTGGTGGCGATCAACCTGTCGCGCAACCACGGCCACCAGCTGGCGCTCACCGCCGGCCTGGACCTGTGCAGCGGCGCGCAGATCCTGATCATCGATGCCGATTTGCAGGACCCGCCCGAACTGCTCGCGGACATGCGGCGCACGATGGTCGAGCAGGATGCCGACGTGGTCTATGCGGTGCGGCGCAAGCGGGCGGGCGAGACGCTGTTCAAGAAGGCGACGGCGGCGATCTTCTACCGGATGCTCGACCGGATGACGGACACGGCGATCCCGCTGGATACCGGCGATTTCCGCCTGATGAGCCGCCGGGCGCTGGATGCGCTGATGTCGCTGCCCGAACAGGCGCGCTTCATCCGCGGCATGGTGGCATGGGTCGGGTTCCGGCAGGTGCCCTTCGCCTATGACCGCGCCGAGCGGCATGCGGGCGAAACCAACTATCCGCTGGGCAAGATGATGCGCCTCGCCTTCGATGCGGTGACGGGGTTTTCCACCGCGCCGCTGCGTTGGGCAAGCCATGTCGGGCTGGCGCTGACCGCGGTGTCGCTGCTGCTGATCGTCTATATCGCGGTGGGCTGGCTATCGGGATCGGCGGTGCAGGGCTGGACCTCGACCATGCTGGTCAACGTGGTGCTGGGCGCGGTGCAGATGTTCGTGCTGGGGATGATCGGCGAATATCTGGGGCGGCTGTATATCGAGTCGAAGCGGCGGCCGCTGTATATCGTGGCTGATGTCGCAGGGCCGGTGCAGGGGCGGGCGACGCTGGGGTTCCGGGCGGAGCCGGTGGGGGTGATCCAGCCCACGCTTCCTCCTGAACCCGTTCGTCCCGAGTAGTCGTCGAGTAGCGGCAACGCCGCGTATCGAGACGGCGTATCGAGGGGCATGGCCCGTGGCGCCGGGTGTCTCGATACGAGCCCTCGATACGGCTCTGCGAGCCTACTCGGTCTCTACTCGACACGAACGGTTTCTTTGAAAACCGTTATTTGGGCTCCGCCAGCGTGACGATGGAGACGCCGGGGGTCATCGGCAGGCGGCCGACGAGGTGGCGCTCCAGGCGGAAGATGGTCTCGAACGCTGTGTTGAGCGGTTTCGGCGGGGGTGAATCGTCGCTGTCGTCGCGGCCCGTCATGCGGCCGGCAAGGCGCGCGGCGGTGGCGAGCGGGAAGAGCAGCGAGTTGAAATAGGTCAGCTTCTTCGCGCGCAGGCCGGCCCGCTCGATCGCGGCGGCCAGCGTCGCCTTGGAATAGCGGCGATGGTGGTGGTTCACCACGTCGTGCGCGGACCACATCCATTGATGCGCCGGCACCGCGATCAGGATCTTGCCGCCCGGCTTCAACAGGCCGCCCATCGCCTTCAGGGCAGCGACGTCATCCTCGATATGCTCGACCACGTCGAGCACCGCGACGAGGTCGTAGGCGCCGCGCTCGACACCGGGAAGCGCGGGGAGGGGCGCGTCGCCCACCGGGCGGCCGAGGCGTTCGCCGGCGATGGCACGGGCGGCGGGGTCGATCTCGATCGCCTCGACCCGGCCGAAGCCGCTCAGCATCGGCAGGTTGTGGCCGGTGCCGCAGCCGATTTCCAGGATGCGCGCATCGGCCGGCAGGGCGGCGTAGCGGGTGAGGTAATCGGCCAGGATGTCGCGGCGGGCGCGGTACCACCAATGGGTGGAATCATGCGCGGCCATACGGTCGTAAACGATGCGGTCCATGGCTTATCCGAATACCCACTGGCGGTTGATGACGTAGGTGACGAGGGGGGTGACGGTGACGGCGGGCACCAGCGGCAGCCAGACGGGACCGCCCAGCCAGCCGGTGATGACCCAGGTGAAAACCGCGTTCAGCACCATGCCCGATGCCTGCACCGCGACGAACTTCACCTGCTGGCCCGGCCCCTCGTCCCGCGTGCCATGGCCCTTGAAGCTCCAGCGCGAATGGAAGACGAAGCCGAAGGCCACCGCGACCGCAAAGGCCGGGAACACCGCCAGCCATGCGCGCCGCGGCGGCAGTGCCCAGGTGGCGAGCGGCAGATAGACCGCGGAGTAGATCACCGCGGACAGGCCGCCGACGATCGCGAAGCGCACGAGCTGGCCGACGATGCCGCTCGCCCGTAGCCGCTCCATCCGTTGCACCAGTGCGACCCCGTCTTGTCTCAACGCCCGTCTTGCCCTTTGCGCCGCCGGCTATACACCGGCGCGACTTGCCCGAAAGGCCGGGCCTTAGGGCGGATGGACGCGTGAAGGAAGCATCTTTGGGTCGTCTGGAGGCCGGGTTCGATCGGCATTGGAAGCTGCTGACGCTGATCGCGTGGGCCGCGGTGACCGCCTGGTTCGTGTATGACCGCTGGAACCAGATACGCTGGATGTCGCTGGGCGATACCGACGACAATATGCGGCTGATGCAGGTGCGCGCCTGGCTGGGCGGGCAGGGCTGGTACGATTTGCGCCAGTATCGGCTGAACCCGCCGGTGGGCTTCGACATCCATTGGAGCCGCCTCGTCGACCTGCCAATCGCCGGGCTGATCCTGTTCTTTCGCCTGTTCACCAGCAATAGCTGGGCGGAGCGGCTGGCGGTCGGCATCGCGCCGCTGATCCCGCTGTCGATCACCATGCTGGCGCTGGGCGCCACGGTCCGCCGGCTGATCGCGCCGGCCGCCTGGCCGCTGGCGATCGCCTTCCTGCTCGGCACGGCGGCGACGATGCTGATGTTCATGCCCGAGCGCATCGACCATCATGGCTGGCAACTGGCGATGCTGAGCGTGACGGTGGCGGGGTTGTGCGATCCGCAAGCACGGCGCGGCGGGATGATGGTGGGGCTGGCGAGCGCGGCCTCGCTGACCATCGGGCTGGAGATGCTGCCCTATGCCGCGATGGCAGGCGCGATCATCGCCCTGCGCTGGGTATGGGACCGGGGGGAGGCGCCGCGGCTGGGCATCTATGCGCTGACGTTGGGCGGGGGAAGTGCGGCGGGCTTCGTCGCCTTCGCCTCCAACGCCAATTACGCGATGCGCTGCGACGCGCTGACCCCGGTATGGCTGTCGGTGACGATGGCGGCGGGGGCGCTGCTGTTCGTGCTGGCGCGGGTGAACCCGGCATCCAGGGGTGCACGCCTGTCACTGGCGCTGGTGGCGGGCGGGGGGATCGCGATCGGCTTTGCGATGCTGTTTCCGCAATGCCTGACGCGGCCCGAACAGGTCTCGCCCGAGCTGCAGCGCAACTGGCTGAACAATGTGCGCGAGGCCAAGCCGATCTACAAACATCCGTTGCGCATGGCGTTGCCGATCATCGTGCTGCCGCTGATCGGGCTGTTCGGCGCGATCTGGGCGACATGGGCGGCGCGCGCGACGCGGGTGGCGGGATCCTGGGCGGCGGTGACGCTGTTCACGGCCTTTGCCTGCATGATGCTGTTGTGGCAGGCGCGCGCCGGGCCAGCGGCGCAGTTGCTGGCGGTGCCCGGTGCCGCCGCGCTCGGCTGGCTGATCCTGCCCTGGTTCCTGAACCACCGGCTGCTCGTCGTGCGGGTCGGCGGCACGGTGGCGGGGTTCCTGCTCGTCTCGGGCCTGTTCGCCGGGCTGGCGATCAAGTGGTTCCCGATCGACCGGCCCAAGGCCTATGCCAAGCGCGTCAATGCGGCGACCGGCAATTGCATGCGCACCACCGTGCTGTCGCGGCTGAACCGCTATCCGGCGCAGACGGTGTTCACCTTTGTCGATTTGGGGCCGCGGTTGATCGTGACGACGCATCACAGCGCGATTGCGGGGCCCTATCACCGCAACGGCGACGCGATCCTGGACGTGCAGCATGCGTTTCAGGGATCGGAGGCGCAGGCGCGGGGCATCATGAAGCGGCACGGCGCGACGCTGTTGCTGCTGTGCCCCAACATGTCCGAATCGACCAATTACCGGGCGCGGGCGCCGGGCAGCTTCTACGACCGGATGGCCAGCGGCTGGGTGCCGGGCTGGCTGGTGCCGCTGCCGATCGCCAAGGGCTCGCCGCTCCGGCTGTACCGGATCGAGTGATGCGGGTCAGCGCTGTGCGGCGAGGGCCTTTTTCAGGCGGGCGTGCGCCGCGCCCTTGATCTGGCAGACGCGCGCGGCGCCGACGCCGATCACCTGGCCGATTTCCTCCAGGTTCAGTTCCTCGACATAATAAAGCTGGATGACCAGCGCCTCGCGCTCGGGCAGTGCGCCGATCGCCTGGATCAGCGCGTCGCGGAGCGCCCCGTCGGCGAGTTGTTCGAAGGCGTCGGGCGTGTCGTCGGCGAACCAGGGGAGGTCGTCGGCATAGAGTTCGTCGATCGGCTCGAACCGCACCGCCTCGGCCGTCGCATAATCGGCGCGCAGGCGGTCGACGGTGACACCCAGCTTGGCCGCGACGGCGGCATCGGTCGGGGCCTGGCCGCCCGGCGTGGTGAGCGCGCCCACCGCCTCGTGATATTGCCGCCGGCGACGCATCGCGCCGCGCGTGGTGGTCGCCTGCCGACGGAGTTCGTCGATCATCGCGCCGCGCAGGCGGGTGGCGAGATACTGGCGGAAGGCGACGCCGCGTTCCTCGAAAGTGGCGGCGGCCTCGACCAGCGCGACGAGGCCGACCTGGACCAGATCCTCCACCTCCACCAAGCTCGACATGCTGCCATGCACATGCCACGCGATGCGGCGGACGAGTTGGAGATGCTGGCGGATCAGCGCATCAGCATCGCCCCCGGCGCGCTTCATCGGCTTGTAGGTCAGGGGTGCGCCGTCAAGGGCGGGGGCGTCGTGGAACGCCTGCTGCATGGGGAGCGCGCTCATGCCGCCAGCGCCTGCGGAGCGCCGATGACGGCGACGACTTCGACGGCCTTTTCTTCGGGCACCTCGAAGAAGGACAGGACGGGCGTATCGGGCAGCACGGTGCGCAGCAGCTTGCGCATCGCGATGCGGACGCTGGGCTGCACGACGAGGGCGAAGGGACGCGCCTCGGCGATCAGCGGCTGCGCGGCGTGGGACAGCGAGTCGGTGATGCGGCGGCCGAGATCGGGGTCGATCACATGGCGGCGGCTGGCGTCGCCGCGCACCGCCTGCCCCAACAGCGCCTCCAGATGGCCGTCGAGCGTCATCACGCGCAAGGGTTCGCGCGGGCCGCACAGCTTCTGGATGATCAGCGAGCCGAGGCGCGGCCGGATCAGCTCGACGATTTCCTCGGCATCCAGCGTCTTTTGCGCCGCGACGGCGATCGCGCTGGCGATACGGCGGAACTCCTTCAAGGCGATGTTCTCCGAAAGCAGGCCCTTGAGCACTTGCGTGAGGGTGGTGAGGGGGAGCGGGTTGGGGCTGAGCGAGCCGGCGAGCTGGGCGGCGGTTTCCTTCAGCCCGTCGAGCAGCGCCTGGACCTCGTCGGGGCCGAGCAGTTCGGCGGCGTTGGAGCCGAGCACATGGTTGAGGTGGGTCGCCATCACGGTGCCGGGGTCGACCACCAGATAGCCCATGCCGGTCGCGGCATCGGCGTCGCCCTTGGCGATCCAGGTCGCGTCCAGGCCGAAGGTCGGGTCCTTGGCGGTCTTGCCGTTGAGGTAGCCGACACCCTGGCCGGTGTTGAGGGCCAGCATCTCGTCGGGCGAGACCTGGTCCTCGCCGACGATGACGCCGTTGATGATCAGGCGGTAGGTGTAGGGCGCCAGATTGATGTCGTCGCGCACGCGCGCCTGCGGCACGACGAAGCCCAGTTCCTTGGAGAGCTGGCGGCGGACGCCGGTGATGCGGGCCATCAGGGGGGAGCCGCGGCGCTGGTCGACGAGGGGGACGAGGCCGTAGCCGATGTCGATGTTGACCTGCATGGTCTCGGTCACTTCGTCCCAGCCGATGCGGCTCTGGTCGACCGGCTCGGCTACCGGAGCGGCGGGGGGCGGTACCGGGCGGCGTTCGATCTGGCGCAGCTTCCAGGCGGCGAAGCCGGCGATGGCGGCGGCGGGCAGGATCACGAGGTGCGGCATGCCGGGGAGGATGCCGAGCAGCCCGAGGATGCCGGCGACCGGCGTCCAGGTGCGCGACGCGGCGAACTGCGAGCCGATCTGGCCGGCGAGATCCTTGTCGGACGACACGCGGGTGACGATCGCGGCGGCGGCGATGGAGAGCATGAGCGAGGGCAGCTGCGCGACCAGCGCGTCGCCGATCGCGAGCAGGATATAGGTGCGCGCGGCGTCGCCGATCCCCATGCCGTGGCTGACCGGGCCCAGGATCAGGCCGCCGATGATGTTGGCGGCCAGGATCAGCATCGCGGCGACCGCGTCGCCCTTCACGAACTTGGACGAACCGTCCATCGAGCCGTAGAAATCGGCCTCGGTGGACACCTCGACGCGGCGCGCCTTGGCCTCGTCCGGGGTGATCAGGCCGGCGTTCAGGTCGGCGTCGATCGCCATCTGCTTGCCGGGCAGCGCATCGAGGGTGAAGCGCGCGGACACCTCGGACACGCGGCCCGCACCCTTGGTCACGACGATCAGGTTGATGATCATCAGGATCGCGAAGACGAACAGACCGACGACATAGTCGCCGCCGATCAGAAAGGTGCCGAACGCCTCGATCACATGACCCGCCGCGCTCTCGCCCTCATGCCCGTGAACGAGGACGATGCGGGTGGAGGCGACGTTCAGGCCGAGGCGGAACAGCGTCGCGAAGAGGAGAACGGTCGGAAAGGCCGAGAAGTCGAGCGGCTTTTGCGCATTGAGCGCGACCATCAGCACGAGCAGGCTGATCGCGATGTTGGCGACAAAGAAGATGTCGAGCAACGCCGGCGGGATCGGCACCATCATCACGATGACGAGGAGCAGGATTGCGGCGGGCAGCGCCATGGTGCGGCCGGAGGAGAGCAGCTTGTTCACGGCCTCAGCCTCCCATCCGTGCGAGCATCATATAGGCGAGGCGGGCATGATCGGGGCTGGGGCGCAGCACGCTGTCGCCTGCCGTCTTGCCCGCACCCAGCTTCGTCATCGCCTGGTTCGCCCAGTTCATCGCGTCGGTGGCGCTTTCGTTGTTGCCGGTGACGACGGTGGCGTCCCCCATCGACAGCGCCTGCGCGGCGAACTGGAGGTTGGCGGCGCGGGTCGCCTGCGTGTCGGCGCCGGCCGCGGCCAGCTTGTCGGCGAAGCGGTCGTAGATCTGCGCCACGGTACGCGGCTGGCCGTTCGAGGCGTAGAAGATGCCGCGGTTCGCGCGCGCGGCGGCGGGGAACAGCGCGGCACCGCTCGCCTGCGGGCTGGTGGCCATCGTCTTCAGGAACTTGGTGGCGCCGCCGAGGCCCAGGAAATGCGCCATGTAGAGGTCGGTGCTGTTGGCCGGACGGTTCAGCGACGCTTCCAGTGCGTCCTTGTTGTCCGAGGCGAACTCGGCGGCCATCAGCGAGGAGGCGGTGGGATCGGTGCGCAGGTTCAGGATCGCTTGGCGTGCGCCAGGCGCGACGGTGAAGCGCCCGCCCGACTGGCCGATCGCATCGGCCGCCCAGCCGAGGCCGTGTTCGGAGCCGTGTTTCTTCACCACGGCCAGCCAGCTTTGTTCAAGGAACTGGTAGAGGCCGGTCGCCGACGAGGTGCCCGCGCGCGCGCTGGCGTTGAGCCCGGATTCGAGCTTCGCCTGCCCCAGCAGATAGTCGAAATCGACGCCCGTGCGGCTGGATGCCAGCGCGATCGCCGATTGGACCTTGGACGTGGAAACGGGTTGAACGGTCATGCCGGATGCGAGAAGCCCCTGTTGTCAGCGGGGATCTAGCAAGGGGCATGCCAATTAGGGTTTGTGGACTTCCCTTGCCCCTTCGGGGAGCATCGGGTGAGCAGCGTCCTGCGCTGTGCAGGTCATGCCGGGGGCATGGAAGACCCGATGCTGGAGGGGACCCGCGGCCTTGGCCGTGGGGAGGGTGAGGGGCAGCCAAGCAGTGTGGCGTTTGTGTCGGCCCCTCACCCTCCCACCGCTTGCGCGGCGGGCCCCTCCCTCTCCCCGAGGGGGAGAGGGACAAAGGGGCGGCAAGGGGTTGCCGGTGTTGCCGGCCGGGATTGCCGTGCTGCCGGTCAGGCGTAGGCGCGCATTCCTTGCGCGGCGTAGGAATTGCCGAACTGGCCGGTCAGGGTCTGGAGCCGGCGGCGGACATTGGCGGCCATCAGGTTGACGTAGATCCGGCACGTCTCGTTCAGGCGATCGGCCTCGTCGGCCAGCTCGCGCAGGTCGGGACCGGCAGGGCCGGTGCCCAGCGCCGACAGTTCCTCGATCGCGACCAGCTTCGTCTGGGTGGCGCGTTCCAGCCCCGCGACGTCGTTGGCGCGCAGCGCGGCGATTTCCTGATGAAGCGCCTCGATCACCCGGATCAGCGCGTCGCGTCGTGTCACTGGCCGTTCCAGTTCAGCTTCAGGGCGATCATCTGGTCGGCGATGGTCGCCGGCAGGATCGGGAATTCACCCTTTTCGATGGCCCGCTTGATCGTGGCCACGCGGTCGGTGTCGACCGGGGGAGACTTGGCGAGGTCGGCGGCGAGGCCGCTCAGGGCCGCGGTGTCGGCGCCGCCCATGCGGGTCGCGCCGGCATTTGACGCCTGGGTGGCGGGCGCGGTGGCCGCAACCGTGCCGACGCGAATGATCTTCGCATCTCCCGATATCGGCCTTGAGCTTACTGCGTCCACCATGTCACCCCCGTTGAGGTCTCCTTTGCATAGGGAGAAACGACCGGGAGTGACGAACCTTTAGGATTTATTCGTAACCGGCCAGGGTCGCGTGACCGGCAGCGAGGGCGACCACCTGGACCGGCTGCTTTGCGGTGTCGATCCGCACCATGAAGCGGGCGCCGGGTGCGGCATCCCCCATCGCCACGCCTTCGCGCGAGATGGAGAAGCCGTTCGATCCCGCCTCGATCATCACGGGGTCGCCGCGGCGGATGACCGGTGGCTCCCTGGTGGTCGCGGGTGCCATGGCAGGGCGCAGCGCGGCAGGCGCGGCCACCGCGGCGGCGGGACGGTTCACGGGCACGAAGATGCGCCAGTCCGGTCCGGCACAGGCGACCACCACCGCATCCTGCGCGGGCGTGCGCCACGAAATGGCGACGGTGGGGCATTGCGCGAGGCGCAGGCGCGGATCGACCGCGGTACGCGCGCCGCCCACCTCGCCAACGGCGTGGCCGGTAAAGGCGGCAACCGCACGGTCCAGGCCGGCCGTATCCTGAAAGGCGACGGCGGCGAGCAGGGAAAGCAGGATCATCAGGGTCTCCGGACAGGTTCGCCGGCAAAGGCGAGCGTGACCATGGCGGTGCGCCGTCCGGGCGCATCGGCGATGGCGATGGAAAGGCGGGGGACGGCCGGCGCGATCAGCGCGGCGACGGCGCGGGCGCGGTCGGCGGCGAGCACGGCGCGGCTGCCGGTGGCGGGGTCGACATCGGCGGCGCTGCCGTCGACCGAACCGGTGACGGTGAGCATGACGCGCGGATCGACGGCGGCGCTGCGCGCCCAGGCGAGGAGGTCGCCGGATGCGCCATCGGGGCGGGCCGATCCGGTGGGGAAACTCGCCATCGCGGCGGACAGCGGCATCGGTGGCTCCTGCCGCTTCGGCCGGGTGATTTCGGACGCGCCGCCAAAGCCCTGGCGGAGCCCGGCAACGAGCGCGGCGCGATCCTGATGGCGGGTCGCCTCGATCAGCGCGAAGCAGCCGACGAGCAGCAGCGCGAGGTCGGCAAGCGTGACCAGCCAGATCGGGCGGGCGGGGCGCGGTTCGGGGAAGGCGATCATGCGACACTGGCCAGCGTCACCGCGCGGCGCGGCGCCTCGCGCGCGGCAAGCGCGGCGAGCGGCGCTTCGAGGCGGGCGCGTTCGGTGGCTTCGGTGCGGGCGTTGGTGCGCAGGCGGTGGGCGATGGGCAGGGCGAAGAGGTTGCCGAACAGCGCGCCGTACAAGGTGGCGAGGAGGGCGATCGCCATCGCGCTGCCGATCGCGGCGGGATCGCGCAGCGTGGCGAACATCGAGGCGAGGCCGATCAGGGTGCCGATCAGCCCCATGGCGGGCGCCGCCTCCGCCATGCCGGCCCAGACATCGGCGGCGGCGACGTGGCGCTCGATCCGCAAGCTCTGGGCGCGGTTCAGCCCCTCGACGATGGCGGCGGGCGGCTGGCCATCGACGATCGCGGTGACCGCGTCGGCCAGGTCGGCATCGGCGACCACCGTGCGGTCGAGCGCGACCACGCCCTGGCGCCGGGCGATCCGGTCGAGCGCAGCGAGCTGGCCGAGCAGCGCGTCGCCGTCGAACCGGCGGCGGGGGAGCGTGCGCAGCGCCGCCAGCGCGCGGCCGATATCGGCGAGCGGATGGCGCAGCAAGGTGGCAAGCAGCGTGCCGCCCGCGACGATGGCGAGCGCGACGGGATCGAGGAACTGGTCCAGGGGCGGGAACGCGGTCATGCGCGGGTATCTGCAAGGAGTGGGCCAGTTTGGGGTGGGGGTGTTTCTCCTGCCCCTAGCCCCTCTGGGGAGCATCAGGTGAACAGCGCCCAGCGCTGTTCACCTGATGCTGGAAGGGGCCCGCTGCCGTGAGGCAGTGGGAAGGGTGAGGGGTAGACCAGCAGTGCTGCACTGTTTGGCGGCCCCTCACCCTCCCACCGCTTTGCGGCGGGCCCCTCCCTCTCCCCGGTGGGGAGAGGGCATAGAAGGCGGCAAGGCTTTTGCCGGGTGGCGGCAAGGGGTTGCCGGTTTTGCCGCCGATATGGGGTCGGCGAAGCAATTCCGGCCGCGGCGGTGCAATTGGCACGGCCATTGCTTTGGATGGCGCGTGCGCAATGGGGCGCCAGGAGAAACCGGCCGGTGGCCAGTGAATCGCTATTCGGGGTGCATGGGGCCGCGCTGGAGGTCCGTTCGCAGCGCATGGGCCTGCTGGCATCCAATATCGCCAATGCCTCCACGCCCGGTTTCAAGGCGCGCGACCTGGATTTCGGCGCCGCGCTGAAGGCGGTCGAGGCGGGAAACACCGGCGCCGACCTGTCGGGGGCAATCGGCTACCGCATGCCGACCCAGACCTCGCTCGATGGAAACACGGTCGAGCTGAACGAGGAGCAGACTGCGTTTGCCGAGAATGCGGTGCAGTACCAGTCGACGCTGTCGTTCCTGAACGGCCGCATCTCCACCATCACCCGCGCGCTGAAGGGGGAATAAGCCATGTCGGGCCAGCCGCTCTCCATCTTCCAGGTCGCCGGCCGTGCGATGTCCGCACAGCTGGTGCGGATGAACACGACCGCGTCGAACCTGGCCAATGCCGGCGGCATCGCCGGATCGGAGGCCGCCGCGTACAAGACGATGAAGCCGGTGTTCCGCACCAGCTTCGACGCCGCCAGCGGCATGTCCACCGTCGACGTGGAAAAGGTCGTCACCGCCGGCGAGGCGCCGACCAAGCGCTACGACCCGGACAATCCCATGGCGGACAAGGACGGCAACATCTTCGAGGCGGCCGTGGACGAAACCCGCGAGCTGGTCGACATGATGGAGACCGCGCGCACCTACCAGAACAATGTCGAGGTGATGCAGACCGCCAAGTCGCTGATCGTCGACACCCTCAAGCTGGGTCGCTGATCATGGCCGCATCCACCACCTTCGATTCCACCCTGTCGCAACTGGGCATCGCCCGGTCCGGCGGCACCACGGGCACGAGCGCGGCCACCGCGACCAAGAACAAGTCGACGATGGACCAGTCCGACTTCCTGAAGCTGATGACCACGCAGCTGAAGAACCAGGACCCGTTCAGCCCGGTCGACAACACCCAGATGGTCGCGCAGATGGCGCAGTTCTCCAGCGTCGCCGGCATTTCGGAGATGAACCAGACGCTGTCGTCGATCATGACGAAGCTGAACGGCACGACAACCAGCGACGCTCTCAGCTATGTCGGCAAGACCGTGCTGACCGAGGGCGGCACCGCATTCCCGCGCAGCAGCGGCGGCATTGCCGGTGCCGTCGAACTGGGCGCCGCGGCCAGCGACGTGACCGTGACGATCGCGGACAAGAACGGCGCCGTGCTGAAGACGCTGACCATGGCCAACAAGCCGGCGGGCACCTCCACCTTCGACTGGGATGGCATCACCGATGACGGCCAGACCGCCGGCGCCGGGCCGTACAAGGTGACGCTGTCGGCGCTGAACAACGGCGTGGCGGTGAGCGCCAAGCCGCTGGTCTGGGCGCCCGTCGAATCCGTGTCGCTGCCATCGGGCGGCACCCCCGTCTTGTCGGTGACCGGGCTGGGCCAGGTCGCACTCAGCGCCGTCCGCTCGGTCGGCTGATCCCCTTCCCCTTTCCAGAACAGGAACCCGTCCATGTCCTTCTACACTTCGCTCAGCGGCCTCAAGGCTTCGCAGACCGACATGTCGGTCATCTCGCACAACATCGCCAATTCGGCGACCAACGGCTTCAAGAAGAGCAAGGCGACCTTTTCGGACGTGATGGCGTCCAGCCTGTCGACCGATCCCACCAAGCAGGTCGGATCGGGCACCGTGGTCCAGCAGAACCGCCAGAACTTCAAGGAAGGCAATTACAACAGCACCGCCTCCGCGCTGGACCTCGCCATCTCGGGCGACGGCTTCTTCGCGGTCAACAATGGCGGCAACCTGTCCTACACCCGCAACGGCGCGTTCCAGGTGGACACGAATGGCATGGTGACCGACGCGCAGGGGAGCAACCTGCAGGTCTATCCGGTCGACCAGAACGGCAATGTGACGGCGACCGGCACCGACGGCCTGATCGGCCTGAAGCTGCCCGAGACGAGCGGCGCGCCGGTGGCGACGGGCAAGGTGACGCTGGACGTGAACCTGTCCTCGTCCGCGACCGTCCCGAAGGGGCCGTTCAACCGTACCAACGCGACGACGTACAACAACTCGACGACCACCACGATCTACGACGCGGCGGGCAATGCGCAGTCGGTGGTGAACTATTATGTCCGCGACGAGATGCCCGAGGGTTCGACCACGACGAGCTGGTCGGTATACAGCTTCGTCGGGGAGCAGCCGCTGCGCGTGGGCGGGACCAGCCCGCAGACGATGACCTTTGATGCGTCGGGCACGATGACATCGCCGACCGAGGCGGTCGCGTTCGACGCGTTCCTGCCCAAGGGGCAGGCGACGCAGCAGTCGTTCACGCTGGATTATGCCGGATCGACGGAAATCTCGTCGGTCTTCTCGGTCGACGGACGCAGCCAGGACGGCGTGGCGCCGGGTACGCTGTCGGGCGTGTCGGTGGACAAGTACGGGCTGATCACTGCCAGCTTCTCGAACGGCGACACCCAGGCGCTGGGCAAGGTGGCGGTCGCCAACTTCAACAACCCCGAAGGACTGCGCCAGGACGGCAACAGCTACTGGTCGGCGACCGGCCAGTCGGGCAAGGTGAAGCTGGGCGAGGCCAACACGTCGAGCAACGGCGCGGTCATGTCGAGCACGCTGGAGGGATCCAACGTCGACATCACCGAGGAACTGGTCGGCCTGATCGCGGCGCAGCGCAATTTCCAGGCGAATGCCAAGGCGCTGGATACCGCCAGCCAGATCTCGCAGACCATCTTCAACATCCGCGCATAAGCGGCGACTGACGGGAGCCCCCGGTGGACAAGCTGGTCTATACCGCGGCGACGGGCCTGCGCGCGCACATGTCGGCGCAGGCGGCGATCGCCAACAACATGGCGAACGCCTCCACCACGGGTTTCCGGGCGGATCGGGTCGTGTTCGACCGGATCGAGTTGAAGGGGGACGGCACGCAGTTCGAGGCGCGGATGCCGGCGTCGGAGGAAGTGACGGATGCAGACCGGGCCGCAGGGGCGGTGCAGTCGACGGGCCGCGCGCTGGACGTGGCGGTGAACGGCACGGCGGCGTGGCTGGCGGTACAGGCGGCCGACGGGTCGGAAGCCTATACGCGGCGCGGCGACCTGACGGTGGCGCCGACCGGCGTGCTGCAGACCGGCGACGGCTTTCCGGTGTTGGGCCAGAGCGGGCCGATCACGCTGCCGCCCTACGATTCGCTGACCATCGGGCCCGACGGATCGATCTCGATCGTGGCGCAGGGCGATGCGACCGGCCAGCCGCAGATCATCGACCGGCTGAAGCTGGCATCGACCACCGGATCGAACACGGTGAAGGGACTCGATAACCTTCTGCGGGTAAAAGGCGGAGGCGCGCTGCCCGCGGACATGGACGCCACCGTCCAGGCGGGGGCGCTCGAAGGCTCCAACGTCAATCTGACGCAGGCGCTGGTCGACATGATCGAGAACCAGCGCAGCTACGAGGTGCAGGCCAACCTGATGAAAGAGGCCAAGTCGATGGACGAAAGCAGCGCGCAGCTCCTGCGCATGCCCAGCTGAGGATTAGGGACCGATGTCTTCCGCCGCCATGCATATCGCGCGCACCGGGCTCGACGCCCAGGACATGCGCATGCGCGTCATTTCGAACAACCTCGCCAACGTGAACACCACCGGGTTCAAGAAGGACCGGGCGGCGTTCGAGACGCTGGCCTATCAGGTCGTCACCGCGCCGGGCGCGGCGAGCTCCACCGAGAGCCGCTACGCGACCGGCCTGAACCTCGGCACCGGCGTGCGCATCCAGGGCACCGCGCGGATCGAGAACCAGGGTTCGATGAACACCACGGGCAATTCGCTGGACCTGGCGCTGGACGGCGACGGATATTTCCAGGTGCAGTTGCCGGGCGGGCAGCTCGGCTACACCCGCGCGGGCAATTTCTCGCGCTCGGCCGAGGGGCTGCTGGTCACGGCCGAGGGTTATCAGGTGATGCCGGGCATCACCGTGCCCGAGGGCGCGACCAACATCACGATCGGCACCGACGGCACCGTATCAGCCAGCGTCGCAGGCCAGACGCAGCCGACCGAACTGGGCCAGATCCAGGTCGCCAGCTTCCCCAACTCGGCCGGGCTCCAGTCCAAGGGCGACAACTACATGCTGGAAACCGCGGCGAGCGGCGCGGCCAATCTGGGTGTCGCGGGTCAGGACGGTCGCGGCAATGTCCGCCAGGGCATGCTGGAGGGCTCCAACGTCAACGTCGTCGAGGAATTGGTCGACATGATCGAGACGCAGCGCGCCTATGAGGTGAATTCCAAGATGATCTCGGCGACCGACGAGATGCTGAAATACGCGAACCAGAATCTCTGACTATGGCATCGCGTATCCCCACTCCCCGTTTCGGCTATTGGATCGAATGCGCGCTGGCGGCTGCCGCCGGTGCCATGGTCATCGCCGCTTTCGCCCCCGTGCCCGCCGATGCCGGCATCTTCGGCAAGAAGGCGCCGAAGGAGGACTTCTCCGCCGCGCATCCGCCGATCGCGGTGCAGCCGCTGCCCCCGGCGCAGCCGACGGGATCGATCTTCCAGGTCGCCGACGGTTACGGCGCATTGCATGAAGGCTGGCGCGCGCGGCGCGTCGGCGATCCGCTGACCATCGTGCTGGTCGAGCGGACCGCGGCGTCCAAATCGGCAAGCTCCAAGCTCGATTCGACCGGCAGTTTCGGCATCACCCCACCGGCGACGGGCCCGCTGTCGCTGTTCAGTTCGACCGATGTCGGGGCCAGCGGCCGGCGCGGTTTCGACGGCGCGGGCGAAACCGGCCAGTCCAATTCGCTGTCGGGCGAGATCAGCGTGACCGTGGCGCAGGTTTTCGCCAACGGCACGATGCTGGTGCAGGGGCAGAAGCGCGTCACGCTGAACCGCGGTGACGAGTTCATCCAGATCAAGGGGATCGTGCGCACCGCCGATGTCGGGCTGGACAACCGCGTCGCCTCCACCCGCGTCGCCGATGCGCAGATCGCCTATACCGGCAAGGGCGATGTCGCCCGCGCCAGCCGCCAGGGCTGGCTGAGCCGCTTCTTCCAGACCATCAGCCCGTTCTGAGGACCATCCATTCCATGATCCGCATGCTGCTTGCCTGTCTTGCCGCGCTTCTGGTCGCCGCGCCCGCCCATGCGGACCGCGTCAAGGATCTGGGCGGGTTCCAGGGCATCCGTTCCAACCAGCTGACCGGCTACGGCGTCGTCGTCGGCCTGCCGGGCACGGGCGACGACAATCTGGAATATACGGTGCAGAGCCTGAAGGCCGTCGCCTCGCGCTTCGGCCTGCAACTGCCGCCCAACATGAACCCGGGGATGAAGAACGCCGCGGTGGTGATGGTGACGGCCGAGTTGCCGCCCTTCGCCAAGCCGGGGCAGCGGCTGGACATCACCGTCGCCTCGATGGGCAAGGCCAAGTCGCTGCGCGGCGGCAGCCTGATCCTGACCCCGCTGCTGGGTGCGGACGGGCAGATCTATGCGATGGCGCAGGGCAATCTGGCGGTCGGCGGGCTGGGCGCGGAAGGCGCGGACGGATCGAAGATCGTCGTCAACGTGCCCTCCACGGGCCGCATCCCCGAGGGTGCGACCGTCGAGCGTGCCGTGGCGACCGGGTTCGACACCGCGCCGACGCTGACCTTCAACCTGGCGCGTGCCGACCTCACCACCGCACAGAACGTCGCCTCGGCGATCAACCAGCGGCTGGGCGGCGGCGTTGCGCAGGCGATCGATGCGGTGTCGGTGGCGGTGCGCGCACCGGCCGGCGCGCAGGTGCGCACCGCGCTGATGAGCGAGATCGAGAATCTCGACGTCAACTCGGCCGAGCCGTCCGCAAAAGTTATCGTTAATGCTCGCACCGGAACGGTCGTTATCAATAGCGCGGTCCGGGTCGGACCGGCGGCGGTGACGCATGGCAAGCTGACGGTGCGGATCGACGAGAACCAGCGGATCAGCCAGCCGGCGCCGTTCAGCCAGGGCCAGACCGCGGTCGAGCAGCGATCGGGCGTGGCGATCGACGAGGAGAAGAAGCCGATGTTCCTCATCAACCCCGGTCCCAAGCTGGCCGATGTGGTAAAGGCGGTGAACGCGATCGGCGCCAGCCCGGCCGACCTGGTGGCGATCCTGGAGGCGCTGAAGGAAGCCGGCAGCCTGAAGGCGGAGCTGATCGTCCTGTGAGCGTGATGCTTCCCCCCGCGGCGACCACCGCCACCGGCGGCATCTCCAGCGATACCCGGCGGCTGTCGTCCAAGAACAATCTGGACAAGGCGGGCGAGCAGTTCGAGGCGGTGTTCACCGGCATGATGCTGAAGGCGATGCGCCAGACCAAGCTGGGCGACACGCTGTTCGAATCCAAGGCGCTGGATACGTTTCGCGACATGCAGGACACGCAGGTCGCGCAGACCATGGCGACCGCGGCGCCGATCGGCATCGGCAAGGCGGTGACCGCGTTCCTCGCCAAATCGCAACCGGATCTTAACCAGAGTTCGCCTAACCCGGCGTCATGAGCGACCTGCTCTCCATCGGCGCATCCGGCGTCCGCGCGTATCAGACCGCGCTTACCGCGGTTGGCGAGAATATCGCCAACTCGGGGACGACGGGCTATGCACGCCGCACGGTGGGGCTGAGGGAGGTCGGCATCGCCACCGGGGTCACCGCCTCCAAGTCGAGCGCGGGCGGCGGCGTGATGGTGTCGGGCATCGTGCGCGCCACCGATGTCTATGCCAGCGCCGCGGTGCGCGGGGCGACCACCGAGCTGGCCGCGACCAAGACCACCGGCACCTGGCTGGACCGCATCGAATCAACGATGACCGGGTCCGAGGTGAGCGCGCGGATCACCGCATTCTTCGAATCGGCCAGGAGCCTGTCGGCCGAGCCCGCATCGAACGCCCTGCGCGCGACGATGCTGGAAACCGCCGGCACCGCCGCAGCGGCGATCACCGCCACCGGACAGGCCTTTGCCCAGGCGCGCGCCGATCTGGACGATAGCGGGCACGCGGCAGCGCGCGACCTGACCTCGCTTGCCCAGTCGCTGGCGCGGGTGAATGATGGGCTCCAGCGCACTGCGACGGGAACGGCGGCGTCGGCGCAACTGGCCGACCAGCGCGACACTATCCTATCGCAGATGAGCGAACTGGCCGATATCGGCGTGAGGGTGGACCAGATGGGCCGCGCCACGGTGACGCTGGGCAATGCGCCGGGCACGCCGTTCGTCACGCTCGATCAGGTCGGATCGGTCAGCTACAATCCCAATGAAAAGAACGGCGCGACGTTCGCGCTGGCGATCAACGGCCAGGTGGGCAACATCACGCCGACCGGCGGCAAGACCGCGGGCATACTAGACAGCGCGACGCGCGTGGCGACCGCCGAGGCGGATTTCGCCGCGATCGTCACCGATTTCGTCGAAGGCGTGAACAGCAACCAGACCGAAGGGGTGGATGCCGAGGGCAATCCCGGACGCGCCTTGTTCGCCGTCGGCGCCAAGCCGACCGAGATCAGCCTGACCACGGACGATGGCAGTCTGATCGCGGCGTCGCGTGGCACCGGTGGCGCGCGCGACGCATCGAACCTGACCGCGTTGCAGAATCTGCGGATCGGCAAGGCCTGGGAATCGCAGGTCACCGGCCTGATCACCAACAATGCGACCGTGGCGCGGCAAAAGGCGACGATCGCCGATGCACAGACCGCGATCCTGGGCGGGGCCAATACCGCCCTGTCCACCGCGACGGGCGTCAGCCTGGACAATGAGGCGGTGGAGCTGATGCGGTTCCAGCAGGCCTATTCCGCATCCAGCCGCGTGATCCAGGCCGCGCGCGACACCTTCCAGTCCATCCTGGGCATCAACTGATCGGGCGCGCGATGCAGATCTCCTCGAACCTCTTCTACAGCCAGGCGTCGGCTCGAATGAACGCGCTGTCGGACCGCGCGACCACGCTCCAGACGCAGATCGCGACCGGCAAGCGCGTGCTGAGCCCGACCGACGATGCGGTCGCCACGCAGAAGATCGCGCAGTTCGACCGGCAGGATGCCGCAGACGGCGTGTACAAGACCAACCTGTCGCTGGCTGGATCGCTGATCGGGCAGGCGGACAGCGCGCTGTCGTCGATGGCGACGCAGGTACAGCGCGCCATCGAACTGACGACCAAGGCGGGCAACGGCACGCTGACCGACGCCAACCGCAAGACGATCGCCGAAGAGCTCGACTCGGTGCTCGGCACGCTGGTGACGCTCGCCAATTCGAACGATGCCCGCGGCCAGCCGCTGTTCGGTACGGCAGCGGGAATGGCGGCGGTGGAGAAGGGCGCAGCGGGCTATACCTTTCCGCCGACCGTGGTGTCGGAAATTCCGATCGCCGATGGCCAGACGATCCAGGCGACTGAGAGCGCCAAGCGCGTGTTCCAGATCGGCGATCCGGTCACCGGCACGAACACGCTGGACGTGCTCGCCACGCTGACCGCCGCGTTGCGGGACGGCGGCGATGTGACGGGCGCGGTGGGCGAGGCGCTCGACAAGCTGAAGACCGGCAACGAGCAGATCGCCACGGTGCAGGCGTCGCTGGGCGTGCGTGCGACGCGAATCGAGATGCAGCAGGCGTTGCAGACGACCGCGGCGAACGACCGCGCCTCGCTGCGCTCCGACATCGAGGATGTCGACATCACCAGCGCGATCACCGAGATGCAGCAGATCATGACCGTGTTGCAGGCGACCCAGGCCAGCTTCACCAAATTGTCCGGCCTGTCGCTGTTCGATTATCTGAAATAATCTGAGCTCCCCCCCTTGGGTCGGGCGGCCCCTCCTCGAACCGCACTTTCCGGCAGGTTCCGAAAATTCCCCTGGTAACCGGATAGCTACCAAATGCGGTTAACCGTCAGGGTGAACGGCCGCAGCGGCCGACTCTGGGGAAAACCGCCACCATGTTTCCGGTAATCGGCCTCGTCATTCTGTTCGCCATGGTGTTCGGCGGTTTTGCCATCACCGGCGGCTCGCTCGGCCCCGTCTTCCACGCCATCCCGCACGAAATGCTCATCATCGGCGGCGCCGCGGTGGGTGCGCTCGTCATCGGCAATTCCGGCAAGGAGCTGAAGGCGGTCGGCGGCGGCCTGGGCAAGGTGTTCAAGGGCCCGAAGTACAAGAAGCAGGATTATCTGGACGTCATCTTCCTCGTCTCCAAGCTGATGAAGATGCTGCGCACCGAAGGACCGATCGCGCTGGAGCCGCATGTCGAGGACCCCAAGTCCTCCAGCGTCTTTGCCGAATATCCGCGTCTGCTGTCCGACCATACGTTGACCAACCTGATCGCCGACACGCTGCGCCTCGTCGTCGTCTCCTCGGGCACGCTGGACGTGCATGCGGTGGAGGAGGTAATGGACAACTCGATCAAGACCCATCACCACGAGGTGGAGGGGCCGCACACGACCCTTCAGAGCCTGGCGGACGCGCTGCCCGCGCTGGGCATCGTCGCGGCGGTGCTGGGCATCGTGAAAACGATGGGCTCGATCGACAAGCCGCCATCGGTGCTGGGTGCGATGATCGGTTCGGCGCTGGTCGGCACCTTCATGGGCGTGTTGCTGGCCTACGGCATCGTCAATCCGCTCGCCGGGCGGCTGAAGCAGATCATCGATGCGGACGCGGCGATCTATCACGTCGTCAAGCAGATCATCATCGCATCGCTGCACGGCCATCCGCAGCCGCTGGTGATCGAAGCGGCACGCTCCGGCATCGCCCACAAGAACCAGCCGGGCTTTGCCGAGGTGTTCGACGGCCTGCGGGGCCGCTGATCCCATGGCTAGAGCGCCCCACGGCAAGAACGAGCCGCCCAAGATCATCATCGTCAAGAAGATCATCGCCGATGGCCATGGCGGCCATCATGGCGGTGCGTGGAAGGTCGCCTATGCCGATTTCGTGACCGCGATGATGGCGTTCTTCCTGCTGCTCTGGCTTCTCGGTGCGACCACCGAGAAGCAGCGCAAGGGTATTGCCGATTATTTCGCGCCGACGCTGCTCGACACCAAGTCGCTGGGCGTCGGTGGCGGGGTGATGAACGGCGGCGGCGGTGCAGGCGCAGGCCGGCCGCCACCCTCGATCAGCCATATCCAGCAGGTGATCACGCCGGGTCAGGCCAGCAATGGCGGCCCGCTATACGGCACCGGCGAGAAGGGTTCGCTGCGCAACCCCGAAGCGGTGGCGCAGGAGGATCGCGAGGCGTTCAAGCGCGTGCGCTTCCAGGTGGCGCAGACGATGGAGCGCAGCAAGGCCATGGAGAAGCTGGCCAAGCAGGTGCGGTTCGTGCCCACGCAACAGGGCCTGCGCATCGATCTGGTCGACAATGCCGATTATTCGATGTTCGCGCTGGGCACCACGACGTTGCAGCCCGAGGCATCGGCCCTGATCGGGGCGATCGCCGACGCGACCAAGGGGGTGCCCAACACGATCATGATCCGCGGGCATACCGACAGCCTGCCTTACGGCGATCCGCGCGCGATGAACAACTGGATGCTGTCGTCGGGCCGGGCAGAGGCGACGCGGCGGCGCCTGTTCGCTGGCGGTATCCCCGAGGCACGATTCGAACGGATTGAGGGTGTCGCGGACCGTGAGCCGATCATCACCGCCAATCCCGGCGACCCGCGCAACCGGCGCGTGGCGATCACCCTGCTATACCGCAAGGGCAGTTTCGGGCGCTGACCGGGCCGCCGATCGCGGCATCGGACCCCGATCGGCAGGCGTGAAAAAGCCCGCCCGGTGGGAGACCGGGCGGGCTTTTTCGTCACGCAAAGCCGGTTGCGGCGGCGATCAGGCTTCGGCGTCGGCCTCGGCACCCTTGCGCTTGCGGGCAGGCGCCTCAGTCTTGCCGCCGGGCTTGCGACCCAGGCCGATCTTCTTGGCCATGGCGCGGCGCGACTCCGAGTAATTCTCGGCAACCATCGGATAGTCCGGCTTCAGGCCGTAGCGCTCGCGATACTCGGCCGGCGTCAGGCCATGGGTGGCGAGGTGACGGCGCAAGGTCTTGTACGGCTTGCCGTCGATCATCGAGATGATGTGATCCTTGGACGCCAAGGACTTTCGCACCGACACCGCGGGCGTGTGGTCGCTGGGTGCTTCCTCCGGCTGCGGTTCTGCAGTACCGCCGAGCAGCGATTGCACCGTCTCGTGCATCTTGCCAAGAAACGAGGGAACTTCCTCGGCCGACGTACGAGTATTGGGATTGCCGAGCCAAGCGATGGTCAGTTCGGTTGCAAGCTCAACAGCATTAACGTCGATTGAGTCGTCGGCCATGACACGCTCCTTGGATTGATCTGGCCGTGACGTAGCGTGCCACCGGGTGGCGTCAACCGGGCAAATAGGAGATCGGCTCGAAAACCGGCAATTTGCTCAGAAATGGGTAGCTAGTCCGACGGTGAAACTGGCCTTGCCATGATATTGCAAGGCCGATGATCGGGCAGGGGGCCAGAGCCAATGCTGTGGATCATCTGGCTGACTTTGCCAAAAGCTGATCCGCATCAGTATCGCTGCAACCGTCTTCAATCCCCGCCCTTGTGGCGATGATCCGGATCGCCCCGATATCAGTTGATCAGGGTCGCCCGGTGGACCGACGTCGATCGGCATCCCGCCGGTCCATGATGTCATCGTCGCGAAGCATAGGCTCAACTGCGCGTCTTGTGCGCCAGCCAGTTGTCGAACGCATTCAGGGCGACGCCTGCGATCTTGGTCATTTCGGGAGGAAAGGGCGGCGGCGCCGGCGGTTCCGGCATATCGCGCTTTTCATCATCCCCGGTTGAGGATTCAGAGCCCGAAGATGCGGTCGGGCCGGCGCGACTGATGGCGCCGGCAGCGGCGATCAGGGCGGCGGCGATCACCTGGCGACCAAGGGGACTGCGAAGCTGATCCAGCAAGGCGCTGCCAAGGCCTTGCAGAGCGGTGAGTGGGGTGCCGCCGCCTGTTTCGGTCTGCCGTGCCGCCTCGGCTGCTTTCCGCTTTCGGTTCTTCTTCTTGCCCATGACGATGCTCCGTTGGTGTATTGATTATGTAAGACACCACAGACGATGCGCAAGCGGAGGGGCGGGCGACGCGACCGGCACCGATCCCTCATTCAAAGCGTTGGTTTCGTGCAATTTATCGACCCGAGAGGATGATGATGGTGGAAAAAGGCAGCAAGACGGGCAACCGCGCCAGTCGCAGATTGGCGATCGGTCTCGGCATTGGCGCGATCCTCGCGCTGATACTGGTCGCGGTGTTCAGCATGCGTGTGGCCGAACCGGCGGGCGAGCAACGCGCGCCACCGTCGCAGACGCGCGGCCTGGGCTGACGCCGGCGAGGTCGGGCAGAAATGGCATAGGGTATGTGACTCTGCGGGCGGTGCCCGCGGGGCCGGGTGGTGGCATCCCGCATCGTCATGCGTGCACGCCACCACGCGCATCAACCGGGAACGAAAAAGCCCGGCCCCGTCGGTGACGGAGCCGGGCCTGATCGTCAGGAGTCTGAGCTTAGGAAGACTGCTGTAGGTTCACCGCTGCGTACTTGCCGCGGCGATCGACCTCGATCTCGAACGACAGGCGATCGCCCTCGTTGAGCGAGCTCATTCCCGCGCGCTCGACCGCCGAGATGTGCACAAAGGCATCGGGCTGGCCGTCATCGCGCTGAATGAAGCCGAAGCCCTTCATCGCGTTGAAGAACTTGACAGTGCCCGTCGCCTTCTCACCGGTCAGCTGACGCTGCGGTCCTCCGGCGCCACCGGCACCGCCACGAGGCGCACCGAAGCCACCTTCGCGCGGCTCGCGGGGTTCGCGCGGCGCGCGATCCTGCACCGGCATCGGCTCGCCCTCGATCTTCAGCTCGGTGGCCGAGATGCGGCCGCCGCGATCGACAAGCGTGAAGCCCAGCGGCTGACCTTCGGCCAGACCGGTCAGGCCGGCCTGCTCGACGGCGGAGATGTGCACAAACACGTCCTCGCCGCCGTCATCGCGAACGACGAAGCCGAAGCCCTTCTGGCCGTTGAAGAACTTTACGACGCCGGTGCCCTCGCCGACAACCTGGGGAGGCATGCCGCGACCGCCGCCGAAGCCGCCGCCACCACCGCCGCCGAAGCCGCCACCGCCGCTGCGGCCGCCGCCGAAGCCGCCACCACCGCCGCCGCCAAAGCCGCCACCGCCGAAGCCGCCGCGGCCACCACCGCCGCCAAAGCGATCACCACCGCCAAAGCCGCCGCGATCTTCGAAACCGCCGCCGAAGCCGCCGCCGAAATCGTCGCCGCCGCCGCCGAAGCTGTCGCGCTTGTCACGCCCACGTCCGCCACGATGCCCGCGGCTGCCTTTGTCGAAACTCATAAGCCCTATTCGTCTTCCCGGTTCGCCCGCAAATCCAATCCTGAAAAACCGAGCGCCGGACGATAGCGCGGTTTTTCGGCGCCGAATCTTTTGCGCCTTATCTCCAGCCATAGCGCACAACGCCACGTCTCGCGAATAAATTCGTGCGCGTTCCTGTCATTTTGCTGAATAAACGATGCTTTGTTGCTCCCACGGCACAATGTGCATTGATGTTTTTCCTAAATTTTCGATTGCAACGCACCGATTGCTGTCGGTCGTGGAGGTACAGAGCGGCATTGAGCCGGCGCCGTCGCGGCGCTAGGGCAGAATGCATGACCGTTCACCTGCACGAAGAAGACATCCCCGCCGACCTGTTCGCGCCCGGCGCCGCCATTGCGGTGGATACCGAGACGATGGGCCTGATCACGCCGCGCGACCGGTTGTGCGTGGTGCAATTGTCCGATGGCGGCGCGGACGAGCATCTGGTGCGCTTCGGACCGGGCAGCGACTATGCCGCGCCCAACCTGCGCGCGCTGTTGTCCGACCCCGACCGGCTGAAGCTGTATCATTTCGGGCGGTTCGATATCGCGGCGATCCGGCATTATCTGGGCGTGGTCGCCGGGCCGGTCTATTGCACCAAGATCGCCTCGCGGCTGGTGCGGACCTATACCGACCGGCACGGGCTGAAGGAACTGGTGCGCGAACTGCTGGGGCAGGAGCTGTCCAAGGCACAGCAATCGTCCGATTGGGGGGCGCCCGAATTGTCCGAGGCGCAAAAGGAATATGCCGCCTCCGACGTGCGTTACCTGCACCGGTTGAAGGCGGAACTGGACCGGCGGCTGGTGCGCGAAGGACGGATGGAGATCGCACAGGCGTGCTTCGACTTCCTGCCGGCGCGTGCGGAACTGGACCTGGCCGGCTGGCCCGAGATCGACATCTTCGCCCACGCCTGAGGGAGCGCGCATCCATGTCCGCCATTGCCGAGCGCGAACGTTCGCAGCGCCAGATCTGGGCGGCGCCGGGCAGCCGGCACGACCGGGTGATCGCGATCGCGCGCTGGCTGTTGCCGGCGTCGATCGGGGTGCTGGCGGCGTTTCTGGTGATGGCGCCGGTCTATTCGTCGGGCGATGTGTCGTTCGTGCTGGACAAGAACAAGGTCGAGGTGGCGAAGGAGCGCTTGAAGATCCAGGCGGCGCAGTATCGCGGGCAGGATACGAAGGGGCAGCCGTTCGAGCTGACCGCGGGATCGGCGTTGCAGCGCAGTTCGGCCGAGCCGGTGGTGCAACTGCGTCAATTGGCAGCGGAAATCCGGCTGAGCGACGGCCCGGCCAGCATTCGCGCGAACACCGGGCGCTATGACATGCGCACGGAGCAGGTGCGGCTGGACGGACCGCTGAACGTGCAGTCCGAAGGCGGCTATTCGCTGCAAACGCGCGATGCGACGGTGGACCTGCACCAGCGCACGCTGGAAAGCGGCGGCGCGGTGACGGGACGGACCAAGCAGGGCACGTTCAGCGCCAACAAATTGCGCGCCAACCTGGAGGACAGAACGGTGACGCTGGACGGCAATGCCCGCTTGCGGATCGTGCCGTAAAAGCCGAGATAGCGCGCCATGCAGACGCACCTCGCATCCGTTCTTCTGGCTCCCGCCCTTTTGACGGTACCCGTCGCGCTGGCGGGCCCCGCCGTCGCGCAGCAGCGGCACAACAGCCGCGCACCGATCGATTTCGGGGCGGATCACATCGAGCTGCAGGACAAGGCGAACCGCGCCGTGCTGGTCGGCAACGTATCGGTGCGCCAGGCGGAGATGACGCTGAACGCGGCGCGGATGACGGTGGCCTATACCGGCCAGGTGATCGGGGGTAATCCGCAGGTGTCGCAACTGGATGCATCGGGCAGCGTCGTCGTGCGCCGGCCGGACCAGACCGCGCGCAGCCAATATGCGATCTACGACCTCAATCGCCGGGTCATCACCATGCTGGGCGGCGTGTCGCTGACCCAGGGCGGGAATACGGTGAATGGCGGGCGGCTGACGATCAACATGGATACCGGCCGCGCGGTGATCGACGGTTCGGCGGTGGCCGGTGGCGGCAACAACGGTGCGGCCGCGCCGAACGGCACGACACGCACGAACGGCCGGGTGACCGGCACCTTCTCGGTGCCCGACCGCAACTGATCGTCAAATTTGCAGGCGTGCGCCGCCGGTCGTAAAGGACGCGATGTGATGGACCAGACAGACGCTCCCGATACGATCCAGCAGGCGCGGCCCACGCCCGAGCCGATCGCCGAGCCGCCGGTGTCGCGCGGCCTGCAGGTGGTGTCGATCGCCAAGAGCTACGACAAGCGCGTGGTGCTGACCGACGTTTCGGTGTCGGTCGGGCGCGGCGAGGTGATCGGTCTGCTGGGCCCGAACGGGGCGGGCAAGACGACCTGCTTCTATTCGGTGATGGGACTGGTGAAGCCCGATTCGGGGCGCATCATGCTGGACGGCGACGATATCACCGGCCTGCCCATGTATCGCCGCGCGGTGCTGGGGCTGGGTTATCTGCCGCAGGAAACCAGCATCTTTCGCGGGCTTTCCATCGAAAAGAACATCCTGACGGTGCTGGAGCTGTCCGAACCCGATCCGAAGGCGCGGGCGGAAAAGCTGGACCGGCTGCTGGAGGAGTTCGGGCTGACCCGGCTGCGCGCCGCGCCTGCCATGGCATTGTCGGGCGGCGAGCGGCGCCGGGCGGAGATTGCGCGCGCGCTGGCCGCCGATCCGTCGATCATGCTGCTCGACGAGCCGTTCGCCGGCATCGACCCGATCTCGATCGCCGACATCCGCGATCTGGTGAAGGACCTGAAGCGCCGCGACATCGGCGTGCTGATCACCGACCATAATGTCCGCGAAACGCTGGACATCGTCGACCGCGCCTACATCATCTACGACGGGCGCGTGCTGTTCACCGGATCGCCCGCCGAACTGGTCGCCGATGCCAATGTGCGGCGGCTGTATCTGGGCGAGGGCTTCTCGCTGTAGCGCGATGGCGGCAGGCGGCGTCCTTCCCCTGCCATGGCGGCGCGGATGAGCCTCGCGCCCCGCCTCGATATTCGTCAAAGCCAGTCGCTGGTGATGACGCCGCAGTTGCAGCAGGCGATCAAGCTGCTGACGCTGTCCAACCTGGAGATCGAGGCGTTCATCGCCGACGAGGTGGAGCGCAACCCGCTGCTGGAGGCGCCCGCCACCGACGAGGTGGTGCGGCCCGAACGGGTCGAGCGCGATGCGCCGGCGGGGGCGGACGAGCTGGTGGCGGGCACGGCTCCGGCGGAGGATCGTGCGCTGGACCTCGACTATGCCACCGAAAGCCATCAGCAGGACAGCGTGAGCGACGGCGGGGCGGCGCTGGACGGTGCCCTGGGCCTGACCGGTGGCGGCGGCGGCGCGATGGGGGCCGAGGCGCCCGATCTGGATACGCTGTCCGAGGGCGAGGTGAGTCTAGGCGAGCATCTGGCGGCGCAGGCAGCGGTCGCGGTCGGGGGGGCGGATGCGTTCATCGCGGCGCACCTGATCGACCAGATCGACGAGGCGGGGTATCTGACCGTGGCCACCGCGGAGATCGCCGAGCGGTTGGGCGTGGAGGCCGAGCGGGTGGAGGCGGTGCTGGCCATCGTCCAGACCTTCGACCCGACCGGCGTCGGCGCGCGCGACCTGGGCGAATGCCTGGCGATCCAGGCGCGCGAGGCGGACCGCTACGATCCATGCATGGCGCGGCTGCTGGATCATCTGGACCTGCTGGCGCGCGGTGATCTCGGCCGGTTGAAGCGCATCTGCGGCGTCGATGACGAGGACATGGCGGACATGATCCGCGAGCTGCGCGGCTACGATCCGAAGCCGGGATGCCGTTACGGCGGCGAGGCGATGCAGGCGGTGGTGCCCGATCTGTTCGTCGCGCGCACCAGAAATGGCTGGGGGATCGAGCTGAACGTCGCGACCCTGCCGCGGGTGCTGGTCAACCGGCGCTATTATCACGAGCTGTCGCACGGGCCGCAGGACAAGGCATCCAAGGCGTGGCTGAACGATTGCCTGGCGAGCGCCAACTGGCTGATCAAGGCGCTGGACCAGCGGCAGCGCACGATCATCCGGGTCGCGACCGAGATCGTGAAGCAGCAGGAGGCATTCTTCCTGCACGGCGTGGCGCATTTGAAGCCGCTGACGCTGGCAAAGGTGGCCGAGGCGATCGAGATGCACGAATCGACGGTCAGCCGGGTGACGAGCAACAAATATCTGAGCTGTGCGCGCGGGCTGTTCGAGCTGAAATACTTCTTCACCTCGGCGATTCAGGCGGCGGACGGGGGCGACGCGGTATCGGCGGAGGCGGTGAAGAGCGCGATCCGCGCGCTGATCGCGGGCGAGGGGGCCAAGATCCTGTCGGACGATACGCTGGTCGAGCTGTTGCAGGCCAAGGGCTTCGACATCGCGCGGCGGACGGTGGCCAAGTACCGGGAGGCGATGGGGATCGGCAGTTCGGTGCAGCGGCGGCGGGCCCGGGCGCTGGCGGGGTAGGGGTCGCCAAGCAGCGCAGCACTGCTGGGCGCCCCCTTACCCTTCCCACTGCCTGGCGGCAGCGGGCCCCTTCCCTCTCCCCCAAGGGGAGAGGGTGTTTTAGATCGCGGCCAGGGCCTGTTCGAAGTCGGCGATGAGGTCGTCGGCGTCCTCCACGCCGATCGAGATGCGCACCAGATTGTCGGTGATGGCGAGCGCGGCCTTGCGTTCGTCGGGGACCGACAGGTGCGTCATCGCCGCGGGATGGCTGGCAAGCGTCTCGGTGCCGCCCAGGCTGACCGCCAGCTTGGCGATGCGCAGCGCGTCCAGGAAGCGGAATGCCTCCGCCTCGCCGCCCTTCAGGTAGAGCGAGAAGGTGGAACCGGCGCCGGTGCAGTGGCGGTCGTAGATATCCTGCTGGCGCGGGTCGGTGATGAAGCCGAGATAGCCCATCCGCTCCACCTTCGGGTGATCGCGTAAGTAGGCGCAGACCCTGGCGGCGTTCTCGCCGGCGCGGCTCATGCGGAGTTCCAGCGTCTCCAGGCTGCGCAGCAGCATCCAGGCGGTGTTGGGGTCGCAGATCGTGCCGATCGTGTTGCGCATCGGGCGGACGGTGTTGATCAGCGCCTTCGACCCCAGCACGCCACCCGCGACCAGATCGGAATGGCCGCCGGCATATTTGGTGAGGCTGTAGACGACGAGATCGGCGCCGTGGCGCAGCGGCTGTTGCCAGAGCGGGCCCAGAAAGGTGTTGTCGATCGCGATCGGCGGCCGGTTCTCGCCGGGGAAGCGGGCGTCGCGGGCGGCGACCACCGCCTCGATATCGACCAGCACATTGGTCGGGTTGGCCGGGCTTTCCAGATAGATGAGCGCGATGCGGCCATCGCCGGCGCGTTCCAGCACGCCCTCTATCTCCTCGCGGGTGGCACCGGCGGGGAAGTCGAGCCACTTGACCCCGAAACGGCCGAGCACGCGGCCGATCAGCGTTTCGGTGGCGGCATAGAGCGGACCGGAATGGACGATGGTGTCGCCGGGCTGGACCAGCGACAGGAACAGCGTGGCGATCGCGGCCATGCCGCTGGAAAAGGCCAGCGCGTCCTCCGCCTCTTCCCAGATCGCCAGGCGGTCCTCGAGTATTTCCTGATTGGGGCCGTTGAAGCGGGAATAGACCAGACCCTCCGCGCCGCCGGGCCGCTTGCCGGTCACGCCCTCGAAATGGCGTTTGCCGGCGGCGGCGTTGGGGAAGACAAAGGTCGAGGTGAGAAAGATCGGCGGTTTCAGCGAGCCTTCCGACAGGGTCGGGTCATAGCCATGGCCCATCATCATCGTGGCGGGTTTCAGCTTGCGGGCGCCGAGCGTGCGGGGCTCGGCCTTGGGCGCATTGGTCTGGGGCGTGCCGGTGAGATCGGATTCGTCGGGCATGCGCTGGTCTCCTGCGAAGGGGGCCGCCTCTGTCGGGCGGGATGGGGGCAGGGTAGCGGTGGCGATGGGGGAAGGGAAAGGGCGTGATTCGCGGGACTTGCTCGGTTCACCCGCGGAAGTGGACACTACGTCCCCCCTTGCGTGTCCACTTACCTTTTTTGCAATCGTGCCGATTGGAAGAAGGTGGAGGGAGCGAGCCTGACCCATGCCCGGAACATAGCGGAAACGGGGTGTGTAGGACAGCGCCTCCTTCCGCGCCGCGTGCCGGGGGGCTTGGCCCGTACGATCGCGATCGTGTCCGGTTCTAGTCGGGCAGGCCGATCAGGCTAATCTGGCGGCCGTAGGAGGGTTCGGCGCGGTGGGTGGCGCGGCGGTAGCTGAAGTAGCGGTCGGTCTGCGCGTAGGTGTCCTGGCCGAGTGCGGCGACGCGGGTGATGCCGGCGGCCGCGAGGCGGTGGGCGACATAGGCTTCGAGATCGAAGCGGTGGTGATCGGCGCGCGCCGGCTGGAAGAAGCGCTCGTTGGCGGGGTCGGCGGCGGTAAAGCGGGCGAGGAAGGCGGCGTCGACCTCGTAGCTGGTGCGGGCGATGCAGGGGCCGATCGCGGCGACGATGCGGGCACGGTCGGCGCCGAGCGCTTCCATCGCGGCGAGGGTGGCGTCGGTCACGCCGGCAAGCGCCCCCTTCCATCCGGCATGGGCGGCGCCGATGACGCCCGCCTGGGCATCGGCGAAGAGGACGGGGGCGCAGTCGGCGGTGAGGATGCCGAGAAGGAGACCGGGGCGGTCGGTGACGAGGGCGTCGCCTTCGGGGCGGACATCGTCCTCGGGCGCGGTGCGCAGGGTGACGGCCTCAGCGGAGTGGATCTGGTAGAGGGTGACGAGGCGGGCACCGGGGAGGACCGCGTCGCGGGCGCGGGTGCGGTTTTCCTGCACGGCGTCGCGATCGTCCTCCGAGCCGAGGCCGACGTTCAGGCCATTGTGGAGGCCCGTCGAGACGCCGCCGTGGCGGCCGAGGAAGCCGTGGGGGATGGGGGTGAGAAGCGGGGTGGTGAGGGGGGTTATGGTCATGTTTGGGGTTCCGGCATTATTTCCCTCTCCCCGGTGGGGAGAGGAGTGTTGGGTCGGTCATGCCCCCGGCATGACCTGAACAGCGTGGGGCGCTGTTCACCCTACACTGGCTCGCTGCCGTCAGGCAGTGGGAAGGGTGAGGGGTTGCCACGGGTGCTGCGCTGCTGGGCGGCCCCTCACCCTCCCACCGCTTGCGCGGCGGGCCCCTCCCTCTCCCCGGGGGGAGAGGGCTTTTTTGTTATAGGGGCAGGCGCATGATGCGGTCTTCGTCGATCGTGTCGCCGACCGCGAAGTCGTAGCGGCCGACATCCTGAAAGCCGTAGCGGGCGTAGAAGCGCTTGGCGCGGTGGTTGTCGACAAAGACCGAGAGCAGCATTTCGGACGCGCCGTGCGCGGTGGCGTGGGCGAGCGCCCAGTCCATCAGGGCGGGGCCGATGCCGGCGCCGAGCCATGGCTGGCGCACATAAAGCTGGTGGAGTTCGATCGCGTTCGCCGACCAGTCGCCGGGAAAGGCGACGGGGCCGAGCTTGGCGAAACCGGCGATGCGGTCGCCGTCCAGCGCCACCTGGATGTGCCAGCCGGGGCGGCCAATCTGGGCGGGGAGGCCGGCGGGGCCGAACGCTTCGTCGAGGAAGGTGGCGAGGTCGCCGGCGCCGTAGAGGGTGCCGAAGGTTTCGGTAAAGGCGGCGCGCGCGCAGGCGGCGAGCGCGTCGGCATCCTCCGCGCGGGCGGGGCGGTAGCGGATCATTCGCCGTATCCTGCAGGCACCGGCCAGTCGGGCCGGGTGATGGCAAGCGCGCGGAACAGCGTGCCCATCGCGTCCATCAGCCGGGTCCGGTCGGCAAGCAGCGCGTCCGCCCGGTCGGGCGTGCGGCGCGCGAGCGCGGCGGTGCGCTGGTCGATGCCGAGCTGGCCGAGCAGATCGCGCTGGGTGACGGGGCCGAAGGCGGTGGCGCCGGCGCTCTGCGCGGCGGCGGCGAGCGTGGTGAAATCGACATGCGCGGACAGGTCGTGTTCGCCCGGCGCCTCATAGGGGTTGGCAAAGGCGTGGCCGCGCACCGCCTGCAACGTGTCGGCGAGTGCGGGGCCCTCATAGCCATAGTCGATGGCGAGCATCGCGCCGCCCTGCGCGACGATCCGGGCGGCGAGGCTGCGCATGATCGCGACGGAATGGGGCGATACCTCGATGATCGAGCCGGGGGCGGAATCGCGCAGGGGTTCGGGGATGACCGCGATCGGCACGGCCGGGCCGGCGATGGGGAGGAACAGCGTATCCTGCGCCGCGATCAGGCGTTCGTGCCACCCCTCGCCGCGCCGGACCAGCTGGCGGATGGGAAGCGCGTCGAAAAATTCGTTGGCGACGACGATCAGCGCAGGCTCGGTGGGCAGCGTGTCCACCGTGTCGTGCCAGGTCGCGTGCGGCACGCGCGCCCTTTGGGCGTCGCGCAACGCCGGGCTGATCTCGACGAAATGGACGGGGGGCGCGAGCCCGGCCCTGTTCATCGCCCGCAGCGCATCGGCGGCAAGCGTGCCGCGGCCGGGGCCGAGTTCGACCCAGGCGACCTCCGGGCGGCCGGCGCGGTCCCACAGGTCGGCGCACCACAGGCCGATCAGCTCGCCGAACATCTGGCTGATCTCGGGACTGGTGGTGAAGTCGCCGCCGGTGCCCAGCGGATCGCGGCTGGCGTAATAATGCGCGTTGGCTGCGGCCATATATTGCGACAGCGGGATCGGCCCGGCGAGCGCGATGGCGCGGGCCATGCGCTCCGGCAGAGCCTCCTCGGCGGTGCGGACGAAATCGGCCGGGGGGATCAGGGGGGAGTCGGACGACATTCAGGCGACGCTGTTCGGGCCGGCGATCGGCTCTACCCGCTGGCGGCGCTTCGGCGCGGTGAGGACGAGATACAGGCCGCCCGCGATCATCGGCACGCACAGCCACTGGCCCATATGGAGGCCGGTCTGTTCGGCAAATGCCCGCAACTGGCTGTCGGGTTCGCGGAAGAATTCGACGGTGAAGCGAGCCACGCCATAGCCGAGCACGAACAGGCCGACGAGCCGGCCCGGCTCGTAGCGCGCCTTCGTGCGCCAGAAGGCGAACCACAGGACGGCGAACAACAGGAGGCCCTCCAGCCCCGCCTCGTAGAGCTGGCTGGGATGGCGGGCGGGATCGGGGATGCCGAAGGGCACGGTCCGCGGAAAGACGATCGCCCAGGGCACGTCGGTCGGCTTGCCCCAGAGTTCGCCGTTCACGAAATTCGCCAGCCGGCCGAAGAACAGGCCGAAGGGAACGCAGCAGGCGATATAGTCATGGACACGCAGCCAATCGAGCTTGTGCTTGCGCGCGAACAGGATGAGGCCGAGCGAGGTGCCGATCACCCCGCCATGGAAGCTCATGCCGCCGTCCCACAGCCGCAGGATGCGCAGCGGGTGGAGGATCATTTCCGGCGCGTAGAACAGCACATAGCCGATACGGCCGCCCAGGATGATGCCGAGCGTGGCGTAGAACACCAGATCGTCGGCATGGCGCCGCGCCATCGGGGCACCGGGCTGGGCCAGCAGCTTCAACAGATACCACCAGCCGATGAGAATGCCGGCGATATAGGCCAGGCTGTACCAGCGCAGCGTGAAGAAGCCGATCGAGAAGACATCCGGGTGCAATCCCAGATCCTCGAAGCGGATATGGCCGGTGGCGGCCGCGAGCAGTTCGATCAAGGCTTTTCCCTCATGGTCCGCGTCTGCATAGTGGCGGGCAACGGCAAGACCAAGAGCCGGATAAAGGAGAGAGCGATGCGGACCGAGCTGGACGGGCGGATGGACGCGGCGGTGGCGGCGCTGACCGGCGCGGGCGGGCCGCTGGCGCTGGGCTCGATCACCAGACATGGGCTCGACCTGCCGGTGATCGCGGCGGCACCGCCTAGCCTGCCCGCCTATTTCGCGCATTTTTGCGCGCAGCATGGCGCGGCGACCTTTCTGGTGTCGGGCGAGGAGCGGCTGAGCTTTACCGAGACCCATGATGCCGCGGTGCTGGTGGCGAACGGGCTGGCGGCGCGCGGGGTGCGGAAGGGCGACCGGGTGGGCATCGCGATGCGCAACTCGCCGGCCTGGATCGTGACCTATATGGGCGTGCTGATCGCGGGCGGGGTCGCGACGCTGTTGAACGGATGGTGGCAGGCGGACGAACTGGGGCAGGCGACGCGCGACGTGGCGTGCGCGCTGATCGTGGCCGACCTGCCACGGGCCAAGCGGCTGGAGGGGGTGGCCGATCTGGCCGCGCCGGTGCTGGTGGTGGACGACCATCTGCCGCTGGGACAGGCGCTGGGCCCGCTGATGGCGCCGGAGGAAGGCGATGCGGTGCCGCTGCCCGCGGTGGGGCCGGACGATCACGCGACGATCCTGTTCACCAGCGGATCGACCGGGCGGTGCAAGGGGGCGCTGTCCGACCACCGGGCGGTGGTGCAGGGGACGTTCAACTTCCTGACCCAGGCGATGACGATGCTGAGCATCGCCACCGCCGACGGCAACCCGCCGCAGGGGCAGCCGGCCACGCTGCTCAGCCTGCCGCTGTTCCACGTCACCGCCGAGGTGCCGGTGATGCTGCAAAGCTTCGCCATGGGGCGCAAGCTCGTCCTGATGCCGAAATGGGATGCGCAGGAGGCGATGCGGCTGATCGCGGCGGAGCGCGTGACCTATTTCGTCGGCGTGCCGCTGATGGGGCTGGAGATGCTGAACCATCCGAGCCGTAGTCAGTACGATCTGTCGTGCCTGGTCGACCTGGCGGCGGGCGGCGCGCCGCGGCCGGTGGAGCATGTGCGGCGCATCGCGGCCGAGATGGGCGGGACGGCGCCGCTGATCGGTTATGGCCTGACCGAGACCAACGCGACGGGATCGGGCAACTGGCGCTCCAACTATCTGGCGAAGCCCGATTCGGCGGGACGCGCCTCGCCGCCGCTCGTTGAGCTGAGAATCGTCGACGATGACGGGCGGCCGGTCGCCCAGGGGGCGCGCGGCGAGGTGGCGATCCGGTCGGTCGCGAATTTCCGGGAATATTGGGGGCAGCCGGAGGCCACCGCGGCCGCCTTCACCGCGGACGGCTTCTTCCGGACGGGCGACATCGGCCTGCTGGATGCGGACGGCTATCTGTTCATTGTCGATCGCAAGAAGGACATCATCATCCGCGGGGGCGAGAACATCAGCTGTCAGGAGGTGGAGGCGGCGCTGTATGCGCATGCCGGGGTGGCCGAGGCGGCGGTGTTCGGGCTGGAGGATGCGCGCATGGGCGAGGTGCCGGGCGCGGTCGTCCACCTGCACGACGGCGCGGACGTGGATGCGGCCGGGCTGGAGGCGTTTCTGGGCGAGCATCTGGCGGCGTTCAAGGTGCCGCGCCGCATCTGGATCGTCGACGAGGCGCTGCCCCGGCTGGGCACCGAGAAGATCGACAAGGTGACGCTGAAGGCGCGGTACCGGGCGCTGGTGGCGGCCTGATTGGGTCGCTAAGGCCCGGGCCATGACGATGATCGGCAGGCGGACAGTGCTGGTGGGGGGCGGGGCCGGACTGGGGCTGGTCGTGGCCTGGGGGCTGTGGCCGCGCGACTATGCGCCGGGGTTGACCGTGGGGCCGGACGAGCGGGCGTTCGGCGCGTGGCTGAAGATCGGCCGGGACGGGCATGTCACGGTCGCGGTGCCGCAGGCCGAGCATGGGCAGGGCGTCTACACCACCTTGCCGCAGATCGTGGCGGACGAACTGGGCGCGGACTGGCGCACCGTGGCGGTGACGCCGGCGCCGGTACATCCGCTTTATGCCAATCCGCTGGGGCTGGACGAATTGTTCGAGCATGGGTTCGACGCGGTGCCGGCATCCTGGCGGGGCGAGTGGGCGACGCGGAATGCGGCGATGGTGACGGCGGCGTCCTCGTCCATCCGCATGTTCGAGGGGCCGGCGCGGGAGGCGGCGGCGGCGGCGCGTGCGCTGTTGATCCAGGCGGCGGCGCGGCGATGGGACGCGGACTGGGCGGACTGCGCGACCGAGGCGGGGTTCGTCACCCATGCGGGCAAGCGGCTGCGCTTTGCCGAGCTGGTGGACGATGCCGTGCGTGAAACGGTGCCCGACCCCCTGCCGATCGGGGTGCAGGGCGCGGGCGCGCTGATGGGCAAGGCGGTGCCGCGACTGGATGCGCCGTCGAAGGTCGACGGGTCGGCCAACTTCACCGCCGACATCCGCCTGCCCGACATGGTGCATGTCGCGGTGCGCCAGGGACCGATCGGCAGCAAGCTGGTCGGCATCGACCGGGCGGCGGCGCGTCGGGTGCCGGGTGTGGTCGAGGTGATCGAGACGGACGACTGGGTCGCGGTGGCGGCGGCGACGTGGTGGACGGCAAAACGCGCGCTGGATGCCAGCCGTCCCCGCTTCGCCAGCGAAGGGCCGGCGCCCTCCACCGCGTCGATCGCAGCGGCGCTGGACGCGGCGTTGAAGGACGATGGCCGATCGGTGGCGGCGGTCGGCGATATCGAGGCGGGGCTGTCGGCGGGGCAGGCGGTCAGTGCCACCTACCGCGTGGCGCCGATGGTGCATGGCGGGATCGAGACGCCGGGCGCGGTGGCCGCGTACCGGGACGACCGGCTGGAGATATGGGCGCAGACCCAGGCGCCGGCGCGGGCGCGCGCCGTGGCGGCCGCGGCGGCGGACCTGCCCGAATCGCGCGTGACGGTGCATGCGATGATGATCGGCGGATCGTTCGGCGCGGCGCTGGCGCATGATGCGGTAGCGCAGGCGGCGCGGATCGCGATGCAGCTGAAGCGGCCGGTGAACCTGATGTGGTCGCGCGGCGAGGCGTTGCTGCATGATTATTACCGGGCGCCGGCGGTGGCCGCGATGAGCGCGCGGCTGGGGGCGAACGGCGCGGTGCTGGGCTGGCGGGCCAAGATCGCGGCGCCGGCGACGGGCGGGGCGCTGGCGGAACGGCTGGTGCCGGGCCTGCCGCGGCGGATGCTGCGCGAAACCTATGCCACGGGCGGAGCAGTGCCGCCCTACCGGGTAGCGGCGCTGGCGGTCGACCACCACCGCGCCGATATCGGCGTGCCGACCGGGCATGTGCGGGGCGGGGCGCATGGGGCGAGCTGTTTCTTCAACGAATGCTTCGTCGACGAACTGGCGCGGGCGGCGGGGGTGGAGCCGCTGTCCTTTCGCATCGGGATGTTGGGGGGCGAGCCGCGGCTGGCGCGCTGCCTGTCCACCGCGGCGTCGCTGGGCGGATGGGAAGGCGGCGTGCCGGACAGCGGGCAAGGCATTGCCGCCCATGGCTTTCGTGGCAGCTATATCGCGGTGATGGCCGAGGCGCGGATGGGGCCGGGCGGGCGGCCGGTGGTGGAGCGGCTGGTCGCGGCGGTGGATTGCGGGCGGATGGTCAATCCGGACGTGGTGCGCCAGCAGATCGAGGGCGGGCTGATCTTCGGACTGGCGAGCGCGATCGGCGCGGCGACGGGCTTTGCCGGCGGGCTGGCGACGGCGCGCGGGTTCGACCGGCTGGTGCTGCCCCGCCTTGCCGACTCGCCCGACATCACCGTCGAGTTCGTCGCATCGGACGAGCCGCCGGGCGGGGTGGGCGAACTGGCGGTGCCACCCGTCGCGCCCGCCATCGCCAATGCATTGTATGCATCGGGCGGCTTCCGCATTCGCACATTGCCATTACATGGGGCGCCATGAACCTTCCCGCCGGGCACCCCGCCATTCCTTCGCCCAAGATCGGCGTGCTGCTGATAAACCTGGGCACGCCCGATGCGGCGGACCCACCGGCGGTGAAACGCTATCTGGGCGAGTTCCTGTCGGACAAGCGCGTGGTGGAGCTGCCGGCGATCGCGTGGCAGCCGATCCTGCGCGGCATCATCCTGACCACGCGGCCTAAAAAATCCGCCCATGCCTATCAACAGGTATGGCGCGAGGACGGGTCGCCGCTGGCGGCGATCACCAGGGCGCAGTCCAAAGGCTTGCAGGGTGCGTTCGGCGAGGGCGTGGTGGTCGACTGGGCGATGCGCTATGGCCGGCCGGCGATCGGCGACCGGATCCAGGCGATGAAGGAGGCGGGGGTGGAGCGCATCCTGCTGGCGCCGCTTTATCCGCAATATTGCGCGGCGACCACCGCCACCGCCAACGACAAGGCGTTCGCGCATTTGGCGACGATGCGCTGGCAACCGGCGATACGCACGCTGCCGCCCTATTATGACGATCCCCTTTATATCGATGCGCTGAAGACCAGTCTGGAGGCCGGGCTGGCGGCGCTGGATTTCACGCCGGATGCGATCCTGGCGAGCTTTCATGGTATGCCGCAGCGGACGCTGGAACTGGGCGATCCCTATCATTGCCATTGCCGCAAGACGGCACGGTTGCTGGGCGAGGCGATGCAGGAAACCCTGGGGGGACGCGAGCTGATCGTGACCTTCCAGTCGCGCTTCGGGCGGGCCAAGTGGCTGGAGCCGGCGACCGACACGGTGCTGGAGGCGCTGCCGGCCAAGGGCGTGAGGAAGGTCGCGATCCTGGCACCGGGATTCTCCGCCGACTGTCTGGAAACGCTGGAAGAACTGGCGATCCGCGGGCGCGAGAGTTTCGAGGGGGCAGGGGGCACGCACTTCGCCTATCTGCCCTGCCTGAACGACAGCGAGACGGGGCTGGCGATGCTGCGCGCGCTGCTGTCGCGCGAGTTGCAAGGCTGGGTTCCGTAAGGGAAAACCCGAAAGCCCCATTGCGGTGCGATCTTCGCACCCGTAGCATCGATCACGTCAAACCAAGGGAGAGGCTGATGGCACGAGTAGCGATCGTAACCGGTGGAACGCGCGGAATCGGCGAGGCGATCAGCCTTGCCCTGAAGGATGCCGGCATCACCGTTGCCGCCAATTATGCCGGCAATGACGAGCGGGCCCAGGCCTTTACCGAGCGGACGGGGATCAAGGCGTACAAGTGGGACGTCGCCGATTATGACGCATGCCAGGCGGGTGTCGCCAAGGTGGCCGAGGAACTGGGGCCGGTGGACATCATCGTCAACAATGCCGGCATCACCCGCGACGGCACCATCCTGAAGATGACCTACCAGATGTGGAAGGAGGTCATGGACACCAATCTCGGCGGTTGCTTCAACATGGCCAAGGCGGCGTTTCCGGGCATGCGCGAGCGCAAATGGGGCCGCATCGTCAACATCGGTTCGATCAACGGGCAGGCGGGCCAGTATGGCCAGGTGAACTATGCCGCCGCCAAGTCGGGCATTCACGGCTTCACCAAGGCGCTGGCGCAGGAAGGTGCGCGCGCGGGCGTGACGGTGAACGCGATCGCGCCGGGCTATATCGACACCGACATGGTGGCCGCGGTGCCCGCCGACGTGCTGGACAAGATCGTCGCCAAGATTCCCGTCGGCCGGCTGGGCCAGGCGAGCGAGATCGCGCGCGGCGTGGCGTTCCTGTGTTCGGACGAGGCCGGCTTCGTGACGGGATCGACGCTGTCGATCAACGGCGGGCAGCATATGTATTAAGGCGGTGTTTCCCTCTCCCCGGAGGGGAGAGGGACGGGCCCGCCGCGAAGCGGTGGGAGGGTGAGGGGGCGCCAAGCAGCGCTGCACTGCTTGTCTGCCCCTCACCCTTCCCACTGCCTGTCGGCAGCGGGCCCCTCCCAGCATCAGGTGAACAGCGCGGGGCGCTGTTCACCTGATGCTCCCCGTGGGGGAGAGGGATTTAAGAACAGGAAAGCCGGCCCCTGGTACATGGGGGCCGGCTTTCATCCTCGATACACTACGCGAGGAATTCGTGCTGCCGATCAGCGGCAGAAATTGGGGCGGTCGGACCGGTCGATCGCGCGGCCGGCAAGAGCGCCGGCGCCTGCACCCAGGATCGTGCCGAGGGCCCGGTCGCCGCGGGTGTCGACGGTGCGGCCGAGCAGGCCACCGGCGATCGCGCCGATGATGGTGCCGCCGTCGCCATCCTTGCAGGGGTTGCGACCACGATCCCGATAGCCGCGATCGTCGCGCCAGCCGCGATCGTTGCGGTAGCCACGGTCGTAGCGGCCGCGATCCCGATAGCCGTCGCGGTTGTAGCCGCGGTCGTAGCGGTCGCCATAATAGCCGTAGCGCTGTGCCTCTGCGGGGGCGGCGGCGACCAGCGAGCCGGCGGTCATCGCCAGTGCGGCACCAGCAAGCGACAGGCTCTTGATAAGCGGAACCTTGAACATCGTCTTCACTCCCGTTTCGTCTTCGCGGCGGCGGGATTTCCGTCGTCGTTGTCACGCTTATGGGTGATTCGCATTGAGCGATCCCTGAATGCGGTCGTTATCCTTCATTCAGGATGAAGCTGGCGGTATCGCAGCGCAGCACAGCCGTTATGACGCGGAGGTGATGCGTATTTTCCTGGCCCTGCTACTCGTCCTCATCGTCGTTCCCGGCTGGTCGGGGGAGGAGCGGCTGGCGCTGCTGAACGACCGCGCGCAGATGACGGTGACGCCCGTGGCGCTCGATCCGCGCGATCCGGGGGTGAGGCGGGTCGGCGCGCTGACCTATCTGGGCGGGATCCGCCTCAACAGTCGCGATCCGGCCTTTGGCGGCTTTTCGGCGATGACGCTGGTGGGGGACCGCTTCACGCTGCTCAGCGATGGCGGCAACGTCGTGCGGTTCCGGATGGGGGCGGACTGGCGGCCCTATGGCCTGCACTTCTCCTATCTGCCGGCCGGGCCCGGCACCGGATGGGAGAAGCGCGACCGCGACAGCGAATCGATGGCGATGGATCCGGCGACGGGCCGGATCTGGGTGGGATTCGAGCGGGCGAACCAGTTCTGGCGCTATGCCCCCGACTTCAAGGCGGCAGAGGGGCGGGTCGCCCCGGCGGCGATGAAGCGCTGGCCGGAGAATGGCGGCCCCGAATCACTGGCGCGGATGCCCGATGGTCGCTTCGTGACGATCAGCGAGGAGGCCAAGGTGCCGAAACCCCATTGGCGCGGACCGGAGGCACTGCGCCTGCATTCGCGCATCGGGCTGATCTTCGCCGGCGATCCGCTGGCGGGGCGGGCGCGGCGCTTCGGCTATATGGTGGCACCGCGCCATGACGTGGCGGATGCGGTCGCGCTGCCGAATGGCGACCTGCTGGTGCTGGAACGGTCGTTCGCGCTGCCGTTCCGATTCGGCAACCGGATCGTGCGGGTGGCGGCGCGCGACGTGGCGCCCGGCCGGGTGGCGCGGGGGCGGCTGCTGGCGACGCTGGCCGCCCCGCTGATTCACGACAATTTCGAGGGGATGGCGGTGGCCCGGGAGGGCGGGCGGACGATCCTGTGGCTGGTGTCCGACGACAACCAGTTTCCGCTGCAACGCTCGCTGTTGCTGAAGTTCGCGTTGGATGGGTAGGCTTGGCCTGGGCGACTAGCCTGAGCGATCCTAGGCAAACGCCGAAGGCCCGCCGCTCGGGGTGAGCAGCGGGCCTTTGACGCGATCGTCGCGAAGCGTTTAGGCTGCTTCGGTCTCGGCCGGGACGGCGCGCTTCTTCACCACGTCACGCTTCAGGCGACGGGCGCGCAGGCTCAGCTTGTCGTCCGAGGTCTTGACGAGCCAGTTGTCGAGGCCGCCATTATGCTCGACCGAACGCAGGCCGTGCGTGGACACGCGCAGGCGCACGCTCTTTTCGAGCGAGTCGGAAATCAACGTGACGTTCTGCAGGTTGGGCAGAAAGGTACGCTTGGTCTTGTTATTGGCGTGGGAAACGTTGTTGCCCACCTGCCGGCCCTTGCCGGTCAGCTCGCAAATGCGCGACATGATCGTTATCCTGGTTTCAGGCAATTGCCCGGAAAGGCCGCGCGGATAGCCTGTATGTCGGAGGTCGTCAACCGATTCACCGGTTGCCGGGTGCAACTCGCAGAGCGGCGCGGCGTTAGTTACGCTGCCGCACCATTCGGAGCCAGGACCTCATGCGTACGCTTCTTGCCCTTATCGCCATCGTCGTTCTTCTTGTCGCGGTGGCGATGAGCCTGGGCTGGGTCAGCATCGACCAGACGCGCCCCGGCGTGGTGCAGGCGCCGCAGTTCCGGGCCGAGGGGCCGAAGGTTTCGGTCGGCACGCAGACCAAGACGGTGGAAGTGCCGACGCTGTCGGTCGAGAAGCCGAGCGAGCAGCCCGCCAACGCGCAATAAGTTGCGGGCGCGCGGTCACACGGGCAGGGGGCGGAAATGTTCGCCACCCCCGATCCAATGCGCGCGGCACTGGAGGCCGCAGGCGCCGCGGCCGCAGCCGGCGAAGTGCCGGTGGGTGCCGCACTGGTCCATCAGGGGCAGGTGATCGCGGTCGCGGGCAATGCGCCGCGACGATTGTGCGACCCGACCGCCCATGCCGAGATGCGGGTGATTCGCGAAGGCGCGGCGCTGCTCGGGCGCGAGCGGCTGGAGGATTGCGACCTGTGGGTGACGCTGGAGCCGTGCGCGATGTGTGCGGGCGCGATTGCCCATGCGCGGATCGCGCGGCTCTACTACGCGGCGGCGGACGCCAAGGGCGGGGCGGTGGAGCATGGTGCGAGAGTGTTCGCGCAGGCCACCTGCCATCACCGGCCGGAGATATATGCGGGGATCGCCGAGCGCGAGGCGGGGGCGATGTTGCGGGAATTCTTTCTGGCGCGGCGGGGATGATCGCCATCGGGGTGCGCCTGGGGTAGCCCGTTGATCCGAAACGCCTCTCCCCCGAGGGGGAGAGGGCTGTTTCGTGAGCAATTAGCGCAGGTCGCCTTCGCGGATGGGTACGATCTTGATCTCGACGCGGCGGTTGGCGGCGCGGCCGGCATCGGTGTCGTTCGATTCGATCGGCTGCGTCTTGCCGAACCCGCGGGTGCCGATGCGGGCGCGCTGCACGCCGCGGCTGGCGAGGTAATCGGCGACGGAGACGGCGCGGCGCTCCGACAGCGTCTGGTTGTACGCGTCGCTGCCGGTCGAATCGGTGTGGCCGTACACGTCGATATAGGTCTGGTTATATTGCGACAGGGTGCTGGCGACCTGATCCAGCGTGCGCTGGAACTGCGGCTGCACATTGGCCGAATCATAGGCGAAGGTGATGCCCGAGGGGATGTTGAGCAGCAGATCGTCGCCCTGGCGGACGACCTGCACGTCGGTGCCCGCGGTCCGCTCGCGCAGCTCGCGCTCCTGCTTGTCCATATAGGCGCCAATGCCGGCCCCCGCGAGGCCGCCGATGCCGGCGCCCAGGATCTTTTCGGTGCGATCGCGGCGCCCGCCGACGAGATCGCCGAGCAGATAGCCGCCGACCGCGCCGCCCAGGCCGCCGATCGCAGCCTTGGAAATGCGACGTTCGCCGGTGACGGGATCGGTGGTGCAGCCGGCGGTGGCGACGAGTGCGGCCAGCGCGGCGGCGGTGGCGAACCTGGCGGATTTCAGCATGACGATTGTCCCTTTTTGCTGTCCCGATAACTCGGGCTGCTGATCCTTGTTCCGGATGCGAACTGAACGGTTGGTGACGGTTTAGCGACGAGGGCGCCATTTCGGCGATGCGCGCGAAGCCCAACAAGAAGCATTGTGGAAGGGGCGGCGTTGCGGTTAAGGACGATGCATTCCGATGGCACCGCTGCCCCCCTTCCCCTGGATCGACGTCGTCATCATCCTGCTGCTCGTGGGACTGAACGGCGTGTTCGCGATGAGCGAGCTGGCGATCGTCTCGGCGCGCAAGGCGCGGCTGGAGGCGATGGCGCGTACCGGGCGTAAAGGTGCGCAGGCGGCGATGCTGCTCGCCGCCGATCCGGGCAAGTTCCTGTCCACCGTGCAGATCGGCATCACGCTGATCGGCATCGTCGCGGGCGCCTATTCGGGATCGAGCCTGGGCGGGCCGGTGGGCGCGCGGCTGCAATTGCTGGGCCTGTCGGCGTCGACCGCGGCGTCGGTCGGCTTCGCGCTGGTGATCGGGCTGACCACCTATGCCTCGCTGATCGTGGGCGAACTGGTGCCCAAGCAGTTCGCGCTGCGCAAGCCCGAGCCGATCGCGGCGCTGGTCGCGCTGCCGATGCGCTGGCTGGCGGTCGTCACGGCGCCGATCGTCTGGCTGCTCGATTCGACCAGCGGCGTCGTCTTTCGCCTGCTGGGCCTGAACCGAGAGGCGGAAGACCAGGTGACGGCGGAGGAACTGCACCTGATCGTCGCCGAGGCGTCCAAGTCGGGCGTGATCGAGGAGCATGAACGCTCGATCATCTCGGGCGTGGTGCGGCTGGCGGACCGGCCGGTGCGCGAGGTGATGACCCCCCGGACCGAGATCGACTGGCTGGACTGCACGCTGGATGCCGAGGGGATTCGCGCCAAGCTGCTCGATACGCCGCGCACGCGCCTACCGGTGGGCGAAGGATCGATCGATTCGGTGATCGGCGTGGTGCAGGCGCGCGACATCGCGATGGCGCTGTTCCGCGGCGAGGCGCTCGACCTGAAGCGGCTGATGCGCAAGGCGCCGGTCGTGATCGACCGGATCGACGCGATGGATGCGCTGATCGCGCTGCGCCAGGCCGAGGTGCCGATGGCGCTGATCCATGACGAATACGGGCATTTCGAGGGGATCGTGACCCCGGCCGACCTGCTGGCGGCGATCGCGGGCGAGTTCGCCTCGGACGCGGAGCCCGGCGAGGCGCCCTCGGTCGTGGTGCGCGACGACGGGTCGCTGCTGGTGGCGGGCACGATGGCGGCGGATGCGCTGGCCGACCGGCTGGGCATCGACCTGCCCGACGACCGGGATTATGCCACCGTGGCGGGGCTGGCGCTGGCCGCGTTCCGCCACCTGCCGGGCGAAGGCGAAAGCTTCGTCGAGCAGGGATGGCGGTTCGAGGTGGTCGATCTGGACGGACGCCGGATCGACAAGCTGCTGGTCAGCGAGGAAGGCTGAAGCGACCGCTATTTCATGCGAGCGGCGCTGGTGATCTGCACCGGCTTGGCGAGCATCTCGCCCTTGAAGGGGCCGGCATTGGGATCGGTCGCGGTGTCGAGGATGCGGGCGATCACCTCCTTGCCCTCCACCACCTGGCCGAAGGCGGCATAGCCGAGATTGTCGCCGGGCTTCGTCGGATCGGCATCGAGCGAGGGCTGGTCGCCGACCATGATGGTGAAATCGCCACGCGCCGAGCCGGGGGCCAGACGGGCGATCGAGATGGTGCCGTCGAGATGCTTCAAGCCCGTCTGGGTGGTGGGTTCGTGCTTGATCGGCGGGAGGATGCGCTTGGGCTCGTTGCGGATGCCGAACTGAACGAAGCCGAAGCCGGGGGCGACCTTGACCGAGCGGTAGAAGTTGGTGCCGTTCAGCCGCTTTCCATCGACATAGCGCAGGAAATTGGCGGTGGTGATCGGCGCCTGGGCACGGGCGAGTTCGATGACGATGCGCCCGGCGGTGGTTTCGATCGCGACGCGGGTGGGCGCGGGCGCGGGTGCGGCGGCAGGCGTCGATGCCGCCTGGGGAACACCGGCGAGCAGCAGCGCGAAAAGGGGGGAAAGCATCGGAACGGTCCTTCGAGGCAGACAGGGATCGGCGCCAGTGTCTCACCGGAAGGGGCGGGGCGCCATCCCCAATGGGCTTCACCCGGCCGAGGGGTGATTATCATATCGCATCAGATATTTGGCCCGAAGGAGGCATAGTCGGATGCCGCCCTGTTCGACGCCGCCGCCGGGCGGCATCGTGGCGGCCGTCCCTTGCCACCAGCGCCCGAGGTAGGATGCGGCTGTTTCCCACGCGTGCCCCTCGCCTGCATCCGCAACGCCATACGGTGCGCAACACGCAGTCGGCCCCGCTGGAGGTACTCGTCGAGTATCTGCCCGACCGCTATGTGCTGCATCCCGGCGACGAAATGGTGATCGAGGCGCAGTCGCCGAACCGCGATGGCGGGTTCCTGGTGGTGGCCTATCCCGGCGGCCTGCAGGTGCATCCCGATTGGGGACTGGCAACTGGTGTCTGGATCAACGGGCGAATCGGGGTGACCGACTGGACGACGCCGGGGCCCAACGCCGTGGTGCGGCGGCACGAGCCGGTGGTGCGCCCGAGGATCCAGCGTGCGCGCGCGGCCGAAAAGCCACGGCGCCCTTATTCGATCACGGTGCGCATCCGGGGATCATAGCCGGCCGAACGCGGCCTCGAACCCGGCACGGTCGCCCGCGGCGAGAAGGCGCGCCTGTTCGCGCCAGCGGTCGCGCTGCATGCGGCCGGCAAAAGGACCGAGCTGCGCGTCGAGGGCGGCGGCCTGAGCGTCGTCCAGCGCGGCGATCTGGCCGACGGTGGTGATGCCCAGTTCGCCCAGACGCTGCTGGATCTTGGGACCAAGCCCCTTGAGCAGGCCAATCGGCTGATCCTGGGGCGCGGTGGCCGGGGGCGGGGTGGGGGCATCCGCCGCGATCGAGGCGGGGGTGGCGTCCATCGGCGCGGCGGCGGCCACCGGCTCGTCGGCGAGCGGGCTTTCGGGAAGCGGTTCGTCGACGGTGGGGATGGGGGCGGGTGCGGCCGGAGGCGGGACGGGAACCGGCCTTGACGCCGCGACAGGAGCCGGTGCCGGAACCGGGCTTGCAGCCGCAACAGGAGTTGGGGCTGCAACGGGAGCCGGAGCCGGAGCCGGAGCCGGAGCCGGAGCCGGAGCGGAAGCCGTTGGCTCCTTCAGCGGCGCCGTATCGGGCTCGATCATCGGCACGCCGGCCTGCTCGGCATTGCGCTCGACGGTGCGTTCCGCGTGCTTGCGGATGCGCTTGCGGCGGACGCCGATCAGGATGATCGCGATGGCGAAGGCGGCAACAAGTGCGATGAACACGAAGTGCATCGTCGTGATCGTGGCGACGCCGTCCGGGATCAGGCTGTCGCCGGGTGCGGCGGCGGTGGTTTCGTTCATGCGACCCGTTCTAGCTGGGGGGTGAATACACCGCGAGCGTTATTCGCCCGCGGCCGACCCAGCGTCATGAAGCCCCGCCGCGCGCGTGAGTTCCACGAATTCCTGTCGCCATGGCCCCCTGGGGTCGCCGGCGAGGCGGCGGACATCGCCCCAGGTGAAGCGGGCGAGCAGGGGATCGCCGCGCAGCTTCTGCCCAAAGGCGGCGACCGCGGTGACGAACGCCATGTCGCCGGCGGGCGCGGTGGCGCTACGCAGTTGTGCGGCGGGAATGGCGCGCGCGATCTCACGCGAGGTGGCACTGTCCGGCAGCTTGTAGCGCAGCTTTACATAGGCGCATTCGGTGCCCCCGGTCGTCTTCGCCAGCGGGCGATTGGCGGGATAGCGGCGAGCATCGCTCCACCCCTTGGCGTCCACCGGCACGACCTCGTACAGGGCGGTGACCTGATGGCCGGCGCCGATATCGCCGGCATCCACCGCGTCGTTGGTGAAATCCGCCTCGGCCAGCGCGCGATTTTCATAGCCGATCAGGCGGTACTGGCGAACCGCGTCGGGATTGAACTCGACATGGACCTTTACGTCCTTGGCAATGGTGACGAGGGTGGCGGACAGCTCGTCGTCCAGCACTTTGCGGGCCTCCATCGCGCTGTCGATATAGGCATAGTTGCCGTTGCCGATATCGGCGATGCGCTCCATCATCGCCTCGTTATAGTTGCCGCGGCCGAAGCCCAGCGTGGTGAGGGTGATGCCGTCGTCGCGGTTGCGTTTGACCAGTTGTTCCAGCGCCGTGTTGTCGCTGATGCCGACGTTGAAGTCGCCGTCGGTCGCCAGCAGGATGCGGTTGATGCCGCCCTTCACAAAATGCTGGCGCGCGGTGGTATAGGCGAGCGCGATGCCCTCGCCTCCGGCGGTCGAGCCGCCGGCGTCGAGGCAGGTGAGGGCGGCCTTGATCGCGTTCGGATCGGCGGTGGGGTCGAGGACAATGCCGGCGGCGCCCGCATAGACGACGATCGAGACGCGGTCGCGCGGGGTGAGCCGACCGGCGAGCATGGTCAGTGCCGATTTCACCAGGGGCAGCTTGTCCGGCTGGCCCATCGAGCCCGATACATCGACCAGAAAGACGAGGTTGGCGGGCGGGCGCCGGTCGGTCGCGACGTCATAGCCGCGCAGGCCGATGCGGATCAGGCGGGTGTCGGGGTTCCACGGCGTGACCGCGACATCGGTGGAGACGCCGAATGGTTCGGCAGCGTCGCGCGGACGAGGATAGTCGTAGCGGAAATAGTTGATCATCTCCTCGGTACGGACCGCCTCTGCGGGGACCGGCTGGCCTTCGCGCAGGAAGCGGCGGACATTGGCATAGCTGCCGGTGTCGACATCGACCGAGAAGGTGGAAACGGGGTTGGTGGCGACGTCCTGTACCGCCGCGACCTGCTGGCCGGCATAGCGTTCGGTGTTCGCAGGCGTGCCGTAAGGGGCGGTGGCCACCCCCGGCATGCGGGCGAGCGTCTGCGACACCATCGGGGCGGGTGGGGCGGACGGTGCCGGCACCGGTGCCGACAGAACCGCCGGTGGTGGCGGTGGCGGCGGCGGTGGTGGTGGTGGTGGTGGTGGTGGGGCGCCGGGGGCGAAGACGCGGCCGTTCGTGACCATGATCTCATTGTTCGTGCGGTCAGGCGTGATGCAGCGCACCGGCGACGCAGCTTTGCGCGCCTTGGCCTGGGGCAGCGGCGGTGGCGCCGCGCCGGTGGTGAGCAGGCCGACGAGCGCGACGAATGCCGTGAACCGCATGGTGTTCTCCCCCTTGCCGCTTCTTCTCTCCCAAGGAAGAAAAGGAGCGGCCTCCCTGACGGGGATATCGTGTCACGGTCGTGTTACAGCTTCAACCGCGTTCACGTTCCACTTCGCGCCAGCCGATGTCGCGGCGGCAGAAGCCGTCGGGGAAGGTGATCGCATCCACGGCGCGATAGGCGGCGGCCTGGGCGTCGGCGACGCTGGCGCCGCGCGCGGTGACCGCCAGGACGCGGCCGCCCGAGGCGACCAGCCGGTCGCCGTCCATCCGGGTGCCCGCCTGGAAGACGGTGGCGCCGGTCGCCTCGGCCGCGGCGAGGTTGTCGATGCCGCCGCCCGACTTCGGTGTGCCGGGATAGCCGGCCGCGGCCATCACCACGGTCAGCGCGGGCTCGGGCGAGAAGGTGGGGGCGGGGTGCTCGGCAAGCCGCCCCTGTGCCACGGCCAGCATCACGCCAAGCAGATCGCCGTCGAGGCGCGTCATCAGCACCTGACATTCGGGATCGCCGAAGCGGGCGTTGTATTCGATCAGCTTGGGCCCCTGCGCGGTCAGCATCAGCCCTGCATAGAGGACGCCGGAAAAGGGCGTGCCCTCCTCACGCAGCGTGTCGACGGTGGGCCGCACGATCGTGTCGATCGCCAGCGCCTCCAGTTCGGGCGTCAGGACGCGCGCCGGGCTGTAGGCGCCCATGCCGCCGGTGTTGGGGCCGGTATCGCCGTCGCCGACGCGCTTGTGATCCTGTGCGGAGCCGAAGGGCAGGAGCGCGGTGCCGTCGGTGAGGACGAACAGGCTGGCTTCCTCGCCGTCGAGAAACTCCTCGATCACCACCTCGGCACCGGAAACGCTGAACAGGTCGGCGAGGGCGGCGCGCGCCTCGTCCTTGGTGAAGGCGATGGTCACGCCCTTGCCGGCGGCGAGGCCATCGGCCTTGATGACCACGGGCAGGCCGAAGGTGGTGTCGAGCGCGGTCGCCGCGGCCTCCAGGCTGGAAACGCGCAGATAGCCGGCGGTGGGGATGTTCGCGCGGGCGCACAGGTCCTTGGTGAAGCCCTTGGACCCTTCGAGTTGTGCCGCCGCCTTTGACGGGCCGAAGACGGGGATGCCGGCGGCACGAAGCGAATCGGCAAGGCCGTCGACCAGCGGCGCCTCCGGCCCGATCACGACGAGGCCGATCGCGTGGTCACGCGCAAAGGCGATCACCGCGGCGTGATCCGTCGCGGCCAGCGGCACGCAGGTCGCATGCGCGGCGATGCCGGGGTTGCCGGGCGCGGCATAGAGCGTATCTAACCCCGGCGATTGTGCCAGCTTCCACGCCAGTGCGTGTTCGCGGCCACCCGATCCCAGCAGCAGGACGTTCATGCCCGATCCCTTATTCCTTGACGAAAGTTCGCGGCTGGTAGCCGAGCCGGTGGCCGGCGACAACGCGCTCGCGCTGTCGGTGGGCGAACTGAGCTTCAAGCTGAAGCGGATGGTGGAGGGCGAGTTCGGCCATGTCCGCCTGCGCGGCGAGATTTCCGGCTACAAGCGCGCGACCTCGGGCCATGTCTATCTGGCGCTGAAGGACGATCAGGCGGTGATCGACGGGGTGATGTGGAAGGGATCGGCGAACGCGCTCGCCTTCCAGCCGCAGGACGGCATCGAGGTGATCGCCACCGGCAAGCTGACCACCTATCCGGGGCGATCCAAATACCAGATCGTGATCGAGCGGATGGAACTGGCCGGCGCCGGCGCGCTGATGGCGCTGTTCGAGAAGCTGAAGGCGAAGCTCGCCGGCGAAGGGCTGTTCGACCGGGGGCGCAAGGTGGCGCTGCCCTTCATGCCGCGCACGATCGGCGTGGTCACCTCGCCGACCGGCGCGGTGATCCGCGACATCCTGCACCGGCTGGAGGATCGGTGCCCCACCCATGTCATCGTCTGGCCGGTCAAGGTGCAGGGCGAGGGCGCGGCGGCCGAGGTGGCGGCGGCGGTACGCGGGTTCGATGCGATGCCCGTGGGCGGCCCCGTGCCGCGGCCCGATCTGGTGATCGTCGCGCGCGGCGGCGGTTCGATTGAGGACCTCTGGGCGTTCAACGAGGAAGCGGTGGTGCGCGCGGTGGCAGACTGCACCATCCCGATCATCTCGGCGGTGGGGCATGAGACCGACACGACCCTGTGCGACCATGCCGCCGACCTGCGCGCGCCGACGCCGACCGCAGCCGCCGAGATCGCGGTGCCGGTGCTGGCCGACCTGCGCCTGACCGTCGCCAGCCACCGCCAGCGCACCGAGCGGTGCGCGCGCCGCTATGTCGAGCGCGGGCGCGAGCGGCTGGACGCGATGGCGCGGCTGCTGCCCAAGCGCGACCAGTTGCTGGGGCCGCAGCGCCAGCGTGCGGACGATGCCGGCACGCGGCTGGACCGGGGGCTGGAGCGGCGGGTGACGCTGGCACGCGGCGGGCTGGACCGGGCGGGCGCGGCGCTGCGCCCCGCCGTCCTGCTGCGGCAGGTGGAGCGCGGACACGAGCGGCTGGCGAACACCTGGCGGCTGGTGCAGTCGCTGAACCCCGACCGCATCCTGGAGCGCGGCTATGCGCGGATCACCGCGCGGCCGGGTGGCGAGACGCTGTCGTCGGCGGAGGCGGTGCGTGCGGCGGGCGCCATCACGCTCCGCTTCCGCGACGGCGCGGTGGAAGCGCGGGTTGAGCGCGCGCCCCCGCGTACCTATGACAAGGTGGTACCCGAACAGCCCGACCTGTTCTGATCCTTATCGAGAAGTGTTCCGTTCCATGCTGATGTCCAATGCCGATCGGGCCGCGCGCCTGCACTATATGGCCAATGGTTTCCGGGTGCTGTCGCCGGGCGATCATGTCGTATGCGCCCGGTCGGGGGCGCGGATCGCGCTGGAGGACCTGCGCTACTGGAGCGTGGCGGCGCAGGAGCCCTATGCGAGCCCGGCGATCGCCAGCGAAAGCCTGCGCCCGCGATGAGGGTGTTGGCGGCGGGAATGCTGGTGGCGGCTCTTGGCGGATGCGTCGCGCCGCGTGAGGACGTCGCGTCGTGGCTGGTCATGCCCGCGCCGCCGCCTCCACCGCCGCCGGTCAAGCCTGTCACCCCTGCGGCGATCGTGCTGGAGGGGGCCGCGATCCAGGGCGGGCTGGTCTTCGGGCGCGTGCCCGCCGGCACCACCGCGATGACGCTGGATGGCGAGGCGGTGCCCTTTGCCGATGACGGGCGCTTCGTGATCGGGTTCGACCGTGACGCGGGGCCGTCGGCGCAGCTGGTCGCGACGCTGGCGGACGGACGCCGGGTGGAGCGCGCGCTGGTGGTGGCACCGCGGGCGTGGCGGATCGAGCGGGTCGACGCACCCTATCGCGCGGGCAAGACCGATGCCGAGTTCGCCGCGGCCCGGCCCGCCGAACTGGCGCAGATCGTCGCGGCGCGGGCGCGGACCAGCGATGCGCAAGGATGGCGGCAGGCGATGCGCTGGCCGGCGACCGGGCGGCAATCGGGCTGGTTCGGGGCGCAGCGCGTTTATCAGGGCAAGCCCGGCGGCTATCATTCCGGCGCCGATGTCGCGGTGCCGACCGGCACGCCGGTGGTGGCGCCCGCCGACGGGGTGGTGATCCTGGCGGCGGCGGACAGCCCCTTCACGCTGGAAGGGCATCTGTTGATGATCGACCACGGCATGGGGCTGAACAGCGCGCTGCTCCATTTGTCGCGGATCGATGTGCGCGTGGGCGACACGGTACGGCGCGGCCAGCGGATCGGCCTGTCGGGCGCGACGGGCCGCGCGACGGGGCCGCATCTGCACTGGGGCCTGCAATGGCGCGGGCGCAAGCTGGACCCGCTGCTGGTGGCGGGACCGGTAAGTTAACGCGCGCAAGAGTTGCGTTGCATGGCTGTTCCGCTCACTCATCATGCATAGAGCCACGCGGTTGATGGATCATGGCCCCGAGTGGTCAAATGGAGGGCTCTCGGGATTTCCGTGAACTCAACGTGGCTGGTCGATGGTGGGCACGTGATCCGGAGCGTAGTCTGGGAGCGCCGCGTACATCTCATTACTTGTGAGGTGGTAAGGCATTGGTCGTCTCGCCTTCCGATCTTAATTGGAATGTCCGAAACCGCCCAGTAGCGGACATTATCCGCTTCACGTAGTGTGTGCGGATGCATCGTCGCTCACTCTGCCGGAATTTGGTATGTCTGCCCCTGGTCGTGAGCGGATGTGGCGGCGGGCAGCCTTCACCGACAACTGCCGTTCTAACGGTCAAAGAAGCACGAACACTGGCGCCCAGAATCCTCGCAAGCCGGCTTATTGGACCTGCTTTAGGATCGCGTGTCATCGAGGCTGTTCGCCGCGAGTACCCTGCCCGAGGCGGTATACCTCGTGAAGTCGATCTTTATTCCCAGCCCGAGTTCGCGTGGCCACAGATCAACGGGATCTGCCGAACAGACGTTGTGACTGTTGAGTACGATTGGTTTGATCACGACAATGCCAGCGAGACGACTCCGCTCAATGTCGTGCACGTGGAGGCAGTTAGTCGCTACAAAGCGTTCCCGATGCCGCCGGGAGAACCGGGATCATCGACAAATGAAGAGGCGCAATCAGAGCAGTGCGCTAAGATGACCACTGCTAAGGATGCTTTTCGTGCCCCAAGCGCTGGAGATGCGCAGTGGCTGGCAAAGCTTGCGCAGGAATATATGCGAGGTCCGGTCGGCCGAGCCTTCCCGTTCACGTGTGACGATTTTCAAGACCTGAGCTGCAAGCGGTCAGGGATGGCACTTCGCGGCCTTTCGCCTGGCCGCGCAACTCGGGTGGTTGCTGTTGACTGCCATAATCGCCGGCCTAACGATCAGATCAACTACTGCTACCAGCTGACGTTTCCCTATCCCGATAGTGATAACGTCGAGTGGCAAATTGCCGTCGAGGGCGGCATGCGCAACGGCATGGCCCCAGTTGAGATAAGATCGCTGCATCTCCATCACCAGCGAAAGCCTATGGTCATGCACTGAACGTCCACGTTCCACCAAAAACCGATTTGTGAAGCCGTGAGGTCCGACACGTCGTCGATCCCCGTCAATCCAGCGGGCGGACCTTGATCGAGGGGCCGGTTTTCACCTTCAGCCGGTAGCTGCCGAGCGCGCCAGCGCGGACTTCCACTGCGTCGCCGGGGTTGGGGCGGCGGCCGAGCGGGGCGTCGTCGGTCTGTAGCCAGCGGCCCCCTTGCGCCAGCGTGAAGATCCAGCGGCCATCGCCGCCGACGCTGGCGGTGCGCAGCGTGGTGGTCAGCGGGCCTTCCTTGTCCTCGTTCAGCACGCGGCGCGGCGCCGGATCGCGGCTGCGCCCCGGCAGGACGGCCATCGCGTCGTAGCAGGCGAGGCGGGTCGTGGTATCGGTCAGCGTGCGGCAGCGCTTCAACTGGTCCGCCAGCGGTGCCGATGCCTGTACGGGCGTCGCCCGTACCGGTGCGGCAGTGAGCGGCAGCAGAAACAGAAGGATCTTGAAGGGCTTTGACATGCACTCTTGCTGGCGAAATCGGGAGTGAAACGCAACATGCCGCATACGCACTGTTTTGTTGCTTAACCGCCACAGCGCTGGAATAATATGTGGCCTGCTTTCAATGGGACGTTGCATCTATGTTGCAGCGCCGTGAAAACCCCGGCCAGCGACCCCGTGACCGCAACCGGCCCGGGGTCCGAAGTTTCCTTCGGCAGGCACAGCCGCCGGAGAAAAGGGGACGTTTCATGAAGGCCATTTCCATCAAGACCTGCCTGCTGGTGACCACGGTGTTCACTGGTGTCGCGATGATCGCACCGGCATCGGCGCAGACGACGACCGATACGCCGTCCACCCAGAACGAGGGCACGACGGCGCCGATCGCGCCCGCGACCTCCAATACGCCGGACGCCGATACCGGCGGCGACATCGTCGTGACGGGCTCGCGCATCGCATCGCCGAACCTGACCTCGGCCAGCCCGATCACCGTGGTGAACTCGCAGGAAATCCGCCTGCAGGGTGCGACCCGCGTCGAGGACGTGCTGAACAGCCTGCCGCAGACCTTCGCCTCGCAAAGCTCGTCGGTGTCGAACGGATCGAACGGCACCGCGACCGCCAACCTGCGCAACCTGGGCGATCAGCGCACGCTGGTGCTGGTCAACGGCCGCCGCCTGATGCCGGGCGATCCCAACTCGACCAGCTCGGCCGCCGACCTGAACGTCATCCCGTCGACCCTGATCAAGCGCGTCGACGTGCTGACCGGCGGTGCCTCGTCGGTCTACGGTTCGGACGCGGTCGGCGGCGTCGTCAACTTCGTGCTGGATACCGATTTCACCGGCGTCAGCGTCGATGCGAATTATGGTTTCTACAACCACAACAACAACAACCAGCGGTTGCAGAACCTGGTGCGCAGCTCCGGCTATGACGCGCCGAGCGGCTTCACCAACGACGGCAAGCAGTTCGACGTCAACCTGAAGATCGGTGGCGGCACCGAGGACGGGCGCGGCCATGTGGTCGGCTATCTCGGCTACCGCAAGATCGACGCGATCACGCAAGGCAGCCGCGACTATTCGTCGTGCGGGTTGAACGCAGGCGCGGCAGGCAGCAGCGAATATGTCTGCGGCGGTTCGGCCACGGCATTCCCGGCCAACTTCACGCTGGTCGATGCCGTATTCAACGGCACCGCGACGGGCCTGCCGCAGCAATATACGCTGAACGGCGCAGGTGGTTTGGTCGCGGGGCGTACGCTCTACAATGCGAACCCGCTGAACTATTACCAGCGTCCGGACACGCGCTACACCGCCGGCTTTTTCGCCCATTACGACGTGAGCGAAGGGTTCAAGCCCTATGCTGAGTTCATGTTCATGGACGATCGCTCGGTCGCGCAGATCGCGCCGTCGGGCAATTTCAGCAACACGCAGGTCCTGAACTGCAACAACCCGTACCTGTCGCCGCTGCAGCAGGCGACCTTCTGCCGTACGACCAATCTGGTGCGTGACGGGGCGGGCAATGCGGTGACGCTGACCAACCCGGACGGCTCGACCTACAACCAGGCCAAGGTGCTGATCGGCCGTCGTAACGTGGAAGGCGGCGGGCGTCAGAGCGACCAGACGCACACCTCGTACCGCTTCGTCGCGGGCGCGCGCGGCGATGTCGCGGCCGGCGTCAGCTACGACGTGTATGGCCAGTATGGCACGACCAAGTACAACCAGATCTATCGCAACGAATTCAGCGTTTCGCGCACGCAGCGCGCGCTGGATGCGATCACCGACACGCGCGCCGGCTCCGCAACGCTGGGCCAGATCGTCTGCCGCTCCGTCGTCGATGGCACCGATCCGAACTGCGTGCCGCTGAACATCTTCGGTTCCGCGGCGATCACGCCGGAAGCGCTGAACTATGTTCAGGTCGCGGGCTTCATGCAGGGCCAGACGAAGGAAAAGATCGTCAGCGGCTCGGTTACCTTCCGTGGGTCCGAATATGGCATCACCTCGCCCTGGGCGAGCGAGGGCATCGCGCTGAACATCGGCGGCGAATATCGCGAGGAGTCGCTGGAGCTGGAGGTCGACACGGCGTTCGCGACGGGCGATCTGGCGGGCCAGGGCGGCCCGACCCTGCCGGTAGCGGGTCAGTATAACGTCAAGGAAATCTTCGCCGAAATCCAGCTCCCGCTGGTCAGCGACCGCCCCTTCTTCCACGAACTGACGGTCAACGGCGGCTATCGCTATTCGGACTACAACACCTCGGGCGGCGTTCACTCGTACAAGGGTGAGATCACCTGGGCCCCGGTACGTGACCTGACGCTGCGTGGCGGCTACAACCGCGCGGTGCGTGCACCCAACGTGCAGGAACTGTTCCGTTCGCAGTCGGTGCAGATCGACGGTGCGACCGATCCGTGCGCGGGTGCCAACCCGACCGCGACGCAGGCACAGTGCGTCAACCTGGGCGTGCCGGCGAACCTGTACGGCCTGATCGCGAACAATCCGTCGGAGCAGTATAACGGCTTGGTCGGCGGCAATCCGAACCTGCGTCCGGAGACGGCAGACACGTTCACCGCGGGTATCATCCTGCAGCCGCGCTTCCTGCCCGGCTTCAATCTGACGGTCGATGCGTTCAGCATCAAGGTGAAGGACATCATCGGCGTCATCGGAGCCGATACCATCCTGAACCAGTGCGTGCAGACCGCCAATCCGCAGTTCTGCGACCTGATCAACCGCGATGCTGCCGGAACGCTGTGGCAGACGCCGCAGGGCTTCGTGGTCGACACGAACCTGAACGCAGGGTCGATCAAGACGCGCGGCATCGACGTGAATGCGGGCTACGTCGTCCGTACCGCCTCGGCGGGCAGCTTCGCGGCGAACTTCACCGGCACCTATGTCGACGAGTTCACCCGCGACAAGGCGGGTGCGCGCTTCGACTGCGCCGGCCTGTACGGCGCACAGTGCGGTTATCCGCAGTCCAAGTGGCGTCATCAGGTCCGCCTGACCTGGGACGGGCCGGACGGCATCGGCATTTCGGGCCGCTGGCGCTACCTGTCCGCGACGGAGTTCGAGCGGACGAGCAGCGACAGCGATCTGGCCGCCGGCTTCTTCCCGCTGGACGCGCGCGTTCCCTCGCAGAGCTATTTCGACCTGGCGCTGACCGCGCGGGTGCAGGATGGCTTCACCTTCCGCCTGGGCGCCAACAACCTTCTGGACCGCGAGCCCCCGGTGCTGAGCGCGACGGCTTCGCCGATCGGCTCGTTCGGCAACGGCAACACCTATCCGGGCATCTACGAGGCCAATGGCCGCTACATCTTCGTCGGCCTGACCGTCGATATGTAAGCTGCCCTGACGGGTATCTTGGCGGCGGGGCGAAAGCTCCGCCGCCGGTAAAGGGAGTGGTGTCGTCCGGACGCCGCTCCCTTTTGCTTTTCAGGGGCCTCACGCGCAGATCGGGCGGTTCGGCATCCTCGCAGTGCGAAAAGGGGTAAAGACGCCTGATGAGCCTTTTACGGGGCAATGACGCCGCACAGACTTTGTGGACGCGCCAAACATCGCCACGCGTCACACAGCGATCAGTCGCGACCTTGTCCAAATTGTCGATTGCTGCATGCGGCCATGACCAAGCATGACGCCAAGAGTTTGCCACCTGGATCATCCGATCCGCCGCAAACTGCATTTCCACCATGGGTGGAAAATGGTGCCCAGAAGAGGACTCGAACCTCCACGACCTTGCGATCGCCAGCACCTGAAGCTGGTGCGTCTACCAATTCCGCCATCTGGGCACGGGGTAGGGCCGCGCCTTTAGGGTGGGTTTGGATGCCTTGTCAACGGGGGAAGTGAACGGCAAAGGGGCGGCACGCACTTTTTTTCTCTTTCGCGGGTGAATGGCATGAAGAACAAGCTGGTGACGCTGATCGGCGGTGGAGGCTTTGTCGGCCGGTACGTCGCGCAGGCCCTGTTGAGGGCCGGGGCACGGGTACGGATCGCGCAGCGCGATCCACGCGGGGCCTTTTTCCTGAAGCCGCAGGGCGGGCTGGGGCAGACGCAGTTCATCGCCGCCGACGTTTCGCGACCCGAGACGATCGCGCGCGCGGTGGCGGGTGCGGATGCGGTGGTGAATCTGGTCGGCGTGCTGGCGGGCGATTTCCAGCGCTACCATATCGAGGGCGCGCGGATCGTGGCAGAGGCGGCGCGAAACGCGGGCGTCGAGGCGCTGGTGCAGGTGTCGGCGATCGGTGCGAACCCACAGGCCGAATCGGGCTATGCGCGCAGCAAGGGCGAGGGAGAGGCCGCGGTGCGGGCCGCCTTCCCCGGTGCGACGATCATGCGCCCCTCGATCGTGTTCGGGCGCGAGGACCAGTTCGTGAACCGGTTCGCCGGCATGGTCGCCAAGGCGCCGGTGGTGCCGGTACTGCGCGCGCCGACGCGGTTCCAGCCAGTATTCGTCGCGGACGTGGCCGAGGCGATCGTGGCCGCGGTCGCCGATCCCGGCACGCATGGCGGACATATCTATGAACTGGGCGGGCCCGACATCATCAGCATGGGTGCGCTGATCCGGTGGATCGCCGAGGCGCTGGGCCGCTCGCCATCGATCGTGGAACTGCCGGACAGCGTGGGCTCGATGCTCGCCAGCCTGCCCGGCAGCCCGATCACCCGCGACCAGTGGCGCATGCTGCAGACCGACAATGTGGTGAGCGATGGCGCCGAAGGCTTTGCCGCATTCGGCATCGCGCCCCGTCCGCTGGAAGCGGTCGCCCCCGAATGGCTGGTACGCTTCCGTCGTCAGGGCCGCTTCGGCCGGCGCCTGAAGACGATCGCCGCCTGATCCATATCCCCCCGGGAGACACGCTTTTGTCCGAAATCCTCATCGCCATCCTCCTCGGCATCGTCGAGGGGGTGACCGAATTCCTGCCCGTATCCTCAACCGGCCACCTCGTGCTGGCCACCGAACTGCTCGGCTATGATCCGCAGCGCTGGGCGGTGTTCAACATCGCGATTCAGCCGGGGGCGATCCTGGCGATCGTGGTGCTGTACTGGCGTACCTTCTGGGCGGTGTTGCAGGGGCTGATGCGCGGGTCGCGCGAGTCGATCGCCTTTGTGCGCAACCTGTTGATCGCCTTCGTGCCGGCGGTGGCGCTGGGACTGGCGTTCAACGACCAGATCGAGACGCTGCTGGAGAATGCCACGGTGGTCGCCTGGGCGCTGATCGTCGGCGGCATCGGCATCCTCGTCATCGAGCGGCTGGCGCGGCCCAAACAGTCCGGCGGGATCGCGGCGGTGTCGGTGGGCCAGTCGGCCAGCATCGGCCTTGTCCAGTGCATCGCGATGATCCCCGGCGTCAGCCGTTCGGGCGCGACGATCATGGGCGCTATGGCGCTGGGCATCGAGCGGCAGACGGCGGCCGAGTTCAGCTTCTTCCTGGCGCTGCCGACGCTGACCGGTGCCACCGTTCTGCAGATGGCCAAGCATCACGACGCGATCACCAGCGGCGACCTGCAACTGATCGCGGTCGGTTTCGTGGTGTCGTTCGTGGTGGCGCTGGCGGTGGTGAAGGCATTCCTGGCGGTGGTGACCAAGCACGGCTTTGCCCCCTTTGCCTGGTACCGAATCGCGGCGGGTGCGGTGGCCCTGATCGCCCTGTCGATGCGGTAAGGTTTAAACCGGACCTAATATAGGCGACTCAGTTGCGAGCGACCCGCAACTGAGTCGCCTATCGCATCTATTATAGACAGCAATGCTGTCTCAAATGCTGTTTTGCGAGTGACAAGGCAGCGTGTGCGCAATATCCGCGTCTTCGGAGGCGGGTATGGCGAACGAATCTATGTTGAAGTTCGTGGGACGCGAGCAGGCTTATCCAGCCAAGCGGGACGCGACCCATCGTGCGGAAGATTTTCAGGAGATCGCAGGGCGCTATGCCGTGGCGGCCGCCGAAGATCAGGCGGGGCGCTGTTCGCAGTGCGGCGTGCCCTATTGCTCGGTGCATTGTCCGCTGCACAATCACATTCCCGACTGGCTGCGCCTGACCGCCGAGGGGCGGCTGCGCGAAGCCTATGAGCTTTCCAACGCGACCTCGACCATGCCGGAAATCTGCGGGCGCATCTGTCCGCAGGACCGGCTGTGCGAGGGGAATTGCGTGATCGAATTCTCCGGTCACGGCGCGGTCACGATCGGGTCGGTCGAGAAGTTCATCACGGACACCGCCTGGGAAGAGGGCTGGGTCGAGCCGCTGGTGCCGGGGCCGGCACGCGGACTGTCCGTGGGCGTGATCGGCGCGGGGCCGGCCGGGTTGAGCGCGGCGGAATATCTGCGCGGATACGGCTATGACGTGCATGTGTACGACCGGCACGACCGGGCCGGCGGGCTGCTGACCTACGGCATTCCGGGGTTCAAGCTGGAGAAGCCCGTGGTGATGCGCCGCGTCGAGCGGCTGAAGGCGGGCGGCATCGTGTTTCACGAGGGCTTTTCGGTCGGCGAGGATGCCAGGCTGGACGAGCTTCGCCAGCGTCATGACGCGATCCTGATCGCGACGGGGGTATACAAGGCGCGCAACGTCGATGTGGACGGTGCCGCCGCCGAGGGCGTGATCGCGGCGCTGGATTACCTGACCGCATCGAACCGCAAGGGCTTTGGCGACACGGTCGAGGCGTTCGAGGACGGCCGGCTGGATGCGGCGGGCAAGAATGTGGTGGTGATCGGCGGCGGCGACACCGCGATGGACTGCGTGCGTACCGCCATCCGCCAGGGCGCCAAGAGCGTGAAGTGCCTGTACCGCCGCGACCGCGCGAACATGCCGGGCAGCCAGCGTGAAGTCGCCAATGCCGAGGAGGAAGGCGCCGAGTTCGTCTGGCTGTCCGCGCCGCTGGGCTTCGAGGGCGGCGAGGCGGTGCATGCCGTGCGCGCCAACCGGATGCGGCTGGGGGCGGCGGATGCCAGCGGCCGGCGCTCGCCCGAGGTCGATCCGGGCGGCGAGTTCGCGCTGGAGGCGGACATGGTCATCAAGGCGCTCGGCTTCGACGCCGAGGACCTGCCCGGCCTGTTCGGCGCGCCCGAACTGGGCGTCAGCCGCTGGGGCACCGTGCTGGTCGACAGCCGCACGCTGATGACCAGCCTGGACGGCGTGTTTGCCGCCGGCGACATCGTGCGCGGGGCCAGCCTGGTGGTGTGGGCGATCCGCGACGGCCGCGACGTGGCGAGCGCGATGCACAAGTGGCTGAAGAACAAGGCCAAGAACGAAAGGCAAGCGGCGTGAGGCGCATCGCATATGGCTCGGCGCTGACGCTGGCGCTGGCGATGCCAGCCGCGGCGCTCGCACAACAGGCGACCCCGCCCGCGACCGCCGCCGCGCCGATCGAACCCGCGCGACTGGCCGCGGCGCGGCAGGTGATCGACCTGATCATGCCCCCCGCCACGCGCGCCGCGATGATCCGGTCGCTGCTCGACCCGATGCTGACCAATATCCGTCAGGGCATGATGCAGGCGCCCGTCTTTGCGGACGCGATCGGTCGCGACCAGCGCGCCCGTGCCACGTTCGACACCTTCATGACGCGCCAGAACGAGAAGACGATGGCGATGTTGGAGGCGGACCTGCCCAGCATGGTGGAGGCGATGAGCCGCGCCTATGCCCGGCGCTTCACCGTCGCACAGCTCGGTGACCTTCGCACGTTCTTCGAAACGCCGACGGGGCAGGTCTATATGCGCGAAGCGTCCACCCTGATGAGCGATCCGGACGTGGCGGCATGGCAGCGGCAGATGATGGCCCGGTCGATGGAACGGGTTCAGCAGGACGTGGCAGCGTTCGCCAAGGACATGGCGAAGATCCAGCAGGACAAGAAGTGATGACCGACCAGCGCACCTATCTTGCCGAACATGGCATGTACCGGCCCGAGTTCGAAGGCGATGCCTGCGGCGTCGGCCTGGTCGCGGCGACCGACGGGCGCGCGTCGCGCCGCGTGGTGCAGTCGGCGGTCGATGCGCTGAAGGCGGTGTGGCACCGCGGCGCGGTGGATGCGGACGGCAAGACCGGCGACGGCGCCGGCATCCATCTGGACCTGCCGATCCGCTTCTTCGACGACGCGGTGGCGGCATCGGGGCACAAGGTGCGGCCGAACCGGCTGGCGGTGGGCATGATCTTCCTGCCGCGCACCGATCTGGGCGCGCAGGAGACGTGCCGGACGATCGTCGAATCGGCGATCATCGAGGCGGGCTACACCATCTATGGCTGGCGCCAGGTGCCGGTCGACGTGTCCGTCATCGGCATGAAGGCGCAGGCGACGCGCCCCGAGATCGAGCAGATCATGATCGCCGGGCCGATGCCCGACGAGGTGGACGCCGCCGAGTTCGAGAAGAACCTGTATCTCGTCCGCCGGCGCATCGAGAAGCGGGTGATCGCCGCGCAGATCAGCGGCTTCTACATCTGTTCGCTGTCGTGCCGGTCGATCATCTACAAGGGCCTGTTCCTGGCGGAAAGCCTGTCGGTCTTCTATCCCGACCTGACCGACCAGCGGTTCGAAAGCCGCGTCGCGATCTTCCACCAGCGTTATTCCACCAACACCTTTCCGCAATGGTGGCTGGCGCAGCCGTTCCGCTGCCTCGCGCACAACGGCGAGGTGAACACGATCCGCGGCAACAAGAACTGGATGCTCAGCCACGAAATCCGGATGGCCTCGATCGCGTTCGGCGACAATTCGGAGGACATCAAGCCGGTGATTCCGGCGGGTGCGTCCGACACCGCCGCGCTGGACGCGGTGTTCGAGACGATCTGCCGGTCGGGGCGTGACGCGCCCACCGCCAAGCTGATGCTGGTGCCGGAAGCGTGGCAGGCGGATGCCGACGTGCCCGGCGATCATGCCGCGATGTACCAGTATCTGGCGAGCGTGATGGAGCCGTGGGACGGCCCGGCGGCGCTCGCCATGACCGACGGCCGCTGGGCGGTGGCCGGCATGGACCGCAACGCGCTGCGCCCGCTGCGCTATACGCAGACCGCCGACGGGCTGCTGATCGTCGGATCGGAAAGCGGCATGGTCGTGGTGCCGGAGGCGACGGTTGTTGCCAAGGGGCGGCTGGGGCCGGGGCAGATGATCGCGGTCGACCTGGCCGAGGGCAAGCTGTTCCACGACCGCGCGATCAAGGACCGGATCGCGGGCGAGCAGGATTATGCCGCGATGATCGGCGAGTTCCTGACGGTGGACGACCTGCCGGCGGCCGGGGAGGATGCGCTGATGCGCTACGGCCGGGCCGATCTGGCGCGCCGCCAGGTGGCGGCCGGCCAGACGCTGGAGGATATGGAGCTGATCCTGTCGCCCATGGTCGAGGGCGGCAAGGAAGCCATCGGATCGATGGGCGACGACACGCCGCTGGCGGTCATTTCCGACAAGCCGCGCCTGATCAGCCAGTTCTTCCGGCAGAATTTCAGCCAGGTGACGAACCCGCCGATCGACCCGCTTCGCGAACGTTACGTCATGTCGCTGAAGACGCGGTTCGGGAACCTTGCCAACATCCTGGACGTGCGCGACCAGCGCGAGCGCGTGCTGGTGCTGGACAGCCCGGTGCTGACCGGTGCCGACTGGCAGCGGCTGCGCGCGCATTTCGGACGCTCGGCCGCCGAGATCGACTGCACGTTCGAGGCCGATGGCGGCCCCGAAAAACTGCGTGCCGCGATCCAGCGCATCCGCAACCAGGCCGAGCAGGCGGTGCGCGAGGGCCGGTCCGAACTGTTCCTGACCGACGAGCATGTGTCGGAGGACCGTGTCGCGATCGCGGGTGTGCTGGCGGCGGCGGCGGTGCACACGCATCTCGTTCGCCGGGGCCTGCGCTCCTATGCATCGATCAACGTGCGTTCGGCCGAATGCCTGGACACGCATTATTATGCGGTGCTGATCGGGGTCGGCGCGACGACGGTGAACGCCTATCTGGCCGAGGCCGCGATCGTCGATCGCCATGGCCGCGGGCTGTTCGGCGACCTGTCGATCGAGGACTGCCTGACGCGGCATCGCACCGCGATCGAGGAAGGCCTGCTCAAGATCATGTCGAAGATGGGGATCGCGGTGATCTCCAGCTATCGCGGCGGCTACAATTTCGAGGCGGTGGGGCTGTCCCGCGCGCTGGTCAACGACCTGTTCCCCGGCATGCCCGCCAAGATCTCGGGCGAGGGCTATGCGTCGCTGCATTACAGCGCGCTGGTGCGGCACGAGGCGGCGTGGGATGCCGCGGTGGCGACGCTGCCGATCGGCGGCTTCTATCGCCAGCGTCATTCGGGCGAGACGCACGCCTATTCCGCGCAGCTGATGCACCTGCTCCAGACCGCGGTCAGCACCGACAGCTATTCGACCTATCTGCAATTTTCGCGCGGGGTGGCGGATCTGCCGCCCGTCTACCTGCGCGATCTGTTGCAGTTCAACTTCCCCGGTGAAGGGGTGCCGGTCGATCAGGTCGAGGCGATCACCGAGATCCGCAAGCGCTTCGTGACGCCGGGCATGTCGCTGGGCGCGCTGAGCCCGGAGGCGCACGAGACGCTGGCGATCGCGATGAACCGCATTGGCGCCAAGGCGGTGTCGGGCGAGGGCGGCGAGGACAAGAGCCGCTACACGCCCTACGACAATGGCGACAACGCCAATTCGACGATCAAGCAGATCGCGTCCGGGCGGTTCGGCGTCACCGCCGAATATCTGAACGCGTGCGAGGAGATCGAGATCAAGGTCGCGCAGGGTGCCAAGCCCGGCGAGGGCGGGCAGCTGCCCGGCTTCAAGGTGACCGAGTTCATCGCCAAGTTGCGCCATGCGACGCCGGGCGTGACGCTGATCTCGCCGCCGCCGCATCACGACATCTATTCGATCGAGGATCTCGCGCAGCTCATCTACGACTGCAAGCAGATCAACCCGCGGGCGCGGGTCTGCGTGAAGCTGGTCTCGTCGGCCGGTATCGGCACGGTGGCGGCGGGCGTGGCGAAGGCGCATGCCGACGTTATCCTGGTATCCGGCCATGTCGGGGGCACGGGTGCGAGCCCACAGACCAGCATCAAGTACGCCGGCACGCCGTGGGAAATGGGCCTGTCGGAGGTCAACCAGACGCTGACGCTGAACGGGCTGCGCGGGCGCATCCGCTTGCGGGCCGATGGCGGCCTGAAGACCGGGCGCGACATCGTGATCGCGGCGATCCTGGGTGCCGAGGAGTTCGGCATCGGCACGCTGAGCCTCGTGGCGATGGGATGCATCATGGTGCGCCAGTGCCATTCGAACACCTGCCCGGTGGGCGTGTGTGTGCAGGACGAGCGGCTGCGCGCCAAGTTCACCGGCACGCCGGAAAAGGTCATCAACCTGATGACCTTCATCGCCGAGGAGGTGCGCGATATCCTGGCAAGGCTGGGCTGCAGGAGCCTGGACGAGGTGATCGGGCGCACCGAGTTCCTGCGGCAGGTGAGCCGCGGCGCGGAACATCTGGACGACCTGGACCTGAACCCGATCCTCGCCAAGGTCGATGCGACCGATGCGGAACGGCGCTTCTCGCTCAACACCTTCCGCAACGACGTGCCGGACAGCCTGGACGCGCAGATCATCAAGGATGCGTCCGCGGTGTTCAGCCGTGGCGAGAAGATGCAGCTGACCTATTCGGTGCGCAACACGCACCGGGCGGTGGGCACGCGCCTGTCGAGCGAGATCACCCGCACCTTCGGCATGAGCAAGCTGGCGGACGGGCACGTCACGATCCGGCTGCGCGGAAGCGCGGGCCAGTCGCTGGGCGCGTTCCTGTGCAAGGGCATCACGCTGGAGGTATTCGGCGACGCCAACGACTATGTCGGCAAGGGCCTGTCCGGGGGCACGATCATCGTGCGGCCGGCGGTATCGTCGCCGCTCGCCAGCCAGGACAACACGATCATCGGCAACACCGTGCTGTACGGCGCGACCTCCGGCCGGCTGTTCGCCGCCGGGCAGGCGGGCGAGCGCTTTGCGGTGCGCAATTCCGGCGCGACCGTGGTGGTCGAGGGCTGCGGCGCGAATGGCTGCGAATACATGACCAACGGCATCGCGGTGGTGCTGGGCGCGGTCGGCGCGAACTTCGGTGCGGGCATGACCGGCGGCATGGCGTTCATCTACGACGCCGAGGACCGCTTTGCAGCGCGGGCCAATCCGGAGAATATCGTGTGGCAGCGCCTGGCATCCGAACACTGGGAGGGCGTGCTGCGCGATCTGGTCGAACAGCATGCCAAGGCGACCGACAGCCGCTGGTCCAAGGGGCTGCTGGATGACTGGGACCGGGTCGCGGGCAAGTTCTGGCAGGTGGTGCCCAAGGAGATGCTGACCCGGCTGGCCCATCCGCTCGACGACAGCGTGGCACTGGAAGCCGCGGAATAGGCTTGGCGAGGGCTGCCACTGGCGCTTAGGTGAGGGCCATGTGGCAGCTCTTTCAATTTCCCCTGTGTCCCTTCTCGCGCAAGGTGCGCCTCCTGCTGGGCGAGAAGGGCGTGGGATACGAGCTGGTGCGCGAATCGCCCTGGCTGCGGCGGGATGAATTCCTGGACATGAACCCTGCCGGCCAGACGCCGGTGATGGTCGACAACCAGCGCGGCATGCTGCTGATCGATTCGATGGCGATCTGCGAGTATTTCGAGGAAACCGTCGAAAAGGCCGCGATGATCAACGGCACCGCGGTGAACCGCGCCGAGATCCGCCGGCTGGTGACGTGGTTCGACACGCATTTCTACCGCGACGTGACCGGGCCGCTGCTGCACGAGCGGATGGTGAAGCGCGTCGCCAAGGTGGGCAGCCCCGATGGCCGGGCGCTGCGCGAGGCGATGAAGGCCGCGGTCGGGCATCTCGATTATACCGACTATCTGCTCGACCATCGCAACTGGCTGGGGGGCGCGACGCTGAGCCTGGCCGATCTGGCGGCGGCGGCGCAGATTTCGGTGGCGGACTATCTGGGCGGGATCGACTGGAAGGGGCATGAGCAGACCGCGCGCTGGTATCGCGGGCTGAAGAGCCGGCCCTCCTTCCGTCCGCTGCTGTCCGAGCGGATGGAGTTGATCGGGCCGCCGGCCCATTATGACAATGTGGACTTCTGATGCACGTATCGCATGATCCGGCGGCGGCAGCCGCGGAGACCATCGGGTTCGACGCTTTCCTGAAGGTCGATATCCGGGTGGGGACGGTCGTCGCCGCGGAGCCGTTTCCCGAAGCGCGCAAGCCGGCGATCAAGCTGACCATCGACTTCGGCCCCGCCATCGGGATCAAGCGGTCGTCCGCGCAGATCACCGAGCATCATCCGGTGGATAGCCTGGTCGGTACCCAGGTGGCGGCGGTGGTGAACTTCCCGCCGCGGCAGATCGGGCCGATGATGTCCGAGGTGTTGACGCTGGGCTTTCCGGACGCGGACGGCAAGGTGGTGCTGGCGCGCCCGAGCGAGCCGGTGCCCGATGGCGGACGGTTGTTCTGAGCGAGGGAAGCCGACGGCGTTGTGCTTGCCCTTCGCCTTCGCTCAGGGCGAACGAAGGTTTTTAGCTTACTCCAATGACTTGCTGGCCTGCTCGTAGAGATCGCGGGACAGGCCGGGGACCGCGACGATGCGTTGCAGCTCGGCGCGCATGAGGTCGGCGCGGGCGGCGTCGAAGCGGCGCCAGCGGCCGAGCGGGGGGAGCAGCTTGGCGGCGGTCTGCGGGTTGAGGCGGTCGAGCGCGATCAGCTGGTCGGCGAGGAAGCGATAGCCCGAGCCGTCGGCGGCGTTGAAGGCACGCTGGTTGACGCCGAACGCGCCGATCAGCGCGCGGGCGCGGTTGGGATTGGCGAGGGTGAAGTCCGGATGGCGGGCAAGCGCCGCGACCACCGCACCGGTATCGTCGCGTGAGGACAGCGCCTGCGTCTGGAACCATTTGTCGAGCACGAGCGCGTTGCCGGCATAGCGCGTGTAGAAGCGGTCGAGGGCCGCCTGGCACGCCGGGCCACCAAGATTGACCAGCGTGCTGAGCGCGCTTTGCCGGTCGGTCATGTTGTCGGCCGCCTCGAACTGGCGGAAGGCGAGGTCGGCGGCGTCGGGGGCGCCGCTGGCGGCGATATAGCCGAGCGCGACGCCGCGCAGCCGGCGCTTGCCCTTGGCCTCCGGCGAATAGGTGTAGGCGCCCTGTCCGGTCTGGTCGTAGAGCGCACGCCAGCGATCGGCGAGCGCGGTGCCGAGGGCCTGGCGAAGCGCCTCGCGCGCGGTATGAATTCCTTGCGGATCGACCACCGCCAACTGGTCGCCGACAAAGTTTTCGGAGGGGATCAGCACCGCCTCCGCCAGGAACGCCCAGTCAAGATCGGGGCCGTCGAGGGTGCGCGCGACCGCATCGACCACGCCCTGATGATCGGCCGCATCGCCGAGCGCGCCGGCGACGAGGGTGTCGAGCATCAGTTGCTGCATCGCCTCGTACCGGGCGAAGGGGTCGTCGTCATGCGCGGACAGGAAGGCGAGGTCGGCGGGCGAGCGGTCGCTTTCCACCACCACCGGGGCGGAGAAGCCGCGATTGATCGACAGCACCGGCCGCTCGGCCACGGTTTCGAAGACGATGGTCTTGCTGGGCTGGTCGAGCAGGACGAGCTGTTCGTCGGTCAGCGGCTGGCCGGTTTGCGCGCCGAACAGGCGCAGGCGCAGCGGCAGCACCATGGATTGCTTGACCGGCTGGCCGGGGGTGGGGGGCACATGCTGGGCGAGGCGCAGCGTGGCGCGGCCGCCGCCGGCCTGATGCTCAAGGCTGGCGGAGACGCGCGGGGTGCCGGCTTGGCTGTACCACAGGCGGAATTGCGACAGGTCGATGCCGCCCGCTTCCTCCATGCAGGCCACGAAATCCTCGCAGGTGGCGGCCGTCCCGTCGAAGCGGTCGAAATACAGGTCGGTGGCGGCGCGGAAGGACTGGGGCCCCAGGATGGTCGCCATCATCCGGATCAGCTCGGCGCCCTTGTTGTAGATGGTGGCGGTGTAGAAGTTCGAGATTTCCAGATAGGCCTCGGGGCGGACCGGATGGGCGAGAGGGCCCGAATCCTCGGGAAACTGGCTGGCGCGAAGCCCGCGCACATCCTCGATCCGCTTGACCGCGGGCGAGCCCTGATCGGCGGAGAAGCCCTGGTCGCGATAGACGGTGAAACCTTCCTTCAGCGACAATTGGAACCAGTCGCGGCAGGTGATGCGGTTGCCCGACCAGTTGTGGAAATATTCGTGCGCGACGACGGCGGCGATCGCGTCATAGTCGTAATCGGTCGCGGTATCGGGATCGGCGAGGATGTAGCGGCTGTTGAAGATGTTCAGCCCCTTGTTCTCCATCGCGCCGAAGTTGAAATCGTCGACCGCGACGATGTTGAACACGTCGAGATCATATTCGCGGCCATAGACGCGCTCGTCCCACGCCATCGACAGTTTGAGCGCGTGGAGCGCATGATCGGTCTTGGGCAGGTCGGCGGCGCGAACCCAGATGCCGAGTTGCACCACGCGCCCCGAACGGGTGGTGAAGGTGCCGCGATTGACCGCCAGATCGCCCGCGACCAGCGCGAACAGATAGGACGGCTTGGGAAAGGGATCGTGCCATTCGGCCCAGTGGCGGCCGTCCGGCAGCTCGCCTTGGCCAACGGGATCGCCGTTCGACAGCAGGACGGGAAAGCGCCGGGCGTCCGCGGTCATCCGCACCCGGTAGACGGTGAGGACGTCGGGGCGATCGGGAAAGAAGGTGATGCGGCGAAACCCCTCCGCCTCGCACTGGGTGCACAGATTGCCGCCGGACGCGTAGAGGCCCATCAACTGGGTGTTGCGATCGGGCGCGATCTCCACCTCCGTCTCGACGCGGTGCGCGTCGCCGGCAAGCGGCACGACGAGCCGCTCGCCCTCCATCCACCAGTCGTTGACCGCGACGCCGTCGACACGGACCGCCAGCGGGGTCAGCCCCTCGCCATCCAGACGCAGCGGTTCGCCGTGCGCGCCGCCGCGTTCCACCGACAGCGTGGCGCGGACGCGTGTGGCGGCCGGGTCGAGATCGAAATCCAGCGCCAGTTCGGGCACGCGCCAGGCGGGCGGGCGGTAATCCGCGCGGTGGATGACCGACGGGGTGGCGGCGCTGTGCTGCATGTCCATGGGCCGCAATATAGGGGCAAGCGGCGGCGGCGTCAGTGGGGTGATTCGGGGCATTTTCGGCGACATGGCCGGGCGGGGCGGCTGGAAGTGGACACTACACCCCCCTCCTGTGTCCACTTACCGTTTTTGCAATCGGGCGCTGGGGGGAAAGGCCGGGTCTGGGGCCGGGTGCGCATGGCGTGGATGGTAGCGGATTCGGGGTTTGTAGGACAGCGGCGTGTGTTCCCTCGCCCCTTCGGGGAGCATCAGGTGAACAGCGCCCCGCGCTGTTCAGCCCATGCCGGGGGCATGGGCGACCTGATGCTGGAAGGGGCCCGCTGCCGTCAGGCAGTGGGAAGGGTGAGGGGTTGACCAGCAGTGCTGCGCTGCTTGGCGACCCCTCACCCTCCCACCGCTTTGCGGCGGGCCCCTCCCTCTCCCTGGAGGGGAGAGGGTAAGGTTATGAAAATCATCATGATTCAGGTTGGTGTCGAGTGGTTTTGCCGGACCCTCCCCGGGCGCTGCACGTTGGCGGGCGGAAGGAGTAGCGGATGCGGATCCATCATCTGAACTGCGGCACCGATTGCCCGGTGGGCGGCGCGTTGTTCGACGGGTGCAGCCACGGCGTGCTCGGGCATCTGGTTTGCCATTGTCTGTTGATCGAGACGGATGCGCATGGGCTGGTGCTGGTCGATACCGGCTATGGTTTGCGCGACGTGGCGCGGCCGCATGCCTCGCCCTCGCCGCGGATCACGCGGACGTGGCGGGCGATGCTGAACATCCGGCTGCGCGAGCGGGAAACGGCGATCCGGCAGGTCGAGGCGCTGGGATACCGGGCGCAGGATGTGCGGCACATCGTGGTGACGCACCTGGATTTCGACCATGCCGGCGGGCTGGAGGATTTTCCGAATGCCGCGGTGCATGTGATGGCGCGCGAATATAGCGACGCGACGGGCCCGCGTGCGGGCGTGGTGGCGCAGGCGCGGTGGCGGCCGAGCCAGATCGACGGCGTGCGCGACTGGCAGCTATACGGTCCGCAGGGAGACGGCTGGTTCGGCTTCGAGGCGGTGCGCGACCTGAAGGGCCTGCCGCCCGAGATACTGATGGTGCCGCTGCCCGGACATACCTGGGGACATGCCGGGGTGGCGGTGGCGCAGCCGGGTGGCCGCTGGCTGCTGCACGCAGGGGATGCCTATTTCTATCGCGGGGAGATGCGGAGCGCGCGGCGGCGGTGCACGCCGGGTCTGCGCGCCTATCAGCGGCTGATGGAGGTGGATGCGCGCAGCCGGATGGACAATCAGGCGCGGCTGCGCGCGTTGTCGATCGAGCAGGCGGACGTGGTGACGGTGACGTGCACGCATGATCCGGTGGAACTGGCCCGCGCGCAGGCGGGAAAGCCGCTTTGAGTGCTGTTTCGATCGGGTGCGATGTGCTTTAGGTGCGTGCAACAGTCTGTTCCGAAGGACCCTGCATGTTCCGTCGTGTCGCGCTCGTTTCGCTGCTTGCCCTGTCCGCCGCCGTGTCCGCCCAAACCACGCCCGCCATCCCCGAACTGCCGGCCGACCAGGCGGCCATGCGCGCGCATGTCATGTTCCTGGCCTCCGACGCGATGAAGGGGCGCGAGGCGGGAAGCCCCGAATATGACATCGCGGCGCAATATGTCGCATCGCAATTCTATGCGGCCGGGCTGAAGCCGGCGGGCGATGCCGGCGGCTATCTGCAAAAGGTGCCGCTGGTCAGCTACAAGGCGGCCGATCAGGGAAGCTTCGTCTGGACGGCGCGCGGGGGGCAGCCGGTGACGCTGACCTTCGGCGAGGATTATGCGCCGTCGCCGGTGCCGGGGCAGGCGGAGACCAGCCTGTCGGCGCCGGTCGTCTTCGTCGGCTATGGCATCGATGCGCCGCAATATGGCCAGAACGACTTCAAGGGCGTCGACGTGCGCGGCAAGATCGTGGCGTTCGTCCCCGGCACGCCCGCAGGGCTGGGCGGCGAGGAGCGCGCCTTCTTCGGCAGCGCGGCGAACAAGGCCGCACTGGCCGCCGCGCGCGGTGCGGTGGGTGCGATCCAGCTCGACATGCCGGGTGGCGGCGGGCGGCAGCGGCCGTTCAACCTGCTGGCAGGCAGCTATGATCGGCCGCGCGTGGGCTGGGCCAATGCCGACGGCACCGTCCATAATCCGACGCCGGGCACGCCGATCCTGGGAACGCTGAGCGCGGCGGGCGCGGCCAGGCTGTTCGGCAAGGACTGGGATGCGGTGGTGAAGGCCGCGGCGGCAGAAACCCCGCGCTACCGGCCGGTGGCGGCCAGGGGCACGCTGACCGTCGCGCTGAAGACCAGCGCGACGCCGATGCCGAGCAGCAACGTCATCGGCATGATTCCGGGCAGCGATCCCAAGCTGAAGGACCAGGTGGTCGTGCTGTCCGCGCATCTGGACCATATCGGCGTCAACGAGGGCGGCGACGGCGACCGGATCAACAATGGCGCGCTGGACAATGCGATCGGCATCGCCAGCCTGATCGAGGAAGCCAAGCGCTTCAAGGAAAGCGGCAAGCCGCCGCGGCGCAGCGTAATGTTCCTGGCGGTGACCGCAGAGGAGAAGGGGCTGGTCGGGTCCGACTATTTCGCGAACAACCCGACCGTGCCCCTGGCGTCGATCGTGGCGGACGTGAACCTGGACATGCCGATCCTGACCTACACGTTCGAGGACATGATCGTGTTCGGCGCCGAGCGCTCGACGCTGGGGCCGATCGTGCGCAAGGCGGTGGGGGCGCTCGGCCTGCCGCTGTCGCCCGATCCGATGCCGGAAGAGGGCATCTTCGTGCGCTCCGACCATTTCCGCTTCGTCCAGAAGGGCATCCCTTCGGTCTTCCTGTGGCCGGGCCAGAAGGGGCCGGGCGCCGCGGCGGTGAAAACGTTCATGTCGACCAACTATCACCGGCCGTCCGATGATCTGAGCCTGCCGATCGACTGGAGCCAGGGGCCGCGCTTCGTGGGCGTGAACTATGCCATCGCGCGCGAGATCGCGGATGGCGATGCGCGGCCGGTGTGGAACAAGGGCGACTATTTCGGCACGCTCTACAAGGGGCCGATGGCGGCCAAGTAAGGCGCATCGGGTGAGCCGGCTTCTGGTCTTCGGCATGGGCTATGTCGCGTCGGCACTGGCGGCGCGGCTGACCCGTGCCGGCTGGCAGGTGACGGGCACGACGCGCGACGGGCGGGACGGCACGATCCGCTTCGACGACGACGCGGCGGTGGTCGCGGCGCTGGCGTCGGCGACGCATGTGCTGTCCTCGGTGCCGCCGGCGGACGAACGCGATCCGGTGCTGGACCGGTACGGTGCGTGGCTGGGGCGCGGCTGGCTGGGCTATCTGTCCTCCACCGGCGTCTACGGCGATGCCGGGGGCGCGTGGGTTGATGAGAGCGCACCGACCGGCGGCGGGCGGCGGGTGGCGCGCGCGCAGGCGGATGCGGCGTGGCTGGCGCGGGGCGCGCGGGTGTTCCGCCTGCCCGGCATCTATGGGCCGGGCCGCTCGCCGATCGACCGGGTGCGTTCGGGGCGGGCGCACCGCATCGGGCTGGCCACCCAGGTGTTCAGCCGGGTGCATGCCGACGACATCGTGGCGGGCGTGATCGCTGGGTTCGATGCGCCGGCCGGGGCGTACAACCTGGCCGACGATGTCCCATGCCCGCAGGACGATGTGGTGGCGTTCGCCGCGTCGCTGATTGGCCTGCCGCCGCCGCCGGTCGTATCCCTGGACAGCCTGTCGCCGATGGCGCGTGGTTTTTATGCGGAGAACCGGCGGGTGGCGAACGGCAAGGCGAAGCGGGTGCTGGGCTGGACCTTGCGCTTTCCCGATTACCGGTTGGGCCTGCGCGCGCTGAGCGCGATGACCAGCCCCAGCCCGGTGACGGCGGCCCCGGCGGCGGCGAGCGGCGACCAGCGATAGCCCTCGAACAGCGTCGACAGCAGCATCGCGATGACGGGGACGATGACGCTGGAATAGGCCGCCTTGGCCGGGCCGATGACGCGCAGCACGCGGTAATAGAGCGGAAAGGCGAGCGCGGAAGCGGCGAGGCCGAGATAGACGATGCCGGCGACATAGCCGGCGCGCCACTCGAAACTGGGTGGTCCGGCCAGCGCATAGGCGAGCAGGGCATCCATGCCGGCGCCCGAGAGCATCGCCACGGCAAGGACGCTGTGCATCGGATAGCGTTTCGCGGTGCGGGTCGCCTGCATGACGTTGGCGGTGGAGGCGGCGAGGATGGCGAGGGCGGTGAAGCCGATGCCGGCAAGGGCGTTGGCGGGGCCGGCGGGATCGACGCGCGCCTCGTGCACGAAGAGGAGGGCGGCGCCGGCCATGGCGACGGCGGAGCCGGCGATGAGCTGTCCGCCGAGGCGCTGTCCGAGGAAGACGCGCGCGAACAGGGCGTTGGGGACGAGCAGCATCGCGAAGACGACGGCGACGAGGCCGGAGGTGATGAACTGTTCGGCGCGGTAGACGAAGTTGAAGTTCATCACGAACTGGAACACGCCGATGGCGAGCGCGAACAGCAGCCCGCCGGCGCCCAGCCGGAAGCTTTCGCCGCGAAACTTCGCATAGGCGGCCATGGCGAGCCCGGCGACGAGGAAGCGGTAGCTGACCGACCAGGAGGGCGGCACCACGCCCAGTTGATCGCGGATGACCAGCCAGGTCGATCCCCAGATCAGCGTGACGATCGCAAAGGGGACGAGGATCGCTGCCTTGGTCGATTGCGGGCGGTGGTCGAATTCGCTCACAGGAGGGCAATCGCGTCGGCGAGGCGGGCGACGGCGTCCTCGTCGCTGTCCCAGGCGGTGACGAGGCGAATCTCGCCCGCCGCCCAGTCGTAGAAGTCGAAGCCTTGCGCCCGGAGCGCCGCGGCCTCGTCCGGGGTCATGCGCAGGAAGACCTCGTTGGCCTCGACCGGATGGACCAGCCGGTCGCCGGCGGCGGCGGCGAGGCGCGCGGCATGCGCGTTGGCGGCAGCGCCGTTGGCGATCCACAGATCGTCCTCGACCATCGCCAGGATCTGCGCGGCGAGATAGCGGCCCTTGGAAAAGAGCAGCCCGGCCCGCTTGCGGCGGCGGCGCGCGGCATCGGCATGGCCGGGGGTGAAGAAGACCAGGGCCTCCGCACTCATCCCGCCATTCTTGACGAAGCCGAAGGACAGCGCATCGACACCCGCGCGCCAGGTCAGGTCGGCAGGGTGCGCGCCGGTGCCGGCGACCGCATTGGCGAAACGGGCACCGTCCATGTGGAGCGCGAGGTTGCGGCTCCGGGCAAGTTCGCCGATCGCGGCGACCTCGTCCGGCGTGTAGACGCGACCATATTCGGTGGCGTTGGTAATCGATACGGCGTGCGGCTGGACGCTGTGAACATGCGCCGGGATCGCATCCAGCAGATGGGCGATGGTGGCCGGCGTCAGCTTGGCACCCTCGCCATCGGCCAGCATCAGCTTGGCGCCATGGGTGTAGAATTCGGGGGCGCCGCCCTCGTCATTCTGGATATGCGCGTCGCGGTGGCAGACGACGCCGCCATAAGGCGGGCAGAGGCTGGCCAGCGCGAGGCAGTTGGCGGCGGTGCCGGTGGGCACCCACAACACCTCCACCGTGGTATCGAACAGCGCGGAAAGCCGTGCGTCCAAGCCTTGCGACCAGCGATCGCCGTCATAGGCGGTGTCCAGCGTGTCGGCGGCGACGATCGCGTCGAGAACCTTGGGATGGATGCGGGCGGCGTTGTCGGAAAAGAAGCGCATGCGCAGCGCCTTGGGCGCGAGGCGCGGGGGCGTCAACGGCTGTCCGCGATGCGTCAGGGTGCGACCACGATCAACCGTTTCAGCGCCGGCCGCATCCTTGAGGCTCGACCGCGAGAATATGCCCCGGCACAGCCGGCTGCCTAGATCGGTGTGCAGCCACAGCGCCACGCCGGTATAGAGAAGCGGGTGGAGCAGCGCGATCATCGGCTTGGTCGGTATCACCGGTCGAGATCGACCGCCGCGGCGTGAACCTTGTAGATGCTGCAGATGGCTACTGCATGCGCCCGGGCGACGGTGGCGACATCGTCGCTCGACAGCGCGGTTCCCCTCTCTCCGGAAGGGAAAGGGCTTCAGCCGACCTCTAGAAATCCTCGTCCGGTTCTTCCGGCCCGTCGCGGGGGCGGCGGTCTTCGGGGGGTGGGCCGCGTTCCTCGTCGCGGCGGCCGCGGGTGGGGCCGACGATCAGCGAGCCGTCCTCGCCCAGCCGCATGTCGACGCCCATGCCCTGGATCAGGTCACCGACCGGGTCACCGCTTTCCATCACGTTGGCGTCGATGACGTTTTCGTCGACCGCCTCTTCCACGACCGGGGCGGGAACGGGGGCGATGTCGAGCGCGGATTGCATGAAGTCGCGCCAGATCCGCGCCGGCACGCCGCCGCCGGACAGGCCGGGATTGGGGGTGTTGTCGTCGTTGCCGACCCAGACGCCGACCACCAGATCGCGCGCGAAGCCAACGAACAGCGCGTCGCGCGCATCCTGCGTCGTGCCGGTCTTGCCATATGCGTCGACGGTCAGCAGCGCCTCGCGCCCCGTGCCGCTGCGGATCGAGGAGCCGAGCAGGTCGAGCATCCCGTCATGCACGCTGGCGGAGAAACCCTGGGGACGATCGGTCAGCGACTGGTACCAGCTCTTGTCGCGGACATCGGCGAGGCCGCGGGGTTGGACCGGATAGCTTTCGTTGGCGATCGCGGCATAGGCGGCGGTGAGTTCGAGGAGCGAGACGGTGGAGGTGCCGAGGCCGATCGTCGCCTCGTTGGCGATCGGGGTGGAGATGCCGAGATCGCGGGCCGCCTTGATGACCGCGCGGACGCCGACCTGTTGCGTCAGGCGTGCCGCCGCGACGTTGGACGACCGCGCGAACGCCTGACGCAGCGTGATGTCGCCGAGATAGCGGCCGTCGCTGTTGCGCGGCTTCCACCCGGCGATGTCGACGGGGCGATCCTCGACGGTCGAATCCGGGGTCAGGCCGGAGCGGAGCGCGGCGAGATAGACGAACAGCTTGAAGGCGGAGCCCGGCTGGCGGCGCGCCTGGGTGGCGCGGTTGAACGGGCTCTTGGCGTAATCCTTGCCGCCGACCATCGCGACGACGCGGCCATCGGGGCGCATCGCGACCAGCGCGACCTGCGCCTGACGCAGTCCGGCGCGGCGCACGGTGCGCTCGGCCAGGCGCTGGAGGCGGCGGTCGAGCGTGGTCCTGACGGTCGCCTCGGTCTTGATCTCGCCGGCCTGATCGCGCGCCTCGGGCAGCACCCAGTCGGCGAAATAGGTGCCGCTGGGCAGGGTTTCGGGGCGCTGCGCCAGCACGCGTTGCGGGCGGACGGCATCGGCCTCCGCCTTGGTGAGGAAGCCGGCATCCTCCATCGCGGCGACGACCACCGCCTGCCGCTTGCGCGCGCCGGCAAGGTTGCTGGTGGGGGCGAGGCGCGAGGGCGCCTTGACCAGCCCGGCGAGCATCGCGGCCTGACCGATGTTGAGCGTCTTTGGCGTGCGGCCGAAATAATGCTTCGCCGCCGCGTCGATGCCGTAGACGTTATCGCCGAAATAGACGTTGGACAGATAGCGCGACAGGATCTCGTCCTTGGTCAGCCACGCCTCCAGCCAGAAGGCGATCATCGCCTCGCGGATCTTGCGCCCGGCGGTGCGGTCGGAATCGAGGAAGGCGTTCTTGGCGAGCTGCTGCGTGATCGTGCTGCCGCCCTCGCGCACGCCGCCCGAGCCGAGATTGTGGACCAGCGCGCGCAGGATGCCGCGCGGGTCTATGCCCCAGTGCGAATAGAAACGCCGGTCCTCGATCGCCATGAACGCCTCGCGCACATGCGGGGGCAGGGTGGCGGCATCGACGGGCTTGCCGATGATCGCGCCGCGCCGGGCGATCGGCTGGCCGTCATCGTCGGTCAGCGTGATCGAGGGCGGGGTGGGCGGTTGCAGCGAGCGCGAAAGGGGCGCGGTGACCGCCAGCCAGATGATCGCGACGACGAGCAGGACGATGCCGGCGCCGAGCCCGCGCACCAGCCACTTGCCCCAAGCGGGGCGGCGGCGACGCGCGGGCTCGTCCACCGGGCCGAAGGACCAGCGTTCGTCATTCTCGTCATAATAGGGGCTGGCGTCGCCGATCGGTTCGAACGGGCGATCGGGTGGCGGACGCTCGCCCCGGAAAGGATCGTTGGGATTGAAGGGATCGGGGCGCATGACTTGGGGTTCCGGCGGTCGGCCACTCGCGTGTATTACCTTGGCAACGCACCGCTGGCAAGCTCATGCGCCTTTTACGCCGCGGGGGCGGCCTCGGGCAAGACGTCCTGCGTGGGCGCGTCCGCCAGCAGGCCGGCACGCTTGGCGACCAGCGTCGGGACCAGCGCCTGCCCCGCGACGTTGATCGCGGTGCGGCCCATGTCGAGGATCGGGTCGATGGCGAGCAGGAGGCCGGCTCCCTCCAGCGGCAGGCCAAGGGTGGAGAGCGTCAGCGTCAGCATCACCACCGCGCCGGTCAGCCCCGCGGTCGCGGCCGAGCCGAGCACGGAAACCGCGACGATCAGCAGGTAATCGGTCGCATGGAGGGCAAGGCCGTAATATTGCGCGACGAACAGCGCGGAGATCGCCGGGTAGATCGCGGCGCATCCGTCCATCTTGGTGGTCGCGGCAAAGGGCACGGCAAAGGCCGAATAGGCGCGGGGCACGCCGAGGCGGCGTTCGACGGCATCCTCGGTGACGGGAAGGGTGGCGATCGAGGAGCGCGAGACGAAGCCGAGCTGGATGGCGGGCCAGGCGGCGGCGAAGAAGCGGCGGGGGGAGAGGCCGTTGGCGAGGAGGAGGAGGGGGTAGACGACGAAGAGGACGAGGGCGAGGCCGAGATAGACGGCAAACGCGAAGCTGCCCAGCGCCGACAGCGATTGCCAGCCATAGCGGACGATGGCGTTGCCGAGCAGCGCGCCCGAGCCGATCGGGGTGAGGCGGATCACCCAGGTGAGGATGCGGCGGAAGATGGCCAGCGCGGAGGCGTTGAACGACAGAAAGGCGTTGCCCGCCTCGCCCACCCGCACCGCGGCGACGCCGATGGCGACGGCCATGACGATGATCTGGAGGATGTTGAAGGACAGGGCGGTCGCGAAACCGCCGGTGTCGGGCACCTTGGTGGCGGCGGACAGACCCAGAATATTGGCGGGAATCAGGCCGCGCAGGAAATCGAGCCAGGAGCCCGCGGTGTCGGGGCGGGTGGCGGTCGCGGGGGCGACGCCGGCGTGGAGGCCGGGTTCGAGGATGGTGCCGAGGGCAAGGCCGATGGTGACCGCGATCAGCGCGGTGATGGCGAACCAGATAAAGGTGGAGGCGACGAGCCGCGCGGCATTGTTGAGATTGCGCAGCGCCGCGATCGACGCGACGATCGCGGTAAAGACCAGCGGCACGACCAGCACCTTGAGCAGCTGGACGAAGCTTTCCCCGACGATGCGAAGCGCCTCGGCCAGGCCGGTGAGGTTCGACTGGCGCGCGAGAAGGCCGAGCATCAGGCCGGCGGCCATGCCGACGAACACCTGTGCCCCGAAGGAGAAGCGGATCTTCATCGCGGCAATGTAGTGCATGGCGACAGCCGCGACAGCCAAGATTTGCGTGAGGCGGCTAAAGCGCGGGACGGGCACCGATGCGCTCGGCCAAGGCGATCGTCGCCAGCATGGCGAGCGACAGCATGGCGATGGCGATGCCGAGCCCCGGCCAGCCCCAGAGCCCGACGACCAGGCCGCCGAGCGGCGGGCCGATGAGCGCGCCGCCCGCGCCGAACTGGGTCAGCAGGCCGTTGGCGGTGGCGATGCGCGGATCGTCGGCCGCGGCGGCGCGCGCCAGGATCGGCAGGCGCGCGAAGACGAGCGGGGAGACGAGGCCGCTGGCGCCCACCACCGCCACCGCGACGAGCGCCGCCATGCCCCAGCCGCCGATATCGACGAAGACCAGCGGCGCGAGCAGCGCGGTGACGGCAAGTGCGGGCGCGACGATGCGCATCATCGCGCCGGACCTGAGCGCACCGCGCCGCATCAGCGCCATCGCGATCGCCGATCCGGGAAGCGCCGCAAGCGAGGCAAAGGCGGCAACGAGCCCGGCGGTGGCGAGCGAGGCACCGCGCATCTCGGTCAGGAAGGTGGGCAGCAACATGGTCAGCGCGCACAGGAACAGCGTGTAGAGGCCGAAGCCGAAGGTGGCGATCCACGCCGCCGGCGCCGGCAATGCGAGCCCGCGGGACGCGGCGGTGCCGAGCGGCAGGCGCAGCGCCGGTATGACCGCCAGCGCCAGCAGCGCCGCCCAGAGCAGGAGCAGGCCGGTGGCGTCCAGCACTTGCGTCCCCATGCCCGTCACCGCGCCGCCGATGGCGACGCCGACGGGCACGAAGCTGCTCCACAGGGCCAGCGCGCGGGGGCGGTCGCGGTCGCTTGCGATGGCGGCGATCGCGGTGGGCGCGGCGATGACGACGAGAAGATAGCCGATCCCCTCCACCCCGCGTGCCACGAACAGCGGGGCGGGGGTGGTCGCCAGCGCCTCGACCAGGCTGCATCCCGCCAGCGTGGCGAGCCCGGTGACCAGCGCGCGGCGATAGCCGATGCGGCCGAGCGCCAGCCCCGCGACAAAGCCGAGCAGGCCGCCGCCGACCTCCAGCAGCGAGATCAACAGCCCGGTGGCGGGCAGCGACAGCGCAAAGCGGGCGCGCAGGACGGGCGCGATGGTGGAGAATTTGGCGAGCTGCGCGGCGGCCAGGACGCCGAGCAGCCAGAGCGCGATGATGGCGGGCCAGCGGCGATGCATGCGCCGCCGCCTAGCGGCCGGGCGGCGCGATCGCAAATGCAGGCGCCGTTTCGGCGGCGGCGCGTGCCCGATGAAGGCGGACGGGGCGGCGTCATCATACCTATTGAGGGCGTTTCTTGACGATACTCTGGCCGCATGATGTGACGTTGGCGAATTTTGTCCGAGCGATGATTGACGGCCCCTAAAACTTGTATGATAAGCCGCAGCAACAGCGGAATACCGTGGCAAGAGGAGGGGTGAGGTGAGAACAGCGATGCTGATCGGTGCGTCTTCGGGCGCGATGGCCCTGTTGCTGGCGGGATCGCCGGCGGCGGCACAGACCAACCTGTCGACCCCGCCGGGCGCCAATCCCGCTCCGAGCGCGCAAAGCCCCGATCCGCAGACCGCACCGGCCGCGCCGCCGGCATCCGACACGCCGACCGCGCCGACCGCGGTGCCGCCGCAGGACGGGGCGAGCGGCACCGAAGGCGGCGAAATCGTCGTCACCGGCTTTCGCCGGAGCCTGGCCGAAGGGCTGGAGTTGAAGCGCGAGGCGATCGGCGTGCGCGATTCGATCGTGGCGGAGGATATCGGCAAGTTCCCGGAAGCCAATGTCGCCGACTCGCTGCAACGCATTCCCGGCGTGATCCTGAGCCGCGACGGAGCCTCGAACGAGGGGCAGCGGATCAGTATCCGCGGGCTGGGGTCCGAATTCACCGTCACCACGATCAACATGGCGCCGGTTCGCACGACATCGTCGCTGGATGCGGGCGGATCCTCGCGCAACTTCAACTATGACGTGTTTCCGTCCGAATTGTTCGGGCGCGTCGACGTATACAAGACGCCGCTCGCCAATCTGGAGGAAGGCGGCATCGGCGGCAATGTCGACCTGCAGACGCCGCGCCCTTTCGACAGCAAGGGGCGGGTGATCCGCTATACCGCGCAGGGCAATTACAACACCCAGTCCAAGCGCTGGGGGCCGCGCGGATCGCTGCTGTTGAGCGATACGGTGGGCAATTTCGGTGCGCTGGTGGGCGTGGCCTATTCGCGCACGGTCAACGAACGCTCGGGCTTCCAGTCGACCGGCGGGTACAATTCGTCGGTGATCGGGTCGGGCGGTTATCGCACGCCGCCGGGGCAGACGCGCCCCCTGGTCGGACCGTTCGAGTTCCAGCTCGACCTGGACAATCCGCGCGCCAATTTCGGCGGGCTGACCCGCGAACAGGTGGCCAACGGGCTGTTGCCGCGCTTCTACCGCGTGTTCGCATCGGATAATGAACGCGAGCGGCTGGGGCTGGTCGGCTCGCTGCAATACAAGACCGACCGGCTGGATATCAGCCTGGACGGCATCTATTCGCACCTGAAGGACATCGGCGACGAGTTCACCTGGGGTGTGGCTGTGCGCAACAGCCGCACCGTGCCTGGCTCGACCGACCCGGCCGGTCGCGGCACGAATTCGGGCATCATCCCGCTCGACGTGAAGCTGGACCAGTACAACAACCTCTACGGCACCTTCGGCAATACCAGCGTGCTGACCGAGAGCCTGTATCGCACCAGCGAGACCAAGTTCCGCTACGGCATCCTGCGCGCCTCCTATGACGTGACCGACGCGGTAAAACTGTCGGTACAGGGCAATCTGAGCGACAGCCGCGCCTACAAGGAAGGCAATCGCATCCTGTCCAACATGTACGGGGTGACGACGACGTTCGATCCGACGGTGAACGTCACCTATCCGACGATCACCACCCCCGGGCTCGATCCCACCGATCCACGCAACTATTCGGTGCCGACGCTCGGCTTCGGCCGCGACGAGGAGGACGACAAGCAGCGCAATGTGCGCGCGGTGGTCGACTGGAACATGGTCGATGACGGCGACCGGCTGTTCGCGCTGAAGCTGGGCGGCAGCTATGTCTCCACGGTCAAGGAGATCCGTCGGCGCGACGGCAGCACCATCGCCACCAACCGCGTGCTGCCCGGCGGCGGCACCTTCCGCACGATCGACGTGTTCGCCAACATGGACCCGTTCGTGCAGTTCGGGAGCTTGCGCAACGGCGGCAATGCCGGTTTCCCGTCGCAATTCGCGACCTTCCCGCGCAGCTTTGTCGAGGGGACGCTGGATGCGGGCGGCGCGAACGCGGCGGCACCGGTGCAGTTGAACGGCGCGTTCCGGGCGGAGGAAATCGTCTCCACCGGCTTTTTCGAGGTCAATTTTAAACTGCCGCTGCTGGGCAGCGAACTGCGCGGCAACGCGGGCGTGCGCTATTCGGACACGCGCACCGTGGTCGACAATTATGTAACCAACGGGCGTGGCGGCTTCGTGCCGGCCAATCGGCGCGGCGGCTATGACAACTGGCTGCCCTCGGCCAGCCTGGCGTTCGATGCCACCCGCAACCTGACGCTACGTGCATCGGCGGGTCAGACGATCACGCGCAACGCGCTATCGTCGATTGCGGGCAGCACGGTGATCGGCAACCCGTTCAACGCCGACGTCACAGTGGGCAATCCGGACCTTCGCCCCCAACTGGCGACGCAATATGACGCGGTGGCCGAATGGTATTTCGCGCCTGGCGCGCTGCTGAGCGCGGGCGTGTTCAAGAAGGACATCACCGACCGGCCCTTCTCGTTTCAGGATTTCGTGTCGTTCGGGTCGCTCGGCCTGTCGTCCAACGTCTTCAATGCCCTGTCGCTGGGCTTCCCCAGCGGCATCATTCCGGACGATTTCCAGATCCGGCGTACCCGCATCATCAACCAGGGCGAGCTGAAGCTGAAGGGGCTGGAGGTCGGATACCAGCAGAACTTCACCTTCCTGCCCAAGCCCTTCGACGGGCTGGGGGTGACGAGCAGCTTCACGCTGATCGACCAGGAGGGCGGTGATTTCATCGCCTCGACGGGCACGCGCCGGTCGATCTCGTTCGTGCCGGACTATTCGTACAGCATCACCGGCTTCTACGAAAAGGGCCCGGTCTCGATCCGCGGCTCGTACAATTACCGCGCCAAGACGGGCACCTCGTTCGTCAACGTCGGCAACGACCAGATCGCCTATGTCGCGCCGCAGGGTTTCCTGGACGGCACGGTCAGTTACCGCGTGAACGATTATATCGAACTCAGGGTGGATGCGCTGAACATCACCAACGAGAACGTCTATCTTTACTATGAAAATCCCGACCAGCCGGATGGCAACGGTCTGTCGCGGCGGGACAATTCCTTCTTCAACGGCACCACCATCTCGTTCGGCATCCGCGGCAAGTTCTGATCCCGACCCCTCCTGGGTGCCCGGCCCGGACCCCGGCCGGGCACCCGCTTTTTTGGCCGCTGCGGGTTGCGGTGGCCGGGTGGCTGTGCTGTTCGGCTCCCCATGCACAATTACGCTTTGGCCATCGCGCTGATCGGCGCCCTTGGCGTCGGTGCCCAGTGGCTCGCATGGCGGACGGGCTGGCCCGGCATCGCCCTGATGCTGGCGGCCGGCATCATCGCCGGACCGGTGACCGGCCTTGTCCGCCCCGCCGAGGTGTTCGGCCCGCTGCTGGAGCCCGCCGTGTCGATCGCGGTCGCGGTGATCCTGTTCGAAGGCGGGTTGAGCCTGAATTTCCGGGAATTGCGCAAGACCGAGGGCGCGGTGATGCGGCTGGGCCTGATCGGCATGCCGGTCGGCTGGGTGCTGGGGACGCTGGCCTGTTACTATATCGCCGGGCTGGTGTGGCCGGTGGCGATCCTGTTTGCCGGCATCCTGGTCGTCACCGGGCCGACGGTGGTGCTGCCGCTGCTGCGCCAGAGCAACATCGCGGCGCGGCCGCGCGCGATCCTGAAATGGGAAGCAATCGTCAACGACCCCTTTGGCGCGCTGTTCGCGGTCATCACCTATGAATATCTGCGCCGGTCGGGGGACGGCGCGTCGCTGGCAGGCGTCACCGCATCGATCCTGTTCGCCGCGATCGTCGCAGGGGTGATCGGCTTTGCCATGGCCTGGGCGATCAAATGGGCGTTTCCGCGCGGCCATGTGCCCGAGCATCTGAAGGCGCCGGTGCTGTTCGTCGCGGTGATCGTCACCTTTGTGCTGTCCAACCTGATCCAGCACGAGACCGGGCTGGTCGCGGTGACGGTGATGGGCGTGGCGCTGGCCAACATGAAGCTGAGCAGCCTGCGCGACGTGCATCCGTTCAAGGAGAACGTGACCGTCCTGTTGATCTCGGGCGTGTTCGTCCTGCTGTCCGCCTCGCTGGACCTGGACGTGGCGCGGCGGTTCGAATGGCGGTTCCTGGCGTTCCTGATCGCGCTGCTTTTCCTGGTGCGGCCGGCGACGGTGCTGGTCAGCCTGGCCTTTTCCAAGGTGCCGTGGCGCGAGCGCATCCTGATCGCGTGGATCGCGCCGCGCGGCATCGTCGCGGTGGCGATGTCGGGGCTGTTCGCGCTCAGGCTGGGGGCGCTGGGCTATGGCGACGGCGGCATCCTGGTCACGCTGTCCTTCGGCGTGGTGGTGGCGACGATCGTCGCGCACGGCTTCAGCATCCGCTGGGTCGCGCGGCGGCTGGGCGTGACCGCGACCGGGCAGCGCGGGCTGCTGATCGTGGGGGCGACGCCGTGGAGCCTAGCGCTGGCGCGCCACCTGCAGCAACTGGAGGTAGCGGTGACGATCAGCGACGCGAACTGGCGTGCGCTGACGGGCGCGCGCCAGCATGGGCTGTCGACCTTTCACGGCGAGATCCTGGCGGAGACGAGCGAAGAGCATCTGGACATGGGCCGCTTCCAGGCGCTGGCGGCGGCGACCCCGAACGAGGCGTATAACGCCCTGGTGTGCAGCGAATTCGCCCCCGAGATCGGGCGCGACGCGGTGTATCAGCTCGGCGGCGGCGGGGGCGACAGCGCGCCCGACGATCGTGGCCTGTCCGAAGCGCTGCGCGGGCGGTCGCTGTTCGCGTCGGGGGTCGGCATCGACGAGATCGAGGCGCGGGCGGCCGCCGGCTGGACCTTCCGCAAGACGCGGATCAGCGAACAGTTCGACTTTGCCGCGGCGCGCGCCGCCCTGCCGGCCGAGGCGGACCTGCTGCTGGTGCTGCGCCCCGGCGGTCAGCTGCGCTTCTTCACCCATGCGACCCGGCCGGTGCCGGTGGCGGGCGACGTGATCGTGTCCTACGCGCCGCCGCAGCCGCGCCGCGACGGGGCTGGTGCCGAGGTGGAGGCTGTCGCATGACCGGATCATCGTTCGCAAAGGGAGGGGTATGACCATGTTGCGCCATCCGCTGGGATTGTGCGTCCTGCTGGGCCTGTCGCTGGCGGGGTGCGAGGGCGGCGCGCCGTCGAACACCGCCGCGCCGGTCAATGCGGCCGACACGCTCACCCCCCCGCTTCCCGTGCCGAGCCCGACGCCCGAGGGCGAGGTGAAGTCGATCATCCGCCCGGCGGTCCATGCCGAGGTGGCCGAGGCGCCTGAGCCCGAAGCGACGCCCGAACCGCTGTCGCGCACGATCGGCTTTCCGCGCAGTGCCGCGCTGGACGATGCGGCGCGCGCGGCGCTGGATGCGCTGGCGCAGGAGGCGCGGACGCGGGGCGGCCCGATCGTGCTGCGCGGGCATTCCGACTCGCAAGGGTCGGACAAGGACAATCTGCGCACCGCCCGCCGGCGGGCGGAGGTGGTGCGCGACTATCTGGTCGAGCAGGGGGTGCCGCGCGAGCGGATTACCGTGATCGCGCTGGGCGAGGCGCGGCCGATCGCCCCGAACGCCAAGCTGGACGGCAGCGACGATCCCGAGGGGCGCGCCCGCAATCGGCGGGTGGAGGTGGAGATCGGGGTACCGACTGCGGCGGCGGCGCCCGCACCAGCCGCGACGCCGACGCCCGCACCGGCGGGATAGCGCAACGGCCACGCAGCCTTGACGATGCAACGGCGTTATGCGCTTGAAACAGCGCGGGCTGCATGGGCGAACAATGTGACGGTGGTGGCAGGCAGCAAGGAAGCGGCGTTCCTGATCGGGGGCGGCGAAATGGGGAAGCGGATCGGCACCTTTGCGTGGGAGACCACGCCGATCGGCGCGATCGCGAGTTGGCCGGTGGCGATGCGCTCCGTACTGGCCTTTGTCTTGCGCTCGCCGGTGCCGATCGTGACGCTGTGGGGTCCGACCGGCGTGATGATCTACAACGACGCCTATCGCGGGTTCGCCGGCGACCGGCATCCGGCACTGCTCGGCACCAACGTGCTGGAGGGCTGGCACGAGGTCGCGGACTTCAACGCGCATGTGATGCAGGTGGTGTATCATGGCGGCGGCACGCTGTCGTACCAAGACCAGGAACTGACGCTGGTGCGCGACGGCACGCCACGCGCCTTGTGGACCGACCTGGAATATTCCCCGGCGCTGGACGATGACGGCCGGCCGATCGGCGTGGTCGCAGTGGTGATCGAGACGACCGAGCGCGTGCTGGCGGGCCGCCGGTTGCAGGACGACCGCGACCGGCTGTGGGCGATCTCGCAGGACCTGCTGCTGGTCTGCACCTTCGAGGGGATCATCACCGCGGTGAATCCCAGCGCGACGCGGATGCTGGGCTGGGCGGAAACCGAACTGGTGGGCCAGCCGTTGAGCGCCTTCCTCCATCCCGACGATCTGGCGAGCACCGCGGCCGAAGTCGCCACGCTGAGCGACGGAGTGACGACGATGGCGTTCGAGAACCGGTACCGGACCAAGGCGGGCGACTACCGCCTGCTCGCCTGGACCGCGGTGCCCTCCGCCGGGCGCATCCATGCGGTGGGACGCGACATCACCGAGGAAAGGCGGCTGGCGCGCGACCGCGAGCGGATCTGGACGCTGTCGCCGGTGCTGAAGGTGGTGACCGATGCCGCGGGCATCATCACCAACGTCAATCCGTCCTGGACCGCGACGCTGGGCTGGACCCATGCCGAATCGGTCGGGCGGCGCAGCACCGATTTCATGGAGGATGACGAGGGATCGTGGCGCGAGCGGGTGCGCATCCTGTCCGCGGGGCAGGCGCTGCACGATTACCGCACGACCCTGATCGCCAAGTCGGGCGAGCGACGGCTGATCCGCTGGACGACGGTACCCGAGGGAGGGACCTTTTACGGCTTCGGCCATGACGTGACCGCCGAAAACGAGGCCGCCGCGGCACTGGCCACCGCCGAGGCGCAGTTGCGGCAAAGCCAGAAGATGGAGGCGGTGGGCCAGCTGACCGGCGGCATCGCGCACGACTTCAACAACCTGCTGCAAGGGATCACCGGCAATCTGGAGATCGTCGAGCGGCGGGTGGCGCAGGGGCGCACCGAGGAACTGGACCGTTTCGTGACGGCGGCGGCGACGGCGGCGAACCGGGCGGCGTCGCTGACCCACCGGCTGCTCGCCTTTTCGCGCCGCCAGCCGCTCGATCCGAAGCCGGTGGAGGTCAACCGGCTGATCGGATCGATCGAGGACCTGTTGCGCCGCACGATCGGCGAGCGGATCGCGCTGGACCTGCATCTGGACGCCGATCTGTGGCCGACCCGGTGCGATCCCAACCAGTTGGAAAGCGCGATCCTGAACCTGGCGATCAACGCGCGCGATGCGATGGAGGGCGGCGGCCGCCTGACCATCGAGACGGGCAACGTGACGCGTGAGAACAGCGCGTTCGTATGCATCCGGGTGGGCGATACCGGTACCGGCATGGATGCCGACACGATCGCGCGCGCGTTCGAACCGTTTTTCACCACCAAGCCGATCGGGCGCGGCACCGGGCTGGGCCTGTCGATGATCTACGGCTTTGCCAAACAGTCCGAGGGCACCGCGACGATCGAAAGCGCGCCGGGCGAGGGAACGAGCGTGCGGCTGTACCTGCCGCGCCATGACGGGCCGATGGACGAGGCGGGCGAGGCGCCGGCGGCGGCACCGGTGCCGCTGAGCGGCCGGGGCGAGGTCGTGCTGGTGGTCGAGGACGAGGCGGTAGTCCGCGCCCTGATCCTGGAGGAACTGCAGGAGCTGGGATACCGCACGCTGGCGGCGGGCGACGGCGCGAGCGGCTTGGCGCTGCTGAGAAGCCATGCGCGGATCGACCTGCTGGTCACCGACATGGGCCTGCCCGATCGCGACGGGCGTCAGGTGGCGATGGAGGCACGGGCGATGCGGCCTGCGCTGAAGGTGCTGTTCATGACCGGCTATGCCGAAACCGCCGCCGCCGCGTCCGGCTTCATGGAGCCGGGGATGGCGATGATCACCAAGCCGTTTGCGATGAACGTGCTGGCGGGAGCGGGTGCAAGGGATGCTGGCGGGGTAGGCCCAACCCACACCCTCCGGCCTGAGCGAAGCCGAAGGTCAGGCGATGGCGGCTGTGCTTCGACTTCGCTCAGCACGAACGGAAGGAGTGTTTACTGCTCGGACGCAGCTATCGGTCGGGCATGGGATCGCGCGGGGTGGCGACCTGGGTTGCGTTGGCGTCGCTGCGTTCCTTTTGCCGGGCATGGCTGAAGATCATGCCGGCATAGGTGAGGATGCCGAGGACGAACACGACGGCGATGATGACGGCGAAGCGGCGGATGATCGGGGCTTCCCGACGTTCGCGACGCTCGGCGCGGGCGTCGGCGGCGTGGACCCGGTCGTCGAGATGCGGATCAGGCAAGTTTCAGCCCTTCCTTGTTCATCTGGCGGGTCAAATGGGCGTTCTGGGCGTCGGAGAGTTCGGCGCGCAGGCGCGGGAACAGATCGTCCTCCTCCTCGCGCATATGCTGTTCGATCATCGTGCGAAACTCGCGCAGTTTGGGCAGCCAGGCGGGATCGTCCTTGGCCATCTCGCCCAGATCGAAGAAATATTGCTTCACATAGCCATGTTCGTGATTCAGATGATCCGCCGCCTCGGGCATGCCCCGGTCGCGCATCATCGCGTAGACGGCGTTCTCCTCCTGCAAGGCATGTTTGCCGATTGCGTGCTTCAACTGGGCGAGCAGCACGGTGCGACGCCTCGTGTCGCTCGCATCGCTGCGTTCCAGCGCGTCGAACAGGGCGAGTGCCGCGGCATGTTCGGCGGCGAGCGCCTTGTCCCATTCGCCCGCGAGCAGGGTGGGCGCCTGAACCGCGGCCTTGCGGGCGAGATTCGCGGCGATGCCGATCGCGATCCCGGCCGCCATGCCGATCGCCAGCGTGTGGCGCCCTTCGCGGGGTTCGTCCGATTGGGTCATGCATCCACTCCGTCAGCCACAAACAGGCGTACCGGACCAACGGGACAGGATGGGGATCGTTGCCGCAGTTCTCCGGAAAATCTCGTTGATCTACGTTACATATCAATGGGTTGCTCGATCGCGGTGGCGATTGCCACCGCGCCGGTGATGGCGCCGTGCACGCGCACCGGGGCAAAGGCCAGGCGGACGGGCCTTTCGGTGCCCGCGCGCGTCAGGAAGCGGGTGGCGAAGGCCGGCGGTGGCGTGCCGGTCAGCACCGCCTCCACCTGATCGGCGGTGGCACGGCGCAGCGGCAGGGGCAGGATGTCGGTCAGCCGGACGCCGTGCAGCTTGTCCGGGGCGAAGCCCGCCAGCCGTGCGAACCCCGCATCGACCTCCGCCAAGGTGCCGCGCATCGACAGCAGCGCGCGACCGACCTCGCCGTGCGCGGCGAGCGCGGCCAGCGTCGCGCTGCGTGCGTCTTCATGACGCTCGGTGGCGAGCCGGTCTGTGATGTCATCGAACAGGCAGGCAGATCCGCCGGCGAACGGCATGGCCCGCAGCCGCAGCCAGCGCCCCTCCCGCGCGAAGGAGGGCAGTTCCAGGCAGGTGGTGGCGCCCGACGCCACCGCGCGGGCCAGCGCGGCATAGCCGGGCCGATCCTCTATCCCCGGCCAGATCAAGGGCAGCGCCCGGCCGCGCACCGCCTCTGCCGAGACCATCAGGAAGGCGCAGGCAGCGGCATTGATCGCGCGCACCCGCATCGCGCCGTCCAGCGCCAGAAAACCCTGCTCCAGATGCTCCAGCACATGCGACACGGGCGGCACCGCGCCGGGATCGGCATCGCTGGGCGTCGCCAGCGCCTCGAACGCGGCGAGCGACAGCATCACCAGTCGCGGGCGACCGTGATGGGTGATGAATACCGGGCCGGCGGCGGCGCGCGCCTGCCATGTGCCGAATTGCCGTACCAGCTCGCCCGCGGTTACCGCGGGCGGCGCCGCCCCATTCCTTGCCAGGATCATCGGCTCCCTTTCCGATCAACCAGTCCCCGTTTCCTGTCATGCGTAGAACTATTTAAACATTCCAGTGTTTTAAGTCCCGATGCCGATCTATTCGCCACCGGAACGGGGTTGTCGTAAATTGCGTGAAACGCGGTGCGGCGATGGCGTGGGTCGGCCGGCTATCGCATCTCTTCCCACGCAAATGCCGTATTTCGAGCGAATTGCACGGGAACGCCGCGTTAGGATTCGGCAGGCGACCATGGCCCTGTCCGGCACTCTCCCCACCCCTCGCCGGACGGAGGAGGACAGGATGGCCGGCACCGGATACGCCCCCCCCGATCCGATGGCCGCATCATATGGAGCGATGGTCCCGCTTCCCACGCGTGCCGCCGGCCATCCTGTCACCGATGCAGGGCAGGCCTGCCCGGTCGGGTTCTGACATCGTGACGGCCGGGGCGGCTTCTCCATCCGGTGCCCCGGCCGTTTCCCGCCATCCCGCCTGGTTGCGCTGGATCACCCGCCTGCTGCCGATGCGGCGCGGGCGGCCGGATCGTGCGCCGGTCAGCTATCACGCACGGCGTGCCGCACAGGAGCGGGCGCTGGCCCGGCGGGCACGCTGTGCCGTCGCGCGCGCCCGTCATCTCGCGCTGGCGGAACTGCACAGCGCGCATGACCGGCTGGAAAGCGGCGTGCCGAACCCGGTACCGCCGGGACCACGGACGATGGAGGCGGCCCTGCGCGGGGCGATGATGCCCTCCACGCAGCGCAGCCGGTTGCCGGATATCGCGCCGGACCTTAGCGGGTAGCCTCCACACCGGAGGCGAGCGCATCGCGCAGGTGCTGCACGCGTTCGTTGAGCGTGCCCAGTTCCTCCAGCGACATCCCCGACTGCGCGATCAGCTTTTCCGCCAGACAGCCGCAGCGGTCGCGCAAATCCCACCCGGCCTGGGTCAGGGCGACCTGAACCTGACGCTCGTCAAGGGGATTGCGGGTCCGCCTGACCAGACCCGATGCCTCCAGCCGCTTGACCAGCGGGGTCACCGTGCTCGACTCCAGCGCGAGGCGCGACGCGATCGCGCCGACGCTGCGGCCATCCTCCTCCCACAGCGCGTGCAGCACCAGATATTGCGGATAGGTGATCCCCAGCGCGTCGAGCAGCGGCTTGTACGCCCGGTTGATCGCCATCGACGTGGCATAAAGCGAGAAGCACAACTGGCTGTCGAGCGGCGCGGGGGCGGCCATGGCAATCATCCTTTCGCGTGTACGATTTCGATATCGCGATAAACATTCCGCTGGACAAGCCCGGTATGACCTCCTACATAGGTATCGCGATAAAGATTATTCCGATAAGGAGAATAGCATGTCGGTCGATGTAAAGTACCGCACCGCAGCCACCGCCACTGGCGGGCGCGATGGTCATGCCCGTGTCGATGACGGCAATTTTGACGTGAAGCTGTCCACCCCCAGGGAATTGGGCGGTGCGGGCGGCGAGGGTACGAACCCCGAGCAACTGTTCGCGGCCGGCTATGCGGCTTGTTTCATCGGCGCATTGAAGGCGGCCGGTCATCAGCTGAAAGTCGCGGTGCCCGCGGATACGCAGGTATCGGCCACGGTTGGCATCGGTCCGCGCGCGGCCGGCGGGTTCGGCATCACCGCCGACCTGACCGTCACGCTGCCCGGCGTCGCGCCCGATGTGGCGCAAACGCTGGTCGACACCGCGCACCAGATCTGCCCCTACAGCAACGCGACGCGCGGCAATGTCGATGTCGGCCTGACGCTCGCCTGATCTTTTCCCATCGGGCCTGCCCGCGTTTCCCTCCCTTGGACGCGAGGGGCGGGCCCGTTCCGGCGGTATCCTCCCATGCCGCGCAGGACCCGGCGGCGACGGCACCCCTCCCTGGCCGTCGCCGCCGGTTTTGATTCTAGCCTGCCGCCTCCCCGACCCTGGCCAGCACCGCGGCGTGCGGGGGCAGCGTGCGGGCGAGCGTGGCATTGGCGCGGCGCATCTGGCGCAACGCATCGGCCACCCGGTCCTCGTCCAGCGCATCGACGATCGGGTCATAGCCATCGGGCATGATGTTCTGCCCGATCATCACCGCGACCCAGCTGGGGACCGCGAACAGTTCGTCGTCATAGCGGAAGATGCGGCCCTTTTCGCGGAACAGCGCGATCTTCTCGGCCAGCGTGTCGGGGATCGTCATGGTGCGGACGTGGCGCCAGAAGGGCGTGTCGTCGCGGCGGGTGGCGTGATAGTGCAGGATGATGAAATCGCGGATCCCGTCATAGGCGTCGGTCATGAAGCGATTGTAGCGGTCGCGCTCGACTGCGGTGAAACGCTTGTCGGGGAACAGCGCGAACAGCTTCGATATGCCGTTCTGGATCAGGTGGATGCTGGTCGATTCCAGCGGCTCCAGGAAGCCGCCGGCCAAGCCCAGCGCCACGACATTGCCTTCCCACATGCGCTGGTAGCGGCCGGCCCTGAACGACAGGCGGCGTGGGGTGTCGGTCGGTTCGGCATCGAGATTGGCGAGCAGCAGGCGCTCGGCCTCGGCATCGTCCATGAAGGCGCTGGCATAGACATGGCCGTTGCCGGTACGGTGTTGCAGCGGGATGCGCCATTGCCAGCCCGCGGGCCGTGCGGTGGCGCGAGTATAGGGCAGCACCGGATCGGTCCGGCGCGTCGGCACGGCCAGCGCCCGGTCGCAGGGCAGCCAGTGCGACCAGTCGACAAAGGGCACCCCCATCGCCTGGCCGAGCAGCAGGCTGCGAAAGCCGGAGCAGTCGATGAACAGGTCGCCGGCGACGCGGCGACCGTCCCCCAGCACCACCGCGGCGACATGGCCGCTGGCGGGGTCGCGCTCCACGCGTTCGATCCGCCCCTCGATCCGGGTGACGCCGCCGGCCTCCGCCTGCGCGCGCAGAAAGGCGGCGTAGCGGCCGGCATCGAAATGATAGGCATAGGCCAGCCCCGACAGGGGTGAGCGCGGATCGGCGACGGGCGGTGCAAAGGTGCCCGCGTGCGCCGCGGCGGCGGCCATCGCGTAATCGTCGATTGGGCCGATGCCGTCGCGGTCGCGCAGCTTCAGCCAAGCCTGGTGAAAGTTCAGCCCGTCGAAATCGCGCCCGTGATGGCCGAAGGGGTGGAAATACCGATCCTCGCCCGTGTCCCAGCCGACGAATTCGATACCCAGCTTGTAGCTGCCGCCGGTGGCGGACAGGAACCGGCCTTCGTCTAGCCCAAGCAGGCGGTTGAAGCCGATGATCGGCGGGATCGTCGCCTCGCCAACACCGACCGTGCCGATCGCGTCCGATTCGACCAGGGTGATGCGGCGCTGTCCATCGTCGAGGAAGCGGGCAGCGGCGGCGGCGGCCATCCAGCCGGCGGTGCCGCCGCCGACGATGACGACATGGGAGATCGGCTGGGTCATGCGTGCCTCATGCGGGCGAGATAGGCGGGATAGGGGGGGAGGCGGGCGGGGAGGGCGGCGAGCGTGGCGTGGAGGTGGTCGAGCGGTGCGGGGGCGGGGGCGGAGAGGGCGATCGGGTCGGGGCGGGCGGGGCGGATGGTGGCGGCGAGGACGGCGAGCCAGCGTTCGGGGCCGACGCTTTCCTCCTCGAAATGGGGGAGGAAGCCGCGGCGGGCGAACTGGGCGAGGGTGTGGGCGAGGCCGGGGCGGGGGGGCGCGTGGCCGGCGAGGTGGTGGTGGGCCGAGAGGAGGTCTGCGAGGCGGTCCGCGCGGAGGGACGCGCGGCGGTTATATTCGGCGAGGAGGAGCGGGGGCATGTCGCGGCCGGGGAGCAGGGACAGGGCGAGGGATAGGTTCGCCAGCGCGAGCGCGAAGCCGGTCCAGCAGAGTGGGCCCATGACGGCGGCGGCGTCGCCAAGCGCCAGTCGGTTGCCCTGCCAGGGCTCCGCGCGGCGGCCGGGGCGGATGGGACCGGTGCCGAGCGTGGCGGTGCCGGTGAGCGTGCGCTGCGCAAGGGGCCATGTCGCCTGCCAGCCGGTGTCGGTGGCGCGGTAGGTGTCGCACGGGTCGGGAGCGGTGCCGGTCGTTTCCGCAAGAGTGAGGGTGGTGGCGGGCAGCGCGTCCGTCCAGTCGATCCAGTCGGGGGCGGATGCGGGGCCGGTCGCGTCGACGATCAGGTCGGCATCGACCCCGTCGCCAGACGCGATGCGCACGCCGGCGCGGGTGGCGCGGTCGGCGAGGAAGGGGGTGATCGCATCCGGATCGAAGCGCAGGCCATAGTCGTGGAAGCCGAGCGGACCGTCGGGCGCGGTCGGGTGGACGAAGCGCCCGGCATCGGCGAGCACCGCGGCGGGGCGATAGCGGTGAAGCGGGTGCCGGGGGGCGAGCGCATGATGGTGGTGCAGCGCGCCCGCGACGCCGAGCGGCATCGGCTGCCCTTCGCTGGTGATATAGTCCGCCGGGCCCCAGCCGAGAAAACGCTCGCCCAGCCGGTGCGTCGCGCCGGCGTATGCGACGAGGTCGGCCTCGTCCAGTTCGAGCTGTTCCAGCACGGGCGCGCTGGAGGGCAGGGTGGCGGGCAGGCGGTCGGTCAGCGCCGCGGGATCGACCGGCCGCATGATCCAGTCGATCCGCGCGCCGGGCAGCGCCTGCGCGAAGCCGAGCGCGGCGATGCCGGCGACCGGGCCGCCGCCAAGGATCGTGACGCTGCGCACCCTGTTCTGTCGGTTCATCGCGGCAGGCTCGCTTCATGGGGTGGCAGAGCGTCGATCGCGGTGCCGATGCCGGCGGCGAGCGCGGCCAGCGCCTGATCGAGTTTCGCAGGATCGGCGCCGTCCGCGCGCGGGTCCCAGCCGTCCGGCACGATGTTCTGGCCGAGATAGACCGCCAGCCAGCTGGGTTCGAGAAACAGGCCGTAGCTGTAATGCGCGACCTGCGCCGTTTGCCGCCACAGCGCAATCCGATCCGCCAGCGTGTCGGGGATCGCCATGGTGCGGACATGATCCCAGAAGGGGGAATCGTCGCGCGTGGTGGCGTGATAGTGCAGGATCAGGAAGTCGCGGATGCGGTCATATTCGGCATCGACCGCGGTGTTGAAGCCGTCGCGGTCGGCGTCGGTGACGCGCGCGTCCGGGAAATGTTCGATCAGCGCGGTGATCGCCATCTGCACCAGATAGATGCTGGTCGATTCGAGCGGTTCGAGAAAGCCCGAGGCAAGCCCCACCGCGACGACATTGTGCGACCAGCTATGCCGCCGCCGCCCGGCCCGGAAGCGGAGCAGGCGCGGCTCGGCCAGTGCCTCGCCCTCCAGCCCCGCAAGCAGCGCTTCTCGCGCGGTATCTTCGTCGCAGTAGCGGCTGGCATAGACATAGCCGTTGCCGACGCGGGTGGTGAGCGGGATGCGCCAGCGCCATCCGGCGGGCATCGCGGTGGCACGGGTCAGCGGCTCGATCGGCCCCGGCGCATGGGTGCAGGGCACCGCCACCGCCCGGTCGCAGGGCAGCCAGTGGGACCAATCCTCCCACGCCTCGTCCAGTTCGCCACCGATCAGCAGCGCGCGAAAGCCCGAGCAGTCGACGAACAGATCGCCCTCGATCCGGGTGCCGTCCGCCAGATGGATCGCGGTGACGCGGCCGTCCCGTTCGTCGCGGCCGACCGAGACGACGCGCCCTTCGGTGCGGCGGCAGCCCCGCGCCTCGGCATGGGTGCGCAGGAAGGGGGCGAAGCGGGTCGCATCGAACTGATAGGCGTAGCCGAAACTGTCCTGCAGTGCGTCGCTGGTCGGATCGGGGCGGGCGAAGCGGGCGCGCTCTCCGGCGACGACCCCGGCCGAATAGGCGCCAAGCGGCGTGGGATTGCCGCCATGGTGACGGCGCAGCCAGTAATGGTGGAAGCCGACGCCGCCGAGCGGCTGGCCATAGGTGCCGAAGGGATGGACGTAGCGATCGCCGATGCGGCCGAAATCGCGGAAGTCGATGCCGAGCTTGAAGGTGGCATGAGTCGCGGTCATGAACGCGATCTCGTCGATCCCCAGCCGCTGAATAAAGGCGCGCAAATGAGGCAGGGTGGCCTCGCCGACGCCGACGATGCCGATCTCTGCCGATTCGACCAGGTGAACGTCGGCCGCCGCAGGGATCAGCGTGGCCAGACCGGCGGCGGTCATCCAGCCGGCGGTGCCCCCGCCGACGACCACCACCCGCACGCGATTCCTCTCCTGCCCGGCCATGCTCCCCCTCCTGCGCGCTTGCAGCGCTTCTACGGCAGTAGCGGCTTTTCTGCCACGCCGCCAAGTTTACTTATATCAAGTTGCGTTATTTCACTTGTGGCCGTTTCGGTATCAGGTTAACTGACGAGAACTGAAACATTTTTTACTGCACGACGGAAGAACCGACCCGGCAAACAGACCGGATGGCGGTGGGGAAGTCATGTCTGGAGGGGGTTGCATGAAGGACCGTGTGTCGCGCGACGCTGCGCGTAATTGGCGTAATCTGAACATCGGTGTGTCGGCTCTGGCGCTGTTGTGCGCGGCGCAACCGGCATGGGCGCAGGACGCAACACCCGCCAAGCCGGCTGGCGAGGGATCGCAGGGCACCACGTCGGGCACGCCCAGCGTCGAGGCAGGAACGGCCCCGACCGCCATCGATCAGGCCGGTGCCACCACGGGCACGTCGGGTTCGTCGGAAGAAGCCGCGGTCACCCCGCCCGATACGGGTCGCGACGAAATCGTCGTCACCGGCGTGCGCCAGAGCCTGGCGACCGCGCAAAACATCAAGCGCAATTCGGACACCGTGGTCGATGCGATCACCGCGCAGGACATCGGCGCCCTGCCGGACCGTTCGGTCAACGAGGCGTTGCAGCGCGTGCCCGGCGTGGCGATCAGCCGCTTCGCCGCACCGACCGATTCCGCGCACTTCTCGGTCGAGGGATCGGGCGTCGTGATCCGCGGCCTGTCCTATGTCCGTGGCGAGTTCAACGGGCGCGACACGTTCGCGGCCTCGGGCGGTCGCGAGATCGGCTTCAACGACGTGCCGGCCGAACTGATCGGCTCGGTCGAGGTGTTCAAGAACCTGACCGCCGACCTGATCGAAGGTGGCATTTCGGGCACCGTCAACATCAACACCCGCAAGCCCTTCGACCAGGACCAGCGCCTGATCTATCTGTCGGGCAGCATGAATTACGGCGACATGGAGCAGCGCGGTGCGCCCTCCGTCGTCGGCCTGTTCAGCCAGCAATGGGATGCGCCGGGCGGCGGCCGCTTCGGTTTCCTGGCGAGCGGCAGCTATTCGCAGCTGCGCAGCCGGTCGGACGCGGTGTTCATCTCCGCCTATCTGCCGCGCTTCAACGACGACCGGAACGGCAACGGCGTGCAGGATGCCGGCGAGGGCCGCGTCATCAACGCCGGTACGGCCTATGCCACGCAGCCGCTGTTCGACACCTATCCGGTGCCGGCGGGTCGCGAGAGCGTCTATGTGCCGATGGGCGGCGGCAACCGCACCCAGTCGTTCAACCGCGAGCGTATCGGCGTGTCGGCGGCGGCGCAGTATGAGAATTCCGACCGCAGCGTGCTGCTGACCGCGCAGTATCTGCGCACCGACAGCCGGCTGGAGTGGATCGAGCACACGATCGAGCCGAGTCTGGGACTGGCCGATTCGTTGCAGGTCAAGCCGCTGCCCGGCACCACGCCGACCTATAACGACGATGGCGTGTTCACCAGCGGATCGCTGTACCGCCCCGGCTTGGTTCCCAGCTTCAACGGTGCGCCGCTGCCCCAGTTCGCCAATGAAGGCGGGCCGATCGTGATGGCCAACCGTTATACCAAGAGCAAGGCGGTCACGCAGGACTTCTCGCTGAACGGCAAGTTCGAGCCGGTCGAGCGCCTGCACCTGAATTTTGACGGCCAGTATGTGAAGTCGACGCTGAACAGCCGCGACGACAATGTCGGCAATCACACGTTCAGCGGGTTCAACCTGGACCTGACCGGCAACACGCCGCAAGTGACGTTCCAGCCGCAAGGTCGCGATGTGAACGCCTATTTCGGCAACCCCGCCTCGATCTACTTCCACGACGGCATGAACAACCGCAATCGCAACGACGGCACGGAATGGGCGTTCCGCGGCGATGCGCAATATGACGTCAGCGAGGACAGCTTCCTGCGCAAGGTCCGCGTCGGTGGCCGTTACGCCAAGCGCGACCAGACGGTGCGTACCAACGATTACAACAACTGGGGCGCGCTGTCGGAAACCTGGACGAGCGGCGGCCCGGTCGGGTTGAACACGCAGCCGGGTTCTATCGAGCGGTTCAACTTCGTCGATTATTATCGCAACCAGTCGACCCAGCCGCCGGGCACGCCGTTCATCTCGGACGCGGTGCTGCGCGATCACGAAGCCCTGACCCAGTTGCTGCGCGAAGTGACCGCGGCGGGCGGCGGCAGCTATGTCGCGCTGCAGGATCGTACCGGTCTGGTCGACGACTATTTCCGCGCATCGGAATATTACCGCAACCGGGAAGAGACGTGGGGCGCCTATGTCCGCGCCGATTTCGGGCTGGACGATTTTGCCGGCGGCATGTCGCTGTCGGGTAATATCGGCCTGCGTTTCGTGCGGACCAAGGATGCATCGTTCGGCTCGCTGACCTTCCCGGAACGCTTCCGCGTGCTGCCGGCGCAATATGCCAGCATCGCCGAATATTGCGCGGACCCGTCGCTTTCCACCGTGCCGACGCTGTGCACGGTGACCCCGGCGCAGCAGGCGGCGGCGCTCGCCTTCTCCAACGGCGCCTCGACGCCGGAGGTGGCACGCCAGGCGTTCAACCACTGGCTGCCCGCCGCCAACGTGAAGTTGCAGGTGACGGACACGCTGCTGTTCCGGGCCGCGGCGTCCAAGGCGATCTCGCGCCCGAACTTCGGCGACCTGCGCAACTTCGTCGGCGTCAGCTTCGGCGACAACAATGCCTATGGCTTCAACGCACAGTCGCGGAACCCCTTCCTGCGTCCGGTCGAGGCCAAGCAGGTCGACGTGACCGCGGAATGGTATTTCGCCAAGGTCGGCTCGCTGACCGGCGCGCTGTTCTACAAGAAGCTGTCGAACATCATCCTCGACAATTATGGTTATACGCGCTCGCTGACCAATAACGGCCAGACGTTCGACGTGACGATCAACGGCCCGGCCAACGCACCGGGCAGTGGCGACGTGAAGGGTGCCGAGCTGAGCTATCAGCAGACCTACGACTTCCTGCCGGGCTTCCTGTCGGGATTGGGCACGCAGGCGACCTTCACCTATGTCGATCCGGGCAACATCCCGAACGGCGTGCCGCTGAACGCCAATGCGGACAATGCGCCGCCGGTGGATACCGCGTCGCTCTATGCCAACCTGCCACTGGCCGGGCTGTCGAAGTACAACTTCAACCTCGCGGCCTTCTACGACAAGGCGAACATCTATGCGCGTGTCGCGTATAGCTGGCGCTCGAAGTTCCTGCTGACCAACCGTGACTGCTGCTTCCCGTTCCTGCCGGTCTATGCATTGGCGGCGGGGCAGATGGACGGATCGATCTTCTACACGGTCAACCGCAACTTCAAGATCGGCCTGGAGGTGCAGAACCTGCTCGATACGACGACCAAGACGTCCTACCTGCTGTCGGCGGACGGGCAGATGGCGCCGCGCTCCTTCTTCAAGAGCGATCGGCAGTTCTCGGTGACGACGCGCCTGACCTTCTAAGGTCGGCGCCGGCGAGGAAAGGGGGCGGCGGGCCGATGGGTCCGCCGCCCTTTTCCTATGGGGCGGTCGCATCCAGGAAGGCGGCGGCCCAGACCAGGGGTGCGTTCCAGTTGATCGCGACCTCGTTCATCGTATAGCTGCGCCAATCGTCCACCCAGCAGGTCTGACCGGTGCAGCGGCCCTTCAGCGGGGCGGCCACCTCGTCGTTCATCGCGGTGGAGTTGGGGCCGCCCGAGACGACGCCGGGCGGGGGCAGCGGATAGCGCGGGTCGGCCGCCTTGGCCCAGAAGCGGTGGTGCGGCTGCATCATCGGGCGCGCGCCCATGCCGGTGACATAGGACTGGTCGAGCGGATTGCGGCCGAGCAGATAGTCGATCACGCCGACCACCGCGTCGCGGTAGCGCGGATCGCGGGTGATCTGCCATGCGGTGCCCAGCAGCATGGCGCGGTTGAGCAGGTCGGAGTTCGAGCCCCAGCCGTAAGCGGTGCCGGCAAAGGGCACGCCGTAGCCGTTGCTGTCCTGCTCCTTCACCAGCCCGTCGGCGAGGGCGGTGATGCGGGACTGCAACGCCCGGCGACGGTCGGGGGACAGTGCCCCAGGATCGGTGGCGAGGGTCAGCAGGCCGGCGAAATCGGTCTTGCCCCAGGACAGCGCGAAGGCGGGGGCGGCGAGATAGGGGGAGCCCTCCACCACCTCGCGAAAACGCGCCTCGCCGGTGGTGGCGAGCAGTTGCGCGGCGGCCCAGAAGCGCTCGTCCGACCAGTCCTTGTCGCCGTATCCGCCGCTGCCGGCGAAGTCGGAGCTGGCGGGGATGGCGGGATTGCGCGCCGCGGCGTCCCAGGCGCGGATGGCGGCGGCCTGTGCGCGGGCGGCGAAGGCGGGGTCGATGTCGCGCCAGATGCGCGCGGCCTGTGCGGCGACCGCGGCGAGGTTCAGCGTGGCGGCGGTGGAGGGGGGGTAGAGCCGGCGCGGCTGCCGGTCCTCGTGCGGGGCGAGCGGCAGGCCGGTCCAGGCGATGTCCGCGACCTTGGTATGCGCCATCCCGCCCGCATCGATCGTGCGGAAGCCGGAGGCGGGGGCGCCGGTATCGGTGACGGTGGCGACCGTTACCCGCTTGCCACCCGGGATCTGCATGGCGAGCAGGAACTCGACCTCGACACGCGCCTCGTCGAGCAGGTCGTCGATGCCGTTGCCGGCTTCGGGGATCGGCAGTGCGCCGTCCGCGAACAGCGCCGGGCGCCCCCAGGCGGCGAGGCGTTCGTGAAGGTCGAGCAGCGTCCAGGTGCTGATGCCGCCGTTCACGACATATTTGCCGTGGTCGCCCGCGTCATACCAGCCGCCGGTGACGTCGAGGCTGTAGTCGCAGCCGGGCCAGCGGGCGCCGCGTTGGTCAGGCCCGGCGAAGCAGGTGACGCGCTCCGCGGCGTGGGCGGCGGGGCGGGCGAGGTCGGGGCGCTGGACGTGGGCGGGGAGGATGGGGGGGCCGCTGCGCTGTTGGTAGAAGAAGGTGGTCGCCTGGCGCGCGAGGGGGGCGAAGGGGTGGTCGGCGATGGGGAAGGGGCGGCTGGCGACGGGACCGACGGCGAGGCGGTAGCCGGGGCCGGGGGCAAGGGTGCGGGGCAGGGTGACGCGGTGGACGCGCGTTCCCGACGCCGGGTCGGGGCCGAAGGGCACCGACCGGCCGGTGGCGACGGTGCGGCCGGCGGCGTCGGTCAGGGTCCAGGGGAGCGGCGCGGGTGCGTCGGTGGCGACGATCGCCGTCTTCGGCCCGCGCGCCTCGAACCCCAGCTGGTCGAGGCGGACGGCGGGGAGCGGGGCGGTGGCGCCGAGGAGTGCCAGAAGGATCAATTGCGGCCTGCCTGTATCAGAATGGCGTCGGAGGGGAGGAGGTGGTCGAGGAAGGGGAGGATGGCGGCGCCGATGGCGGGGGCGTCCTGGGCCATGGCGGCGGGCATGATGCGCGCGCGGGTGGGCAGGGAAACGCCGTCGAGGGCGGCGGTGAGCTGTTCGGCGAGGCGGGCGATGAGCGGGCCGGGGAGGCGTCCGCCGATCAGGATCGCGTCGGGATCGAACAGGCAGGTGATCGCGACGCAGGGTTGCACCAGCGCACGCACCGCATCGGCGATCCAGGCGGCAATCACCGCCTCCTCCTCCTCGCACCCCGTGGGCAGCGCCGCGATCGTCTCGGCAGGGCAGCCGGCCGCGGCGAGGCGCGCGCAGAGCGCCACGAGCGAGACGGTATCCTGTACGATGGCGCCCGGATGCGCGCCGCCGGGATCGGGCATCAGCCCGATTTCGCCACTGCGCGCATGGGCGCCGCGGTGATAGGTGCGGTCGATCACCGGACCGCCGCCAAGCCCGGCGCTGATCAGCAGATAGAAGAAGCTGGGATGGTCAAAGGCGGGGCCATACTGCGTCTCGCCGAGCGCGGCCGCCGCCGCGTCATTGTCGCGGTGGATCGACCAGGGAAGGACGGGCCCGAGCAGGGCGACGATATCGGTCTCGTTCCACGCCTCATACCCGTCCGGTTGATGCGGCATGCGGATGCGGCCGAGATCGTCGGGCATCGCGACGCCGACACCCAGCACCCGATCGCGGTCGATGTCGCCGGCCGCGATCGCGCCGTCCAGTTCGGCCTGAACAAAGGCGACGACCTCGTCGGGCCGGGCAAAGGCGATCTCGCGGGTGATGCGGCTGCGCACCTCGCCGGTTAGGTCGAGGGTGACTAGCGTCAGGTGATCGCGGTCGATGTTGAGCCCGATGCCGAACGCACCGTCAGGTGCGACCTGGAGACGCAGCGCAGGCTGGCCGCGTCCGCCCTGGCGACGACCGGCGGTACGCACCAGCCCCATGTCGATCAGGCGCCCGGTGATGTTGGCGATGGTCGGAGCGGTCAGCCCGGTCTGCTGCGCGATCTCGACACGGGTGGTGTCGCGGTTGAGCCGGATCGCCTGGAGAACGGTGCGCAGGTTGTAGTCGCCGGCGCGTTCGAGATTGGTGCCGGACAAACCCCGCGACAGCCGCGCCGCGCGTGCCTCCGCCCCCACCGATTCGGGTCGCATATCCCTGGTAATCGCCAGTCCCATCCCGCTCTCCCCTTATCTCCCACGGTTATAATTTTCGCGGGACGCCCCTTCGGGTCAACATCTTTTATAGACCTGCACGATACCAAAACCCTACCTTTTGGGAATAGCGTTCATGGCGCGGATCGTAACGCGCAGATCGGGCGCAAATCCGCCCTCGCGGTCGTCTGTGTCTGGCCAAAGGACAGATAGGCGCGGGTCTTCACGTCATAGGCGGGCCAGCGCGGCAGGCCGGCGCCGTTGGGATCGCCGGTCTTCACGAAGTTGAGCCAGTAATGCGCGACCGGCGGCGCACCGGGCGCGGGCAGCGCGAAGACCGAGGCGAGTTCGCTGGCATGGCTGACGCTGCCGCCCGGTGGGGCATAATCGAACTGATATTGGAAAACCGGCACGCCGCGCGCGGCATTGGCGGCGGATATCGCGATGGTCGGGCAGCGAAAGGTAAGGTCGTTGGCGAGTTGCAGCGTGACGTCGCCCAGGCGGGGATCGTCGATCGGGGTGCCGCCGGGTTGCAGCCCGTAAAAGGCGAGCGCCCGCGGCGCACCGGCCCCGAATTCGCGGCGCACCGTATCGGCAGCGGCGGGCAGGCCGCCGTGCAGCGTCAGTTCCCTGGCGTTGACGCCGATCAGGAGCGGGCCGCGGTGGAAGCGGCCGGCGGCGATGGCGGTGGCGGGTGCCTCGCGCAGGAAGCGGCCGTCGACCACGGCCTGCAACCAGATGAAGCTGGCATCGGCGAGGCCGGGGACGGCGGTGCCCTGGTCCGCGGCGAGCAGGCGGGCGACGGGCACTGCGCGCAACGCGGCGGCGGAGGCGCGGTCGGACAGGCCGGCACGCCGGGCGATGATGGTGCCGACGACCTCGTTCTGGCGGAGCGAGCGGGCCGGCACGCCGAAGCCCGGCGTGCCGCTTTCCGCGATAGCGCGGGCGAACAGCGCCTGCGACGCCGGGGCAAGCCGGTGCAGGCCGACATCCTGCGCACCCGCCGATTCGCCGGCGATCGTCACGCGGGCGGGATCCCCCCCGAAAGCGGCGATGTTGCGGCGAACCCAGTCGAGTGCCGCCTGTTGATCCATCAGCCCGTAATTGCCGGACGTGCCCCCCTGTTCGCGGGTAAGCGCGGGATGCGACAGGAAACCGAGCGCCCCCAGGCGGTACTGGATCGATACCAGCACGATGCCCTGATCGGTGATGCGCGATTCGACCGTGCCGCCGCCCGATCCGGCGCGGTTCGATCCGCCGTGGATCCAGACCATGACCGGCAATCTGGCGTCGGGAGCGAGGCGGGGCGTGCGGATGTCGAGGAACAGGCAATCCTCGTCGCCGCTTTCGGCCGCGCGGCGGTTCCATTCGCCCGACATGGTCTGCGGGCAGGCGGCATGTTCGGCGACCGCCGCGCGCGGGGTGGTCCAGCGCGCGGGGCGTGCGGGCGGGCGCCAGCGCCGGGCGCCGACCGGGGGGGCGGCATAGGGGATGCGGCGAAACACCGCACCGGCACCGTCCGCTTCCCCGCGGACCGGGCCGTCGTCGGTGGCGACCACCGGCCCGGCGGCGGCAAGTGCAAGTGCAAGGGCGATCATCGCACGATCGCGCGCGGAGCGGGTTTGGCGAGCGCGGCCTTGAACGCGGCGTCCGCCACCGGCGCCATCGCGGCATAGCCCGCCTTGTTGGGGTGGACGCCGTCATAGGTCATCGATGCGCGCAGCGCCTGACCGTCGTGCAGGACGGACCAGTAGTCGGCATAGGTGTTGCCGGTCTTCCTGGCGTAATCCTTCAGCCAGGCGTTCATCGCGGCGATCTTCGGCGCGGTGTCGAGGCCGGGGCGCCAGGGAAAGCCGTCCGCCGGCGGGATCGAGGCGAAGATGACGCGGATGCCGTGCGCGCGTGCCAGCTCGGCCATCGACATGATGTTGGCCTGCGTCTGTTCGGGCGTCATCGGGCCGGTGTTGCCGGCGATGTCGTTGGTGCCGGCCATGATCTGCACCACCGCCGGTTTCAGGTCGATCACGTCCTGACGAAAGCGGAGCAGCATCTGGGTCGTCGTCTGCCCGCCGATGCCGCGACCGATGCGACCGGGGGTGAAGAAGGCGGGCACCATGTCGAACCAGCCTTGCGTGATCGAATCGCCCATCAGGACGATGCGCGGCGCACCAGGCGTCGGGCGAAGCGCGGCATTGTCCGCCTGATAGCGCTTCAGATAGCCGAAATCGGTGTGGAGCCGCTCTTCCCATTCGCGTTCCCACTGGGTCTTCTGCTCTGCGGTGGGGGTGGACTGGGCGGATGCGATGGCGGGGGCGCAGGCGAGCAGCGCGGTGAGAATCAGGCGCTTCAACATGGTCTGCGATGCTCTCTTAGAAATGTGATGGCCCGATCTTTCGATACGGTGCCTTTAGCGGCTACTTGCCCCTCCCCTTCAGGGGAGGGGTTGGGGTGGGGCCTCTCGGCAGGCGCCGCGTATGAGGAAGCGCCCCACCCCCGACCCAGTGGCAGGTCGGTTCTCGCCCCACGAGAACCTGAACAGCGTGGGGCGCTGTTCACCTACCACTCCTGAAGGGGAGGGGGGGGAAATGGATTGCTTTGGCATCATTGCCCCAGTTCCACCCGCGCCTTGGCGACGTTCCAGCCGCGCAGGGTGATGCCGGCGCGCTCGGCCTTGGCCGTCGGGTAGCGGACCTCGATCGTGCGGGTCTCGCCGGGCAGCAGCGAGACATAATTGTCGGTGAAGAAGGCGGGCAGCACCTGCTCGCCATTCTGGTTCATCACCGTCAGCTTCGCCTCGATCGCCGGTGTCGGCGTCTGGTTGGTCAGGGTGAGCGCGGCGATCGTCTCGTCGCCCTCGACGCGGGTGGCGACGCTGGTGTTGAGGCTGACCGGTGCCATGTCGTTCATCGCGCGGTAGCCGGCATCGTCCTTGGCCTGCCAATAGGTGTTGGTGGACAGGACCTGTCCGCCCGCATCGGTCGCCTCCAGCCGGACGATGGCGGGTCCGCGCTGGAGATGCTGGGCAAGGTCGAGCGTCAGCGCCGGGGTCGCCGTCTCGCCGCGTGCCTCCAGCTTGGCCTCCTGTTCGGCGAGCGTGCGGTTGTCGAGGCTGACGACGCGGGCGCGCACCACCACGCCCTTCAGCGCATCGCGGCCGTTATTGACCAGCACGACGCGGTAATCGGGCAGGTTCATCTGGACGTGGACCGGCTCCGACGCCTTTTTGACGCCGTAGAAGGCGGCATGGGTGTCGTAGTCCGAGGAGAAGATCTGCCACGCCGAGGACGGCCAGGCGGGCTGCGTCATCCACAGCATGCGGCCCGAATTCTCCGTCCACAGGCCGGCGTTCATCCCCTCGAAGATGGCGCGGTAGGACTCGTACTGGAGCATCTGCGCCTTGCGCTCGAAATCCTCCAGGCTGGTGCCGGGGCCGAAGCGGCGGTCCAGCACGTCGGTGAAGGTCTTGACCGCGCCGTTCCCGGTCTGGTGCCAGTCATGATAGGCCCAGGTGTCGCTGATCGGCCAGCGATCCGGTTCCGGAATGGCGCGCCGCCACGCCTCCAGCGTGGGCAGCGAGGGGGTGCCGACCTCCACCGAGAAGCCCTTGGCATGCTCGGTGAAATATTCGACCGGCGGGCGCCAGTTATAGGGGCCCGAGTTCTGGAGGTTCACCCGGTTGGACGAGCCCATGTAGAGGCGGGTGCCGTCGGCCGAATTGACCAGCTTTTCCAGCGCCTCGTTCAGAAGCGGCTGGGGCACGCCCTCGTTGCGGCCGAACCAGACGACGATGGAGGGATGGTTGCGATAGCGGCGCACCACATCGGCCGCGTTCGCCAGGAACAGTTGCGGGTCCTGCGTTTCGATATTGTAGTCCTGGGTCGATTCCCAGAAGTCGGACAGCACCATCAGGCCATATTCGTCGGCCAGGTCGAAGAAGCTGTCCTCGGTATTCTGGCCGACCCAGTTGCGCACGATGTTGAGATGCGCGTCGCGGTGCAGGCGGAACATCGGCTCCAGATGCGCACGGTCGATGCGCTTCATGAAGTCGTCCATGCCGATATTGCCGCCGCGTGCGGCGATGCGCACGCCGTTGACGCGGATGACGAGATGCGGGGCGAGGCGGGGATCGTCCTGCACGGGGGTGACCGCGGGCGACTTCTCCGCGCCGGGGACGAGGCTGGCCGTCCAGCCGTTCGTCGTCTTCCGGATGCCGGTATGGCTGCCGTCGACGACCTGCTGGCCGAGCGCGCGGGCGCGGGTGAGATCCAGCCCCACGCGCTCCAGATCGCCGTCCGCGTCCATCAGCGAGATGTCGTACGTCACCTGCCGCATGCCGAAGCGCGTCTTTTGCGTGTCGCTGGCCGTGCCGTTCACGATCGCGGTCAGCGTCAGGTCGTGCAGCGCCGGGTCGCCGTACCCGTTGGGCCACCACAGGCGCGGGTTTTTGACCGCAAGCTGCGCGAATTCGCGCGGGGTCATCGACACGTTGACGGTCTGGCCGGCGCCGACCTGTACCTGCTTTTCGACCACGACGTCGTCGAACACCGCGCGCACGGTGGCGGCGACCGCCTGGTCCGAGGTGTTGGTGACGGGGGTGACGATCTCCACCTCCGCCACCGAATTGTCGGGCTTGGGAAGGCTGGTGACGATCTGCGGATCGCCGATCGTGGCGGGGCCGGTGGCGGCGAGCGAGACGCCCTGCCACAGCCCGGTGTTGCGATCGCGGATCGAGGGGATCCAGTCCCAGCCCTCGGTCGCGACGAAGGTGGGGCCGTCCAGCATCATCATGCCGCCATTCTCGCCGACGCCGGCGGTGAGCGACTCCTCATGCGCGATGCCCGGGTGCGGCGGGGGCGAGACGCGCACCGCGACCGCGTTGCGCCCGGCCTGGAGCGTGACGGGGAAGCGGCCGCGGATGAAGGCGCCCTTCATGGTGCCGATACGCTGGCCGTTCACCCAGACTTCGGCGGCGTAGTTGACGCCCTTGAAGGTCAGCCACTGCTTCAGGCCGGCGGCCTCGGCCGGTACCTCGAACTCGGTGCGGTACCAGTAGTCCTGGCGCGCGAGGCTTTCCGGGATGGCAAGGTTGTTGAGGCCGTAGGCAGGGTCGGGATAGACGCCGCGATCGACCAGCGTGGTCAGCACCGTGCCGGGCACGGTGGCGGCATACCATTTGCCGGTGTCGTAGCCGGGGCGCGACAGGTCGGAGGCTTGCGCGGCGACCCTTGGCGCCTCGATCAGGCGCCAGCCGGCGACATCCCACTGGTTGGGGCCGGTGGCGACGAGGGCGGGGCCCTTGGGCTCGGGCTTCGCCTTGCCCTCGGTGGGAATCGGCGCCTTGGACTGGGGGAGCGTCCAGGCGTCCTGCGGCGCGGTCTGGCCGTACATCTGGCGGACCTGGACGGGCCAGTCGGGGCTGCCGGTCTGGAAGGCGATGCGCGACGGGTCGGGCGCGCGGCGGGCGAGAAGGCGGATGGCGACGCCGTCCAGCGTGCGCGGGTCGAGGCGGAAGTCGCCGACGCGGCCGACGAAATAGGGCGCGGTACCCGCCACCGCCGGGCGCGGGGCGAAGGTCGCGGTGGCGGGAACGGCGGCGGCGGCCATGCGGCGCTGCGTCACCTGGCGACCGTTGACGTAGAGGCGGGCGACCGCGCCGTCATAGCTGGCGGCGATGTGCATCCACTTGTCGCGATCGGGGCTGGCCCCGCCGGTCAGCGTGCCGCCCTCGGTGATCAGCGCGGGGTCGCCGTCGACCAGGGCCAGATAGCGATGCGCGCCCGAGGCGGGGTCGCCGAAGCCGGCGATCAGCACGGTGCCCTTGTTCGGCACCTGGCGCGGCTGGATCCAGCCGGCCATCGTCCAGTTGGTGGCGGCAATCGGCGTCGGTGCGATCGCGCGGGTATAGGCCGCCCCGCCGGCGGGCAGATCGACATGGATCGGACCCAGCGACTGGGCGGTGGCAAGCGCGCTCCACGCCAGTGCCCCACCCGAGACCAGCCCCGCAATCCAGCGCCTGCGCATCATCCATTCCACTCCCTGATCGACCCGGCGGCTTATGCCCCAATTCGTGCGCAGATGAAGCACGCACGCAGCCAAAAGCCAAATTGAATTATGAATTGTTGACAGCGGCCATGCCTGCCCGTCATCTGCCCGCCGCTGCCGCAACCCGAGACGGCACCAGGGAGAGTTCAGAATGCGCGCGAAGTTCAAGGCTTTGGTGGGCGTGGCCGGGATGACGGCCTGCGCGATCGGTGCGCCCATCGCGGCGCAGCAGGCAGCGGCACCCAATGCCTCGGCGGTGGCCAATCCGGCCAACTGGCCGCAATTGCCGATGAAATTGAAGCGCGATCCCAAGGTGGAAGCGCGCGTCGAGGCGATGCTGGCCAAGATGTCGGTCGAGGACAAGGTCGGCCAGCTGATCCAGGTCGACATCGCCAGCATCAAGCCGGCCGATCTGGAAACCTACAAGTTCGGGTCGATCCTGAACGGCGGCAACTCCGCGCCGAACAACGACGAACTGGCGCCCGCCCCGGAATGGCTGAAGCTGTTCGACGCCTTTTACGATGCGTCGATGAAGCGCAGCGACGGTCGCCCGAAGGTGCCGGTGATCTGGGGCACGGACGCGGTGCACGGCGCGAACAACATCGTCGGCGCGACGCTGTTCCCGCACAATATCGGCCTGGGCGCGATGCGGAACCCCGATCTGGTCCGCAAGATCGGCGCGGCGACCGCCGCCGAGACCGCGGCGACCGGCATCGACTGGAGCTTCGCGCCGACGGTCGCGGTGGTGCAGGACGACCGCTGGGGCCGCACCTATGAGAGCTATTCGGAAGAGCCCGAGGTCGTCGCCGCCTATGCCGGCGCGATGGTGGAGGGCATCCAGGGCACGATCGGCCGCGATTTCATGAAGCCGGGCCATGTCATCTCCTCGGTGAAGCACTTCCTGGGCGATGGCGGCACCGGCGGGCGCGATCAGGGCGACACCCGCGTGTCGGAGGCGGTGCTGCGCGACGTGCACGGCGCGGGCTACATGACCTCGCTGCCCGCCGGCGCGCTGACCGTGATGCCCAGCTTCTCGAGCTGGAACGGCGAAAAGATGACCGGCAACAAGAGCATGCTGACCGGCGTGCTGAAGGACCGCTGGGGCTTCCAGGGCTTCACGGTCGGCGACTGGAACGCGCATGGCCAGGTGCCGGGCTGCACCAACGAGGACTGCGCGGCGGCGATCAACGCGGGCCTCGACATGTTCATGTATTCGGGCCCGGGCTGGAAGCAGCTTTACGCCAACACGTTGCGCGAGGCGAAGGACGGCACCATCCCGCGCGCACGTCTGGACGACGCCGTGCGCCGTATCCTGCGCGTCAAGGTGATCGCCGGCACGTTCGACGCGGGCCGCCCGTCGGCACGGCCGCTGTCCGGCAAGTTCAACCTGCTGGGCGCGCCGGAGCACCGCGCGATCGCCAGGCAGGCGGTGCGCGAATCGCTGGTGCTGCTCAAGAACAACGGCGGCGTCCTGCCGCTGAAGCCGAGCGCCAACATCCTGGTCGCCGGCGCCGCGGCCGATGACATCGGCCAGGCCTCCGGCGGCTGGTCGATCACCTGGCAGGGCACCGACGTGTCCAACAAGGATTTCCCCAACGGCCAGTCGATCTGGTCGGGGATCGACCAGGCGGTGCGCGCAGGCGGCGGCAAGGCGACCCTGTCGCGCGACGGCAGCTTCACCGCCAAGCCCGATGCGGCGATCGTGGTGTTCGGCGAAAAGCCCTATGCCGAATTCGCCGGCGACCGTGCGACGCTGGAATACAGCCCCGAGGACAAGTCGGATCTGGCGCTGCTCAAGAAGCTGAAGGCGGCGGGCGTGCCCGTGGTCGCGGTGTTCCTGTCGGGCCGGCCGATGTGGGTGAACCCGGAGCTGAACGCGGCCGATGCGTTCGTCGCGGCGTTCCTGCCGGGCACCGAGGGCGGCGGCGTCGCCGACGTGCTGGTGGCAGGCAAGGACGGCCGGCCGGCGCACGACTTCAAGGGCAAGCTGTCCTTCTCCTGGCCCAAGCGCGTCGACCAGTATGTGCTGAACCGGCGCGACGCCAATTACGACCCGCTGTTCCCGTTCGGCTATGGCCTGACCTATGCGGCGGGCGCCACCGTGCCGGTGCTGGACGAGACCAAGCCCGACGTGGCGGCGGGCGATGCCAGCCAGTTCTTCGGGCGCGGTCGCGCGGCGCCGGGCGTGATGCTGGAGGCCGGCGGCGCGCTGACCAGCGCGCGGGTCGACCGCCGGGCGCAGGAGGATTCGCTGCGCTTCGTGTTCAAGGGCGGCGGCGATGGCCGGGTGGCGCTGGCCGCGGGTACGCCGCGCGACCTGAGCCGTGAGGCCAATGGGCAGTTGAGCCTGGTGGTCGAATACCGCGTCACCGCCAAGCCGCAGGGCCCGGTGATGCTGGCGATGGAGAATAACGGCAAGTCGGCCGCCGTGCCGATCACCGCCGCGCTGAACGGTGCGGGCAGCGACTGGGCGACGCTGGCGGTACCGTTGTCCTGCTTTGCGTCGAAGGGCGTCGACATGACCAAGGTGGCGCGCCCCCTCGTGCTGACCAGCGCCTCGGCGCTGGGGATCGACATCTCCGACGTGCGGCTGGCGATGGCGCAGGGGCCGATGGCCTGCCCGTCGAAGTGAGGTGATAGGGGCCCCTTCCCGGTGGGGAGGGGGCCAATTCACGGCGGCGTGGTCGAAGTGCGGGACTACACGACCATATCCAGCGCCTCGCCGATTGCGTGCCAGACGCGGGCGAGGTCGTCCGCTGCGATGCTGTAGGGCGGCATGACGTAGAGTGTGTTGCCGAGCGGGCGGACGAGCAGGTCGCGGTCGCGGAAATGCGCGAGCAGGCGGGGCGCCAGGTCAGACAGATAGCCTTCGTCGTGCCCCACCTCCAGCGCGGCGATGGTGCCGAGCTGGCGGGGATTTGCTGCACGGCGATGCTGCGCGGCATCGGCGAGGTGGGCGGCCTGACGCGCCGCCAGCGTGGCGATGCGGTCCGCCACCGGTTCTTCCCGCCAGATCGTGAAATTGGCGCGGGCGGCGGCGCAGGCGATCGGGTTGGCGGTGTAGCTGGACGAGTGGAAGAACTGGCGCGACCGGTCGGTTGATCGATGCGCCTCGAAGATCGCCTCGCTGGCCAGCGTGACGGCGAGCGGCACCGCGCCGCCGGTCAGGCCCTTGGACAGGCACAATATGTCGGGCACGACGCCGGCCTGTTCGCAGGCGAACAGCGTGCCGGTGCGGCCCCATCCGGTCATTACCTCGTCGGCGATGAACAGTACGCCGTGGCGGGCGCAGATCGCGCGCATCTCGGCCAGCACCGCGGGCGGGTAGATCAGCATGCCGCCCGCGCCCAGCACCAGCGGCTCGACGATGAAGGCGGCGGCGCCGGCGCGCGCCTGTGCCTCCAGTGCGTCGAGCGTTGCCTGCGGGTCGGTGGGAAAGGGGATGGTGCCGACATCGAAGAGCAGCGGCGCATAGGGGCGGTTGAACACGCCGCGCGCGCCGACCGACATCGCGCCGATCGTGTCGCCGTGATAGCTGTGCTGCATCACCAGAATGCGCTCGCGCGGCTCGCCACGGTTCGCCCAGAAGCCGAGCGCCATCTTCAGCGCGACCTCGACCGCGGTGGAGCCGGAGTCGGAGAAGAAGACGCGGGTGAGTTCGGGCGGGGTGAGGCGGATCAGTTCGGCGGCGACGTCCTCGGCGGGTTCGTGCGTCCAGCCGGCGAAGATGATCTGGTCCAGGGTCGCGGCCTGGGCGGCGATGGCGGCGGCGATGCGCGGGTGGCCATGGCCATGCGTCGTCACCCACCAGGACGAGATGGCGTCGACGATACGCCGCCCGTCCGCGGTGTGGAGGATCGCGCCCTCGCCATGTGTGACGCGCGGGATCGGCTCGTTCAGGCCGTGCTGGGTGAAGGGGTGCCAGACGGGGGAGGTCATGCGGTGAGGCCGGGGAAAGCGGCGGCGAAGGCGTGCGCGAGGATCGCCGGGGTGAGCGGGGCGAGGCGGGGCAGGCGGCCGAGGCGCTCGACCTGCGCGATGTCGGCGATCGTCGCCTCGCTGTCCTCGACCGCGTCGCCGACAAAGGCGATGCCGTGGATGGGCACGTGGCGCGCGCGCAGCGCTTCGATCGAGAGCAGGCTGTGGTTGATCGTGCCGAGCCCGGTGCGCGCGACGAGGATGACGGGGAGCTGCCACGCGGCGAACAGGTCGGCGAAGAGATGCCGGCGGGTGACGGGGACGAGGACGCCGCCGGCACCCTCGATCACCAAGGGACCAGCGACGGCGGGGGGTGTGAGCGCGGCGGGATCGATGGTGACGCCGTCAAGCTCGGCCGCGCTGTGCGGGGAGCAGGGGGTGGTCAGGCGCCATGCGGACGGATGGATGCGCGTGCCGGGCGCCAGCGTGGCGACGGTATCGGCATCGGCCCCGTCCTCCAGCCCGGCCTGGATCGGCTTCCAATAGGTCGCGCCGAGCGCGCCGGCGAGGCCGGCGGCGAACACGGTCTTGCCGATCTCGGTATCGGTTCCGGTGACGATGAATTTCATGGCAGGACCTGGGGGAGGAGGGTGGCGAGGGCGGCGAGGTCTTCGTCGCGGACGTTGAGGGTGATCGACAGGCGCAGGCGGGCGGTGCCCGCAGGGACGGTGGGCGGGCGGATGCCGCGTATGTCGAAGCCGTGCGCCTGAAGGGCGGCGGCGGTGCGCATGGTGGTGCCATCGTCGCCCAGGATCAGCGGCATGATCGGAGTGCCGGTGGGCGTGGCGCCATGGGGGGCGAAGAGCCGTCCGGCGGAGGCGATGCGGGTGTGGAGCGCGGCCCGGCGTTCGGGTTCGTCGCGCAAGATGCGCAGCGCCTCGCGCACCGCGCTTGCCATCAAGGGCGAGGGCGCGGTGGAGAAGATGAAGCCGCGGCCGCGATTGACCAGAAAGTCGCGCATTACCGTCGGACCGGCGACCAGCGCGCCTTCGCATCCCAGGGCCTTGCCGCAGGTGTGCAGCGTGATCGTGCGCGGCGAGGGGGTGGCAAGGCCCTGGCCGCGGGCACCGAAGACGCCGGTGGCATGGGCCTCGTCAACCAGCAGCATGGCGTCGTGGCGCTCGGCGATGGCGGACAGGTCGGCGAGCGGGGCGGTGTCGCCGTCCATGCTGTAGAGGCTTTCCACCGCGATCCAGGGCGTGCCGGTATTGCCGGCCGCGCGCCAGTTGCGGATCGCGACCTCGACGGCGGCGGCATCGTTGTGCGGGACCTCGATCGCGGGGGCGCGCGCGAGGCGCAGTCCTTCGCGGGCGCTGGCGTGGATCAGCGCGTCGTGGACGATCACGTCGGCGGGCTGGGGCAGGGTGGCGAGCAGCGCGACGTTGGCGGCATAGCCGCTGGAAAAGAACAGGCAGGATTCCGGACCCAGAAAGGCAGCGGCCTCCGCCTCCAGCGCCTCGTGTTCGGGATGGTTGCCGTGAAGCAGGCGCGAGCCGCCCGCGCCGACGGGAACGCCGCGCGCGATGGCATCGGTGACGGCGGCGGCGAGCCGCGGGCTGGCGGCGAGGCCGAGATAGTCGTTGGAGGCGAGATCGACCGCCAGGCGGGGCTGGAGCGTGCGCAGCCGGTCGCGCGCGGCCAAGGCGGCGAGGTCCTGCTGATGAAAGGCGAGCATGGGGGGCGCCTTATAGCATCGCGGGCGGTGGCGGAATCAACTTTGCCGGGGTGCGGATGGCGTCAGGTCGATGCGGAGCCCGTTCAGCCGCATACCGGGAGACACGGCGCCACGTGCGGCACTGTCTCGATACAAGCTCTCGTTACGCTCCTGCGGAGCTACTCGATCTTTACTCGACACGAACGGCTTGGGGGCGGCTTGGGGGTGAGGTGTCGGTCCATGGGGAGGGGCTTCGACGTCGCTCAGCCCGAAAGGATGGAGTTTCGCCGAAAGAGTTCAGGGTACGGCACATACGAAAAAGGCCCGGCGAACCAGGCCTTTTCCATTTGCGATGTCGCGGTGCGTCCTTTCGGGCGCACCCGTCCGATCAGTCGCGGTCGCCGGTCAGGAAGGCGGGGGCGAATTCGGGCGCGGGGCCGTCATCACGGCCGCCGCCGTTGCCGCCGTTGCCGCCTTCGCGACGGGGGCCGCGATCGCCGCGGTCGCGGCGCGGGCCACCCCGACCACCTTCGCGGCCGCCTTCACGGTCGCCGCCCTCGCGACGGGGGCCACGGCCACCCTCACGATCGCCGCGCGGACCGCGGTCGCCGCCTTCGCGCGGTGCGCGGGCGGGGCGGGTGTCCTCCAGCTCGGCACCGGTTTCCTGGTCGACGACGCGCATCGACAGGCGAACCTTGCCGCGCGGATCGATCTCGAGGACCTTTACCTTGACCTGCTGCCCTTCGGACAGGACGTCCGCGACCTTTTCGACGCGCTCGTTCTTGATCTCGGAGACGTGGACGAGACCGTCCTTGCCGCCCATGAAGTTCACGAACGCACCGAAATCGACCAGATTGACGACCTTGCCGTCATAGATCTTGCCGACCTCGGCCTCTTCGACCAGGCCCTTGATCCAGGCGATCGCCGCCTCGATCTGCGCCGGATCGGACGAGGAGACCTTGATCACGCCCTCGTCGTCGATGTCGACCTTGGCGCCGGTCGTCGCGACGATCTCGCGGATCACCTTGCCGCCGGTGCCGATGACTTCGCGGATCTTGGACTTGTCGATCGAGAAGGTCTCGATGCGCGGCGCGTGCGCCGACAGCTCCGAGCGGGTCTCGCCCAGCGCCTTGGCCATCTCGCCCAGGATGTGCGCACGGCCTTCCTTGGCCTGTTCCAGCGCGACCTTCATGATCTCCTCGGTGATGCCGGAGATCTTGATGTCCATCTGGAGCGCGGTGATGCCCTCCGACGTACCGGCGACCTTGAAGTCCATGTCGCCCAGGTGATCCTCATCACCCAGGATGTCGGACAGCACGGCGAAGTTCTTGCCCTCCAGGATCAGGCCCATCGCGATGCCCGAGACCGGGCGCTTCAGCGGCACGCCGGCATCCATCATCGACAGCGAACCGCCGCAGACGGTGGCCATCGAGGACGACCCGTTCGACTCGGTGATGTCCGAGGTGACACGGATCGTGTAGGGGAACTCCTCCTTCGAGGGCAGCACCGGGTGCAGCGCGCGCCATGCCAGCTTGCCGTGGCCGATCTCGCGACGGCCCGGCGCGCCGAAGCGGCCCACTTCGCCGACCGAATAGGGCGGGAAGTTATAGTGCAGCATGAAGTTCTGATACGACAGGCCGTTCAGGCCGTCGATCATCTGCTCGGCATCCTTGGTGCCCAACGTCGTGGTCGCGATGGTCTGCGTCTCGCCGCGGGTGAACAGCGCCGAGCCGTGCGCGCGCGGCAGGAAGTGCACTTCCGATTCGATCGGACGCACCGTCTTGGTATCGCGACCGTCGATGCGGCGGCCGTTCTTCAGGATCGCGGAGCGCACGATATCGGCCTCAAGCTTCTTCACGAGCTTGAGCGTGCCGAGATACTGGGCGGGATCGCTTTCCTTCAGGTCGGCGAAGGCGTCGCGCGCCTTGGCGCGGGCCTCGTTCAGCGCGGTCTGGCGGGCCTGCTTGTCGGTCAGCTTGTAGGCCGCCTCGACATCCTTGCCGATCGCCTTCTTCAGCTTGGCCATCGTGTCCGACTTGTCGGCGACTGGGGCCAGTTCCCACGGATCCTTCGCCGACTGCTCGGCCAGGTCGATGATCGCGTTGATCACCTGCTGCGACGCCTTGTGCGCGAACATGACCGCGCCCAGCATCACCTCTTCCGACAGCTCCTTGGCCTCGGATTCGACCATCATCACCGCGTCGTGCGTGGCGGCGACGACCAGGTCCAGCTCGCCCGCGATCGCCTCTGCGTCGGTCGGGTTGAGCTGATATTCGCCATTCTGGTAGCCGACGCGCGCGCAGCCGATCGGGCCCATGAAGGGCACGCCCGAGATGGTGAGCGCGGCCGACGCGGCGATCATCGCCAGGATGTCGGGCTCGTTCTCGCCGTCATAGGACAGCACCTGCGCGATGCAGTTGATCTCGTTGTAGAACCCTTCCGGGAACAGCGGGCGGATCGGGCGATCGATCAGGCGGCTGACCAGCGTCTCACGCTCGGTCGCGCCACGCTCGCGCTTGAAGAAGCCGCCGGGGATGCGACCCGCGGACGAAAACTTCTCCTGGTAATGCACGGTGAGCGGGAAGAAATCCTGCCCCTCCTTGACGGTCTTGGCGGCGGTCACGGCGCACAGCACCACGGTTTCGCCCAGCGTCGCGATAACGGCGCCGTCGGCCTGGCGGGCGACCTTGCCCGTTTCGAGGGTCAGCGTCTTGCCGCCCCACTCGATTGCCACCTTCTTGGTATCGAACATGCTATTTCCTTACTCCGGCGGGCCTATCCCGGCCGGGGCCTATGAGGGAGCCAGTAGTGGCTCTGGTGCGGGGCCGAATTGCCCCGCTTGCCTGTGTGCTCCGGACTTCGCAGCGCCGGAGGATGCTGGTTAGACTAAACGTGTTTCGGCGATAAGAAAATGGCGCCCGAAGGCGCCATTTTTTACTTGCGAAGGCCGAGCTTCGCGATGAGGGCCAGATACCGCTCGCCATCCTTGTGGCGGAGATAGTCCAGCAGGCTGCGACGCTTGTTGACCAGCATCAGCAGGCCGCGGCGCGAATGGTTGTCCTTCGCATGGCCCTTGAAGTGCTCGGTCAGGTTCTTGATCCGCTCGGTCAGGATCGCGACCTGAACCTCGGGCGAACCCGTGTCGCCTTCGGCGCGGGCATGATCCTTGATGAGTTCCTGACGGCGCTCGGCAGTGATCGACATCGTTGATCCTTTCTAATCGAGGTTGAAGCCACGCAAGACCCGGACTTCGCCGTTCGCGATCTCGACCAGTGCCACGGGCACCTGATCGAGCGTTGCGAGCGTCATGCCGTCCTGCATGGCGATCCCGGCCAACACACGCCCCTGACGGAGCGCCCCTGCCTGGTCGGGGGAGAGCGCAAGAGCCGGGATGTCGTCCAGCCCCGCACTCAGCGGCAGGAGTATCTGTTCAAGGGTGCGCGCCTGCCCCAATTCGTTCAATTTGTCCAGCGTAATCGCGTTTTGCAGCGTGAATGGCCCGGCCTTGGTCCGGCGCAGCATGGTGACGTGGCCGACGGTGCCGAGGGCCAGCGCGATGTCACGCGCCAGGCTGCGGATATAGGTGCCCTTGGAGACATAGGCGGTGAGGGTGATCTCCTCCAATGCCTCATCCGGCTGGCCTGGCGGGGTTTCAGGGCCTTTGTCTTGTGCCTCGATCCGTTCGTGCTGAGCGAACGGATGGTGCGGACCGGCGTTTGTTTTCGGCGCGTGGAGTCGGTGCACCGTCACGTTGCGCGTCGCCAGCACCACCTCTTCGCCGGCGCGGGCGAGGTCATAGGCGCGCTGGCCATCGACCTTCAGCGCGGAATAAGCGGGCGGCACCTGCTCGATCGCGCCGGTGAAGCGCGGCAGCACCGCGTCCAGCGCGGCGCGGGTGGGGCGGGTGTCGCTGGTCGCGACCACCGCTCCCTCCGTATCCAGCGTCGCGGTCTGGGTACCGAAGCGGATGGTGAAGTCGTACACCTTGTCGCTGTCGAGCAGCCGGCCGGCGAGTTTCGTCGCCTCGCCGATCGCGATCGGCAGCACGCCGGTCGCCAGCGGATCGAGCGTGCCGCCATGCCCGACCTTCCACTTGCCATAGCCGCCCTGGCGCAGCACGCGCTTGACCGCGCTCACCCCTTGCGTCGAGCCCATCTCCAGCGGCTTGTCGAGAATGATCCATCCATGCATGGCGCGGGGGCCTAGCGGCACGGCGCTCAGGGCGCCAGCGCCTCGCAGAAATGGCGGCGGCACAGCGCGACATAGCGTTCGTTGCCGCCGATCTCAGTCTGGCGGCCTTCCGCGATCGCCCGGCCGTCTTCATCGACGCGCAGGTTCATCGTCGCCTTGCGCCCGCACATGCAGACCGACTTTATCTCGATCAGCGCATCGGCGAGCGCCAGCAGCCGCGCCGAGCCCTCGAACAGCGCCGCCCGGAAATCGGTGCGCAGCCCGTAGGCGAGAACGGGGATGTTGTGCACGTCCGCCAGCCGGGCGAGCTGATCGACCTGCGTCGCGGTCAGGAACTGCGCCTCGTCCACGAACACGCAGGCGATGGCGCCCTCGGCATGGCGATCCAGCACGCAGCGTTCGATATCGGTGGTGACGTGGAAGGGCGTGGCGGTCTGCGACAGGCCGATGCGCGAGGTGATCGTGCCATAAGCGAACCGGTCATCGATCGCGGCGGTGAACAGCATCGTGCGCATGCCGCGTTCGCGATAGTTGAAATCGGCCTGGAGCAGGTTGGTCGATTTGCCCGCATTCATCGAGGCGTAGTAGAAATAGAGCTTGGCCATCAGGCGCTCGATACCGCAGGTCGGGTGGTTCGCGTAGAGGCAGATTGACGCTGTCACCTCATGACAGCGGCCTGCTCCGGCTCGTTAGGCGGACTCGCGTGGGACGCAGCGATGCACCGATCGGATGCACGGCGTTGCTGCTATTCCCGAAGAACGGGTATGTGGTCCGCAGGAAGTGGCGGACAGGGCTCGATGAGGATGCCCTCTTCCACGGCCCTTATGCGGAGCGGCTGACCCGCCTGCCAGCCCAGTCGTGCCAGCGTTTCGGGCGGGAGTGTGACGATCCCGTCATCGTCCATGATAGCATATGTGCCCATGGACGTATGATGATCGCGCGCTTGTGGGCCGTCAATCCTCGCCCAGATCGCGCGCCACGTCGGGCGAGCGGAGGATGGCGTCGATATGGCTGCCTTCGTCGAAGCTTTCGTCCGCCAGGAACTTCAGCTTGGCGGCATATTTCATCTTCACGCGGGTGGCGACCTCGCGTTGCAGATAGGCGGTGTTGGTGCGCAGCGCCTTCAACACGGCCTCCTCGTCTTTGCCAAGCAGGGGTTTCACGAAGACGGTGGCGTGGCGCAGGTCGGGGGACATGCGGACCTCGGTCACGCTGACCATGTGCTTGGCGAGCGTGTCGTCATGCACGTCGCCGCGCTGGAGCACTTCCGACAGCACATGGCGCACCTGTTCGCCGACGCGCAGGGTGCGGACCGATTTTTCCTGGGGATCTTTGTTCATGGCTTTTGTCCGTTACCTGCCCCTCCGCGTGCGGAGAGGCAGGCATCCGGTTGTTACAGCGTACGATCGCGCAGTTCGACCTCGAAGGTTTCGAGATAGTCACCGGCACGAATGTCGATGAAGTTGTTGGAGAAGGTCACACCGCATTCCAGACCGGCGCGCACTTCGGCGACATCGTCCTTAAAGCGGCGAAGGCTGGCGATCTCGCCCACATAGACGATGACGTCGTTGCGGGTGATGCGCGCTTTGAGTGCCTTGCGGATGACGCCTTCGGTGACGAGCAGACCCGCCGCCTTGCCGTGCTTGCCCGCCGAGAAGACCTCGCGGATTTCCGCACGGCCGACCACCGTCTCGAACGCCTCGGGACCGAGCTGCCCGGCCATACCGGCGCGGATCTCGTCGATCAGGTCATAGATCACGTCATAATATTTGAGCGCGACCTTGTTCCGCTCGGCGATCTCGCGCGCCTTGGCGTTGGCGCGGACGTTGAAGCCGATGATCGGCGCGCCGCTGGCAGCCGCCAGCGTCACGTCGCTCTCGGTGATGCCGCCGACGCCCGAGTGCAGGATGCGCGCCTTGATGTCGTCGGTCGAGATCTTGTTGATCGACGCGACGATGGCCTCGACGGTGCCTTGCGTATCCGCCTTTACGACCAGCGGATATTCCAGCGCCTGATTGGCCTTCAGCGCCGAGAACATCGATTCCAGGCTGGCCGGCGCCGCGGTGGTCCGCTTCTGCGTCAGCACGCCCTGGCGGTATTCCGCGACCTCGCGGGCACGCGCCTCGTTCTCGACCACCTGCAACTGGTCGCCCGCCTGCGGAACGCCCGACAGGCCCAGCACCTCGACCGGCATCGCAGGGCCAGCCTGCTTCACCTGACGGCCCTTGTCATCGACCAGCGCACGCACACGGCCCGATTCAGCGCCGACGACGAACACGTCGCCGACCTTCAGCGTACCGCGATTGACGAGGATCGTCGCGACGGGCCCGCGGCCCTTGTCCAGCTTCGCCTCGATCACGGCACCTTCGCCGCCACGATCGGGGTTGGCCTGCAACTCCATCAGTTCGGCCTGGAGCTGGATCTTCTCCATCAGCTCGTCGAGACCGATCTTCTTGAGCGCCGACACCTCGACGTCCTGCGTCTCGCCGCCCATCGCCTCGACCTGCACGTCATGCTCGAGCAGACGCTCGCGCACGCGCTGGGGATTGGCGTCGTGCTTGTCGATCTTGTTGATCGCCACGATCATCGGCTTGCCCGATGCCTTGGTGTGGTTGATCGCCTCGATCGTCTGCGGCATCAGCCCGTCATCGGCCGCGACCACCAGCACCACGATGTCGGTGACGTCCGCGCCGCGGGCACGCATCTGCGTGAACGCTTCGTGGCCCGGCGTGTCGAGGAAGGTGACCTTCGACTTGTCCTTCAGCGTGACCTGATACGCACCGATATGCTGCGTGATGCCGCCGGCCTCGCCGCGCACCACATCGGTGCCGCGCAGCGCGTCCAGAAGGCTGGTCTTGCCGTGATCGACGTGACCCATGATGGTCACCACCGGCGGACGCGGCTTCATCGCATCGACCGGGTCCTCGCTGGTGTCGATCGCCAGATCGATGTCCGAGTCGGAGACGCGCACGATGTTGTGGCCGAATTCGGTCACCAGCAGCTCGGCCGTGTCCTGGTCGATCGTCTGCGTCATGGTGACGGGCATGCCCATCTTGAACAGCGTCTTGACCAGATCGGCGCCCTTTTCCGCCATGCGGTTGGCGAGTTCCTGAACGGTGATCGCCTCGGGCACCTGCACGTCGCGGACCTGCTTGACCTGCGGTTCGCGCGGGCCGCCGAAGGAACGCTTCTCCTTTTCGCGAGCACGCTTGAGCGCGGCGAGCGAACGGGCGCGGGCGCTGCCGTCCTCGTTCAGCGCGCGGTTGACGGTCAGCTTGCCGCCACGACGCTCGTCACCCTTGCGGTCGCGCTGCTGCGGCCGGCTGGGCGGCGCGTTGCGCGGGGTCGCCTGACCGGACGGCAGCGAACGCGGTGCCGAGGACGACGCCGTGTTGCCGGCGGCCGGTGCGGCGGCCTGGGCAGGCGTGGGCGCCGGTGCCGGGGCAGGTGCGGGCCGGGGCGGAATGACGGGACGCTGCACCGGCGAGAAGCGGCGCGGGGCCGGCATCGCGGGGTCGCGGCCCAGCAGGGGCGCGGGGGCGGGCGTCGGCGCCGGGGCGGGCGCAGGCGCCGGAGCGGGCGCAGGCGCCGGAGCGGGCGTCGGCGCAGCCTTCGGAGCGGGCGCGGGTGCGGGCGTCGGCGCCGGGGCAGGCGCGGCGACGGGTTCCGGCTTGGGCGCGGGCGGCGGGATCACCGGCCGCTCGACCGGGCGGAACATGCGCGGCTGCACGCTGATCGTCGGCGGCTCGGGCGCGGCGGGGGCCGCCGGCTCTGCCGCGACGGGCGCCTCCGGTTCGGGCGCGGGCGCGGGCGCAGGAGCCGGCTCGGGCGCAGGCGCAGCCTTGGCCTCTGCCTCGGCACGGGCGCGTTCCTCGGCGCGGCGACGCTCTTCCTCGGCGGCGCGCTGACGCTCGGCGTCCTCGCGGCGGCGCGCATCCTCGAGCGCGTTCATGCGCTGATCCTCGGCCTCGCGCAGCAGGCGTGCCTGACGCTCCTGCGCGGTCTCGTTGACCGGCGGGCGGGGCGGCTGGGGCGCCGGGGCGGGGGCAGGTGCCGGCGCCGGTGCGGCCTCAGGCGCGGGCGCCTGTGCCTCGGGCGCAGCTTCGCCCGGACGGCCGAGGACGCGGCGACGCTTGGTCTCCACGATCACGGTGTTCGAGCGGCCGTGGCTGAAGCTCTGCTTCACCTTGCCGGTCTCGACCGTGCGCTTCAGCCCCAGAGGCTGGCGCATTCCGAGTTTCGGCTTGTCGTTGTCGGTCTCGCTCACTCAAATTCCTCGTGTACGTTCACGGCCGGTCGGTCACCGGAAAGGTCGGACGCCGATGCGCCTTGCGAGGCCGTTTCGCAAGGCGTTGCCACAGGGTCGGGTCCGATAAAATGCAGCCAGCGGTCGAGCGCTTCGCTCACCCGCTTTGCTGCGTTACGATCTGTCAGGCCGATATGTACCACATTCTCGCGGCCCAACGCCAACGACAATATGGGGCGTGCCACCGGCAACGCCAACCCCTTCAGGTCGGAGCCTTCGCGGTCCGAACCGACCCGCCACGCCTGTGCCAGACGGCGGGTGCCATCGGGCTTGGCATCCGCGGCATGGTAGAGCGCCTGCAACTGCCCCGAGCGCGCCGCGGTCTCGATCCGGTCGGACCCGGTGAGCAGCGCACCGGACCGCGACTCGAGCCCCAGCCGGTCGAGCGCATTGCGCTCCAGTGCAGCAGCGATCAGCGCGGGCAGGTCATCGGGGATCTGGAAATCGGCCGATTTGAAGGCACGCGCCAAGGCGCCCTTCAGCCGGCCCTTTTTCAGCGCGACCTCCAGTTCCGCACGCTTCACGCCGATCCACGCGCCGCGGCCGGGCGCCTTGGCACGGACATCGGGCAGCACGCGGCCGTCGGGCGCCAGCGCGAGACGCACCAGCCCGTCGCGCGCCTCGCGCTCGCCGGACAGGATGCAGCGGCGGACGGGGGCACCGTCCGCTGCCGCCTCTGCCTGCCTTACAGCGTCGCGCTCATTGCCCCGGGACCGCATGCGCGTCTCCCTTCGGGGCATCGCGGTCGGCGATCAACTGACCGCCGGCGCCGTAGTTTTCCGTAGACACTTCCTCGATCACGATCTGGACGGCGGCCGGGTTCTTGCCCAGCCGCTCCACCATCGAGCGGGTCACGTCGGCGACGATATCGGCCTTTTGCGCCTTGGTGGCGGAGCCGGCCAGGCGGATGGAAATAAACGGCATCAGGCCTGTTCGTCCTCCCCGGTTGCAGTGTCGGCGTCGGAGCCGGCCGCAGCCTCGGTGCCCTCTTCGCCCTCTTCGTCGGCGAACCAGTGGGCGCGCGCGGCCATGATGATCTCGTTACCCTGCTCGTCGCTGAGGCCGTATTCGGCAAGGATGCCGCCCTTGGCCTCGCGCTTGGGCGCATCGTCGCCGCGGCGACGCGGCTCGGCGCGCTTCTTCTCGACCAGCTCGTCGGTGGCGAGATCGGCGAGATCGTCCAGCGTCTTGATGCCCGCCTTGCCCAGCGTGACCAGCATCGCCTCGGTCAGATAGGGGATGTCGGCCAGGGCATCCTCGACGCCCAGTGCCTGACGCTCCTCGCGATTGGTCTGCTCGCGGCGGTCGAGCGCTTCCTGCGCACGGCTTTGCAGCTCCTGCGCCAGATCGTCGTCGAAGCCCTCGATGCTCGCCAGCTCGTCGATCTCGACATAGGCGACCTCTTCGAGCGCGCCGAAGCCCTCGGCGACCAGAAGCTGGGCCAGCGTCTCGTCCACGTCCAGCTCGTTCTGGAACAGTTCGGAGTTCTGCACGAACTCCTTCTGGCGCTTCTCGGAGGCGTCGGCCTCGGTCAGGATGTCGATCGCCTTGGCGGTCAGCTGGCTGGCGAGGCGGACATTCTGGCCGCGGCGGCCGATCGCCAGCGAAAGCTGGTCGTCGGGCACCACCACCTCGATCCGGTCCTCTTCCTCGTCGATCACGACGCGGCTGACGTTCGCCGGCTGGAGCGCGTTCACCACAAAGGTCGCGGTGTCGGGCGACCAGGGGATGATGTCGATCTTCTCGCCCTGCATCTCCTGCACGACGGCCTGCACGCGGCTGCCCTTCATGCCGACGCAGGCGCCGACCGGATCGATCGACGAATCGTGGCTGATGACGCCGATCTTGGCGCGGCTGCCCGGATCGCGGGCGGCGGCCTTGATCTCGATGATGCCGTCGTAGATTTCGGGCACTTCCTGCGCGAACAGCTTCTTCATGAAGTCCGGGTGCGCGCGGCTGAGGAAGATCTGCGGCCCGCGATTCTCGCGGCGCACGTTCAGGATCAGCGAGCGGATGCGGTCGTTGACGCGCACCGCCTCGCGCGGGATCTGCGCGTCGCGGCGGATCACGCCCTCGGCGCGGCCGAGATCGACCACGATGTGGCCGAATTCGACGCGCTTGACGACGCCGGTGATGATCTCGCCCTGGCGGTCGCGGAATTCCTCATACTGACGCTCGCGCTCGGCATCGCGGACCTTCTGGAAGATCACCTGCTTGGCGGCCTGCGCCGCGATGCGGCCGAATTCGATCGGAGGCAGCGGATCGACGATAAAGTCGCCGACATTCGCGCCCTTTTGCAGCTTCTCGGCACCCTTCAGGTCGATCTGCTTGTAATAATCGTCGACCTGCTCGACCACTTCCACGACGCGCCACAGGCGCAGGTCGCCGGAATTGGGGTCCAGCTTGGCGCGGATGTCGTTTTCCGCACCATAGCGGGCGCGGGCGGCGCGCTGGATCGCATCTTCCATCGCCTCGATGACGATCGCCTTGTCGATCATCTTCTCGGATGCGACGGCGTTCGCGATCGCGATCAGTTCCGCCTTGTTGGCGGAAACGGCGGTGGCCATCAGTGCTGTCCTTCCGTGGTGGCGCCGTCCTCGGGCGCGTCCTGGTAAAAGAATTCGTCGGCGCCCTCGGTGGAGAGCGGCTGGGTGGCGGCGATCAGGCGATCGGTCATGAGTAGCTTTGCGTCGGCGATCTGGTCGAACCGCACCGTCATCGGCTTGAACTTGTTGACGTCGATCGTCACCGCATCACCCTCGACCCCGATCAGGTCGCCGGTCAGTTGCTTGCGGTTGTCGATCGGCTCGGCAAGGTAGATGCGTGCCTCATGCCCGGCCCAGTCGGCAAAGTCCTGAAGCCGGGTCAGCGGGCGATCGATACCGGGCGAGGATACCTCCAGCCGGTACGCATGGTCGATCGGATCGCGGCCCTCTGCCTCCATCTGGTCGAACACGTCGGAGATGCGGCGCGACAGGGCGGCGCAGTCGTCGATGGTCAACTGGCGGGTATCGGGACGCTCGGCCATGACCTGCAGCGTCGGGTCCGACTGGCCGCCATACATCTTCACGCGCACCAGGGCGAAGCCGAGCGCCTGGGACTCGGGTTCGATGATCGACGTGAGAAGGGCGATGTCCGCCATGCAAGATCCCGGATATGCAGGTTCGGCGCCGCGGTGCCGTTGCCCCGCAGCCTCTTTCACCTGACGATGTTAGAGAGTGATGCAGGATATACGCCCGAACGGGGCAAGGTACAAGCATCCTTCGGCACGGTTCCGCGTTGGATGGCAAATTCGGGAGGATGTTGATGCATACAGGTCTGCTCGCGCTGTTGCCGGTGGCGCTGATCGCCTGTTCGGGCAATGTCGAGGCGCCGGGTGCCGACAACGCGACGATGCAGGGGGCCGCGACGCAAGGGGCCGCCAACGTCCCGGCGGGCGCCAAGCCGTTTACCGAGACGGTGATCGCCGACTTCGATTCGCCCTGGGCGGTGGCCTTTCTTCCCGACCGGCGGATGCTGGTCAGCGAAAAGGACGGGCGGATGCTGATGCTGTCCGCCGATGGCCGGACGCGGCGCGTGATCGCGACGCTGCCGGTCGATTCGGCCGGACAGGGCGCGCTGATGGATATCGTGCCGGCGCCGGGCTTTGCGCAGAACAAGCAGGTCTATTTCAGCTATTCGGCGGCAGGCGATGGCGGCAAGGGCGTGGTGCTGGCGCGCGGCGTGCTGGCCGACGACCGGCTGCGCCAGATCGAGGCGCTGTTCCGCGCCGGGCCGCTGGTCGAGGGCAACGGCCATTATTCGGGGCGGATCGCCTTCTCGCCCGATGGCAAATACCTGTTCTTCACCGCCGGCGACCGGCAGAAATTCACGCCTGCGCAGGACAAGCAGGCGACGCTGGGCAAGGTGCTGCGCCTGACGCTGGACGGCAAGCCGGCGCCGGCCAATCCGCTGGCAGCGCAAGGATTCAACCCGGCGGTCTGGTCCTATGGCCACCGCAACCTGCTGGGCCTGGCGTTCGATGCCCAGGGTAATCTCTGGGAGCAGGAGATGGGGCCCAAGGGCGGCGACGAGGTCAATCTGATCCTGCCCGGGCGCAACTACGGATGGCCCAACGCGTCGAACGGATCGCATTATGACGGTCGCGACATTCCCGACCACAAGCCCGGTGACGGTTACGAGCCGCCCAAGGTGTCGTGGAACCCGGTGATCTCGCCGGGCGGGCTGATGATCTATGCGGGCAACCGCTTCCCGCAGTGGAAGGGGGACGCGTTCATCGGCGGGCTGTCGAGCACGTCGCTGGTGCGCGTCGACCTGAACGGGACCGCGGCCAGCAAGGGCGACCAGTGGGACATGGGTGCCCGCATCCGCGACGTGGCCGAGGGGCCGGACGGCGCGATCTACGTGCTGGAGGATGGTGACGACGGGTCGCAGGGGCGGCTGATCCGGCTAGACCCGCAGTCATGAACCCGCGGCGTGCCACGCCGTTCGCGCTCGCCCTGTTGCTGCTGGCGGGCGCGTGCGGCGACGATGACGGCGGCGGATCGATCGCGCCGGTGCCCGCCCCGACCGGTACGCCGACCCCGACCCCGACGACGCCGACCCCGCCCACGACCAGCGTGACGCAAAACGCGGTCGCCACCTTCGACAACCCCTGGGCGATGATATTCCTGCCCGACGGGCGGATGCTGGTGACCGAAAAGCCCGGACGGCTGCGCATCGTGACGACGACCGGCACGGTCTCGGCCGCGGTCGCCGGGGTGCCGGCGGTGGCCTTTGCCGGGCAGGGCGGGTTGCAGGACGTGGCGCTGGACCCGCAATTCGCGACCAACAACCGCATCTATCTGAGCTATGCCGAGGCGGGCAGCGGCGGCAAGGGGCTGGCGGTGGCGCGGGGCACGCTGGTCACCGACGGCACCGGCGGGCGGCTGGACAATGTCAGCGTGATCTGGCGACAGGACCCCAAGGTCTCGGGTGACGGGCATTTCGGCGGGCGCATGGCGTTCTCGTCCGACCGTCGGCTGTTCGTGACCGCGGGCGAGCGGCAGAAGGGCGCGCCGGCGCAGGACCTCGCCCAGACGCTCGGCAAGATCGTGCGGATCGACCCCGATGGCGCGGTGCCCTCCACCAACCCGTTCGTCGGGCGCAGCGGCGCCAAGGCGGAAATCTGGACGCTGGGCCATCGCAACCCGTACGGACTGGTCTTTGCCGCCGATGGCCGGTTGTTCGAAAGCGAGCAGGGGCCGGAGGGCGGCGACGAGTTCAACCTGATCGAAGCGGGCCGGAACTATGGCTGGCCGAACGTGTCGGAGGGGAACGACTATGGCGGGGCGCCGATCCCCCGGCATTCGACCAACACCGCCTTTACCGCACCGCTCGTCAGCTGGACGCCGGTGATCGCGCCGGGCGGGATGATCCAGTATACCGGCACGCGCTTTGCCGGCTGGACCAACGATTTCGTGCTGGCCGGGCTGGTCAGCCAGGGACTGGTGCGGGTGCGGGTGAACGGCACGACGGCGAGCGAGGTCGGCCGGCTGGCGCTGGGCGCGCGCATCCGCGAGGTGGAACAGGGCCCGGACGGCACCTTGTGGGTGCTGGAGGACGGCGCGCGAGGTCGGCTGGTGCAACTGACCCCGGCGCGGTGATGGGGCCGGTCAGGCGACCGGCACCGCCTCGCGCTCGTCATCGAACTGGTGCTTGGGCGGCAGCGGCACCGGGCGGGGTTCCTCCTCCGGCTTGAAGTTCGCCTGTCCCCAGGCGGCGACGAGCAGGAAGAAGTGGACGATGCCGACCGAATAGCGCCTGGCGAGGCGCTGCGGCTCGCTGGCCAGGCGATAGGCCCATTCCATGCGCGCGTCGCGCACCCATTGCGGCGCCCGCTGCTTGGCGCCGGTCAGCCATTCGAACAGCGCGCCGACCCCCATGGCGAGCGGCACCTCCAACCGGTCCGCATGGTCGAGGATCCAGCGTTCCTGGAGCGGATTGCCCATGCCGACGATCAGCACGTCGGGTCTCGCATCGCGGATCCGCTCGATCACCGCGTCCTCGTCCTGCCACAGCGAAAAGCCGTCCTGCGTGCCGACGACCTCGGTCGACCAGCTTTCGGCAAAGATGCGCGCTGCCGCCTCGACATTCTCGGGCGTGCCGCCGACCAGGAACAGGCGCAGCTTGCGCCCGAGCCGCTCGAAGAAGAATGGCGTGAAGTCGGTGCCGTTCAGATTTTCGACGAAACCGCGTCCGCTGACCAGCCGCGCGCCGATCTCCGCCCCGATCCCGTCGCTGACCACCAGCACGTCCCGACGCGACGCCATGCGGCGGCCGATCTTCTGGCATTCGACGACGAAATTCTGATTGGCGAAGAACAGGATCGTCCGCCGCCTGAGCGCGAGACGATGCCGTAGCGCTTCCGCCAGAACATGACGGTCGCAGTTGATGACCGGGAATCCCCCGATCGACCTTTTCGTGCTTGCCCCCTGCATACCTGCCCCCAGGTCCGCTTTCGTTGTGAGGCAAAGCTTAGATGTGGCGCAGGGGCAGGTTCCAGCGCGAAGAGGGGCTAGGCCGGGTGCGGAGATACTACTCCGAAAGAACGGGCTCCGGCCGGCTGATCCGGTAGGTCATGCGGGCAGCCGCGATCGGGCGGTCGCGGTCGTCCTGCCAGGCGATCGCCTCGACATTGGCGATGCGGCGGCCCAGGCGGACGATGCGTGCGGCGGCACGGGTGGTGTGATCGCGCCCGCCGCGCATGAAGTCGACGGTGACGGTGACCGGCTTGATCCGGCCCCCGCCCTCCTCCTCCAGCCCGTGCGCCAGCATCGCGATCGCCGCCACCTCCAGCAGCCCCGCGATCGCACCGCCATGGAGAAAACCGGGACGGCCGATGACGTCGTCGGCGAAGGGGAGGATGAGTTCGGGCACGCCATCGGGCGTGCGTTCGATCGTGCAACCCAGGAGGTGCGCATAGGGCGGCAGCGTCTGGGGCGGGTTCATGGCTGGCGGGTGTCGCGCAGGCCGGTGGTCATGAAGGTGCCGGTGACGTGTGCGACGGGATCGTCGGGGTTGCCGTCATGCGCCTGTCCGCGGACAAAGGCGATGGAGTGGGTGACGCGGTAGCATTCACCGCGGCCGATGACGGTGGCGCCGGGCGTGGCGGGGCGGAGATAGTCGACGCGCAGATCGAGCGTCGCATGGGCCACGAAACGCCCGCGTTTCAGCCAGACCGCCAGGCTGGTCGCCATGTCCATGATGGTGATGATCGGCCCCGATGCGATGACGCCGCTTTCCGGATCGCCAACCAGCGCCGGATCATAGGGCAGTGCCAGTTCGGCCCAGTCGGGCCCATGCGCATGATAGCGCATGCCCAGCCGGCCGCCATGGCCGCCAAAGCCGCCCGCTGCGGCGAAACGGTCGATATCGAACCTCATCGCGACATGCTGTACACCGCTGGGCATGCGGCGCAATCGGCGCCAGGCGTGAGTGGAGAGTGGCGATGGAAGACCGGGTGGCGATCACGCTGGCCGATGGCGTTGCCGAGGTGCGGCTGGCCCGCGCCGCCAAGATGAACGCGATCGATGCGCCCATGTTCGCGCAGATCGCCGACACGATCGCGGCGCTGGCGACGCGGGCCGAGGTGCGCGTCGTCATCCTGTCGGGTGAGGGCAACGCCTTTTGCGCCGGGCTGGACATGGCGGCGATGGCGGGCGGCGGCTCCGGCCTGTTGACCGAGGAACGGACGCACGGCGCGGCAAACCTGGTGCAGCAGGCCGCCTGGGGCTGGCGGACCCTGCCGATACCGGTGATCGCAGCGGTGCACGGCGTCGCCTTCGGCGGCGGGTTCCAGATCATGTCGGGCGCAGACATCCGGCTGGCGCACCCCGCAACGCGCTTCGCCATTCGCGAGATGCACTGGGGACTGGTGCCCGACATGGCGGGCGTCGCCTTGTGGCGGGGCATGGTGCGCGACGACGTGGTGCGCGAGTTGACCTATACCGCGCGGGAGTTCTCGGCCGAGGAAGCGCAGGCGTTCGGCTTCGTCACCCGCCTGACGGAGGATCCGATGGGGTCGGCGCGCGATTTGGCGCGGGTGATCGCGGCACGCAGCCCCGATGCGGTGCGCGAGGCCAAGGGCCTGTTCGCGGTTGCCGCGGACGGTGATGCCGCCACCATCCTGCGCGCGGAAAGTGCCGCACAGTTGCGGCTGATGCGAGGGGCGAACCAGCGGGAGGCGGTGATGGCGAATCTGGAGAAGCGAGCGGCGCGCTTCGCTGATTGAAGGAGTTTGGTTCACGCGAAGACGCGAAGACGCGAAGCAGAAGATACGATGTTTGCGCAGAGGCGCGGGTTCGCCGTTTCTGCGCTCTAGGCGCCTCTGCGCGCGCAATCCATCTGGTGACGCCGCGTGCCGGGCATCCCGGCGAACCGCCGATGGACGGCGTTAGAGCACCACCGTTTGCGGTTTCGGCTTGGCCTGTTCGATCGCGACCAGAACCATGGCTTCCCAGATGGCGGGATCGCCCGCGGCCGCCATGTGCTGGTCGGGTTCGCGCAGCGTGCGCAGGACCGCGAGCGCGTCGGGCAGGTGATCCCTCCAGTGATCGTCGACCATCGCGGAGGCCGATTCGGTCTCGCCGCCGGCGTTGATGCTGATCCGCTGGCCGCAAAGTACCCGTGCGATACGTTCGGCAGCGGGTGTGTGGGCGATGTCCATGGCATCCTCCTTTTAGGGATCGATGCCGGGACAACGCCCTGACCCTGATGGTTTATCCCTGCCCCTGGCCTTTAGCCCTGGGCGGGCGCGCCGGCGCTGCGGCCACCACCGCCCCCGCCGCCACGGCGACGCTGACGGCCACGGGGTCCGCGCGGATCGCTGGGGCGTGCCGCATGCGTCGCCTTGGGTCGCGGCTGCTGGCGCGGCCGGTCGGCGCGCGGGGCGGGGTCCGCCCCGATCGCCTTGACGCGCTGTGCCTTGATCGCCTCGGCCCGCTTCACGAAGTCGGCGGGAAGCGGGGTGACGGGGATCTTCTGGCGCGTCAGCTTCTCGATGTCGCGCAGATAGGGCCGCTCGTCCTCGGCACAGAAGGCGATGGCGATGCCCGAGCGACCGGCGCGCGCGGTGCGGCCGATGCGGTGGACATATTGTTCGGGCACGTTGGGCAGCTCGAAATTCACCACATGGCTGACGCCCGAAACGTCGATGCCGCGTGCGGCGATGTCGGTCGCGACCAGGATGCGGACCTCGCCCGACTTGAACGCGCCCAGCGCACGCTCGCGCTGTGCCTGGCTCTTGTTGCCGTGGATCGCGTGCGAGGCGATGCCGTTGCCCGCCAGCAGCTTCACCACGCGGTCCGCGCCGTGCTTGGTACGGGTGAAGACCAGCGCACGGTCGATCGCCGGATCGCCCAGCACGATCGTCAGCAGCGCCTGCTTCTCCGTCTGGGTGACGAAGGTGACATATTGCTCGACCCGCTCGGCGGTGGTCGCGACGGGCGTGACCGAGACGGTCGCCGGGTCGTCGAGGAACTTGTCCGCCAGCTCGCGGATCTGGGTCGGCATGGTGGCCGAGAAGAACAGCGACTGGCGCTTCTTCGGCAGCATCTTCACGATGCGGCGCAGCGCATGGATGAAGCCCAGGTCGAGCATCTGGTCCGCCTCGTCGAGGACCAGGATCTCGATCATCGACAGGTTCAGGAGCTGTTGCTCGACCAGATCGATCAGGCGGCCGGGCGTGGCGACGAGGATGTCGACGCCGCGCGACAGGTCGTTCTTGTTCTTGGCGATGCTGGTGCCGCCGAAGACGGTGGCGACGGTCAGCTTCGAGAACTTGCCGTAGCCGCGCGCATTGTCGGCGATCTGGCTGGCGAGTTCACGCGTGGGAGCGAGCACCAGCATGCGGCAATGCGTCGGCAGCACACGCTTGTTGGCGGCGACCAGACGCTGGATCGAGGGCAGCACAAAGGCCGCGGTCTTGCCGGTGCCGGTCTGGGCGATGCCCAGCAGGTCGCGACCCTCCAGCAGGGTCGGGATCGAATCGCGCTGGATCGGCGTGGGCTCGGCATAGCCCTTGGCTTCGAGCGCGCGGACGAGCGGCTCCGACAAACCGAGTTCGGAAAAGGACATGAGAATAGCCTTGGCAGCGGGCGCAGCCGCGATCGGCCGGCGCACCGGGGGGAAGAATGATGCCCCGCGTGACAAGGACAGCCTTTGATCGAAATATCGCGCCGGCGCCGGGACCAGGGTCCGTTCACGCTTGCCATGAACCGGCACGATCGGCGGCTCCCTTGGCTTGCAAATGTGAAAAAGTCAAGCCGTTGGCTGGTTGCGTCGCGGGGTTGATCCGCGCTCCCGCTTCCGGCACGCCTGTGCCAAACAACGGAGAGGAACGCCCATGAAGCTTGCCAGCCTGAAGGGGGGTCGCGACGGCCGCCTCGTCGTCGTGTCGGACGATCTGGCCTGGTATGCCGATGCCGCGCACATCGCGCCGACATTGCAGGCGGCGCTGGACGATTGGGACCGGCTGGCGCCCGACCTCGCCAATCTGGCGACCGACCTGGCGCATGACGCGATCCCCAAGGGACGCTTTCACGAACATGATGCCGCCGCCCCGTTGCCGCGCGCCTATCAATGGGCGGACGGGTCGGCATACGTGAACCATGTCGCGCTGGTGCGGCAGGCGCGGGGCGCCGAGATGCCCGACAGCTTCTGGCATGATCCGCTGATGTATCAGGGTGGTTCGGACGGGTTTCTGGGCCCGCGCGATCCGATCCCGCTGGTCGACGAAAGCTGGGGCTGCGACCTGGAGGCCGAGGTGGTGGTGGTGACCGGCGACGTGGCGATGGGCGCCAGCCGCGACGAGGCGCTGGCGGCGGTCCGGCTGGTCGGGCTGACCAACGACGTATCGCTGCGCGGGCTGATCCCGGGCGAACTGGCCAAGGGGTTCGGCTTCTTCCAGTCGAAGCCGGCCTCTGCCTTTTCGCCGGTGTTCGTGACGCCGGATTCGCTTGGCGACTGGTGGCGGGACGGCAAGCTGCACCGCCGGCTGATGGTCGACCTGAACGGCAAGCCGTTCGGCCGCGCCGAGGCGGGCGAGGACATGACCTTCGATTTCGGCACGCTGATCGCGCATGCGGCGAAGACGCGCGCACTGGGGGCGGGGACGATCATCGGATCGGGCACCGTATCCAACCGGGATGCGGATGGCGGGCCGGGCAAGCCGATCGCGCAGGGCGGGGTCGGCTATTCGTGCCTTGCCGAGTTGCGCACGGTGGAGACGATCCAGGGCGGCGCGGCCAGGACACCGTTCCTGAAGGCGGGCGACACGGTGCGGATCTGGGCCGAGGACGACCGGCATCACCCGGTCTTCGGCGTGATCGAACAGGTGGTGGGCGGCTGATGCTGCTGCTGGCGGTGCTGGCGGTGGCGGCACAGTCGGGCCCGCCCGTCGATGCGCCGGGTGCGATCCTGCAGCAGATGGGGGCGTGGGATGCGCAGCGTGCCGCCCCGCTGCCGCCGCTGGAGCCCGCCGTGGTGGCGGCGGGCCAGGCGGCGCTGGACGGGCCCTATGCCGCCGATCGCCTGTCGCCGCGGCCGACCGACGAGCAGCTTGCCGCGGCCTGGAAGGCGGGCGGCGAGGATGCGGCGGCGGGCACGTTGCGGGCCAATGGGTGCCGGCTGTCGTCACACGAGCATCTGGTGTTCGTGTGCGGCTATGAACGGCGCGGCACGGACGGCATCTGGAAACCGGGCGTGGCGGCGATGACGATCGCGCAGGATCGGTGGCGGATCGTGGCGCGGCCGTAAGGGCGCGTGCCTGGCCCTATCCGTCCGACAGCTTCATCAGGACCAGGCCGGAGACGATAAGGACCGCCGCGCCGATGCGCATGGGATGCGCCGATTCGCCAAGGATCAGCACGCCCAGCACGAAGGCGCCCACCGCGCCGATGCCGGTCCATACCGTATAGGCGGTACCCAGCGGCAGGCTGCGCATCGCAAGCGAGAGCAGGCCGAAGCTGATAAACATGCCGGCAAAGGTGATGACCGAGGGCCATAGCCGGGTGAAGCCATGCGATTGCTTCATCGCATAGGCCCAGACGACCTCGAACAGACCGGCGATGGCAAGGATGATCCAGGGCATGGGGCAGCTTCCTTCAAAGGCTTGCTGCCGGGCCGTCCCGGTCTTGAACACCCATAAGGGGCGGGAACGTGGTCGCCGCCCGCGCCAGATAGGCGAGCCGGCGGTTCGCGGCAAGACGGGGACGAAAAGCATCACGGGGGCTTGAAATTTTATAACAGGCGGTTGAAACGAGTGATCGACCCGAAAAACGGGCGCCACTGAATGGAGAGAGCATGGCCGGACATTCCCGCGCCAATCTGCCGCCGCTGAGCCTGCATGTGCCCGAACCGCGTTTCCGGCCGGGCGATGCGGTCGATTTCAACGGATTCGACGTGCCGCCCGCGGGCGCTGCGCGGCGCCCTGACACCGGCGATGCGCCGGCCGATTTCCATGAATTGTCCTATGGTCTGGTGCGGGTGCTGGACGAAGAGGGCCACGCCGTCGGCCCCTGGGACCCGAAGCTGTCGCCGGACCTGTTGCGCCGGATGCTGCGCAGCATGGTGTTGCTGCGCGCGTTCGACGAGCGGATGTTCCGGGCGCAGCGGCAGGGCAAGACCAGCTTCTACATGAAGGCGCGGGGCGAGGAGGCGGTGGCGGTCGCGGCGGCCTATGCGCTGGACGCCGACGACATGTGCTTTCCGTCGTACCGGCAACAGGGGCTGCTGATCGCGCGCGGCTGTCCGCTGGTCGACATGATGAACCAGATCTATTCGAACACCGGCGACAAGCTGGGCGGCAAGCAGCTGCCCATCATGTATTCCGAAAAGCGGTTCGGCTTCTTCTCGATCTCCGGCAACCTGACGACGCAATATCCGCAGGCGGTAGGCTGGGCGATGGCCTCCGCGGCGAAGGGCGACAACCGGATCGCGGCGGTATGGTGCGGCGAAGGGTCGACCGCGGAGGGTGACTTCCACTCTGCCTGCACCTTTGCCGCGGTGTACCGGGCGCCGGTCATCATGAACGTCGTCAACAACCAGTGGGCGATCTCCAGCTTTTCGGGTTTCGCGGGGGCGGAGGCGACGACCTTTGCCGCGCGCGCGATCGGATACGGGATCGCCGGCCTGCGGGTCGACGGCAACGACGCGCTGGCGGTCTATGCCGCGACGATGTGGGCGGCCGAGCGGGCGCGGCTGAACCAGGGATCGACGCTGATCGAGCTGTTCACCTACCGCGCGGAGGGGCACTCCACCTCCGACGATCCCACCCAGTATCGCTCCGCCGAAGAATCGGGCGCGTGGCCGCTGGGGGATCCGGTGGTGCGGTTGAAGGATCATCTGATCGCGCTTGGCGAGTGGAGCGAGGAACAGCACGCCGAACAGGACAAGGCGTGTGCCGAGGAGGTGCGCGCCGCGCAGAAGGCGGCAGAGGCGAACGGGATATTGGGGCACGGGCTGCACCAGCCGCTCGATTCGCTGTTCGATGGGGTGTTCGAGGAGATGCCCTGGCACCTGCAGGAACAGCGCCAGCAGATGCTGGACGAGGAAGAAGCGAGCGGGCGGCCGTGGGCGAGGAAGTGATGGGGGGCGAGGAAGCGATGACGGCAGGCACCCAGCCCGAAACCGCCCGGATGACGATGATCCAGGCGATCAACTCCGCGCTGGACGTGGTGATGGCGCGCGACCCGGACGTGCTCGTGATGGGCGAGGATGTCGGCTATTTCGGCGGCGTGTTCCGCGCGACCGCGGGGTTGCAGGCGAAATATGGCAAGACGCGCGTGTTTGACACGCCGATCACCGAAACCGGTATCATCGGCGTCGCGATCGGCATGGGCGCCTATGGCCTGCGCCCGGTGCCCGAAATCCAGTTCGCCGACTATATCTATCCCGCGCTCGACCAGTTGGTCAGCGAGGCGGCGCGGCTGCGCTATCGCTCGGCGGGCGAGTTCACCGCGCCGATCACGGTGCGCTCGCCCTTTGGCGGCGGCATCTTCGGCGGGCAGACGCACTCGCAGAGCCCGGAGGGCATCTTCACCCATGTCTCCGGCATCAAGACGGTGATCCCGTCGACGCCGTACGACGCCAAGGGGCTGCTGATCGCAGCGATCGAGGACAACGACCCCGTCCTCTTCTTCGAGCCCAAGCGCATCTATAACGGCCCGTTCAACGGGCATTGGGATCGCCCCGCGTCGAACTGGTCGCAGCATCCCGGCGGTGCGGTCCCGACCGGATACTACAAGGTCGAACTGGGCAAGGCCGCGGTGGTGCGTGAGGGCGAGGGCGTGACGGTCCTGTGCTACGGCACGATGGTCCATGTCGTCGCCAACACCGTGGCCGACATGGGGGTGGATGCGGAGATCATCGACCTGCGTACGCTGGTGCCGCTGGACATCGACACGATCGAGGCGTCGGTGAAGAAGACCGGGCGCTGCATGATCGTGCACGAGGCGACACGCACCGGCGGCTACGGTGCCGAACTGTCCGCGTTGGTGCAGGAGCGCTGCTTCTATCATCTGGAAGCGCCGATCGAGCGGGTGACGGGGTTCGACACGCCGTATCCGCACAGCCTGGAATGGGCATATTTCCCGGGGCCGGTCCGCATCGGACAGGCGCTCAAGAAGATCATGAAGGACGCTTGAGGATGGCGCGTTTCACCTTTCGCCTGCCCGATATCGGTGAGGGCATTGCCGAGGCGGAGATCGTCGCATGGCATGTCGCCGTGGGGGATCGTGTGGAGGAGGACCAGAACCTTGCCGACATGATGACCGACAAGGCGACCGTGGAGATGGAGTCGCCGGTGTCGGGCACGATCGTCGAGGTGGCGGGCGAGGTCGGCGAGATGGTGCCGATCGGCGCGGCGCTGGTGGTGATTGAGACCGAGGCGGCGGAGGCGGCGGAGGCGGTCGGCTCGGACGAGGTGGCCGAGCAGATCGAGGCGGAAAATCCGGGGGTCGAGGAGGTTGTCGCTCCGGCTCAGGCTCAGGCTCAGGCTCCGGCTCCGGCTCCGGAGAAGGTGGCCACTCAGAGCGTGCCTCCTGTGGCGGCCCCTCACCCCGGCCCTCTCGGAGGGGAGAGGGAGGCGCAGGCGGATTCGGTTTCGCGTGAGCATCGGGCGCTGGCTTCGCCGGCGGTGCGGGCGCGGGCCAAGGAACTTGGCGTCGATCTGTCGCAGGTGCGGGCGGCGGAGGGGGACCGTATCCGCCACGCCGATCTGGACGCGTATCTGCGCTACGGTTCGGCGCAGGGCTATACATCCGATGTCCCGCGTGCCTGGGCGGACGAGAGCGTGCGGGTAATCGGCATGCGGCGGCGGATCGCCGAGAACATGGCCGCCGCCAAGCGCAACATTCCGCACTTCACCTATGTCGACGAGATCGACGTGACCGCGCTGGAGGCGATGCGCGGCGATTTGAACGCCCACCGCGGCGATCGGCCAAAGCTGACGCTGCTGCCGTTCCTGATCGTCGCGATGTGCCGCACCCTGCCCGACTTCCCGATGCTGAACGCGCGCTATGACGACGAGGCGGGCGTGGTGACGCGGTCGGGGCGGGTGCATTGCGGGATGGCGACGCAGACCCCGGCCGGGCTGACCGTGCCCGTGATCCGCGACGCGCAGGATCGCAACGTCTGGCAGCTCGCCGCCGAGATCACGCGGCTGGCCGAGGCGGCACGGGCCGGCACGATCCGCAGCGAGGAAATGGGGGGCGGCACGATCACCGTCACCTCGCTGGGGCCGCTGGGCGGCATCGCGACGACGCCGGTGATCAACCGTCCGGAGGTGGCGATCGTCGGGCCGAACAAGATCGTCGAGCGCCCGGTGTTCCGGGGCGACGATATCGTGCGCGCCAAGCTGATGAACCTGTCGATCAGTTGCGACCACCGGGTGGTCGACGGCTGGGACGCGGCCAGCTTCGTCCAGGCGCTGCGGACCTATCTGGAAACGCCGGTGTTGTTGTTCGCGTCCTGATCGGAGGAACGGCGATGCGCGGGATGCATGGTGGCGACGTGACGGTGGACCGGGACGGGACGTTCCGGGGCATGGTGATGGGGGACCTGACCGTGGCGTCCGGATGCACGGTGGATGTCGCCGCGATGGTCCAGGGCGACGTGGTGGTCGGCGCGGGTGCGGACGTTTGCGTGACCGGCATGGTGATGGGACGCGTCGTCAATCGCGGCGGCCGCGTCAGGGTGGAAGGGATGGTTTCGGGCTAGGCTGTTGCGGTGTTGCCTTAGGCCAAGATCGCGCTGGCTTTGGGGGAGCTGCTTCGTGCGCCAGCCTGTCTCTCGATACACCGCCTCGATAGGCGGCTGCGCCGCTACTCGACGGTTACTCGAGACGAACGGGTCGGGCGGTGCTGGTTTTGGGGAGCCGCTTCGTGTGCCAACCTGTCTCTCGATACGCCGCCTCGATACGCGGCTGGGCCGCTACTCGGTGGTTACGTAAGACGAACGGGTAGGGCGGGGTAACGTCAGCAGTTGCGGGCTCCCCAGGCGGCCGGGCGCCATCGTCGCTTGCCAATCATGCTGCGCTGCAGGACAGGGCGGTTCATGACCGCCACCGCTTCTCCCGCCTGTACCGGCCTGATCCTGGGCATCGGCGCCTATGTGACCTGGGGGCTGTTGCCGCTGTACCTGAAGCTGTTGGCGGGAGTGCCGGCGTTTCAGGTGGTGGCGCATCGCATCCTGTGGTCGGTGGCGCTGTTGTTGCTGGTGGTGCTGGCCATGCGGCGGGGAGCGGCGATCCAGGCGGCGGCGCGGGGGCGGACGCTGTTGCTGCTGTGCGGGAGCGCGGGCCTGATCGCGGTCAACTGGCTGGTCTATATCTGGGCGGTGCAGCACGCACATGTGCTGGAGGCGAGTCTGGGTTATTTCATCAACCCGCTGGTCAACGTCGCGCTGGGCGTCGCGGTGCTGGGCGAGCGCGTGCGGCGTGGGCAGGCGGTGGCGATCGGGATCGCGGCGGTGGGCGTGCTGCTGCTCGCGGTGTCGGGCGGCGGCGCGCTGTGGATCTCGCTGACGCTGGCGGTGACGTTCGGCGTCTATGGCCTGCTGCGCAAGGTGGCGGCGATCGATGCGCTGGGCGGCCTGACGGTGGAGACACTGCTGCTCTCGCCCTTCGCCGCGATCTTTATCACGCAGGCGCAGGTGGCGGGAACGGGGGCGTTCGGGCAGTCCATGCGCATGGACGTGCTGCTGGTACTGGCGGGCGCGGTGACGACGGCGCCGCTGCTGATGTTCGCGGCGGCGGCGCGGCGGATGCGCTATGCGACGCTGGGGCTGCTCCAGTATCTGGCGCCGACCTTGCAGTTCCTGCAGGCGGTGCTGCTCTTCGGCGAGACGCTGAAACCCGTCCACATCGCGACCTTTACCCTGATCTGGGCGGGATGTGCGCTCTACGCCTATGACAGCGTGCGCGGCAGCCGGACGCCGGCGACGCGCGCCTGATGCCCCTCAGCCCATCCAGCCGCCGCTGAACCCGGCGCGTTCCAGACCGCGGCGCAGGTGCGGATTGCGCTTCATGGTGTTCCAGACGAGGCCGGTGCGATGGTTCTCGATCATCGCGACGATCGGGCCCTGATCGATGCCGAGATGGTCGGTTGCGACCCAGCCGGTGCCGGGGACGATGGAGCCGTGCTGCAACCGGTGTTCGGTCTGTTTCAGCGTCAGGTTGAAGCTGTCGCGAAAGCCGTATTCGTCATAGATGCCCGGATAGCGCGCGATCATCGCCTGGGCGGTGGGAATGACGATTTCGGGCGCGAAGGCGATCGAGCCGAACGCGGCGGTGGGCGCGATCGTGCCGTCGTCGCGGTCGCCGGGACCGCGGGCGGAGTAGCTGAAGAATTCGCGGTTGCGGCCGTCGATCTCCTGCACGAAGTCGCCGGGGCCGTCGCAGGCGGTGAAGCCCCAAACATCCGCGCCGTAGCCGACCCAGCCGCCCGGATTGGCGATGGCATAGCGTTGCTGCGCATAGGTGGCGCGGCGGCTGTTCTCGAAATAATCGATGCCGCGGCGGCGCGAATAGGCATCGGTCATGCCGCGGAAATCGACCCACACCTGGCTGTACTGGTGGCCGAACAGCGGCGGGAAGGCGGTATAGGCATCGACGTAACTGGCATCCCATGAGGGATCAAAGGTGTCGGTCCAGCGCGTCCAGGTGTCGGCGGGCAAGGGGTGGCTGGGGGAGCCGAGCGCCAGCAGGTAAAGGATCAGGCTTTCGTTGTAGATGTTCCAGTCGCTGGAGATGAAGCCGCTTTCCGGCATCCAGCCCATCGACACAAAGGGCGCGCGCGGGGTGATCCAGGTCCATTCGACCGCGGTGTAGAGTTGCTCGGCAAGCGCGCGGATTTCGGATTCGCGAATATCCTCGGCATCGAACCAGCTTTGCACGAACAGCACGCCCGCCATCATCAGCGCGGTATCGATCGTCGACAGCTCGCATTTGGCGAAGCGATGCCCCTTCGTCATGCCGAGGAAGTGATAGAAGAAGCCTTTATACCCGGAAAAACCAGTGGGTTGATCGCCCTGCGGGGCGGCGGCGAGGAAGCGCAGGGTGGCCAGGGTGCGGGTGCGGGCCTGGTCGCGGGTGATCCAGCCATTGGCGGCGCCGATGGGGTAGGCGGTGAGGGCGAAGCCGATGGCGGCGATCGAGGCGAAGGAGGGGGTGGGCCAGCGATCGGGCGCAAGGCCGGTCGCGGGGTCGGTCGAGTCCCAGAAATAGCGGAAGGTGCGCTGCTGAATGTCCTTGAGCAGCGCATCGGGCGCCGAGATCGGCGGGCCGAAGGGGGCGACCAGGATCGGCGGCGGGCTGACGCGGGCGGGGGTACAGGCGGTGACGATACCGGCGGTTCCGGCGGCGAGCAGGCTGCGGCGGGTCAGGGTCGACATGGGATCGGAAACGCCCGCCGCCTGCAAGCGGATGCATTGCAGGCGGCATGTCCGCGGGTCAGAAGCGATAGCCAAGGCGGAACTGCACCCGGCGCGGCAGGGTCAGCACGCGCGTGGCGTTGGCCGCATCGGCGGGGCGCAGCGTATCGGGCGGAGTGGCGGACAGGTTGATACCTTCGTCGAAGCCGGCAAAATTCTTGTTGTTGAAGGCGTTCAGCACATCGACCGCTGCCTCGAAGCTGTCGCTGTTGCCGAAGATCGAGAAGCGCTTGGCCAGCGTCAGGTTGACCTCGCAAAAGGCGAACAGCCCCTTGATGCAGTTCTTTTCCGGATAGCCGACGCGGAACTCGCGCTGGCCCGGCTCGGTACCGTTGGTGGTATCGACGATGTTGTAGGCCGAGCCGCTGCCCAGCGTGGTAATCGTCGAGAATTTGAAGCCGAGCGGCAGGTCGACGATGCCGGACAGGACGACGCGGTGACGCTCGTCACCCACCGAGGGGCGCCAGCCATAGGCGTCGGGAACGACCTCATCGAGGCTGAACAGGTCGAACACGTCGTTCGCGCCGTTCTTCTCCGCCTTGCCGAGCGTATAGGCGATGTTGAGGCCCCAGCCCGACGCCTCGGTATAGGTCTTGTCGAGGGTGAAGAAGAGCGCCTTGTAGCGGGTGTCGAGCCCGTCATAGCCGATCAGCACGTTCTGATAGCCGAGCGCGCGGACGGTGGAGAGGAGCGCCGGATCGTTGGGCGCGCCGAGGCCGCCATTCTGCCGCGTGGCGAACAGATAGGTATAGCCGTTGCGACCCCGCTGGTACGATCCGGAGAGCGACGCCTGGAACGGGCCGACGCGCTGGCGGATGCCGAACGAGACCTGATCGTTGACCGGGGGCTTCGTGTTGTTCTTGGTGGCGAGCAGTTCGGGCAGGCCGGTCTCGGGCTGCGTCGAGAGCAGCGTCAGCAGGCCATCGCGGGTGAGGTAGCTGGGGTTCCAGGCGACGGTGGGCAGGCCGCGGCGCGGCGTGCCGTTCGGCGAGAAGCGGAACACGCCGACCGGGTTGATCGTGCGGCTGAGTTCGTCGACGGTGTTGTTGAAGTTGTTGCGGTCATAATAGCGGCCGGCGCCGCCGAAGATGACCGTCGACTGGTCATCCTTGATATCCCATGAAAAGCCGAAGCGCGGGGCGATGGCGCCGGCGAACGGCTTGCGGTTGTTGCCCGTTGATATGTAGTTTTCGGGATCGAAGTAGAAGGTGCTGGGCAGCGCGCGCAGCGCGGCGGCGGCATTGTCGGGCGTCCGGAAATTGTTGTTCTTGGCGTTGGTTTCGTAATCCCAGCGCACGCCGATGTTGAGTTGCAGCCGGCCGGTGACGTCCCAGTCGTCCTGCGCATAGACACCGACCTGGGTGTTGGAGCCGTAGATGCGGCCATTGCCGAGGCCGAGGCGCGCTTCCGACGGAAAGGCGAAGGTCAGGTCGTCGCTGGTGTCGTCGGGCGTGCCGGCATTGTCGGCGCGATTGAAGGTGTAGCGCGGCTGGATATAGGCGTTGTTGATGAATTCGATGTCGGTGATCTCGACGCGGCCACCGACCTTGAACACATGGGTGTCGAGGCCGGTATAGGTCAGGTCGTTACGGAAGGTGTAGCTTTGCTGCACCTCACGCCTGGTCGAATCCTTGCCGCCGAAGACGATGACGCCGGCATAGTCGAAAGAGGGCAGGTCCGGGTTCAGCGACGTCGGATTGAAGATGTAGCTGAGATAGTTGGCGTTGAATTCGTTGACGAAGCTGTCGCCGGTATAGGTCCATTTGAACAGATAGGTGTCGACCGTGTTGATCTTGTTCTCGGCGCTTTCATAGCTGACATTGCCGTCGAAGCCCTGGATGTCGGTTTCCTGACGGCGACTGAACGACAGGTCGAACACCTGGCGCTCGTCCGGGGTCAGGGTCAGCTTGCCGAAGTAGAAATCCTGGCGGAACGGGCTGACAAAGGCGCCTTCGAACTCGCTCAGGCGGCGGCCGGAGAATTGCTCGAACTCGTTGATCGCGGCCTGTTCGCCGCTGGAATTGACGATCAGCGCGCGGTCCTGATCGTTGCCCTCATAGGCGCCGAAGAAGAACAGCTTGTCCTTGATGATCGGGCCGCCGAGCGAGGCGCCGTACTGCTTGCGCTCGAATGCGGGCTTGGGATCGCCGCGGCGGCGGACGATATAGTCGGTCTGGCTGAGCGAGCGGTCGGTATATTGGCCGAAGACCTCGCCGTGGAATTCGTTGGTGCCCGACTTCGTCACCGAGGTGATGATCGCGGAGCCGGCCTGCTCATACTCCGCCTTGTAGTTCTGCGTCAGGACGCGGAATTCCTGCACCGCGAGCTGGCCGAAGGGATTGCCGCGGCTGTTCTGTTGCCCCGCGACGCCGCCCTCGCGCAGCTTGTTCTTCAGGCTGACGCCGTCGATGAAGACGTTGACCTGGCTGGCCGCCGAGGCGCCGGCCTGAAACCCCTTGTTCGTCTCGGAATCATTGTAGCGGACGCCGGGGGCAAGCGCGGCGAAGCTGAGGAAGTTGCGGTCGGTCTGCGGCAGGGTGCGGATCTGTTCCTGGGTGATGTTGGTCGCGATCTCGCTGGTCTTCACCTCGACGAGGCGGTTGCCGGTGACGACGATTTCGCCGCCATCGCCGCCGCCGGGAGCGGCCGGCGGCGTGCCGTCGATCGTGGTTTCGGTCTCCGTCCCCGACGCCGGGGTCGGCGCGGGCGCGGCGAGGCGGATGTCGAGCGTCGCGGACTGGCCGATCGACACGATGACGAGGCGTTCGGCGGTCTCCCCGCTGGTGGCGGTGGTGGTGATGCGGTACTGGCCGGGACGCAAGCCGTTGAGGACAAAGGCGCCGTTTCCGTCGGCGGTGCTGCGCTGCGTCTGATTGGTGCCGGTGTTGACCGCGGTCACCGCGGCGCCGGCGGCGGGCGCGCCGTCCGGCCCGGTCACCTGGCCGCGGATCGACGCGGTCGTCGTCTGCGCGGCGGCGGGCGCGGACAGGATCGCCGCACTTCCCAAAATGGTGGTGGTGGCCAGCGTGGCGCGCAGTGCGGCCGTCATCATCGTCTTCATCACGTTGTTCCCCATGGGCCGGACCCGATCGGGCCCGTGCCGGTCCTGCCTGTCGGGCTGCCGGCGCCGTGGGGCCCCCGTCGCCGCCGGTTCTACCGGCCGGGACGTAAGGCTGGGCGGGGATGACCCGCCATCGGCAATCCTCTCCGTAACGGAGCCGTGCGCAACCCTGATGCCGTCGCCGCCGGGTGCGGGAGAGCCGCCCCTGCTTGTCGTTGCAGCAGAGCCGAACTGCTAATCCCGATCGCTTGTGTACGCCAAGCGACCTTTTGATGAAGCGTGGTGCATTCAGGGCCCGCTGTGGCGTGGCCGCCACGCGTCAGGAGAGCGGTGCGGTCAGGACCGGCCCTCGGGACAAAAATCGTTTGCGGCCAGGAACCATCCGGCGGGTGATGCGTGCGCACGTTCCCGTGAGCCGGCGCGCCACGCCCCGCCATCTCTCCCGCACGGCTGGCTTGCCGGCCGGGTGCAGCGAAGGTGATGCGCCGGCCATCATGCCGACGCACCGGACCTCCTCAGCGCATCAGGACGAGTTCCTCGGCCATGGTCGGGTGCAGGGCGACAGTGGCGTCGAACTGCGCCTTGGTCAGACCCGCCTTTACCGCGATCGCCGCAGCCTGCAGGATTTCGGGTGCGTCGGGGCCGATCATGTGCAGGCCGAGGATGCGATCCGTCTCGCTGTCGCACACCATCTTGTAGAGGGCGCGCTCGTCACGCCCGGCCAGCACGTTCTTCATCGGGCGGAAGTCGGACGAATAGACCTTGACCGATCCCAGCTTCGACTTGGCCTCCGCCTCCGTCATGCCGACGCCGGCAATGGGAGGATGGCTGAATACGGCAGAGGGGATGCAGTCATAGTCGACGCTGCTCGGCTTGTTGCCGAACACGGTGTCGGCAAAGGCCTGACCCTCGCGGATCGCCACCGGCGTGAGTTGGACGCGGTTGGTGACGTCGCCGACCGCATAGATGCTGTCGCAGGTGGAGCGGTTCGCCTCGTCCACCTTGATCGCACCCTTGTCGTCCAGCTCGACGCCGGCGCTTTCCAGGCCGAGGCCATGGGTGTTGGGCACGCGGCCGGTGGCGAACATCACGCAATCGACCACCACGGGTTCGTGGTTCGCCATGCTGACCTGCAGGCAGCCATCGTCCAGCTTCTCGATCCCCTGGAAGGTGGCGTCGAAGCGGAACTCGATCCCCTTCATCATCGAGATCTGAAGCAGGCGGTCGCGGATGGCCAGTTCATAGCCGCGCAGGATCTCCTTGCTGCGGTTCATCAGGATGACATGGGCGCCTAGCTGGTGAAAGATGCCGGCGAATTCGTTGGCGATATAGCCGGCACCGGCGATCAGGATGCGCCTGGGCACGGCGGGCAGATGGAACGCCTCGTTGGAGGTGATGCCGAGTTCATGGCCTTCGCATTCGGGCACGGCGGGGTGGGCGCCGACCGCGATCAGGATCTTGCCCGCGGTCTTTTCCGTGCCGTCGGCGAGGCGGACGCTGTTCGGGCCGGTCACGACGGCGCGCTGGTTGATGATGTCGACCCCGTGGCTTTCCAGGGTGTTGGTATAGGCGCCGTTGATCCGGTCGACCTCGGCCAGCACATTGTCGCGCAGCGTCGGCCAGGAAAATTCGCACTGGTCGGGCACCTGCCAGCCGAAGCGCTTGGCATCGCTCAGATCCTCGGCGAAATGTGCACCGATCGCGAGCAGCTTCTTGGGCACGCAGCCACGGATGACGCAGGTGCCGCCAACGCGGTATTCCTCGGCCACCGCGACCCTGGCGCCATGCGCCGCGGCAACCCGGCTGGCGCGCGTGCCGCCCGACCCGGCGCCGATGACGAACAGGTCATAATCAAAGTCGGACATCAATTCACTCCGGATGCGGGTTCCAGCACTGGGATCAGCCCCAGATGCCGTACGAAAGGGTCGAAGTCCCGGTCACTGTAAAGCAACGGGGTGCCATCAAGGATGCAGCGCGTGGCGATGAGCGTGTCGATGGTCTTGCGGATGGTGATGCCAAGCGTGCGCAGGGTACGGTAGTGGTGGGCGGCTTCCACGGCGCATCGCTCCCCTCCGACCGGCACCACCGGATACACCGTCATCCTGCCGTGCAGCCGCCTGTATTCCGCATCCGTCCGGCAGCCCTGCAGAACCTCCGTAAGTACCAGATCGGGAATGCCGATCGGCCTTTTATCGAGAATGGTATCGAGGTGATCGGCCTGGCGCGACGGGCGGCCGGTCAGATAATCGATCCAGACACTGGAATCGACGAGGATCAATCACGCCTCATCGCGTCGAGGTCGCCGATCCAGTCCATCTTGCCGCGCAACTCGCGGATGCCGGCCTGACGTTTCAACTGCACCAGTTGACGAAGGGCGGCCTCGACCGCCTCCTTCTTTGTACGTGCGCCGGTCGCCTCCATGGCTTCGGCCATGAGTGCATCATCGATCTCGATATTGGTCCGCATGTGTATGGCTCCCAGGAGCCATACACATAAGGATTGCCGCGGCGTCAGTCGAGGCCGGCGCGGGCGATCAGGTCGGTGGTGGAGGGGTCGAAATCACCGCCGCCCTTTTCCGCCGCCTTGGCCATTTCCTTGCCGAGTTCGACGCCGAACTGGTCGAAGGAGTTGATGCCGAGCAGTACGCCGTTCACGAAGACGCGCTGTTCGTAGAAGGCGATGAGGGCGCCGAGCGTGCGGGCGTCGACCGTGTCGAGCAGCAGGGTGGAGGAGGGGCGGTCGCCCGAGTAGCTGCGCGCCGGGTCGTCCGCCTGCTTGCCCTTCATGAGCGCGGCCCCTTGCGCGAAGGCGTTGAGGAGCAGTTGGCGGTGATGCTCTTCGGCAAGGGTGTCGCCGGGTTCGATGGAGGCGATGAACTCGACGGGGACGAGGTGGGTGCCCTGGTGGAGGAGCTGAAAGACGGCGTGTTGCGCGTCGGTGCCGACGCCGCCCCAGGTGATGGCGGCGGTGGGGCGTCCGACGGGCTGTCCGTCGATGGTGACGCCCTTGCCGTTCGATTCCATTTCGAGTTGCTGGAGGTAGCTGGGGAGGAGGCGCAGGCGCTCGTCATAGGCGAAGGGGGCGCGCGTCTCGGCGCCGCAGACCTGGGTGTAGTAGAGGTCGGCGAAGGCGGCGAGGGCGGGGGCGTTCTCGTGGAGCGCGGAAAGGCGGAAATGGCGGTCCATTTCGGCTGCACCCTCCAGCAATTCCTCGAACTGGTCCCAGCCGAGCGCGAGCGCGGCGGGAAAGCCGATCGAGGACCAGAGCGAGTAGCGCCCGCCGACCGATTCCGAGAAGGGCAGCACGCGCGTCTCGTCCACGCCCCATTCCACCGCCTTGTCCGGGCTGGCGGTGAGCGCGATCACGCGGCCATACGGATCCTCGACGCCGTGTTCGGTCATCCATTGCAGGACCGAGGTGGCGTTCAGCATCGTCTCGGTCGTGGTAAAGGTCTTGGAGGCGACAACGAGCAGCGTGGTCGCAGGGTCGAAGCGCTTGAACGCTTCCTCCAGCGCGACACCGTCGACGTTGGAGACGATCGCCACGTCGTAGCGGTCGCTTTCGCGGCCCAGCGCATCGACCAGCAGGTCGGGCCCAAGCGCCGAGCCGCCGATGCCGACGTGCAGGATGGAGCGGACGGGGCCGAGCGCCTCCGCCTCGATCGCGTCGATCAGCGCGCGCATCCGGTCGTGGAAACCGCGCGAGCGGGCGACGCTTTCGGGATTGCCCTCGCCGCGCTCGGCGGTGTGCTCGACCGCGCGGCCTTCGGTGACGTTGACCACCTCGCCGCCGAACAGCGCGTCGCGCTTGGCGGCAAGCCCCTGCGCCCTGGCGAGTTCGGCGAAGGCGGCGACCGCGTCACGGGTCAGGTGCGTCTTGGACCAGTCGAAATGGATGCCCGCGACGTCGAGGCTGAACGTCTTCAGCCGGTCGGGGTCCTCGGCGAAAAGCTGGAGAAGCGGCGTCCGGGGAAGCGCTTCGATCGTCGACCAGTCGGCAGCCATGGGTATATGTCCTTTGCATAAGGGGCCGTTATCCTGTCGGGGGTATGACAAGGCGACGGCGAAAGCCAAGCCCGAACGTTTCGCACCTGCGAAGGGATGCAGACGACCTGCCGCTTGACGCCGCCCAAGCGTTGCGCGAACCGATGACGCATGGCCGATACACCACCGCCCGCCGCCGCCCCGAAGGCGCAACCCGACAGCCCCAAGCGTTCGGAAGCGGGGGAGACGTTGCGCTTCCTGTTGAAGCTGGCGCTGTTCGTGTTCGTTATCCGCAGCTTCCTGTTCGCGCCCTATTCGATCCCGTCGGAATCGATGCTGCCGCGCCTGCTGATCGGCGACTATCTGTTCGTGACCAAGTGGAATTACGGCTATTCGCGCTGGTCGCTGCCCTGGGGCCTGCCGCTGATCCCGGGGCGTATCCTGGCGAGCGATCCGGCGCGCGGCGACGTGGTGGTGTTCCGCAGCCCCGACCCGGCGCCCGGCGATACCGACCCGGCGCATGACGATCACGACGTCATCAAGCGGGTGATCGGCCTGCCCGGCGATACGGTGCAGGTGCGCGGCGGGCAGGTGATCCTGAACGGCAAGCCGATCCCCAAGGCGCGGGTCGCCGACTTCACCCTGCCGCTGAGCCCGAATTTCGATGCGGAGAAATGCGGCGCCGATCATCTGGACGTGGTCGGCGGCACGCAGATCTGTCGCTATCGCCGCTATCGCGAGACGCTGCCCGGCGGACGCAGCTACGACGTGCTGGATCAGGGCGACTTTCCCGATCGCGACGACACCGACGTCTATACCGTGCCTGCGGGCAACGTGTTCCTGATGGGCGACAACCGCGACGATTCGGCGGACAGCCGCTTCCCCGCACCGTTCGGCATGGGGTACATCCCGATGGAGCGGCTGGAAGGCAAGGCGGCGATCACCTTCTTCTCGACCGATGGCAGCGCATCGTGGCTGTTGCCATGGACCTGGTTCCAGGCGGCACGGCCGGCGCGGATCGGAGAAGGGTTTTGAACGTGCCTTCGGAATGGCTGGCCAGCGTCTTCGGCCGCGTGCCGAGGGACGCCGCGCCCTTCGCCCGCGCGCTGACCCATGGCAGCCAGGCGGCGGAGAATTACGAGCGGCTGGAGTTTCTGGGCGACCGGGTACTCGGCCTCGTCATGGCCGAATGGCTGTGGGAACAGTTTCCGGATGAGCCAGAGGGGCAATTGTCCAAGCGGCTGAACGCGCTGGTGACGGGTGCGGTGTGCGCCGACGTGGCGCGCGAACTGGGCGTGCGCGACCATCTGCGGCTGGGCAAGCAGGCGCGCGACGACGGCGCATCGGAAAGCGACAATGTGCTGGGCGACGTGATGGAGGCGCTGATCGGTGCCTGGTACCGCGAAGCCGGGCTGGAGGCGGTGCGCGCCTTCATCCACCAGGCCTGGGGCGACCGGGTGCATGCTCATGCCAAGGCGCCGCAGCATCCCAAATCGGCGTTGCAGGAATGGGCCGCGGCGAGCAATCGCAAGCCGCCCGAATATGAGGTGACCGACCGGTCGGGGCCGCAGCATGCGCCGCGCTTCACGGTGACGGTGCGGGTCGGCAAATCGGCCGAGGCGACGGCGAGCGGAGCGAACAAGCAGGAGGCCGAGACGGCGGCGGCCAAGGCGTTGCTGGCGAAGGTGCGCGGGTAGGTGGGGGAGCGGCGATTTCGTCCTCGGTCGGTTCGTGTCTGGAGCGGGTGAGGAGGCCGCGTTTCGTGCGCCAACCTGTCTCTCGACACACCGTCTCGATACGCGGCGGCGCCGCTACTCGACGGTTACTCGAGACGAACGGATGGATGGGGGGATCACGCCGGTGCCGCTCGGGACGAGCCGCTTATTCTCTCACCGGACGATTTCTGCTAACGGAGCGGCATCTCTTCCCCCGGAAAGCCTAGAATGACCCAACATTGCGGCCTCGTCGCCGTCGTCGGTGCACCCAATGCCGGCAAGTCCACGCTGGTGAATGCGCTGGTCGGCCAGAAGGTCGCGATCGTCAGCCCCAAGGCGCAGACGACGCGCGCCAAGTTGCTGGGTGTCGCGATCGAGGGCGATGCGCAGATCCTGCTGGTCGACACGCCCGGCATCTTCGAGCCGAAGCGGCGGCTGGACCGGGCTATGGTGGCCGCGGCCTGGGGCGGGGCGGAGGGCGCCGACATCCTGGCGCTGGTGGTCGACGGCAAGGGCGGTCTGGGGTCCAAGGTGACCGACATCGCCGAGGCGATCGCCGACCGGCCGGAGCCCAAGCACCTGATCCTGAACAAGGTCGATCTGGCGGACAAGGCCAAGCTGCTGGTCCATGCCGAAAAGCTGAACGCGCTGGTCCCCTTTGCCGAGACATGGTTCGTCAGCGCGGCGACGGGCGACGGCGTGGCCGAGTTGAAGCGTGCATTCGCCAGGCTGGTGCCGGAAGGGCCGTGGCATTATCCGGAGGATCAGGTGTCCGACGCGACCGAGCGCGCGCTGGCCGCGGAGGTGACGCGCGAGCAGCTCTACCTGCAACTCCATGCCGAATTGCCCTATGCCAGCGCGGTCGAGACCGAGGCGTACAAGGAGCGCGAGGACGGGTCGGTCGAGATCCACCAGCAGATCCTGGTCGAGCGACCGACGCAGCGTGCGATCGTGCTGGGCAAGAGCGGCGCCCGGATCAAGGAGATCGGCGCGCGCGCCCGCACCGAACTGGCGCAGTTGCTGGGCCATCCGGTGCATCTGTACCTGCACGTCAAGGTCCGCCCCGGCTGGGACGAGGACCGCGACGTGTATCGCGACCTGGGGCTCGACTGGGTGGAGTGACCCGTCAGCCGAGCAGCGAATCGACCCAGTCGGGGACGAGCACGCTTGCCGGCCCCAATCGGCTTTCGGCGAACCGGTCGCTGCCGGCCGAGCGTTCGAGATTGAGTTCCAGCGTGTCCGCGCCGTACGCGCGGGCAAGCTGGACGAAGCCGGCGGCGGGATAGACCGCGCCCGACGTGCCGATCGACACGAACAGGTCCGCGCCCGCCAGAGCCGCCTCGATCCGGTCCATCGCATAGGGCATCTCGCCAAAGAACACGATGTCGGGCCGCAGCGCGGGGGCGCCGCAGGCGGGGCAGGGGGTGCCGGGTGGCAGATCGCCCTGCCAGTCGCTGCGTTCGTCGCAGGCGGCACATAGCGCCGAGCGCAGCGCGCCGTGCATGTGGACGAGCCGGCGTGTTCCTGCGCGTTCGTGCAGGTCGTCGACATTCTGCGTGACGATGAGCAGGTCGCCCGGCCATGCCGCGTCGAGCCGGGCGAGCGCGCGGTGTGCGGCATTGGGTGCGGCCTCGCCAAGGGCGGCGCGGCGCGCATCGTAGAAGCCGTGCACGAGCGCGGGATCGCGGGCCAGCGCCTCGGGCGTGCAGACCTCCTCGATCGTATAGCTTTGCGGCACGCCGAAGCGGTCGCGCACGTCCCAATAGGTGACGCCGGCGGTGGAGCGGAAGGTGGGAATGCCCGACTCGGCGGACAGCCCGGCCCCGGTCAGGACGACAAGCGATGGCGTGGTCATGGGAGGAGGATATCCAGGTCGCAACCGCGAGGAAAACGCGAATGCGGCCCGATTTCCGTGCATTGTACGATTGCGTACATACCCCTTGGCTGTGCCGCTTTGGTGCAGGGACTGTGACCTGGTTCATTGCTGCACGCCGGTGCGGTGGATAAGCCGGCGCCAGATTTTGCCGCCTTTGTTGCTTGTTCGCGGAGTTTTGCATGAACCCCTATTCCGAAGCGCAGTCGCTGCTGATCCGCGCACGTGAGCTGATGGACGGTGCCGGTGACACGCTGGTCGCCGCACAGATCGAATTGCCGCTGGAGTCGCTGGACCGCCGGCTGGAAGCCGAAGCCGGCGACGTGGCGCGCGGCTGAAAGCCGGCCGGCCGATCCTCTCGCCCCCTTGCGCGGGCGCCGCGTTCTGGCAGAGCGGGGACATGACCGATCATTCCATACCGTCAGTCGCCCGTGCACCCCGGTGGGAGCGTCGGGCATGACCGCGATCGGCATCTATGGCAGCGCCGGGCGGATGGGCCGCGCGATCGCCGACCTGATCGAAGTGGAAGGCGCGACGCTGGCCGGTGGGGCCGATTCGCGTGACGACCCCTTGCCGCTGGCGCGCGCCGCCGACGTGCTGGTCGATTTTTCCACCGCCGGTGCGCTCGACGCGCATCTGGCGGCGGCGCGCACCGCCGGGACCGCGATCGTGATCGGCACGACGGGGCTGAGCGCGCAGCAGCATGCCGCGATCGATGCGGCGGCGGCCGAGATCGCGGTGTTGCAGACCGGCAATACCTCGCTGGGCGTCACGCTGTTGTCGATCCTGGTGCGCGAGGCCGCAGCGCGGCTGGGCGCGGACTGGGATATCGAGGTGCTGGAAATGCACCACCGCCACAAGGTGGATGCGCCGTCGGGTACCGCGCTGTTGCTGGGCGAGGCGGCGGCGGCGGGACGGGGCACGAGCTTGAGCGAACTGCGCGTCGACGGGCGGGCGGGCCTCGTTGGCGCACGGACCGAGGGGACGATCGGCATGGCGTCGTTGCGCGGCGGATCGGTGGTCGGCGATCACAGCGTGATCTTCGCCAGCGAGGGCGAGCGGATCGAATTGAACCACCGTGCCGATGCGCGCTCGATCTTTGCCAAGGGCGCGGTGCGCGCCGCGCTGTGGCTGGCAGGGCAGGCGCCGGGGCGGTATCGCATGGGCGACGTGCTGGGCCTGTGAAAAAGGCCGACGTCGTCGAGTTCTACGCGCGGCTGGCGGAGGCGAACCCGCATCCCGAGACCGAGCTGGAGTTCGTCAATCCCTACACGCTGGTCGTTGCGGTCGCGCTGTCCGCGCAGGCGACCGATGCGGGGGTGAACCGTGCGACGCGCGGCCTGTTCGCCACCGTCGATACGCCGGCCCGGATGCTGGAACTGGGCGAGGCGGGGTTGAAGGAGCAGATCAAGACGATCGGCCTGTTCAACACCAAGGCCAAGAACGTCATCGCGCTGTCGCAGATGCTGGTCGACGAGTATGGCGGCGAGGTGCCGGCGGATCGCGATGCGCTGGAACGGTTGCCCGGCGTCGGGCGCAAGACCGCGAATGTGGTGATGAACGTGGCGTTCGGGGCGGAAACCTTTGCGGTGGACACGCATATCTTTCGCGTCGGCAACCGCACCGGGCTGGCGCGCGGCAAGACGCCGTTGGCGGTGGAGCTGAAGCTGGACAAGGCGACGCCGCAGCCCTTTCGCCTGCACGCGCATCACTGGCTGATCCTGCACGGCCGCTATGTGTGCAAGGCGCGGCGGCCGGAATGCTGGCGCTGCATCGTCGCCGACCTGTGCGCGTACAAGCCCAAGACGCCGACGCCGGAGGCGGCCGGCACGAAATCGGCATGAGCGAGGATGACGGCATGGTGAAGCTGACCCGCCGGGGCTTTCTGGGTGCGGCCGGTGCGGTGGCGGTGCCCGGCTGGGCGCAATCGGTGTCGGCAGGGATCGCCGCGCCCTTGCCGACGGTAGCGGGCGAGGCGATCACCCTGACGGTCGCGCACCAGATGATGCAGGTCGACGGACGCGCCATGCACGGCATCGGCATCAACGGCAGCGTGCCGGCGCCGCTGATCCGGCTGCGGCAGGGGCAGACGGCGCGGCTGACCGTGGACAACCGGCTGGACGAGGAAACCTCGCTGCACTGGCACGGGCTGCTGGTGCCGTTCCAGATGGACGGGGTGCCGGGGATCAGCTTTCCCGGCATTCCGGCCCGCAGCCGCTTCACCTACGAATTTCCCGTCATCCAGGCGGGCACATACTGGTATCACAGCCATTCGGGGTTGCAGGAGCAGATGGGGCTGTACGGCCCGATCGTGATCGATCCCGAGGAGGCGGATCCGGTCGCGTTCGACCGAGAGCATGTGATCGTGCTGTCCGACCATAGCGCGATGCATCCGCACGCGATCTTCGCCAGGCTGAAGGCGCAAGGGGGGTATTTCAACTATCAGAAGCAGACACTGGCCGGGCTGATCGCGGGACGCGACCAGTCGGCGGGCGAGCGGTGGATGTGGGGCGGGATGCGCATGGACCCCAGCGACGTGTCCGACGTGACGGGGTCGACCTACACCTATCTGGTCAACGGCCATGGACCGGCGGACAACTGGACCGCGCTGTTTTCGCGCGGAGAGCGGGTGCGGCTGCGCATCGTGAACGCCAGCGCGATGACGATCTTCAACGTGCGCATTCCCGGGCTGAAGCTGACGGTGGTGCAGGCGGACGGGCAGGATGTGCGCCCCGTCGCGGTGGACGAGTTCCAGATCGCGGTGGCCGAAACCTATGACGTGATCGTCGAGCCGGATGCGGCGATGGCCTATACGCTGGTGGCCGAAGCGTGGGACCGGTCCGGCATGGCGCGGGCGACGCTGGCGCCGCGGGTGGGCATGGCGGCGGCGGTGCCGGCGCTGCGCCGGCGGCCGCTGGCGACGATGAAGGACATGGGGATGGGCATGGATCACGCGGCGTCCGCCGCGCCCTGCGCGCCCGAGCATGCGGCGATGGGGCACTGCGCAGGTGGAAATGGCGCGGGTGGGCATGGCGCCCCCGCGCCGATGCGCCATGCGATGCGCGACTTCGCCAACGCGCCCGAACTGCCGCGCACGCCGACGGTGCAGACGGTGGCGCCGATGCCGGTGGACCGCACGGGCGAGCCGCCGCAAGGGCTGGCGGATGCCGGGCACCGGGTGCTGGTCTATCGCGATCTGGTCGCGCTGGGCCGCAATCCTGACGTGCGGGTGCCGTCGCGCGCGCTGCGCATCCACCTGACCGGCAACATGGAACGCTATATGTGGGCGTTCGACGGGGTGAAGCTTAACAAGGTCAAGGCGCCGATCCCGTTCCGGCATGGCGAACGGGTGCGGGTGACACTGGTCAACGACACGATGATGGCGCACCCCATCCACCTGCACGGCCATTTCTTCGAATTGGTCACGGGGCACGGCGACCATGCTCCGCGCAAGCATACGGTGAATGTGGCGCCGGGGGGCACGGTGACCTTCGACCTGACCGCGGATGCGGTGGGCGACTGGGCGTTCCACTGCCACCTGCTCTACCACATGCATGCCGGCATGATGCAGGTGGTGACGGTCCGGCATGATGCCACGATGGAGCATGGCGCATGAGCCTGGTGCTGCTGGGCCTGCTGATGGCCGTGCCGCAGGACTGCCCGCCGGAACATGCGGCGATGGGGCATTGCAAGGCGGCGCCTGCCACGCCCGCACCGGCCGCGACCGAGCCATGTTCGCCGGAACACGCCGCGATGGGGCATTGCAGGGCGGCACCGGCCGTGCCTGCCCCACCTGCCGCGCCCTGTGCGCCCGAGCATGCGGCGATGGGACATTGCACGCCTGCCCCTGTCCGCTCAGGCGGGCACGGCGCGATGGATCATGGCGCGATGGGGCATGGTGCGAGCGTGGAGGCGCCGCCGGTAGTGGGCGATGCCCCGCCGCCGCCGGTACCGACGACACGCGCGGCGGATGCCTTTTACGATCCCGTCGCGATGGCGCGGGCGGAGCGGCAGATGCGGCGCGAGCATGGCGGCATGGCGATGCATCAGGTGATCCTGAACATCGCCGAAGTGCAGGTGCGGAACGGCCGCGACGGCTATCGCTGGGACGGCGAGGGCTGGTTCGGTGGGGATATCCACCGGCTGGTGGTGAAGAGCGAGGGCGAGGGGGACTTCGGGCGCCGCGTCGATGCGGCCGAGGTGCAGGCGCTGTATGCGCGCGCGGTCGATCCATACTGGAACCTGCAGGCGGGCGTGCGGCAGGATGTCGGCGCGGGGGCACGGCGGACCTATGCGGTGCTGGGGGTCGAGGGGCTGGCGCCCTATTGGTTCGATGTAGAGGGCGCGCTGTTCCTGTCCGATCGGGGCGACGTGCTGGCGCGGGGCGAGGCGTGGGTGGACCAGCGGATCACGCAGCGGCTGATCGCGCAGCCGCGGGTGGAGTTCAACCTGGCGGCGCAGGACGTGCCCGCCAGCCGGATCGGCGCCGGGCTGTCGAGCGCGGAAGCGGGCCTGCGCCTTCGCTACGAGATCGCGCGCGAGTTCGCGCCCTATGTCGGGGTGTCGTGGGAGCGGCGTTACGGGGCGACGGCGCGGTATGCGCGCAGCGATGGCGGCGGCACGGGCGGCTTTGCGCTCGCGCTGGGGGTGCGGGCCTGGTTCTAGGCGCGGTGGCGGCGATCTGCTAAAGGCGGGCCCGGACTCGATCAGCGCGAAGGAGGGCGACGATGACCAATCCGTATCCGTCCATGCCCGGCGTTCGACGCGGCGGGTGTTTCGCACACCCCTGACGCCTGCGGCTCGCGCGCGCGCCGCCATTCCGTTCCGCTGATCCAGGGACCGCGCCGATGGGTGCGGAATTATCATGACCGATGAAGACGATGACCTGTTTCCGCGCGCGTCGGTGTTGCGGCGCGTGCTGGGGTTCACCTTTGCATTGTGGCGGCGGGCGCCGCGGCTGGCGGCGGCATGTGCGCTGGCGATGATGCTGGGCACGCTGACCGAGATATTCGTGCCGCTGTTCGCCGGGCGGATGATCGATGCGGTGGGGCAGGGGGCGCGGGGGGCGGCGATGTCGGCCTTTGCCGCGATCGTCGCGCTGGGCGGGGCGATGGTCGTTTTCCGTCATCTGGGATGGTGGGCGATCACGCCCCTGACGCTGAACATGATGCGCGACGTGACGGTGGAAGCGTTTGCGCGCGTCCAGCGGCTGTCGAGCGACTGGCATGCCAATGCGTTTTCGGGGTCGACGGTGCGGCGGATCACGCGCGGCATGTGGGCGCTGGATACGCTGAACGACGTGCTGCTCCTGTCGCTGCTCCCCTCGGTGACGGTGCTGGCGGGAACGGTGCTGCTGCTGGGGCTGCACTGGCCGGTGCTGGGTGCGGTGATGGGGGTGGGCGCGGTCGCCTATATCGCGCTGACGGTCGGATTGGCGACGCGGGTGCTGGCGCCGATCGCGCGGCTGTCGAACCAGTGGGATACGCGGATCGGCGGCGTGCTGGCTGATGCGATCGGCACCAATGCGGTGGTCAAGGCCTTTGGCGGCGAGGCGCGCGAGGAGGAACGGCTGGCACACACCGTCGCCAAATGGCGGCGGCGGACGCGCCGGACCTGGATGGCGTTCACCTGGGCGGGATCGGGGCAGCTGGCGCTGCTGTGGGTGATCCGCGTCGCGGTGACGGGCGTGGCGCTGTGGCTGTGGGGGCAGGGCCGGGCGAGCGCGGGCGACGTCGCCTATGTGCTGACCAGCTATCTGGTGCTGAACGGCTATCTGCGCGACATCGGCCAGCACATCCATCAGTTGCAACGGTCGGTGAACGAGATGGAGGAACTGGTGCAGCTCCATGACGAGCCCGCAGGCGTTGCCGACCGGGCGGGTGCGCAGCCGATCCGGGTGAGCGACGGCGCGATCCGGTTCGAGGGGGTGACGTTCCGCTATGCCGGGCAGGACAGGCCGCTCTATGCCGCGCTGGACGTGGCGATCCCGGCGGGGCAGCGCGTCGGGCTGGTGGGGCCGTCGGGATCGGGCAAGACCAGCTTCGTCAAGCTGATCCAGCGATTGTACGACGTGGATGCGGGGCGCATCACCATCGACGGGCAGGATATCGCGCACGCCACGCAAAGGTCGCTGCGCGGCCAAGTGGCGATCGTGCCGCAGGAGCCGGTGCTGTTCCACCGGACGCTGGCGGAGAATATCGGTTACGGCCGGCCGGAGGCGAGCATGGCCGAGATCGAGGAGGCGGCGCGGCTGGCCAACGCGCACGACTTCATCATGCGGCTGCCCAAGGGATACCGGACGCCGGTCGGCGAGCGCGGGGTGAAGCTGTCGGGCGGCGAGCGGCAGCGGGTGGCGATCGCCCGCGCCTTTCTGGCGGATGCGCCGATCCTGGTGCTGGACGAGGCGACGTCGAGCCTGGATTCGGAAAGCGAGGCGGCGATCCAGCAGGCGATGGAGCGGCTGATGGTGGGGCGCACCGCGATCGTGATCGCACACCGGCTGTCGACCGTCAGGGCGCTGGACCGCATTCTGGTGTTCGACCACGGGCGGATCGTCGAGGACGGGCCGCATGAGACGCTGATCGCCGCCGAGGACGGGCGGTATCGGCGGTTGTTCGAGCGGCAGGCCGGCGCGGGGGTGGCGGAGATTGTGGGGTAGGGGGGTGTTGGTGGGGGTTCGGCACCCTCTCCCCTCCGGGGAGAGGGAGGGGCCCGCCGCGCGAGCGGTGGGAGGGTGAGGGGCTGCCAGGCAGCGCTGCACTGCTGGTCTGCCCCTCACCCTTCCCACTGCCTTCGGCAGCGGGCCCCTTCCCTCTCCCCGGAGGGGAGAGGGCATTTGAGGTTAGAAGGGGGGATCTTCTTCCGCGGTGGCGGGCTTGGCGGCCGTTTTCTTTGCCGCTGGTTTCTTGGCTGCCGGCTTCTTCTCCGCCGTCTTCTTGGCCGCAGCCTTTTTCGGCGCGGCCTTTTTCTTCTTGGGCGGCGCGGCGGCGGCGCGGGCGTCGATCAGCTGGGCGGCTTCCTCCAGCGTCAGCTGGTCCTTGTCGACGGTCTTGGGGATCGTCGCGTTGGTTTCGCCGTCGGTGACGTAAGGACCGTAGCGGCCCTCCATCAGCTTGATCTCGGCCTCGGTGCGGGGATGCTTGCCTAGGATCTTCACCGGCTCGCGCGCGGCGCCGCGGGCGGGGCGACCGCCACCGGCCGCGGCATCCGCCAGCTTGGCGACGGCGGCGTTCATGCCGGTTTCGAACACCTCGGCGGTGGACTGAAGCCGGGCATATTTGCCGCTGTGCGCCAAATAAGGGCCATAGCGGCCGATCGAGGCGGTGATCGGCTCGCCCGTTTCCGGGTGGTTGCCGATGGTGCGCGGCAAGCTGAGCAGCTTCAGCGCCCATTCCAGATCGAGATCGACATCCTTGGGGATGGAGGCGCGCTTGGCCTCCTTGCCCTCGCCGAGCTGGATATAGGGGCCGAAGCGGCCGGACTTACGCTCCACCGGCAGGCCGGTTTCGGGGTCCTTGCCCAGCGTCTCGGGGCCGGTGTCCTCACCGGCCGCCTCGCCCCCTTGCGCGAAGCGGCGGGTGTATTTGCATTCGGGATAGTTGGAGCAGGCGATGAACGCGCCGAAGCGGCCGCCGCGCAGCGCCAGCTTGCCCTCGCCGCAATTGGGGCAGAGACGCGGGTCCGAGCCGTCCGCCTTTTCCGGAAAGAGGTAGGGGGCGAGGAACTGGTCCAATTCGGCGGTGATCGCCGAGGGCTGCTGCTCCATCACCTCGTTGGTGCGCGGCTTGAAGTCGCGCCAGAACGCTTCCAGCACCGCCTGCCACTGCGCGCGGCCGCCCGAGACGTCGTCGAGTTCCTCTTCAAGTTCGGCGGTATAGTCGAAGCCGACATAACGCTCGAAAAAGCGTTCAAGGAAGGCGGTCACCAGCCGGCCGCTTTCTTCCGCGAAGAAGCGGTTCTTCTCGACGCGCACATAGGCGCGTTCCTTCAGCGTCTTGATGATCGAGGCATAGGTGGAGGGGCGGCCGATGCCGAGTTCCTCCATGCGCTTGACCAGCGAGGCTTCCGAGAAGCGGGGCGGCGGCTGGGTGAAATGCTGCTCGGCCTTTACGTCCTTCTTCGCGGGCGCATCGCCGTCGCGCAGGCGGGGCAGGCGGCGCGATTCCTCGTCCGCGGCATCGTCCTGACCCTCTTCGTAGAGCGCGAGATAGCCGGGGAAGAGCACGACCTGTCCGGTCGCGCGCAGCACGTGGCGGCCGGTGCCGTCGGCCATGTCGATGGTGGTGCGCTCCATCCGGGCCGACGCCATCTGGCTGGCGAGCGCGCGCTTCCAGATCAGGTCGTACAGGCGGCCATGATCGCCCGAGCCGGCCCGGTCGCGGGAGAAGTCGGTGGGGCGGATCGCCTCGTGCGCTTCCTGTGCGTTCTTCGCCTTGGACTGATATTGGCGGGGCTTGTCCGGCACATAGCTGGCGTCGTAGCGCTCGGCGACGGCCTTGCGCGCGGCCGAGATGGCGCTGCCGTCCATCTGCACGCCGTCGGTACGCATATAGGTGATCGCGCCGTCCTCATAGAGTTGTTGCGCGATCCGCATCGTGTGGTCGGCGGAGAAGCCGAGCTTGCGCGCCGCCTCCTGCTGGAGCGTCGAGGTGGTGAAGGGCGGCGGCGGGTTGCGCGTCGCGGGCTTGGTCTCGACCGACTGGACGGAGAAGCGGCCCGCCTCGACATCGGCCTTCGCGCGGGTGGCGTCGCCTTCATTGCCGATCGACAGGCGGTCGAGCTTCCTGCCCTCCCACTGGACCAGCCGCGCGGTGAAGGGGGTGCCGTCCTGCTCCATCTCGGCGGTGACGGACCAGTATTCCTGGGGGCGGAACGCCTCGATCTCGCGCTCGCGCCCGACGATCAGGCGCAGCGCCACCGACTGGACGCGGCCCGCCGACTTGGCGCCGGGCAGCTTGCGCCACAGCACCGGCGACAGGGTGAAGCCGACCAGATAATCGAGCGCGCGGCGGGCGCGATAGGCGTCGATCAGGTCGGTATCGAGTTCGCGCGGATTCTGCATCGCGTGCAGGATCGCGGGCTTGGTGATCGCGTTGAAGGTGACGCGCTCCACCGCCTTGGGCAGCGCCTTGCGGTTCTTCAGCACCTCGCGCACGTGCCACGAAATCGCCTCGCCCTCGCGATCCGGGTCGGTGGCGAGGATCAGGCGGTCGGCCTTCTTCGCCTCGTCGGCGATCGCCTTGAGCTGCTTGGCCTTGTCGGCGTAATTTTCCCATTCCATCGCGAACCCTTCATCGGGGTTCACCGAGCCGTCCTTGGGCGGCAGGTCGCGGACGTGACCATAGCTGGCGAGGACGCGGTAATCGCCGCCGAGATATTTCTCGATGGTTTTCGCCTTGGCGGGGGATTCGACGATGACGAGCTGCATAAGCGGGGCGTGGTGTCCTTACGTGTACGCGCGAGGATGGGGAGGGGGAGACGGTGGCGTCAAGTCGTGGCGGCGCGGGCGGTTCCCGCCATGACCGGACAGGCACCACGCGGAAGTGGACACTACGTCCCCCCGCCCGTGTCCACTTCCGATCGCGGCGGGAGCGGCCCGGACGAAGAGGGGTAGTGCGGACCGGGTTCGTTTCATGCGCACCATATAAGATGAAGCGGGGCGTGTAGGACAGCGCCGATCGATCCGGTGCGGGGCATGACAGATGTGGCGGGGATCGTTAGCGTCCCCGGCATGGCGTATCTTTACCTGTTCATCGCGATCCTGGCGGAGGTGACCGGCACTTCCTTCATGAAGCTGTCGGAAGGATTTACCCGGCCGGTGCCGTCGCTGGTGACGGCCTTGGGCTATGCGATCGCCTTTTACTTCCTGTCGCTGACGCTGAAGACGATCCCGACGGGCATCGCCTATGCGATCTGGTCGGGGGTGGGGATCGTGCTGATCTCGGCGGTGGCGTGGGTGTTCCAGGGGCAGAAGCTGGATGCGCCGGCGATGATCGGCATGGCGCTGATCATCGCCGGGGTGGTGGTGATGAACGCCTTTTCGCGCGCCGGGGGGCATTGAGGAGTTGCCCTCTCCCCCCTTGGGGAGAGGGCGTTTTAGAGTTGCAGGCTGACGCGGGCGCCGGCGTGGCGTTCCAGGCGGCCGGCGAGTTCCAGTTCGAGCAGCACCGTCTGGACGATGGCGGGGGCCGCGTTCGCCTGGCGGATGAGTTCGTCGATCGCGACGGGGACGGGGCCGAGCAGCGCGGTGACGGCGCGGCGGTCGGCGTCGCTGGCGTCCTGCGGGGGCGGGCCGGTGTAGCGGCTGGTGGGTGCCTCCACCATGCGGGGGTCGAGGGGGCGGATCTGTTCGAGGATGTCGGCGGCGGACTGGATGAGGATGGCGCCGTCGCGGATCAGGAGGTTGCAGCCTTGCGCGCGGGGGTCGAGGGGGCTGCCGGGGACGGCCATGACGTCGCGGCCCATCTCGGTAGCGAGGCGGGCAGTGATGAGCGAGCCGGACTTCGGCGCGGCCTCCACGACGACGGTGCCGGTGGCGAGGCCGGCGATGATGCGGTTGCGCGAGGGGAAGTGGCGGGCGCGCGGCTCGGTGCCGGGGGGCTGTTCGGCCAGAAGGAGCCCGCGGGTGGCAACCGCCTGTTGCAGGTCGGCATTTTCGGGCGGGAAGGCGATGTCGATGCCGCTGGCGATGACACCCACGGTGCCGGTGTCGATGCTGCCGGCATGAGCGGCGGTGTCGATGCCGCGGGCGAGGCCGGAGACGATCGTGACACCCTCCTGCCCCAGGGCGAGCGCCAGTTGGCGCGCGAAGCGGCAGGCGGCGGCCGACGCGTTGCGCGCGCCGACGATCGCGACGCAGGGGCGGCGCGCGAGCGACAGGTCGCCGCGGACGATGAGCGCGGGCGGCGCGGTGTCGATATGGGCGAGCAGGCGCGGATAATCTGGGTCGCCGAGGAAGAGGTGGCGCGCGCCGAGCCGGTGGACCTCCGCGATCTCGCGCTCGACCTGCGCCAGCGGGGGCGGGGCGGGGGCGGCACCCCCGCCGCGGCGGGCAAGGGTGGGAAGCGCGTCGAGCGCGGCCTGCGCGGTGCCGAAGCGGGCGATCAGCTGCGCATAGGTGACCGGGCCGATGCCGGCGGTGCGGATGAGGCGAAGGCGGGCCCCGACCTCGTCAGCCACGCGCGCGGCGGCCGATGCGCGGCTCCGTTCCGGCGAGCAGGCGCTCGATATTGGCGCCGTGCTTCCACACGACGATGAGCGCGAGCGCGATCAGCAGCATGACCAGATCGAAGCGACCGAAGATGGCGGCCGCGACCGGCGCGCTGATCGCCGCCGCCATGCCGGCCACCGCGGAGATGCGCAGCGTGGCGAGCAGGCCGAGCCAGACACAGGCGAAGACGAGGCCGATCGGCCAGTGGAGCGCGAGCACGACGCCCATCAGCGTCGCCACGCCCTTGCCCCCGCGAAAGCGCAGCCAGACCGGATAGCAATGGCCGATGAACGCGGCGGCGGCGGCGAGCGGCGCGTCACCGGGCGAGACATGCGCGACGATCGCGACGGCCGCGAACCCCTTGACGAGATCGAGCAGCAGCGTGGCGGCGGCCAGCCCCTTGCGGCCGGTGCGCAGCACGTTGGTGGCGCCGATATTGCCCGATCCTATCTGGCGCAGGTCGCCCGCGCCGGCGAGCCGCGTGAGGATGATTCCAAAGGGGATCGACCCCAGCAGGTAGCCGAACAGCAAGGCCAGCACGGGCGGAGCCCAGACGATTTCGGTTGGCAACGATACCTCTCTTCCGATGCCGGAGCATAAGGGGGGCGGTCGGCGCTGTCCAACAACCTCCATCAGAATGGCGGCGATCTTGCCGGGCGGGCGCGCGAGCCGGTAGGAGCGGCGGCCATGAGCGACGCGCGGCCGATCCTGTTCTTCGATTCCGGTGTGGGCGGATTGTCGGTGGTGGCGCCGACGACCGAGCTGCTGCCGCGTGCGCCGATCGTCTATGCGGCGGATTCGGCGGGCTTTCCGTACGGGACGAAAAGCGAGGCGGAAATCGCGGCGCGCGTGCCCGCGCTGCTGGGGCGGCTGGTGGAGCGGTATCGCCCGCGGCTGGTGGTGATCGCGTGCAACACCGCGTCCACCATCGCGCTCCCCGCGGTGCGCGCCGCGCTCGACGTGCCCGTGGTGGGGACGGTGCCGGCGATCAAGCCGGCCGCGGCGATGAGCGAAAGCCGCGTCATCGGCGTGCTGGGCACCGAGGCGACGGTGCGCCAGCCCTATGTCGACGATCTGGCGGCGCGCTTTGCGGGCGACTGCACGGTGCTGCGCCATGGATCGGCGGCGCTGGTGATGCTGGCGGAGGGGGCGCTGGCGGGCGTGGCGCCGTCCCCCGAAGCGGTGGCGGGCGAGTTGCAGGGCTTGTTCGGGCAGCCCGGCGGCGAGCGGATCGATGTGATCGTCAATGCCTGCACGCACTTCCCGCTGCTGGAAGGGGACATGGCGGCGGTGGCGCCGGCGGGGGTGCGCTTCGTGGATGGCGGGCCGGGAATCGCGCGGCGGATCGCCTATCTGACGGACAGGCAGGACTGGCCGGAGGCGCCGGTGGCGGGACGGCTGGTGTTCACCCGACTCGGGGCGCGCGAGCGGGCGATCGCGGCGACGCTGGCGACCCGTGGTTTTCCCGTGGTGGAGGCGCTGTAACGGCGCCTTGTTGAAAACTCGCGAAAGAGCGAGTTTCAAGGCGGTGCCAGCCCGCTCCCCCACCCGGCCACCCATCAAGGATACTGTGTGGGTGGCCGGGTGGGGGAGCGGGCTGGCGCCGTCAAACGCGCCCCGGCGCGTTTCAAACGACCCCTTGGGACAATTTGTCCATGCGATTCGGGGCGGCTCGATCACTGTGGGCGGGTCTATCCGCTGGCCTTGTTAACCGGCGTCGCTTACATGTCGGTTCATGAGCATCGACGGCACGGACGTGCGCGTGGACTATTCGCGCGTTTTTACCCAGGCAATCGACCGGCTGCACGCCGAGGGCCGCTACCGCGTCTTTATCGACATCCTGCGCAACAAGGGCGCGTTCCCCAATGCGCGCTGCTTTGCCGGGCATAACGGGCCCAAGCCGATCACGGTGTGGTGTTCCAACGACTATCTGGCGATGGGGCAGCACCCCAAGGTGATCGCCGCGATGGAGGAAGCGCTGCACGATGTCGGCGCAGGCTCGGGCGGCACGCGCAACATCGGCGGCAACACCCATTACCATGTCGATCTGGAAGGCGAGCTGGCCGACCTGCACGGCAAGGAGGCCGCGCTTCTGTTCACCAGCGGCTATGTCTCGAACGAGGCGACGCTGGCGACGATCGCCAAGATCCTGCCGGGCTGCATCATCTTTTCGGACGAGCTGAACCACGCATCGATGATCGCGGGCATCCGCAATTCGGGGTGCGAGAAGCGGGTGTTCCGCCACAATGACGTGGCGCATCTGGAAGAATTGCTGCGCGAGGCGGATCCGTCGGTCCCCAAGCTGATCGCGTTCGAGAGCGTCTATTCGATGGAGGGCGATGTCGCCCCGATTGCGGCGATCTGCGACCTGGCGGACCGGTACAACGCGCTGACCTATCTGGACGAGGTGCATGCGGTGGGCATGTACGGCGCGCGCGGCGGCGGCATTTCCGAGCGTGACGAGGTGGCGGACCGGCTGACCATCATCGAGGGAACGCTGGGCAAGGCGTTCGGGGTGATGGGCGGATATATCGCGGCGGACCGGATGATCGTGGACGTGATCCGCTCCTATGCGCCGGGGTTCATCTTCACGACCTCGCTGTCGCCGGTGCTGGTTGCGGGCGTGCTGGCCAGCGTGCGGCACCTGAAATCCTCCAGCGTCGAGCGCGAGGGGCAGCAGGCATCCGCCCGGATGCTGAAGGCGATGATGCGCGAGGCCGGCCTGCCGGTGATGCTGGGCGACACGCATATCGTGCCGGTGATGGTGGGCGATCCGGTCAAGGCCAAGAAGATCAGCGATATCCTGCTGGCCGAATACGGCGTCTATGTGCAGCCGATCAATTATCCGACCGTGCCGCGCGGCACCGAGCGGCTGCGCTTCACCCCCGGGCCGGCGCATACGCCGGCGATGATGCGCGAACTGACCGATGCACTGGTGGAGATCTGGGGGCGGCTGGAATTGCGGATGGCGGCCTGATTCTTCTCGGGCTTGAGAGAAGGTTTTCGCGCGGGGGCGCGGAGGTGTTCCACCGAGGGCAATCATACCGCTACATCGTCGGGTCGTGATGATGGGGGTGCGCTTGCGCGCACGAGACACCTCTGCGCCTCCTGCGCGAACATCATTTCTGCTTCGCGTTGCGCGCCCTCTCCCGCTGGGGCGGGATTGGGTCAGCGGGTCAGCAGCGCCATCAAGATCGTCAGGGTGCCGAGGCCGAGCGACAAGGGGATGCGCAGGCCCATCCAGCCGGTGGGCGCCTCACCCGTGGTCGCCAGATGGCGGTCGACCAGCAGGGTCAGGAACACCGCGCTGCCGAGCAGGACCAGTGGCCATGTCGTCGACAGGCGGAAGACGGCAAGCAGGAACAGCGCAAAGGCGACGAGCGAGGGCGTGACCGCAGCGAGCAGCAGCGGCGTTTGCCGCGTTTCGCGACCGAGCGCGAGCGTCCACCACAGGCCGCCCAGGAAGCTGAAGATCAGCGCCGTATAGGCGAAGGTGACGATCGGCCAGGCGGGGTCGGGGATGACGATCTGCGCCAGCACCAGGGCCAGCGGCGGGAGCAGGCCGGAAAAGCCGAGCAGGCGTGCCGGGGCGGAGACATGCGCCATCAGCCGAGCGTGACCTGTCCATCGGTGCCGGGGACGGGCAGCGGCGCACCGAATCGGACGGTGCGGATGTCCGCATAATCGCCGTCGATCGGCTCGGCATGGATGTGGACAACCGCGCGGGCACCATCGACCACCCAATAAGTGGGGATGCCGGCCGCGGCGTAGAGCAGGCGCTTCAGGCTGAGGTCGCGGGCCTGTGTCGTTTCGGATACCTCGACCACCAGCAGCAGCACATCGGGACGGGTGGGTTCCCTGTCGCCCAGCGGACGGTGCGCCAGGGCGGCATCGCATGCGACAATCGTGCTGTCGTCGACCTGCACGCTGGTTTCGGCCAGAACGGTCAGGCTGCTGCCGCGTGCCGCCTGCCACAAGGCGCCGATCACCATGGCCTGCCGGGTGCTGTGACCGCCCAAAGGAGGATTCATCCGTTCCAACTCTCCCGCGACCAGTTCGACCTTCATGCCCTCGAAGGCGCCGGCTTCGCCCATGCGCAGGAACTCCGCCGCGGTGAAGCGGGCGCGGGTGTCGGGGGCAAGGCGGACGGGCAGGTTCACGGGGCGTGATCCTATCGCAGCAGGCGGACGCGGCAATAGCCTTCACCGGGCTTGACCGTCAGGCATTCCTTTTGCCCGGCAAGCCATTTCAGTCCGGTCGCGTCGCCATCGGTGGGGCGCAGCATCAGATCCTCGCCGTTGCGGGTGAAGGCAATACCATCGTCCTTCGCCACGCCGGCGAACTTGCCCTTGTTGTCGAGGTCCCACTGCATCTCCAGCCGGTATTTGCCGGGCGAGGTGCCGTGGCGGACGACGAGGTACATGCCCTCCACCCCCCTGTAGCGGCCGACCAGATCGGCCTGATGCGTCTCGACGCTGTTGCGCGGCGAGCCGGAGAAGGTGGTGGAGTCGCCTGCCGGCGTGCGCGTCTTGGGCTGAACGGTGCCGGACGCGGTGATGTTGGTGGCGGCTTCGTTGTCCGCGGCGGGGCCGGAACAGGCCGCACCGGCACAGACGACGGGGACCAGCAGGGAAAGGGAAAGCAGACGAAGGATCATGGCGAGGCAACCCGTGACGGGGGTGTGCCGTTCCCGGGCATGACTTCGCGGTGGCAATATGCGCGCGGGGGGCGTAAAGGCGCGCGCATTCCATTTTCGCTGTCGCCCGGAGCCTTTCGACCCATGCGCATCGCCATCGCTTCCGATCATGCCGCTGCCGGGTTGAAGGCGGTGTTGGCGGGATGGTTGCGGGAGCGGGGGCATGACGTGATCGACCTGGGGGCCGATGGCAGGGCCAGCGTGGATTATCCGGATTATGGCTATGCGGTGGCCGAGGCGCTGGCCGAGGGACGGGCCGAGCGCGGGGTCGCGCTGTGCGGGTCGGGCGTCGGCATTTCGATCGCCGCCAACCGGCACCCCGCCTGCCGCTGCGCGCTCGTGTCCGAGCCGCTGACCGCCGCCCTGTCGCGCCAGCATAACGACGCCAACGCGATCGCCATGGGCGCGCGCCTGATCGGCGAGGAGATGGCCAAGGCCTGCCTCGACGCTTTCCTGTCCACCCCCTTCGAGGGTGGACGCCACCAGCACCGTGTCGACAAGCTGTCGAAGGAGTTCGCATGAGCACGCAGCCCCAGGATATCGCCGCCGTCCAGCCTGATGGCTTCTTCACCCGCAGCCTGGCCGAGGCGGATGCCGCGGTGTTCGCCGGCGTGCGCCACGAGCTGGAGCGCGAGCAGACGCAGATCGAGCTGATCGCGTCCGAAAACATCGTCTCCAAGGCGGTGATGGAGGCGCAAGGCTCGGTCTTCACCAACAAATATGCCGAGGGTTACCCGGGCAAGCGCTATTACCAGGGCTGCGCGCCGTCCGACGAGGTCGAGCAACTGGCGATCGACCGCGCCAGGCAGCTGTTCGGCTGCGACTTCGTCAACGTACAGCCGCATTCGGGCGCGCAGGCGAACGGCGCCGTCATGCTGGCGCTGGCCAAGCCCGGCGACACGATCATGGGCCTGAGCCTGGATGCCGGCGGCCACCTGACCCACGGCGCGCGCGCCGCGATGTCGGGCAAGTGGTTCAACGCGGTGCAGTACGGCGTCGACCCCGAGACGCACCTGATCGATTACGAGCAGGTCGCCCGCCTGGCGCGCGAGACGAGCCCCAAGATCATCATCGCAGGCGGCTCCGCCTATCCGCGGGTGATCGACTTTGCGAAGTTCCGCGCGATCGCGGACGAGGTCGGTGCGTATTTCATGGTCGACATGGCGCACTTTGCCGGGATCGTCGCGGGCGGGCTGCACCCGACCCCCTTCGGCCATGCGCATGTGGTGACGACGACCACGCACAAGACGCTGCGGGGACCGCGTGGCGGCATGATCATGACCAATGACGAGGCGACCGCCAAGAAGATCAACTCGGCGGTGTTCCCCGGGCTGCAGGGCGGACCGCTGATGCACGTGATCGCGGCCAAGGCGGTGGCCTTTGGCGAGGCGCTGCGCCCCGATTTCAAGACCTACATCGCCGCGGTGGTGGAGAACGCCAAGGTGCTGGCCGCGACGCTGCAGGAGCGTGGCGCGAACCTGGTGGCGGGGGGCACCGATACGCATCTGGCGCTGGTCGACCTGACGCCGCTGGGCATCACCGGCCGCGACGCGGACGAGGCGCTGGAGCGTGCGGGCATCACCTGCAACAAGAACGGCATTCCCAACGACCCGCTGCCCCCGGTCAAGACCAGCGGTATTCGCGTCGGCAGCCCGGCGGGCACGACGCGCGGCTTCGGTCCGGCCGAGTTCCGCGAGATCGGCCACATGGTCGCCGACGTGCTGGACGGATTGAAGGCCAGGGGCGAACATGGGGACCCGGAGGTCGAGGCGGACGTTCGTACCCGCGTGCGCGCCCTTTGCGCACGGTTCCCGATCTATCAGGGGTAAGAGAATGGCCGATTTCGACAACAAGGCACGTCAGGTTCAGGACCGGGTGAAGAACACGCCGGGCCTGGGCAAGAGCATGGCGAAATGGGGTGCGCTGGGCGCCGTGGTGGCGATCCCGATCCCGTTCGTCGGCCCGCTGTTGGGTGCCGCCGCGGGTGCCGGCTATGCCTATATCAAGGCGACGAAGAAGGGCTGACGATCCGCGATGCGCTGCCCCTTTTGCGGCCATGAAGACAGCCAGGTGAAGGACAGCCGCCCCACCGAAGACGGGGCGGCGATCCGGCGCCGGCGGCAGTGCGAGGGGTGCGCAGCGCGGTTCACCACGTTCGAGCGCATTCAATTACGCGAACTGGCGGTGTTGAAGAGCGAGCATCGGCGCGAACCGTTCGATCGCGAAAAGCTGCTCCGATCGATCTCGATCGCGGCGCGCAAGCGGCCGATCGAGCCGGTGCGGCTGGAAAAGCTGGTATCCGGCATCCAGCGGCAACTGGAGACGAGCGGCGACGGCGAGGTGTCGTCCAAGCGGATCGGCGAGATGGTGATGGAAGGGCTGAAGGGCCTCGATTCGGTCGCCTATATCCGGTTTGCGAGCGTGTACCGCGAGTTTGGCGAGGCGAAGGATTTCGAGGCGTTCGCGGGGACTGTGGAAGAGGTGGCGCGGGGGGAGTGAGGGGACTCCAGCATGTCCTCTGCCTTCGATGAACCATCCCCGTTCGTGCTGAGCCCTTCGACTGGCTGGCAAGCCAGCCGCTCAGGATAAACTTCAGTGCTTCGCGCTGAAGTCGAAGCACAGCCACCGACGCTTGGCCTTCGACTTCGGCGCCAGGTGCCGAAGTTTATCCTGAGCTTGTCGAAGGGCTCAGGCCGAACGGATGTTGCGTCTCATTCCATGCACCACGGACCGAGGTGCATGGAGGGTGGAAGCAGCCGATGACCTTTTGGGCATATCTCCTGCGCTGTAGCGATGGCAGCTATTATGCCGGTCATACGGACGATCTGGAGCGGCGTATCGGGCAGCACCAGAGTGGCGACATGCAGGGATATACGCAAAGGCGCCGCCCCGTGAGGCTTGTTTGGTCGCAGGATTTTGCCCGACGTGATGAGGCGCTGGCTGCCGAGCGACAGATAAAGGGCTGGTCGCGGCGCAAAAAGGAAGCGCTGATCGCCGGTGACTGGGCGGACCTGCACGATGCGGCGATCCCGCCGGGGGAGCGTGCCCTTCGACTTCGCTCAGGGCGAACGGCAGGTGGGGCAGACCGCACGGATCTGGAGAATGATGAACGATGACGGACGAACGGTGATGGGGGTGATGAGGACATGGAATTGAACGTGCAGGATAGGACCACCCCGCCCCCCGTCGTCGTGCTGGTGCGGCCGCAGCTGGGCGAGAATATCGGCAAGGCGGCGCGGGCGATGTTGAATTTCGGGCTCCTGGAGATGCGGCTGGTGGCGCCGCGGGACGGGTGGCCCAACCCGGCGGCCGGGCCGGCGGCGTCGGGGGCGGACGTGGTGCTGGAGCAGGCGCGGGTCTATGAGAGCGTGGCGGACGCAGTGGCGGATTGCTCGCAGGTCTATGCCACCACGGTGCGCAAGCGCGGCGTGACCAAGCCCGTCGTGACGCCGGAGGTCGCGGCCGGGGAAATCCATGCCGGGCCGGGACGCTCGGCGATCCTGTTCGGGCCGGAGCGATCGGGGCTGGAAACCGACGATGTGGCGGTGGCGCGGACGATCATCACCGTGCCGATCAACCCCGAATTCGGCAGCCTCAATCTCGCGCAGGCGGTGATCCTGGTGGCGTATGAGTGGTCGAAGGGCGTGGCGCTGGCGCAGCCGCCGGAGACCGAGTTGCCGCCGGTCGCACCGCAGGGCGAGCTGGACGGGATGATCGGACAGCTGGAGGAGATGCTGGAAGGCGTGGGGTATTTCTTCCCGCCCGACCGGGTGCCCGCGACCAAGCGGACGCTGCGCACACTGCTGACCAAGCCGGGCTGGTCGAGCCAGGAGGTGCGGACGCTGCGCGGGGTGTTGTCGACGCTGGCGCGGCCGCGGGGGCGGTAGAGCCGGATGACATGAGGTTGAACACTCTATCCGTTCGTCTCGAGTAGCCGTCGAGTAGCGGCAAAGCCGCGTATCGAGACGGTGTATCGAGAGATGGGTGGGCGCGCGGGGCGGTCTCTCGATACGTCATCTCGATACGCTGCCTGATGGCAGCTACTCGATGACTACTCGAGACGAACGGGGTGCGTGGGTGGAGGCTATCAGCGGCGGTCGAAGGCGGCGAGTTCGTAGGCGATCGAGGCTTCGACCAGCGTTTCCCACAACTCCGCCACGACCTGTTCGGGAACGCCGAGCCGTACCGCCTCGGCACGGGCCTGGTCGATTACCTGGGCCTTGCGCGCCTCGTCTCGGACATGGCCGCGCTCGGGCTTGATGCGGGCGGCGGCGTCCATATAGGCGAAGCGGCGGGCAAGCAGCGCGACCAGATCGCGGTCGAGCTGGTCCACGCCGGCGCGGACCTCCGCCATGGTGGTGCAGTCGGGGCCGGAAAGGATCGTGGTCATGGCCGCGCGCTGTGAAGCGTGGCGGCGGCGGTGTCCATTCTTGACTCTCGGGCGGCCAGCGGCTAGGCGCGCGCCTTCGCAATCGCCCCCGCACCCCGGTGAAGCGGAGGGCCCGCGCGTGTCTGCATCGTCAGGTTCGTACGGCGCGATCTACCGGGAATACCGTTGTTAGCTGTTGCCAAGGAATACACATGTCGAAGCGTCATAGCGCAAAGTACAAGCTCGACCGCCGGATGGGCGAGAACATCTGGGGTCGCCCGAAGAGCCCGGTCAACAAGCGCGAATACGGCCCCGGCCAGCACGGCCAGCGCCGCAAGGGCAAGATGTCGGACTTCGGCATCCAGCTGCGCGCCAAGCAGAAGCTGAAGGGCTATTACGGCGACGTCACCGAGAAGCAGTTCAAGGCGTCGTACATCGAGGCCGCCCGTATGAAAGGCGACACCGGCCAGAACCTGATCGGCCTGCTGGAGCAGCGCCTGGACATGATCGTGTACCGCGCCAAGTTCGCGCCGACGATCTGGGCCGCGCGCCAGCTGGTCAGCCATGGTCACATCCGCGTCAACGGCGTGAAGTGCAACGTCGCGTCGCGCCGCTGCTTCGTCGGCGACGAGATCACGCTGGGTTCCAAGGCGCAGGAAATGGCGCTGGTGATGGAAGCGCAGCAGCTCGCCGAGCGGGAAGTGCCCGATTACGTCGCCGCCGACGGCACCGCCAAGGTGACCTTGGTTCGCGTGCCGACGCTGGACGAGGTGCCCTATCCGGTGAAGATGGAGCCGAACCTGGTCGTCGAGTTCTACTCGCGCTAAGCTTCGGACAATCCGGACGGAATATGGAAGGGCGGTCCCGCTGGGGCCGCCCTTTTCCTTTGGGCGGAGTGCTGGACGCGTACGCGGCGGGTTGGCAAGAAGGGCGCCGATAATCCGATACGGGGGTCCCGCATGCGCCAAGCCATTCTTGCCACGTTGCTTTTGTCCGCCGCCGGGGTGGCGACCGCGCAGACCAAACCGGCGATTTCGGTGGAAACGCTGAAGACGGTGACGCAGACGCTGGCCTCCGACGCCTATGAGGGCCGCGCCCCGACGACGCCGGGCGAGGACAAGACGGTTGCCTATATCGTCGAGCGCTTCAAGGCGGCGGGGCTGAAGCCGGGCAACAAGGGAAGCTGGTTCCAGGACGTGCCGATGGTGGAGATCACCGCCACCGACGTGCAGCCGATGACCTTTACCGGCGGCGCCACGCCGCTGTCGCTGGCGTATCGCACCGACATGGTGGCCGGCACGTACCGCGTGACGCCGGGAATCGCGGTCAAGGACAGCGAGGTCGTCTTCGTCGGATACGGCATCACCGCGCCGGAAAAGGGCTGGGACGATTATGCCGGCGTCGATGTGCGCGGCAAGACGGTGGTGATCCTGGTCAACGATGCCGACTGGCAGGTGCAAGGGCGCGAGGGGCCGTTCGAGGGTCGCGCGATGACCTGGTACGGGCGCTGGCCGTACAAGTTCGAGAATGCCGCCAAACATGGTGCCGCGGCGGCGATCATCGTTCATCAGACCGAGCCGGCGGCCTACCCCTGGGCGGTGGTGCAATCGTCCTGGACGGGGCCGCAACTGGAACTGGACGAAGCGGGCGACCACATGGACCAGAGCCAGGTGATCGGCTGGATCCAGCAGGCCTCCGCTCAGGCGCTGTTCCGCTCGGCGGGCAAGGATCTGGATGCGCTGACCCGGGCGGCGCAGGCCAAGGGGTTCAGGGCGGTGCCGCTGGGCGTCAAGATGTCGACCGGCTTTGCCAACACGATCCGGCGGCAGGCGTCGAAGAACGTCATCGGCGTGCTGCCGGGGACGACCGCACCGGGCGAGACGGTGCTGTATTCGGGGCATTGGGACCATCTGGGCCGCTGCGACGCGGTGGATGGCGACGATATCTGCAATGGCGCGGCCGACAATGCGACGGGGATCGCCGGGCTGGTCGCGCTGGCCGAGGCGCAAGGGAAGGCGGGGCCGGCGAAGCGGTCGATCGCGTTCCTGGCGGTGACGGCGGAGGAAAGCGGGCTGCTCGGCTCGCGCTATTATGCCGAGCATCCGGTCTTTCCGCTGGGCCGGACCGTGGGCGGGGTGAACATGGACGTGCTGAACGTCGTGGGGCCGGTGAAGGACTTCGTGCTGACGGGTGCGGGCAAGTCCGAGATCGAGGACCTTGCCAAGCCCCTCGTCGCCGCGCAGGGCCGCACGATCAGCCCGGAGGCCAATCCGGAGCGGGGCAGCTATTACCGGTCGGACCATTTCTCCTTCGCCAAGCTGGGCGTGCCGATGCTGTCGGGCGGATCGGGGCAGGATCAGGTGGAGGGCGGGGTCGCCGCCGGCCATGCCGCGCGCGAGGATTATGTCGCCAACCGCTACCACAAGCCGTCGGACGAATATGATCCCAACTGGAACTGGGGTGGTGCGATCCAGGACCTGAACGTCTATTACGCGCTCGGCCGCAAGCTGGCGGACGATACGGGCCTGTGGCCCAACTGGTATCCGACCGCCGAATTCCGCGCCATCCGTGACCAGAGCAGGGCAAAGACCAAGTGACCACCACGACACCGCCACCCGCCGAATGGGCACCGCATGCCGCCGTCTGGATCGGCTTTCCCAGCCATGCCGAGCTTTGGCAGGAGGATCTGGAACAGGCGCGAAAGGAAGTCGTCGCCTTTGCCGCCGCCGTTCATGCCGACGGGCGCGGCGAGACGGTGATCCTGGTCGCCGCGGACGGCGAAGCGGCGGAGGCGGCGCGCGCGCTGGCGCCGTTCGCCGAGGTGGTGGTGCAGCCGTTCGGCGACATCTGGCTGCGCGATACCGGGCCGATCCTGTTGGGCGACGGATCGGCGCGGCTGTTCGGCTTCAACGGCTGGGGCGGCAAGTACGACCTGCCCGGCGACGACACGGTCGGCGAGCGGCTGGCCGAGGATCGCGGGCTTGGCGCCACGCGCTGCGACTGGATTTTGGAGGGCGGTGCGATCGACGGCGACGGCACCGGCACGGTGGTGACCACGCGCCAGTGCCTGCTGAACCCCAATCGCAACCCCGAACTGACGCAGGAGGGCATCGAGCGGCGGCTGGCGGACGATCTGGGCCTGACCCGCGTGGTGTGGCTGGGCGACGGGCTGCTCAACGATCATACCGACGGGCATGTCGACAATCTGGCGCGCTTCGTGGGTGCGAATCGCGTGGCGATCCCGGAAGCGTCGGAGAACGACCCCAACTGGCAGGTGTATAACGCTGCACGTCGCGACGCGGCGGCGGCCGGGCTGGAGGTGGTCGCCGTGCCCTCGGCGGGCCGTGTCCTGCGCGACGGGGAGGTGATCCCGGCGAGCTACATGAACTTCTATATCGGCAATGCCGCGGTGGTGGTGCCGGTCTACGGCACCGAGAACGACGCAGCGGGCGTGGTGGCGATCCAGGCTCTTTTCCCGGACCGCGAGGTCGTGGGGTTGCGGGCAGATGCTATTCTGACCGGGGGTGGCAGCTTCCACTGCATCTCGCAGCAGGTGCCTCGCTAAATTTGTTCACGCGAAGACGCGAAGGCGCGAAGAGGTGGCTGCGCTGGCGAGCGGGAGACATGTTTGCTGCGTTGCTGGAGCCAGGTCGCTCCGCTTTCGCAACCTCTTCGCGGCTTCGCGGCTTCGCGTGAGTCTTCTCCCGTTTTGATCCACGCGGAGACGCGGAGGCGCGGAGGATGTTGCGTGAGCCATGCGGTTTCGCTTTTGCCATTGGTCGGGCTTGTCTTCCGATCGAGAGGGCGCGGGCGGCGAGCGCAACTCTCCGCGTCTCCGCGTCTCCGCGTGAACAAATAGCCGATCGGCACGCGGGCGGATGACGAATCGGGTCGCGGACCCTATGTGGGCGGCCATGACCGAGATCTCCGTCGCTGCGCTGCAGCTCGCCTTCTCCGATGATATCGATGCCAACATCGCCAATGTGTCGCGCCTGGTGCGCGAGGCGGCGGGGCGGGGGGCGCAGGTGATCCTGCCGCCCGAACTGTTCGAGGGCGAATATTTCTGCCGCGTCGAGGACGAGGGGCTGTTCGCCAACGCCAAGCCCGTTGGCGAGCACAAGGCGGTGCTGGCGATGCAGGCGCTGGCGGCCGAACTGAAGGTGCATATCCCGACCAGCTTCTTCGAGGCGGACGGGCCGCATCATTACAACTCGCTGGCGATGATCGGGCCGGACGGCCGTGTCGCGGGTATCTATCGCAAGAGCCATATCCCGGACGGGCCGGGATATGAGGAGAAATTCTATTTCCGCCCCGGCAACACCGGCTTCAAGGTGTGGGACGGGCCGGGCGCGACGCTGGGCGTGGGCGTGTGCTGGGACCAGTGGTATCCCGAAACCGCGCGTGCGATGATGCTGATGGGCGCGCAACTGCTGTTCTACCCCACCGCGATCGGCAGCGAGCCGCATGACACCTCGCTGGATACCGCGCGGCTGTGGCGGCGCGCGATGGTGGGACATGCGGTGTCCAACGTCGTGCCGATCATCGCGGCCAACCGGGTGGGCACGGAACACGGCCAGACTTTTTACGGCACCAGCTTCATCTGCGACGAGCGCGGCGACATTCTGGCCGAACTGGACCGCGAGGAAGAGGGCGTCATCACCGCGACGCTGGATCTGGACCGGGTGAAGCGGCACCGCGCCGCCTTTGGCTTCTTCCGCGACCGGCGGCCCGAACTCTATGGACGGCTGGTTCAGGATATCTGATTTCGGCCGATGTCCACGGCGCGGGCGAACACCGCGTCGAACATTTCGGGGGTCAGGCGGCCGGTATTCTGATTGTACCGGGAGCAGTGATAGCTGTCGATCAGCACCATGCCGCTGGGCATGCGGTGTTCCGCCAGATGCCCGAAGCGGGCCTTGGGCAGGCGGCCGCCGAGTGCCTTGACCGCGGACTGGTGCGCGATCTGGCCGAGCGCGATCACCACGCGCAGCTTGGATAGCGCCGCGACCTGGTCTTCCAGAAAAGTGCGGCAGGTACGGACCTCGTCGGGGGTGGGCTTGTTCTCGGGCGGCAGGCATTTGACCGCGTTGAGGATGATCGCGCCGGTCAGGCCGAAACCGTCATCGACATGGCCGGCAAAGGTGCCGGTCGTCAGCCCGTGCCGGGCCATGGTGTCGTAGAGCAGCGGCCCGGCGCCATCGCCGGTAAAGGGGCGGCCGGTGCGATTGGCACCGTGCTTGCCCGGCGCGAGACCGACCACGCCCAGCCACGCGCCCGGATCGCCGAAGGCGGGGACCGGGGCGTTCCACCAGTCGGGATGTTCGGTGCGAAGGTCTGCGCGCACGCTCACGAGGCGGGGGCAGCGCGGGCAATCGTGCGGCGGCTCGGTCTGCGGGAGTGCGGCGGCGGGCGGGGTGGGATAGGGATCGGACATGGTGACCACAACCTATGCCATCGCGCTCGGCTCCAATCGACCCGGCCGTCACGGAACGCCGGCCGACGAGGTCCGTGCGGCGGTGGCGGCGCTGGGGGATGGTGTGCGCGGCGTGTCGGCGATCATCACCACCGCGCCGCTGGGGCCGTCGATACGCGCTTTTGCCAATGCGGTGGTGCTGGTGGAAAGTGCGATGGCGCCGCCGGCGATGCTGCGGCACCTGAAGGCGATCGAGCGGGCGTTCGGGCGGCGGCGGGGGCGGCGCTGGGGCGCGCGGGTGATCGATCTGGACATCGTGCTGTGGTCGGGGGGGCGCTGGCGGTCGGCGGGGCTGGTGGTGCCGCATGCCGGCTATGCGACGCGGGACTTCGTGCTCAGGCCGCTGGAGCAGGTGGCGGGGGCGTGGCGCGCGCCGGGTACGGGGCGACGCGTCCGCCATCTGGCACATATGGTTGACCGCAGGCGTCCACGCCCCTAACTGCGCTGGCACCCGATGGGGGTCCGTAGCTCAGTCGGTAGAGCAAGCGACTTTTAATCGAGAGGTCCCGGGTTCGAGCCCCGGCGGACCCACCACGGGTAAGGGGTGCATCGGCAGATGGACGGCGAGCGCAACTACGACATCGTGATCGTCGGCGGCGGGCATGGCGGCGCACAGGCCGCGATCGCGCTGCGCCAGGCCAAGTTCGAGGGCAGCATTGCGGTCGTCGGCGACGAGCCCGACCTGCCCTATGAGCGACCGCCGCTGTCCAAGGAATATCTGTCCGGCGAGCGCGCGTTCGAGCGCATGTTGCTGCGCCAGCCGCAATTCTGGGACGAACGCGCGGTGACGATGATGCCGGGGCAGCGGGTCGTCGGCGTCGATGCGGGCGGCCACCGCGTCACCACCGCGGGTGGCGACAGCATCGGTTATGGCCGGCTGATCTGGGCGGCGGGCGGCGCGGCGCGGACGCTGACCTGTCCGGGAGCCGATCTGGCCGGGGTATATGGCATCCGCACGCGCGGGGATGTCGACCGGATCCGGGAGGCGCTGGATGGGGTGACACGCGTCTGCGTCGTGGGCGGCGGCTATATCGGGCTGGAAGCGGCGGCGGCCCTAGTCAAGTTCGGCAAGCAGGTGACGGTGCTGGAGGCGCTGCCCCGCGTGCTGGCGCGGGTGGCCGGCGAGCCGTTGTCGCGCTTCTACGAGGCGGAACACCGCGCGCACGGCGTCGACCTGCGGCTGAACGCGGGCGTGGCGGAGATCGTCGGCGAGAACGGCCGGGTGCGCGGCGTGCGGCTGGCGTCGGGCGAGGCGATCGCGTGCGAGATGGTGATCGTCGGCATCGGCATCGCGCCGGCGGTCGCGCCGCTGCTGGCGGCGGGTGCCGCGGGCGGCAACGGCGTGGATGTGGATGCGACCTGCCACACCACGCTGCCCGATATCTATGCTATCGGAGACTGTGCGGCACATGCCAACGCCTTTGCGGCGGGCGCGCAGATCCGGCTGGAGTCGGTGCAGAATGCCACCGACCAGGCCAATGTCGCGGCGCAGGCGATCATGGGTATGCCGGTCGCGTATCACGCGGTGCCGTGGTTCTGGTCCAACCAATATGATCTGCGGTTGCAGACGGTGGGATTGTCGACCGGATATGATCTGGCGGTGGTGCGCGGCGACACGGCGTCACGCAGCTTCTCGGTCGTCTACTTGCGCGGCGGGCGGGTGATCGCGCTCGACTGCGTCAATGCGACACGGGATTATGTGCAGGGCCGCAAGCTGGTGGCGGCGGGAGCGGCGGTGCCGGCGGCACGACTGGCCGACGCATCATCGCCGCTGAAGGATATCGTCGTCGCCGCGTGACGGCGGCAACCGGACAGGAATTGCGTGGGGCGCGCCAGGCGCGGCCCCCACGGCAATTGGACAGGGTTCAGGCGGCGCGCGAGACGGCGGCGGTACGAACGTCGTCGTTGGCAGCGGTAACGAGTGGCGCGACGGTCGCGACCTGGGTACCCAGAACCGCATTGCGGCGAGCGGCGAAAAGCAGAGCGATCAGGCTGAACATAATGGCCTCCATGGAGAAATGCTGCGATGCAGCGTGCTGCCTCCATGTGGCGCGGGTGGGCGATTGCAGCAAATGCAAGCTTTGCCGGTGCAGTTGCAAGAATCGAAGTTAAGTAGCTGGTAAGGCTGTCGGGGTGCTTGCCGATCGTGCGTGGCACCACGTCGCCCCGTTCGTGTGGAGACAGCGCCGCACGCTCTCGCTCCGCGGCTTTGCCGCTACTCGGCAACTGTTCGGGACGAACGGGGGTGGGTGAGGAACAGCCTTATAGGCTCAGACCCTAGCGCGCGGTGTTGCGGCCTTGCAGCGAAGCGCCGGCCGCCTGCTGATTGGCTTCATCCACGGCGGCCCATTCGGCGGCGGTGCGGCAGACGCGCTTGCTCAAGCGCGATCCGACCGGCGTTTCGCGGCGGCAGATCTTCTTTTCCGCCGGTGCCGGGTCCTTGGCGGGGGGGCGGCATCCTGCGGTGCCGAGAACATGGCGAGGGCCAGAAACATCACGGTCATCATCGATCTCCCATCGAACTGAAGCGGCAGGATCGTTCGCTTTACCTGATTGTGCAACCCGCTGGTCGGCCAGGGCGCCTGCGCACTGATCGCGATCAGTGCATTTGTCGGGAAACGTACAAAGCGTGGGTCGTTACTGCACGATAATAAACGTGGAAGATCAGCATGTTAACCAAGGTAAACGTTGTTCTTGATCCCGACGCCACGCAAGGGGAGGTGGCCTGGTTCTCGCCCGAGCGCCGCGCCGCATTGCTGGCGCTGCTGCGCGCGCTGGACGCGCGTGACTATCGCTTCGTGACGGCGACGCCCGCGACGCATGCCCGCGTGCTGAAGCGCCCGACGCGCCGGATCGCCGGATCGCTGCGCGACATATTGGGCTGGAGCCTGCCATTCACGCGCGACGTGGTAGATGCCGACATGATGGCGCTGCTGGAGGCGGCGGGCGCGGTTCGGCCCCTGGGTGGGGAGCGTTATGCACCGACCCTGCGTGCGTCGACGGTGGAGGGACATCTGTTCCTGCATTCCGCCTATCCGACCCTTGCCGAGGATTCGGTGTTCCTGGGGCCGGACAGCCACCGTTTCGCGCAGTTCATCGCGGCCGGCATGGCGCCCGATGCGCGACGGGTGCTGGATTATGGGGCCGGGGCGGGCGTGGGCGGCATCACCGCCGCGGCGCAGACCCGGGACGGGCATCTGACGCTGGCCGACATCAATCCCAAGGCGCTGTTCCTGGCGGGCATCAATGCGGAGCATGCCGGGTTGCGACATGCCTGCATGCAGGTGCAGGCGCCGCGCGATCTGGATGCCGGATATGACCTGATCGTCACCCATCCGCCGTTCATGATCGACGAAGGCCGACGCGCCTATCGCGATGGCGGCGACCTGTTCGGGGCACGGCTGTCACTGGAATGGGTGATGCAGGGCAGCGCGCTGCTGGCACCGGGCGGGCGCCTGATCCTGCATACCGGCGTGTCGATCGTGGAAGGGCGCGACGTGCTGCTGGATGCGCTGCGCGAGCGCCTGCCGGCGACGGGGTTCGAACTCGACTATCGCGAACTGGACCCGGACATCTTCAGCGAGGATCTGGACCAGCCCGGCTATGGCGAGGTGGAGCGCATCTCGGCGGTCGGGCTGATCCTGTACCGGACGGCGTGACGGCTGCCGCCCTCCCGGATGCGGGAGGGCGGCAACGGGTCAGGCGGTGACGGCGCGCGAGCGGGCGGCGAAGCTCTTGCGCAGCTTCTGCAGCTTGGGCGGGATCACCGCCATGCAATACGGGTTCGAACGGCCCGAGGTTTCCCAATAGTCCTGATGGCAATCCTCCGCCGGATACCACTCGGCCATCGGTTCGATGGTGGTGACGATGGGCTTGGGCTGGTCGGCCTGGTTCCGCTCGATCGCCGCCTTCATCGCCGCTTCCTGTTCGGGCGAGGCGGGGAACATGGCCGAGCGATACTGGGTGCCGACATCATTGCCCTGGCGGTTCAGCTGCGTCGGATCATGGGTGGCGATATAGATGTCGAGCAGATCGTCGAGGGCAAGCTGTTCGGGATCGAAGCCGATGCGGATCGCCTCGGCATGGCCGGTATCACCGCCGCACACCTGCTTGTAGGTCGGGTTGGCGACGCTGCCGCCGATATAGCCGCTTTCGACCGACTCTACGCCGATCACGTCCTTGAACACCGCTTCGGTACACCAGAAACAGCCGCCGGCGAGTGTCACATAGTCGGTCATGGAATAACTCCTTGGTCTTTGCGCTTAGATAAGAAGCCGCTACCGCGAGGCAATCCATGGACGGCCAAGGGAGTGACGGGCGGATGAGCGACACGCGGTTGAGCGGCAAAGTGATGGTCACCGGCGGCGCAGGCTATATCGGCAGCCATGCGGTGCTGGCGCTGGCCGATGCCGGCTACGACGTGGTGGTGGTCGACAATCTGGTCACCGGCTTTGCCTGGGCGGTCGATTCCCGCGCGACGCTGGTCGAGGCCGACGTGTCCGACATCGAGACGATCCGCACCACGATCCGCGAACACGGCGTGCGCGCGATCATGCACTTTGCCGGATCGGTGGTGGTGCCGGAATCGGTCAGCGATCCGCTGAAATATTACCGGAACAACACCGCGGCGAGCCGCGCGCTGATCGAGGCGGCGGTGGCCGAGGGCGTGCCGCACTTCATCTTCTCGTCGACGGCGGCGACGTACGGCACGCCGGAGCGGGTGCCGGTGCAGGAGGGCGATCCCAAGGCGCCGATCAATCCGTACGGCATGTCGAAGCTGATGACCGAGATCATGCTGAAGGACATCGCGGCCGCGCATCCGATCAACTATTGCGCGCTGCGCTACTTCAACGTGGCGGGGGCCGATCCGGCGGGCCGTTCGGGGCAGTCGACGGTGGGGGCGACGCACCTCATCAAGATCGCGGTCGAGGCGGCGACGGGCAAGCGCGGCCATGTCGGCGTGTACGGCACCGATTTTGCCACGCGCGACGGGACGGGCGTGCGCGATTACATCCACGTATCGGACCTGGCGGCGGCGCATGTCGCGGCGCTGGAACTGCTGGTGGCGGAGCCGAGCGAGAGCCATACCCTGAACTGCGGTTATGGTCGCGGCTTCTCGGTGCTGGAGGTGCTGGACGCGGTCGACCGGGTGACCAACATGACGATCGAACGCCGCATGGAAGGGCGCCGCGCGGGCGATCCGGCAGAGCTGGTCGCCGACAACGGCGCGATCCTGGCGGCGCTGCCCTGGCGGCCGGAGCGCGACAATCTGGACGGGATCGTGCGCGATGCGCTGGCTTGGGAGCGCAAGCTGGCCGAGATGGGCAAGTAAGATGCGGCTGCGCTCGCTGTTGTTCGTGCCCGGCGATCGCCCCGATCGCATGGCCAAGGCGTGCAACAGTGGCGCGGACGCGCTGATCCTGGACCTGGAGGATGCGGTCGCCCCCGCCGCCAAGCCGGCGGCGCGGGAGGCGGTGGCGGCGTTCCTGCGCGAACCGCGCGATGGCCGGCCGGCGCTGTTCGTGCGGATCAATCCGCTGGACGGCGAACTGGCGGAGGATGACCTGGCCGCGATTTTGCCGGCGGGGCCGGGCGGGCTGGTGCTGCCCAAGGCGGAGGGTGCGCGAACGCTGGCGGCGCTGGATGCGCGGCTGAGCGGCGAGGTGGCGATCCTGCCCATCGCGACCGAGACGCCGGCGGCGATCTTTCAACTGGGCAGCTATGCCGGGGTGACGCCGCGGCTGGCGGGGCTGACCTGGGGGGCGGAGGACCTGCCCGCCGCGATCGGGGCGGCGACCTCGCGCGAGGCGGATGGCGGCTATACCGCGCCCTATCAGATGGCCCGGTCGCTGACCCTGTTCGGGGCGCATGCCGCGGGCGTGCCGGCGATCGAGACGGTGTATCCGGACTTTCGCGACCTGGACGGGCTGGCGGCCTATGCCGCGCGGGGGCGGCGCGACGGCTTTACCGGCATGATGGCGATCCATCCGGCGCAGGTAGCGGTGATCAACGCCGCCTTTACCCCGAGTGCGGAGGAACTGGCGGCGGCGCAGGCGATCGTCGATCTGTTCGCCGCCAATCCCGGAGCAGGCGCGCTGCAACTGAACGGGCGGATGGTGGATGCGCCGCACCTGAAGGCGGCGCGCGCGCTGCTAGAGCGGTTTCCGACTGATCTGCGTCATCATGATTGCATCAGGAAGGCTGCTGGCTAGGAGCGGCGCGAAGCAGGGGCTGGTCGGCCCCTGCGAGCGTCGCGACGACGTCCAGCGGCCTTCCTGATGCAACCCCTTCGGGGCGGGCCGATTTTTGGCCCAGGGCCACGTCGCTCGTCGGTCACGATGCCCCGGCATCGCTCCGCTACTCGCTTCTTGCCCTGAACCAAAATCGGCTCCGTCACGATGGCGCAGATCGGTCGGAAACCGCTCTAGCGCTCGCCGCCGATTGAGGCGCGGGCGCGCTCGGTCGCCCACCACCAGGCGAGCGCCCACAGCGTGCCGAACGACCAGCCGGCGAGCACGTCGGTCGGCCAGTGGACACCCAGATAGATGCGGCTGAGCCCGATCGCGCCGACCAGCAGCACGGCGACCACGACGGTGTAGGTGCGCGCCGCCGACTGTCGCAGCACCTGTGTCGAGAGGGCGGCGACCGTCAGATAGACAGTGGCGCTGTTGGCGGCGTGGCCGCTGGGGAAGCTGGCATTGGTCACAGTGACGAGATGGTCGACCAGATCGGGGCGGGCGCGACCGGCCCATGCCTTGATCGCATCCACCGCCATGCCGCCACTGATCGAGGCGGCGAGGACCGCAAGGGCGGTCAGCCACAGACGCTGGACGAGCAACAGCCCGGTGACCGCGATCACCACGAGGGTGAGGATCACGCCGCCGCCAAGCGCGGTGACGTCCTTTGCAACGCGCGGCAGCCATGACGGCCCACCCCATGCCCGCAAGGAGACAAGGATCGCGTGATCGAAGGCGAAGGACCAGCGATCCACCGCCAGCCCGACCAGAAGGACGAGGGCGAGCGCGACGGCGGCGGCGGCCATGCCGGCCAGGGCGGGGGGCAGGGTGCGGGCGCGGCGGATCATGCGGCTCCAACCCCCGTTCCGTGCGTTGAGGATGCAATCATGACAGGAGAGCGATCATGGCCGATCCCCAGTTCCCAGCCAATGACGACCAGACCACAGGCGAGAATGTCGCGAGCAAGAACGAGCCCGCTGAGCGCGAAGGCGGCGAATCGCTGGAAGAACAATTGACCGAGGATCTGAGCGTGCAGGGGGGCGAGTGATGGCGCCTCCGACCCGGCCCAACGACGATGACGGCGAACGCGCGGTGACCGGTGCGCCGATCGGCAGCAGCGCGGGATCGCGCGAAGCGGTGACGGGCGACGAACAGGGACCGGGCGAGGTCGGCGGGACGGACGACTATCCCGCGGATGGCAGCACGCCGGCGCGGGGCGACTCGGTGCCGCGGAACGATTGACGATCACGGATGCGCGGCGCGGCGCAGGCGGTCGTTGATCGCCTCGCCGATGCCGTCCATCGGGATGGGCGCAACCGCGATGCGCATCGATGCGGCGGCGTCCGCGCGGTGGAGTGCGGCGAACAGATTGGCCGCGGCCTCCAGCGGGTCGCCGGTGGCCGACAGCGTTTCATCGCCACCGACCGGACCATAGCCGATCAGCCATTCGTCCGCGTCGGCCCCGACCGCATTCAGGCGGAGCGGCTTGGCAGGGGCGTAGTGGCTGGCGAGCTGGCCGGGCGCGGTGATGACGGCGGGATGCTCGGCGCCGCGGCTGACGCTGCCCAGCACGCTTTCCAGCATGGCGGCGGTGACGGGGCCGGGGCGCAGGATGGTGCGACCGGCGACGATGGTGGATTCCAGGCCGGCAGGGGTGGCGCCGTCGTCGAGGATCAGGGCGGCGGCGCCCAGGCTGGCGGCAACGTGTTCGGCGGTGGTGGGGCTGATGCCGCCGCTGGCGTTGGCGGAAGGGGCGGCAAGGGGGACGCCGCAGTGGACGAGCAACGACTGCATCGCGCGGTGGCGGGGGACGCGAAGCGCCACCGTGTCGAGCCCGGCCGTCACCAGTGCGGACAGCGGCCCGCCGGCCCTGAGCGGGCGAACCAGAGTGAGCGGGCCGGGCCAGAAGGCGGTGGCGAGCGCATGCGCCTCTTCATCGAAACCGGCGAGGGTTTCGGCGGTGGCGAGATCGGGGACGTGGACGATCAGCGGGTTGAAGGACGGTCGCCCCTTGGCCGCATAGATGCGCGCGACCGCGGCGCCGTCGGTGGCGTTGGCAGCAAGGCCGTAGACCGTCTCGGTCGGCACCGCGACCAGCCCGCCGGCCGCGACGACTCGGGCGGCCTCGGCCAGGGCGGCCATGCCGTAGGGTAAGATGCTGGGATTTGGAGAGGCCATGGCGGGCGGCTATATCGGGTTCCAACCAGAGCGATAAGAGGATGCCGATGCCCTTCACCCCGATCACCGCCGAGCAGCGGTTCGTGCTGGACCATGTCGTGCGGGTGCGCGAGCTGGCCGCGACCGAGCGGTTCGCGGCGGCGAGCGACGATGTGATCGATGCCGTGCTGGAAGGGGTGGGCGCGTTCGCCGCGGGCGAATGGGCGCCGCTGCTGCGTGCAGGCGACACGGTGGGTGCGCGCTGGACGCCCGAGGGCGTGCGCATGCCGGACGGCTACGCCGAGGCCTACCACGATTATGTGGACGGCGGCTGGGGCACGATCGGAGTGCCCGAAGCGCATGGCGGCCAGGGCCTGCCCTTTGCGATCCAGACCGCGGTGCTGGACACGCTGGGCACCGCCAACATGGCGTTCGCGCTGTGCCCGACGCTGACGGTGGGCGCGATCGAGGCGCTGGCGCATCATGGCAGCGCGGAGCAGCAGCGGCTGTACCTGCCGCATCTGGCGACGGGGGCATGGACGGGAACGATGAACCTGACCGAGCCGCAGGCGGGATCGGACGTGGGCGCGCTGCGCACCACCGCCACCCCGCTGGGCGACGGAACATGGCGCATCAAGGGCACCAAGATCTTCATCTCGTTCGGCGACCACGACATGGCCGAGAACATCGTCCATCTGGTGCTGGCGCGGACGCCCGATGCGCCGGTGGGCACCAAGGGGATCAGCCTGTTCCTGGTGCCCAAGTTCCGGCTGGACGAGGACGGCCGGCCGGGTGCGGCGAACGACGTGCGGGTGGTGTCGATCGAACACAAGATGGGGCTGCATGCATCCCCCACCTGCGTGCTGTCGTTCGGCGACCATGACGATTGCGTGGGCGAGCTGATCGGGCCGGAGCATGGCGGCATGCGCGCGATGTTCACGATGATGAACAATGCGCGGCTGAACGTCGGATTGCAGGGCGTGCAGGCGGCGGAAGCGGCGACGCAGGCCGCCGTCGCCTATGCGCTGGAACGGGTGCAATCGGCCCGCGCGGGCGGCACCTCGCGCGATGCGGTGCGGATCGTGGAGCATCCCGACGTGCGGCGCATGCTGATGCGGATGAAGGCGCAGACGCAGGCCGCCCGCGCGCTGGTCTATTATGCCGCGGGGCAGGTGGACCGGGCGGGATCGGGCGATGCGCGGGCGCGGGGCCGGCTGGAGCTGGTGACGCCGCTGGCCAAGGCGCATGGCACGGACCTGGGCAACGAGGTCGCCTCGCTGGGCATCCAGGTGCATGGCGGCATGGGTTACATCGAGGAAACCGGGGCGGCGCAGTTCTTTCGCGACGTGCGCATCACCTCGATCTACGAGGGCACCAACGGCATCCAGGCAGCGGATCTGGTCGGGCGCAAGCTGGCGCTGGGGCGCGAGGCGAGCGGGGGCGGGGTTTTTGCCGAACTGATCGCCGACATGCGCGACGAGGCGCAGGACGCACGGCTGATCGCCCTGATCGATGCGTGCGAGGCGACGGGGCAGGCGCTGGCCGACGCGTCCACCGACGATCGGCTGGCGGCGAGCTATCCCTTCCTGACCATGGTGTCGGTCGCGACCTGCGGCTGGCTGATGGAGCGGCAGGGGCGGGCGGCGACCGACGATGCGCCGTTCATGCGGATGAAGCGGGCGTGCGTGCGCTTCTATCTGGAGCAGATCGTGCCCGAAGCACTGGGGCTGGTCGCGGCGGCGCAGGCCCCGGCCGATGTGCTTTATGCCGTGGAGGCGGAGCTTTTTGCGGAATAACAGATAGATAGACATCCGAAACTGGGTAAATCTTGATCGAGTTTAGTTCTTAACGGCTAGTCCGGTTGCGCGATTTGGCGGCCGGGTGAAACGGCATAGCGTGGCCCCTGCAAAGGTTTTCGAACCATGGATGCGGGGAGTGCAGATGAAGGTCGTCCTGTTCTGCGGGGGGATGGGCACGCGGATGCGCGATTTCGCGCCGACGACGCCCAAGCCCCTGGTCCATATCGGCGAGCGGCCGCTTCTGTGGTACATCATGAACTATTATGCCCATCACGGGCACCGCGAGTTCGTGTTGTGCCTGGGATATGGCGTCGAGGCGTTCCTGACCTATTTCCGGCAGTCGGGGGCGGTGCCGATGCCGACGGTGGCGGGCGATGCGGTGGGCCATACGTTCCGGCTGGTCGACGAATGGGGCGACGTGCTGACGGTATCGCTGGTCGATACCGGGCCGCTGACCAGCATCGGGCAGCGGCTGAAGGCGGTGCAGCGCTATGTCGCCGGCGAACCGGTGTTCCTGGCCAATTATGCCGATGGCCTGTCGGACGCGCCGTTGCCCGATATCGTGCGGGTGCTGGAGGGGCGCGCGGATACGGTGGGCGTGATGATCGCGGTGCGCCCGACGCAGAGCTTTCATTACCTGCACCACGACCATGACGGCGTGGTGACCGGGATCGAGGCGGGAACCGGCATCGACGTGCGCATCAATGGCGGCTTTTTTGCGTTTCGCGCCGAGATCTTCGATTATCTGGGCGATGACGACGATCTGGTGGAAGGGGCGTTCGACCGGTTGATCGGCGAGCGGCGGCTGCTGGCGTTTCCTTATGACGGTTTCTGGCGGGCGTGCGACACGTTCAAGGACGTGATGGCGCTGGAGGCGGCGCGGCTGCCGGAACCGGCACCCTGGGAGGTGTGGCGCGGGGAAGCGACGGCGGACCGGCGGGAAGCGGTGGGCTGACCATGCTGGGCCTGGCGCTGGGCGCGGACCTGGCCGCACCGTTGCGGGTGCTGTGCCTGGGGGCGCATTCGGACGATATCGAGATCGGTTGCGGCGGCCTGTTGCTGACGCTGGCGGCGCGGCAGCGGGCGCTGGCGGTACGCTGCGTGGTGTTCAGCGGCGGCGACGACCGTGTGGCGGAAGCGCGGGCGAGCATCGGCGACCTGCTGGGCCAAGCCGCCGTGGTGGAGCCGCATGCCTTTGCCGACGGGTTGTTCGCGCACCGGGCGCCCGCGATCAAGGCGGTGTTCGAGGCGATCAAGCGCGAGGCGGCGCCCGACCTGATCCTGACGCATCATGTCGGCGACCTGCACCAGGACCATGCGCTGATCGGCACGATGACGCGCAACACGTTCCGCGATCACCTGATCCTGGGCTATGAAGTGCCGAAATATGATGCCGACCTGCATCCGACCAACGCCTATCTGCCGCTGAGCGCGCAGGTGGCGGAGCGCAAGGCGGCGCATATCCATGCATCCTTCCCCAGCCAGCAGGGCCGGCGATGGTTCCGGCCGGAGACGTTCCTGTCGCTGGCGCGGCTGCGCGGCATCGAGTGCAATGCGCCGGAAGGCTTTGCCGAGGGCTATCATGTGCCGAAGGCGGTGCTGGCGGTGTAGGGCGCGACGGCTGCCGGATTTGCTTTCGACAAGTGCGGCGGGGCGCGCTACCGGCAGGGCATGTTCGATCTCGACGCTTATCTCGCCCGGATCGGCCTGCCTTCGCGGGTCACGCTCGATGTGGAGGGCCTGGCGCGGTTGCAGCGCGCGCATCGCCTGTCGATCCCGTTCGAAAATCTGGACGTCGTGCTGGGCCGCGCAATCGCCATCGACAGCGACGGCGTGTTCGCCAAGCTGGTGACCGGGGGGCGCGGCGGATATTGTTTCGAGCAGAACCGCCTGTTCCTGGATGCGCTGGCGGCGCTGGGCTTTGCCGCCCGGCCGCTGCTGGCGCGGGTGTGGCTGGGCGCGGGAGAGGTGCCGCCGCTGACCCACACGTTCAGCCTGGTGACGATCGGCGAGCAGGAGTGGATCGCCGACCCCGGTTTTGGCGGCAGCTATGCGCCGCCGCTGCCATTGGTGGAAGGCGCGGAAGGGATCGCGCCCGATGGCGCACGGTTCCGGCTGGTGCGCGACGTGCAGCATGGCTGGATGCTGCTGCGCGACGGCGATGCCGCGACCACCGACGGGCGCGGGGGTGGCGAGGGGTTCCAGCCGCAATACAGCTTCACCACCGAGCGGGTGTGGGATGCCGACCTGGCGATGGGCAATCACTGGGCATCGACCGCGCCGGGCAGCCGGTTCACCAGCCTGCGGATCGCCAGCATCGTGCTGCCGCATGGTTTCGCGTCGTTGACCGACCTGCATTATCGGCGGCGGGCGGGCACCGAGCAGGCCGAAGGGGCGATCACCGACCTGCGCGTGTATCGCATGCGGTTGAGCCTGATGTTCGGGATCAACCTGGGTGCCGACGAAGTGGCGGCGCTGTTTCCGGGGTGAGGTTTAAGGCTCCCTCTCCCCGGCCGGGGAGAGGGAAGGGGCCCGCTGCCGCAAGGCAGTGGGAAGGGTGAGGGGCAGACCAGCAGTGCTGCGCTGCTTGGCGCCCCCTCACCCCCCCATCGCTGCGCGACGGGCCCCTCCCTCTCCCCGAGGGGGAGAGGGCGTGTTGGTTTATGCCCGTTCGCGCTCCATCAGATCATTCAGGTCCAGGCCGAGCAGCGTGATGTGGTCGCGGATGCGGGGCCACTGGGTGTTGACAAAGGTGTCGCGCTCGGCGGCGCGCAGGCGCTCGGCCGCGCCCGCCAGCACGAACATGCCGACGCCGCGCCGGACCTCGACATAGCCGTCGTCCTGAAAGCTCTGATAGGCCTTGGCGACGGTGAGCGGGTTCGCGCCATTCGCGGCGGCGAAGGCGCGGACCGAGGGCAACTGGTCCCCCGTGCGATAGGTGCCGTTGAGGATGCCGGCGGCAATGGTGCCGCGCAGGCGGATATAGACCGGGCTGTCCTCGCCGCTAAGTGCTGTCATGCTGAGTTAATACAGCATGCGAGCGGGTGAGTCGATGGTCAATCACCCCATTGTGAGACGAGGCGTTCCATATCGGGGCGGGGGCGTTCGTCGAGCGGGCGGCCGGGGGTGCCGATGAAGAAGAAGCCGACGATGCGCTCGGGCGCCTGGCCGAAGGCGTCGCGCACCACCGCCGAAAAGGCCGGCCAGCCGGTCAGCCAGCCGGCGCCGTAGCCGAGCGCGTTCGCCGCATGGAGCAGGTTCATGCCGACCGCGCCAGCGGACAGCTCCTGTTCCCACATCGGGATATGGCTGTCGGGCCGGGGGGCGGAGAGCAGCACGACCAGCGTGGGTGCCTGATGCGCGAACTGGTCGAGGGCGGCGATTTCGGTGGCGGACGCCTGCGGGCGCTCGGCACGGTAGGCGGTGGTGATGACCTGCGACAGCCGGGCGCGCTGGTCGTCGCCAACGATGACGAAGCGCCAGGGGGCGAGCTTGCCGTGATCGGGGGTGCGTGCGGCGATCGCCAGCATCTGCGCAAGGCCGGCGGCATCGGGACCGGGGCCGATAAGGTCGCGCGGCTTGGCCGAGCGGCGGGTGGCGAGAAAGGCGAGAGGGTGCGAGCGATCGTTGAGCATGTCACATCCTTACCGATCTACGCACGATGTTTACAGGCGCGGCTTTGCCGGCAGGTTTACAGGCGCGGCTTTGCCGCTAGGGTTCGGGCGTCCGGCGCGTGGGGAGCGTGCCACCTGAATGGAGTGATCGCCCGTATGGCGAGTGCGTATGTGGCCGCAAGCCGCGGCAAGACGTTTCTGGGCCACCCACGCGGCCTGTTCCTGCTGTTCTTCACCGAGATGTGGGAGCGCTTTTCCTATTATGGCATGCGCGCCATCCTGGTCTTCTACCTGACCAAGCATTTCCTGTTCACCGACGAACCCGCCTTCGGCATCTACGCGGCCTATACCTCGCTGGTGTACGTCACGCCGGTGATCGGCGGCTATCTGGCGGATCGCTATCTGGGCGCCAGACGTGCGGTGCTGGCGGGCGGGATATTCATCGCCTTTGGCCATATCCTGATCGCGCTGGTCGAAGGGCCGCAGGGCGCGCAAGGGGGCTATCTCAACGGCTTCTACCTGGCGCTCGCCTCGATCGTGGTGGGCACCGGTTTCCTGAAGGCCAATATCTCGGTGCTGGTCGGGCAGCTTTATGCGCGCGACGACGCCAGGCGCGATCCCGCTTTCTCGATCTTCTACATGGGGATCAATGTCGGCGGTTCGCTGGGGCCGATCGTGTGCGGCGTGCTGGGCGAGACGGTGGGCTGGGCCTGGGGCTTCGGTGCCGCGGGTGTCGGCATGGTGCTGGGCCTGGTCGCGTTCATCTCGCTGAAGCACGAACTGCACGGCGCGGGCGAGGCGCCGTCGCTGCCGGTGCTGAAGGAGCGGGCGGTGCTGGGGCTGAGCCGCGAATGGGCGATCTACGCCGTCGGCATCCTGGCGGTGCTCGGGCTGTGGGTGCTGATCCGCTATCAGGAGGCGGTGGGCACGCTGCTGCTGGTGTTCGCGGCCGGCACGGTGGCGTTCATCCTCTACAAGGCGGTGTTCACGCTGGACAAGGTGGACCGCGACCGCATCTTCGGCGCGCTGTTCCTGATCGCGCTGTGTCCGCTGTTCTGGGCGCTGTTCGAGCAGGCGGGGTCGTCGCTGAACGTCTATACCGACCGGTCGGTGGATCGCACGATCCTGGGCTGGGAGGTGCCGGCATCGGCCTTCCAGTCGGTCAACGGCATCTTCATCATCCTGCTGGCGCCGGTCTTCGCCTGGCTGTGGACGGCGCTTGCCAAGCGGCGGCTGGACCCGAGCGCGCCGCTGAAATTCGGTATCGGCCTGATCGGGGTGGGTGCCGGCTTCCTGGTGCTGGTGGCGGGTGCCGCGGCCTATGCGGGCGCGCCGACGCCGGTGATCTTCATCTTCCTGGTCTATCTGATCCACACCATGGCGGAGCTGTGCTTCTCGCCGGTCGGGCTGGCGGCGATGACGCGGCTGTCGCTGCCCAGCATGACCGGGCTGATGATGGGTACCTGGTTCCTGGCGACGGCGGCGGGCAACTTCATCGCCGGCCTGATCGCGCAGGCGAGCGGCGGCGAGGGGGCCGGACCGGAAAAGGTGCTGGAGGTCTACGGTCGGATCGGCTGGTTCTCGATCGGGGTCGGCGTGGTCGTGCTGGTGATCTCGCCGCTGGTCGCGCGGCTGATGCATCTCGATCTGTTGAAGGAGGATGCCGGGCACGGACTGGCCGGCGAGGACGCGCTGGCCGAGCCGGCGGCGGCGGGGATCGATACGCGGGTGGAGAAGGCGCCGCGGCGGTGAGGCATGGGGGTGGGGCATGGCGCCCCACCCCGCGAACCGTCAGAGCCGGGTCATCGACAGGGCTTTTTCGCCGTAGCGCGGGCCCGCGGTGCCGCCGCGGGGGGCGGCCTCTTCGAGGCGTCGCAGGTCTTCGGCCGAGAGCGTGAGTTCGGCGGCGGCCATCGAATCCTCCATCGTCCGGCGCTGCTTGGCGCCGGGAATAGGGACAATGTCGTTACCTTGTGCGAGCAGCCAGGCGAGCGCGACCTGTGCCGGGCTGGCGCCGTGGGCGTCGGCGATGCTGCGCGCGACATCGACGATCTTCAGGTTCTGCCCAAAATTCTCTTCCGAATAGCGGGGGTCGTTACGGCGATAATCCCCCTCGGGCAGGTCGTCGCGCGTCTTGATCTGGCCGGTCAGGAAGCCGCGGCCGAGCGGGCTGTAGGGCACGAACCCGATGCCGAGTTCGCGCAGGACGGGGAGGATGTCGCCCTCCACATCGCGCTCCCACAGCGAATATTCGGACTGGACCGCGGCGATCGGATGGACGGCGGCGGCGCGGCGGATGGTGTCCGCACCCGCCTCCGACAGGCCGAGGCGGCGGACCTTTCCTTCCTCGACCAGCCGCGCCATCGCGCCCACCGTATCCTCGATGGGCACGTTCGGGTCGACGCGGTGCTGGTAGAAGAGATCGATCGTCTCGACGCCGAGGCGGCGCAGCGAGCCTTCGCAGGCGCGGCGGACATTGTCGGGGGTGGAATCGACCCCGGTCATGCCGTTCTCGTCATAGCGGAAGCCGAATTTGGTCGCGATGACGACGCGGTCGCGCCGGCCGCGGACGGCGCGGCCGAGCAGTTCCTCGTTGACGAGGGGGCCGTAGATTTCGGCGGTGTCGAACAGGGTGACGCCGAGATCGATCGCACGCTGGATCGTCGCGATGCCCTCGTCCACATTCGCCTCGCCATACATGCCGCGACCGATGCCGGCCATCGGCATGCAGCCGAGGCCGAGGGCCGACACCTCGAATTCCGGGCCAAGGCTGCGATATTTCATGGATGTCCCTCATGGTCGGTCGTGCCGCTGAGGTGCGAAACGGTTGCGGTGGCGGCGAGGTCCATGCTGACATTGCCGAGCGTGCGGAAGATGTCCGGAAAGGTCTCGATCGCGATGAGCAGCCCCAATGGTGCGATGGGCACGCCAAGCGCCTGACAGACGGGGGCGATCGAGGCGTAAAAGGTGATCTGCGCCGGCAGGCTGACCGAGCCGAGCGAGACCAGCACGCCGACGAACACCGCCGAGGCGAGCGCGCCGGGAGTGATCGCGATGCCGAACCAGTGGGCGATATAGACGGCGATGCCAATATTCATCGCCGGCTGCGTGCCGCGCAGGATCGCGACCGCGAGCGGCAGCACCATGCCCGCGGTGGACTCCGCAATGCCGAGGCGCCGGGCGCCCTGAAGCATCGCCGGCAGGCTGGCGAGGGAAGATTGCGTGCTGATCGCCACCGCCTGCGCCGGCGCCAGCGCACGGGCGAAGCGGACGATACCGATGCGACCGCCGACCAGCGCCAGGGCATAGGCCATCAGCATGACGAGCACACCGATCGCCGAGACGATCAGGACATAGTGCGCCAGCGCGCCGAAGGCGGCGGTGCCGGCGCGGGCGCCGACGACGAGGGCGAGCGCGAAGACGCCGATGGGGGCGAGGCGGAGGACCCATTCGATCAGGATCAGCATGGCGTCGCGGATCGCGGTGAAGAAGTCGATCAGGCGCGCGCGCGGCGCTTCGTCGAGGCGGGTGATCGCAAAGGCGAAGGCGAGGGTGAAGACGATCAGCGACAGAAAGGCGTTGTTCGCCGCGGCGCTGACCACGTTGGTCGGCACGATCGATGCGATGAACTCGCCCAGCGGTGGCGGCGGCGCGACGGAGGCTGCATCGGTGAGAGCGGCGCGCAAGGCTGCGGCGGCGGCCTGCGGCACCGGGAAGAGGTCGAGGAGGAGGGGGCCGGCGAGGGCGGCCATGGTGCCGGTGGCGGTGACGGTCGCGACGAACAGGATGATCGCGCGTGCCGCGATCCGGCAGGCGCGGGCGGCCTGCGCGGTGGCGGCGACGCCGGTGACGAGGAGCGAGACGACAAGGGGGACGACCGTCATCTGAAGCGCGTTGAGCCACAGCGTGCCCAGCGGTTGGCCGATCGCGACGGCATAACCCGCGGCGACGGGTGAGATGCCGGCGATGGCGACGCCCGAAAGCAGGCCGATGACGAGGCAGAGAAGGATCAGGGGGGCTCGCGACATGCTCGCTCTTTGCAGGATTGGCGGCTAACGCACCGCAACGAGGATCAACCCCTAGCTCCGCGGACGGGAGGCGGCATGGCAAGAAAATATTTCGGCACCGATGGTATTCGCGGGGCGACCAACAGCGGCGCGATGACCGCGGCGATGGCGATGAAGGTCGGCATGGCGGCCGGCGCCTATTTTCTGCGCGGCGACCACCGCCACCGGGTGCTGATCGGCAAGGATACGCGCCTGTCCGGCTATATGCTGGAATCCGCGCTGGTCGCGGGCTTCACCAGCGTCGGCATGGACGTGATCATGGTCGGCCCGCTGCCGACCCCTGCGGTCGCGATGCTGACCCAGTCGATGCGCGCGGATATCGGCGTGATGATCTCCGCCAGTCATAACCCCTTTGCCGACAATGGTTTGAAGCTGTTCGGGCCGGACGGCTACAAGCTGTCGGACGAGGCCGAGGAGGCGATCGAGGCGATGATCGACGGCGAGGTGCCGCTGGTGCCGTCGAGCCAGATCGGGCGGGCGCAGCGCATCGACGACGCGCAAGGGCGCTATATCCATTTCGCCAAGTCGACCTTCCCCGAAAAGCTGCGGCTGGACGGTTTGCGCGTCGTGATCGATTGCGCGAACGGTGCGGCGTACAAGGTGGCGCCGGCGGCGCTTTGGGAACTGGGCGCGGACGTGGTGGCGATCGGCGTCAGCCCCAACGGCACCAACATCAATGCCGGCGTCGGATCGACCGCACCCGCGACGCTGGCCGAGACGGTGGTGGCGAGCGGCGCGGACATCGGCATCGCGCTGGACGGCGATGCGGACCGGCTGATCGTGGTGGACGAACAGGGCCGCGTGGTGGACGGCGACCAGTTGATGGCAACGATCGCCACCAGCTATGCGCGCGCCGGGCGGCTGGCCGGCGGCGGGCTGGTCGCCACGGTGATGTCGAACCTGGGACTGGAGCGGCATCTGGCGGCGCAGGGGCTGGGGCTGGTGCGTACCAAGGTCGGCGACCGGCACGTGCTGGAGGCGATGCGCGCGCGTGGCTTCAACGTCGGCGGCGAGCAGTCCGGGCATATCATCCTGTCCGACTATGCGACCACCGGCGACGGGCTGGTCGCGGCGTTGCAGGTGCTGGCCGAGGTGAAGCGCGCGGGCGCGCCGGCAAGCGAGGTGCTGCACCGGTTCGAGCCGTTGCCGCAGCTGTTGAAGAATGTCCGCTTCGCCGGGGGCAAGCCGCTGGAGGCGGACAGCGTGACGGCGGTGATCGCCGAGGCGGAGGCCGAGTTGCAGGGTCGCGGCCGGCTGGTGATCCGGCCGTCGGGCACCGAACCGGTCATCCGCGTGATGGCCGAAGGCGACGACCGTGCGCAGGTGGAGCGCGTGGTGGACCGGATCTGCGATGCGGTGCGCGTGGCGGCGGGCTGAGACGCCTGCCGCTTGCGGGCGGGATGGGGGAAGGGCATGGCGGGAAACATGATCTCCGCTGCGTCCCTTCCCCGCATCCTCGTCGTCGCCGGGTCCGATTCCGGCGGGGGCGCCGGTATTCAGGCGGATATCAAGACGATCACGATGCTGGGCGGTCATGCGATGACCGCGATCACCGCGATCACCGCACAGAATACGGTCGGCGTGCAGGACGTGCATCCCGTGCCCGCCGACATGGTGGTGCGGCAGATGCGGTCGGTGCTGGACGATCTGGGCGCGGATGCGGTGAAGATCGGGATGATCGGGTCGGCTGCGACCGTGCATGCGGTGGCCGATGTGCTGGAGCCGCTGAACCTGCCGGTCGTGTTCGATCCCGTGATGATCGCGACCAGCGGATCGGTGCTGGCCGATGCCGAGACGATCGCGGCGTTCGCGCGCCTGATGCGCCTTGCCGCGCTGGTGACGCCCAACCTGCCCGAACTGGCGGCGCTGGGCGGCGAGGCGGCGGTGCGCGCAAGCGGCGCGGCGTTGCTGGTAAAGGGCGGGCATGGCGAGGGACCGGTGATCGAGGACCGGCTGGTCGCCGCCGATGGCGCGGAGACGCGCTGGACGCACCCGCGGATCGATACGCGGCATACGCACGGCACGGGGTGCACGCTGGCGAGCGGCATCGCGGCCGGGCTGGCGGCGGGGCTGGCGCTGGACCGGGCGTGCGACCGGGCCATCGCCTTTGTGCAGGCGGCGCTGGCCGCGGCACCGGGGCTGGGCGAGGGGCATGGGCCGATGGGACATGCGCTGGGCACCGTACCCTTTGACGCGGTGGGGCCGCGCTGATGCCCAAGCGCAACCATGATGCGGCGTGGGGGCCACTGGTCGCGGGTGTCGACGAGGCCGGGCGCGGGCCGCTGGCTGGGCCGGTGGTGGCGGCGGCGGTGATCCTGCCGGCCAAGGGCGTGCCGCGCGGGCTGGACGATTCCAAGAAGCTGACGGCCAAGGTGCGCGCCGAGCTGAGTGCGCGGCTGCACGAATGTGCGCGGGTGGGGATCGGCATCGTCGAGCCCGAGGAGATCGACCGGCTGAACATCTATTGGGCGACGATGAAGGCGATGACGCTGGCGGTGGACGCGTTGTGCGCGGATGGCGGCTGCGCGCCCGGCCATGTGCTGGTGGATGGCAACCGCCTGCCGCGCTGGAGCTATGTCGCGACCGCGATCGTCGGTGGCGACGCGAAATCGCCGGCGATCGCCGCGGCGTCGATCGTCGCCAAGCACCGGCGCGACACGATCATGATCGCCGCGTCCGAATCACATCCCGAGTATAACTGGCACTCGAACAAGGGGTACGGGTGCCGCCATCACATGGCGGCGCTGCGCGAATATGGGCCGACGCCGCTGCACCGGCGCAGCTTTGCGCCCGTGGCGCAAGCTTCTCTGCCGCTTTGAGTCCGTAGCGACACACCCCCATCCGTTGGGGTGATGGCCAAAGCCTGACTCAACATGTGGCCCCAAACACCTTTCGTTCTGTCGCGACTCGCGGGAATCCGCCGAGTCGCGTATTGAATCAGCGCTTGACGGATGACTCCGCAAAGGTCGATCTGACCCCAGTTGAAAGGGGTAACCATGGGTTTGGTGCAGGCGATCGCACGGCCGAAGAGGCGCGAAGAGGCCGACGTGCAGGTGCTGCCGCTGGACCAGATCCTGATGGGCGACTGCATCGCGGCGATGCGATCGCTGCCGGCGAAGTCGGTCGACATGATCTTCGCCGACCCGCCCTATAACCTGCAACTGGGTGGCGAGCTGTTCCGCCCCGACGGCAGCCATGTCGATGCGGTGACCGACGATTGGGACAAGTTCGACACCTTCGCCGCCTATGACGCGTTCACCCGCGCCTGGCTGGCCGAGGCGCACCGCATCCTGAAGGATAACGGTACGATCTGGGTGATCGGCAGCTATCACAACATCTTCCGCGTCGGCACCGCGGTGCAGGATCTGGGCTACTGGATCCTGAACGACATCGTGTGGCGCAAGGCCAATCCGATGCCCAATTTCAAGGGCACGCGCTTCACCAACGCGCATGAAACGCTGATCTGGGCGTCGAAGGGCGAGAAGGCGAAATACACCTTCAACTATCGCAGCATGAAGACCCTGAACGACGAGATCCAGATGCGGTCGGACTGGGAGTTTCCGATCTGCGGCGGCGGCGAGCGGTTGAAGCGGGACGGGGTGAAGGTGCACCCGACGCAAAAGCCCGAGGCGCTGATCTACCGCATCCTGCTGGCCTGCACCAAGCCGGGCGATGTGGTGCTCGACCCGTTTTTCGGCACCGGCACAACCGGCGCGGTGGCCAAGCGGCTGGGGCGGCGCTGGATCGGGATCGAGCGCGAGCCGGGCTATTGCGCCGCCGCCGTCGCGCGCATCGCGGCGGCGCTGCCGCTGGACGAAAGCGCGCTGGCGACGATGCAAAGCCCCAAGGCCAAGCCGCGCGTGGCGTTCGGCGTGCTGGTCGAGAATGGCTATCTGGCGGCGGGTACGGTGCTGACCGATCACAAGCGGCGGTTCCGCGTGACGGTGCGTGCGGACGGGTCGCTGCTGAGCGCGTGCGGGCGCGAGGGATCGATCCACCGGCTGGGATCGGCGTTGCAGGAGACGCCGGCGTGCAACGGCTGGACCTTCTGGCATTATGAGGACGGCGACGTGCTGAAGCCGATCGACACGCTGCGCCAGACCTATCTGCTGGCGACGCAGCCATAAGTGCGAGGATTGCGCCGGCGACGTTCGCCGGGCAGTATGACCCGATGCAGTCGAGCATGACCTTGCGAATTACCGGGCGGCGATATGGCGCCGACCGTGATGTCGCGCGCCCGGATCGCCGCCGCACCTAGCGTCGCCTCGCATCCCGGCCGTGATTGCCGAACCTTTGCGGGGCCCAGCGTCAAGCTTCTTCAAAGGTCGCTCATGTCCGTTCCGTTATGCGCCGAGCGCGCGTCCCTGCCTGTCCGTTATCCCGACGATACGCTGCTGACGATCACCGGGCTGACTATCGCCTGCCCCTCCACCTTGCTGCGCGTGCTGGACGCGGTCGTCGTGCTGGGCGGGGTGCCGACCGAGATTCGGGTGCGGCGGGGCCGCGCATCCTTCCGGCTTCATCTGCTGGTGGCGATCCATGTCGGTGGCGAGCGGATGCGCGATCGCCTGGCCGCCATTGTCGGCGTCCGCTGCGTCAGCGTGGCGCGAGGTTTTCATTGTTCGCGCTTTGTGGAAAGCGCAAAACCATGACCAGCCTGCACCTGCGCCCCATCCAGTTCGTCGATACGCCGATCGGCCATGACGGCCGGGTGGCGCGTCTGGCCGGTGGATTGCAGTGGTTTGCCGCCTATGAAGTGCGCGAGGGCGGCGGGCGGCGGGTGGTTCCGGTGGCCGACTTCGCGGCCGAATTGGGCGGCGATGCGCGCGCGGCGAGGCTGCATGCCGCGATCACCGCGCCGCGCGCGCCGCTGGTGCTGGGAACACGGACACTGCGTTTCGACCAGCCGCAGGTCGCCGCGATCCTGAACGTCACGCCGGACAGTTTTTCGGATGGGGGTCGGCATCATGACGATCCGGGGGAAGCGGCGGCCAGCGGGGTGGCGATGGCGGCCGCGGGGGCGGCGCTGATCGATCTGGGCGGCGAATCGACGCGGCCGGGGGCGACCACCGTGTGGGAGGGGGACGAGACCCGGCGCGTCGTGCCGGTGGTGGAGCGGCTGGCGCGTGCGGGTACGCTGGTGTCGATCGACACGCGCAAGGCCGGGGTGATGGAGGCGGCGCTGGGGGCGGGGGCGGGGATCGTCAACGACGTGTCGGCGCTGCTCTGGGACGACCGCGCGCTGGAGGTGGTGGCGAAGAGCGGTGCGCCCGTCATCCTGATGCACTCGCCCGATCCGGAAAAGGGCGGGCATGGCCGCCCCGCATACCGCGACGTGGTGACCGAGGTGTTCGACTGGCTGGAGGCGCGGATCGCGGCGGTGGCGGCGGCGGGCGTCGACCGCGCCCGTATCCTGGTCGATCCCGGCATCGGCTTCGGCAAGTCGCTGGTGGAGAATCTGGCGCTGGTGAACGGGCTGGCGATGCTGCACGGACTGGGATGCCCGATCATGCTGGGGGCCAGCCGCAAGCGGATGATCGGCGCGTTGTCGAACGAAGCGCCGGTGACCGAGCGGCTGGGTGGCAGTGTCGCGCTGGCGCTGAAAGGTGCGGAGCTGGGCGCGCAGCTGATCCGGGTGCATGACGTGGCGGAGACGGTTCAGGCCTTGCGCATCTGGCGGGGTTTGCGCGATCAGGCGCTCGTCGGCGGATAAATCGTCGATAACCTGCATCAATTCGGGGTGGCGTGCGTTGCCCCGGCTTCAGCGAAAGGAAACCGCCCTTGATCGTCGATGCCGTTCCACGCGTACGCGTCATCATCACCGAAGTCTGGCGTCCGCTGCTCGGCCTGTTCGTTTGGGACGTGATCGTAACGGCGGCCTATTATCTGATGCCGATCAAGGCGCCGTCGCTACCGTTGACGCTGTTCGGCTCGGCCTTGGCGCTGTTCCTGGGCTTCCGCACCAATTCGGCCTATGCGCGCTGGTGGGAAGGCCGGGGCCTGTGGGGCCTGATGATCAACGCATCGCGCAACATCGCGCGCTCGACCCGCAACTTCATGCCCGATCCCGAGGCGCGCGACCTGAAGCGGTCGATCGTGCTGCGCCAGATCGCCTATGTGAACGCGCTGCGTTGCCAGTTGCGCAAGCAGCCGGTGGACGAGGCGGTGCTGAAATTCCTGTCGCGGGGCGAGGCGGAGCCGGCGCTGGCCCGCGTCAACACGGCCAACGGCCTGCTCGACGGCACCGGCCGCCGCATCGCGGACGCCAGGGCCAAGGGCTGGATCGACACCATCCAGCAGACGCAGATGGAGGCCGTGCTGGTCGACATCGCGAACGCGCAAGGCGGCATGGAGCGGTTGAAGAACACGCCGCTGCCCAATCAGTACCGGTTCATGCCGACCTTCTTCACGCGGCTGTTCTGCGTGCTGTTGCCGATCGGTCTGGTCGAGACGCTGGGCTTCGCCACGCCGATCGGGTCGACGATCGCGGGCCTGATGTTCCTGGCGACGCTGCAGATCGGCGACGATCTGGTCGATCCGTTTGCGGATACCGTCCACGACCTGCCGCTGAACGCGATGTGCCGCACGATCGAGATCGACCTGCTGCAATCCATCGGCGAGGAAGCGCCCGAGCCGATGAAGCCAGTGCACGGCATTCTCTGGTAAGGGACGGCGCCCGAAGCGTCGGGCGCGCTATCCGGCCCACCACCTCCGTTCGCTCAGCGCGAACGGGGAGGGGGCGCATGCCGGCGGGTGAGCAGTCCGCTCAGGCGGCGTGGTCGATGCCGAGTTCGCCGAGCTTGCGGTACAGCGTCGAGCGGCCGATGCCGAGGCGGCGGGCGACCTCGGTCATGCGGCCGCGATAATGGCTGATGGCGAGGCGGATGACATCGGCCTCGATCTCGTCGAGCGGGCGCAGGTTGCCGTCGGGATGGAACAGGCTGACCCCGCCGCTGGTCACCCCGGACTGGGGCGCGGCGGGGCGGCGTTCGCCCAGGCTGGCGATCTGCGGGAAATCGGCGCGAGTGAGCATGTCGCCTTCGCACACCACCGCGGCGCGGAACAACGCGTTCTGCAACTGGCGGACATTGCCGGGCCAGTCATAGCGTGCGAGCAGCGCCAGCGCGTCATCGGTGATGCCGAGCGCGGGCAGACCGGGTTGCTGGGCGATGCGGGCGAGCAGATGGCGGGTAAGCGCCGGAATGTCGTCGACCCGGTCGCGCAGCGGCGGGATGGTGACCTGTACCGCGTTCAGCCGGTAATAAAGATCCTCGCGAAAGCGTGATGCCTCCACCGCGTCGAGCAGGCGCGCATCGGCCGCCGCGATCACCCGGACATCGACGATGCGCGGGTGGCGACCGCCCATCGCATGAACCTCGCCGGTTTGCAGGAAGTGCATCAGCCGCGCCTGCGCCTCCAGCGGCATTTCGCCGATATCGTCCAGGAACAGCGTGCCGCCATCGGCCTCGATGAACTTGCCGATCTTGCGCGAAAAGGCGCCGGTGAACGCGCCTTCCTCATGCCCGAACAGCTCGCTTTCGACCAGATTGGCGGAAATGGCGCCACAGTCGACGGTGATCATCGGCGTGTTCGCACGCGGGCTGGCGGCGTGCACCGCCTCTGCCACCACCGCCTTGCCGACGCCGCTTTCCCCTTCGAGGAGGACTGGGACGCGGGCGCGCGCCGCCTTGGCCGCGATGGCGAGCGCGGCGCGGAATTCGGGCGCGGCGCCGACGATCTCGTCAAAGGCGAGCAGCGCCGGGATCTTCTCGGTCAGCGGACGAAGCTCGCCGCCGGTGGTCGCGGCGACCGCGGCATCGAGCGCGGCCAGCAGCCGTTCGGGGGCAAGCGGCTTGACCAGAAAGTCGGTGGCGCCGGCCCGCATCGCGTCCACCGCCTGCGTAACCGAACCGTTGGCGGTCAGCATCAGGATCGGCAGCGTCGGGCGATGACGGCGCAATTCGGTGATGAAGGGCGCCGCGTCGGCATCGTCCGACCAGTCCATCAGGATCGCATCGAGCTGCATCCCCTCCTGCGTGCCGAGCGTGGCCAGCGCCATGTCGGCATCGGCCGCGAAGATCGCCCGCCAGCCGCGACGCTGGGCAAGGGCCGCCACCAGCCGGCGCTGGGCCGGCTCGTCGTCGATCAGGAGTAGCAGGCGCTGTCCGTTGCGCGTCATGATCGATCCCGTATCCCGTTGGTGGAGCCCCGAACTAGGGGGCAGCCTTTAAAACCGCCTTAAATCGGGACAGTCTACCCTTAAAAAACGCTTGCGGACGTATGGTACGGATATGTGCCGGGTCTTGAGGCGCGGCGATGGTCTGGTTAAGCTGGCCTTCGGCGACATAAAATAACGGGATGAGGCCATGGCCGGCAACGGAGACATGAAGGCGCACGTCGGGACCTATCATGCGATGATCGGCCTGTTGAAATGGGGTTCGGTGGGTGTGGCGATCCTCGTCGCGCTCGTGATCTGGCTGATCTCCTGATGAACGCCCCCGCCGGGGGCTCCCCGAAGATCGCGGTGCTGCGCGAGCGGGCCGAGGGCGAGACGCGCGTGGCCGCGACGCCCGAGACGGTGAAGAAGCTGATCGCGCTTGGCGCACGCGTGGCGGTCGAAACCGGTGCGGGTGCCGGGGCGACCCTGGCCGACACCGCCTATGCCGAGGCCGGGGCGGAGATCGGCGAGGCCGGGGCGGTGGTCGCGGGTGCGGACATCGTGCTGGGCGTGCAGGGCCCCGATCCGGCGCTGCTGACGGGTGCGGCGCCCGGTGCCTGGGTCGTGGCGGCGCATGATCCGTTCGGCGCGCGGGCGCGGCTGGATGGCTATGGCGCGGCCGGGCTGGAGGCGCTAGCGATGGAGTTCATGCCGCGCATCACGCGCGCGCAGTCGATGGATATCCTGTCGTCCCAGTCGAACCTGGCCGGGTACAAGGCGGTGCTGGAGGCGGCGAACGCCTATGGCCGGGCCTTTCCGATGATGATGACCGCGGCGGGCACGGTGGCGGCGGCGCGCGTGTTCGTGATGGGCGTCGGCGTGGCGGGATTGCAGGCGATCGCCACCGCGCGACGGCTGGGCGCGCAGGTGTCCGCCACCGACGTGCGCGCCGCCACGCGCGAGCAGATCCAGTCGCTGGGCGCGAAACCGATCTTCGTCGAGCAGGTGGCCGGGATCGAGGGCGAGGGCACCGGCGGCTATGCCGGCGAGATGAGCCCGGAATATCAGGCCGCCCAGGCCGAACTGGTGTCGGGCCATATCGCCAAGCAGGATGTGGTCATCACCACCGCGCTGATCCCCGGCCGCCCGGCACCCCGGCTGGTCAGCGATGCGCAGGTGGCGAGCATGCGGGCCGGATCGGTGATCGTCGACCTGGCGGTGGAGCAGGGCGGCAATGTCGAGGGCGCGGTCGCCGGCGAGGTGGTGGTGCGCCATGGCGTGTCGATCATCGGCTATCCGGCCCTGGCGCGGCGCCTGCCGGCGGATGCTTCCGCGCTGTTCTCGCGCAACCTGTTCAATTTCCTGTCCGCCTTCTGGGACAAGGAGGCGGGGCGGCCGGTGCTGCCCGATGGCGACGAGATCGGCGACGCGATCCGCCTGACGCGGGGCGGGCGGGTGGTGCACCCGAGGCTGGTGTCGTGATGCCGCGGCACGGCCCGCCATCTCCCATCGCGCATCGTTCCGGGGAGGAATAGTTGGACTTCATCTCGATCGTGTCGGTGTTCGTGCTGGCCTGTTTCGTCGGCTATTATGTGGTGTGGTCGGTCACGCCGGCGCTGCATACGCCGCTGATGGCGGTGACCAACGCCATTTCGTCAGTCATCATCGTCGGCGCGCTGATTGCGGGCGCGGCCGCCGGGTCGCCGGGGGCCAAATGGCTGGGGCTGGCGGCGGTGGTGCTGGCGAGCATCAACATCTTTGGCGGCTTTGCGGTGACGCAACGGATGCTGGCCATGTACCGCAAGAAGGAAAAGGCGGGCGCGAAGTGAGCGGGCTCGGCATGGGGGGCGGCATGGGCGAACGCGCGGTGCACGACCTGGCAGCCAACCCCTGGGTGTCGCTGGCCTATCTGGTCGCCGGGGTCTGCTTCATCCTGGCGCTGCGTGGCCTGTCCAGTCCGGAAACCAGCCGACAGGGCAACCGGCTGGGCATGATCGGCATGGGGATCGCGGTCGTCACCACGCTGGTGACGCACGAACTGGCCAGCCTGCCCGAGATACTGGCGGCGATCGCGATCGGCGGCGGTATCGGCTTCGTGGTGGCGCGGCGCATCGCGATGACGGCGATGCCGCAACTGGTCGCGGCATTTCACTCGCTGGTGGGTCTTGCGGCGGTACTGGTCGCGGCGGCGGCCTATCTGAACCCGCAGGCGTTCGGCATCGCCGATCTGGTGGTGCCGCTGATCGGACAGCCCTTTGCCGTCATCCATCCGGTCAGCCGGATCGAGATGGGGCTGGGCGTGGCGATCGGTGCGATCACCTTTTCGGGCTCGATCATCGCCTTCCTCAAGCTGAACGGCAATATGGGCGGCAAGCCGATCCTGCTGCCCGGCCGGCACGTCATCAACCTGGCGCTGCTGGGCGGGACCCTGGCGCTGATCGCGACCTTTGTCGGCAACCAGAGCCCGTGGATCTTCTGGACGATCACCGCGCTGTCGTTCGTGCTGGGCTTCCTGCTGATCGTGCCGATCGGCGGCGCGGACATGCCGGTGGTGGTGTCGATGCTGAACAGCTATTCGGGCTGGGCGGCGGCCGCGATGGGCTTCACACTGCACAACACCGCGATGATCGTGACGGGCGCGCTGGTCGGGTCGTCGGGCGCGATCCTGTCGTACATCATGTGCCGGGCGATGAACCGCAGCTTCCTCAGCGTGATCGCGGGCGGCTTTGGCGCGACGGCCGCGAGCGGCGGCGATGCGGGCGCGATCGACCGGCCGTGGAAGCGGGGCAGCGCGGAGGATGCGGCCTTCCTGATGGCCCAGGCGGAGCAGGTCATCATCGTGCCCGGATACGGCATGGCGGTGGCGCAGGCGCAGCACGCGCTGCGCGAGATGGGCGATCTGCTGAAAAAGGAGGGGGTGCGCGTCAAATATGCAATCCACCCCGTCGCGGGCCGCATGCCGGGGCATATGAACGTGCTGCTGGCCGAGGCGAACGTGCCCTATGACGAAGTGTTCGAACTGGAGGACATCAACGCCGAGTTCGCGCAGACCGACGTCGCCTTCGTGATCGGTGCGAACGACGTGACCAATCCGGCGGCCAAGACGGACAGGACCTCGCCCATCTACGGCATGCCGGTGCTGGACGTGGAGCGGGCCAAGACGGTGCTGTTCGTGAAGCGGTCGATGGGCGGCGTCGGCTATGCCGGTGTGGACAACGAGGTCTTCTACCGCGACAATACGATGATGCTGCTGGCCGATGCCAAGAAGATGGTTGAGGAGATCGTCAAGGCGCTGGGATAGCAGCGGCACGGACGCGGCATCGTCTCCCGGATGCCAGCGACCGTCAGGCGATGCGCCGGCCCGCGGATCCATGCGGCGGCGTGGGCGAAGGCGCGCGTTTGCGTGGTCGAGCGGGGGTGACGTGCAGGACGAGATGGGGTTTGGCGGCGGGTTTGCCGTGGTGGTGGTGGGCGCGGGTGCGCGCGGGCATGAGATCGAGGAGGCGATCGGGCTGGCGGGCGGGCGGATGCTGCGGCGGATCGCGTGGGAGGCGATGCCGGCCGAGCTGATGCGGCAGGTGGCGCAGCCGGTGCTGGTCGCCGATGCCCGCGGGGTGGGCGAGGACCTGCTGGCCGCGATGCTGCCGCGGCTGGAGGCGACCGCGGCGGCGCTGGACCTGCCGGTGATCGTCTGCCTGGATGTGGCCGAGATCGACGTGGTTGCCGCCGCGCTGCTGGGCGTGCAGGCGCAGTTGCTGTGCGGGCCGAGCGTCGCCGACCTGATCGGCGCGCTGGTGCTGGCGCGCGGATCGGGATCGACGCCGATGCTCAATGCCTATGCGCGCGAGGGCGAAGGCGAGCGGCTGCGGCGCCTGAATGCCGAAGTGGCACGGATCGCCCAGGCGCTGGCCGAGCTTGCCCGGCGCGAGGCGGATGCGCCGGCCGGCGGGGCGGCGGACGTGGAGGATCGCCACAGCGCCTTTCGGGCGGAGCCGGCACGTCCTGCGCCGCGGGCCGATCCGGGGGACGCGGGGGCGGTGCGCGCGATCATCCGGCGGCGGCGGATGCGGGATGCGCTGTTCCCTGGCAATCTGTTCGAAGACCCGGCCTGGGACATGCTGCTGGACCTGTATGCGGCGCGACTCGAGGGGCGGCGCGTGTCGGTATCGAGCCTGTGCATCGCCGCTGCGGTGGCGCCGACCACGGCACTGCGCTGGATCGGCAAGCTGACCGAGGCCGGATTGTTCGTGCGCAAGCCCGATCCTGCGGACCGGCGGCGCGCGTTCATGGCGTTGTCCGACGCGGCGGCGGCGAAGATGCACGATTATCTGGCCGCCGCCAACGGGTCCGATCCGGTCTGATCCCCCCTCCCACGCCGACGAATGACTTGGAGGTGGCTTTGTCGGGGCGGTGACAAGCATGATGTAAACACAACATCACCGCGTCTGTTCTTGTCCAATGTTGTTGTTGAGAGTGTATCGCAGCCATAGTTCTTCTGCTGCAAATTCTTATCAAGAAGAAAGGCTGTGATAGTCATTATCAACTACCATGATAATGGATCGCAACTGTTGATTTTGCTTGTTGCAGGGAACGAAACGGGCGTAACGATCATTTCAGCAACAACGACATCGAGACAGGAGCTTATCATGCCGCTCACCACTGCCGGCGCCGCAGCCTGCGCCAAGTGCAAGTTCTTCGACACCGACTCCGCCCGTTCGGACGCGTCGCTGGGCCTGTGCCGCTACAACCCGCCGATCAGCCAGCCGAGCGGTGAAGCCGCTGGCGTCTGGCCGAAGGTGGAAGCCAGCGACTGGTGCGGTCACTTCGAGGCGGTCGCCGCCTGAACGGCGCGATTACGCTGAAATGATCGACGGATGACGCCGGTCGCGACTTTGGTCGCGGCCGGCGTTGTCGTGTCTGGGGGGCTGACCGGAAATAATGTGGCGGTGTTGCCATGCCGGGGGGGGGGGCAGGAACACCGTGTTCGCGGGATTCTCGTCGGGGCGCCCACCACAACCCGGCATCGGGACAATCCGCATATCGTCGCAGGAACTTGAACAGCGAGGGATGGGGCTTCATGCCCTGCATCCGGACCCGCCCTGCAACGCCGCGTCCGGGGCCGGAACCCAGAGCCTGATGACAATTGTAACCGTTCGCGGCGAATAGAGATTGCGTAGTTCCGCAGGACCGGATCGAAGTGAGCCGGTGAACATGCTGGACTCATCGTATCGAGCTACCGTCCCACGTGCCAACGTGTCTCTCGATACACCGTCTCGATACGCGGCTTTGCCGCTACTCGACGGCTACTCGAGACGAACGGATAAGGGATCGGTCCGATGTCATCGCGGGCTGACGGATCGGCGATCGGATCATCTCTGCGTCCTCCGCGCCTCCGCGCGAGCATCATTCTTCGCGTCTTCGCGTCTTCGCGTGAAACCACGTAATCTGCATTTACGAAACACGGCCCGGCCTTGCCGATCATGCTGCGGGGCAGCATAAACGGCACCATGCGGATCGCGATCATCGATACCAGTACGACTCGCGCCGCGATCATTTCCGATGGCCTGCGCGAGGCGGGGCTGACCGATCTGGCGGTGATCGATCCGCGCGGGCCGCTGGTGGCGCAGGTGGAGGCGGCCCGGCCCGAGGTGGTGCTGATCAACCTGGAAAATCCCAGCCGCGATATGCTGGAGGATTTTTTCGCCATGTCGCGCGCGCTGGCGCGGCCGATCGCGATGTTCGTCGACCAATCCGATGCGGAGGCGACGATGGCGGCGGTGGATGCGGGCGTGTCGGCCTATATCGTCGACGGGCTGGCCAAGGCGCGGATCAAGCCGATCCTGGATCTGGCGGTGCGGCGGTTCCAGGCATTCTCGCGATTGCAGGACGAGTTGGCCGAGGCGAAGAGCGCGCTGGCCGACCGTGCCGCGATCGACAAGGCCAAGGCGATCCTGATGAAGCGGCGCGGGATCGACGAGCCGGCGGCCTATGCGCTGCTGCGTGGGCATGCCATGTCGTCCAACCGGCGCATCGCCGAGGTGGCGGATGCGATCATCACCTCCGACGCGCTGATGGGAGAGTTGCCGTGACGCTGACGCCCGTGCGCATCGGGTTCCTGCCGCTGGTCGATGCCGCACTGCCCATTCTGGCGCGCGAGCGGGGCTTTGCCGAGGCGGAAGGCCTGGCGATCGATCTGGTCCGCGATGCGACCTGGGCGGCGGTGCGCGACCGCTTGCTTTACGGACATAGCGATGCGGCGCATCTGGTCGCGCCGCTCGCCATCGCGACGGCGCTGGGGCGGGACCGGCCGGCGGTGCCGATGGCGGTGCCGTTCGTCCTGGGGCTGAACGGCAATGCGGTGACCTTTTCCACCCGGCTGGCGGAGGAAGTGGAGCTGGGCGACACGCTGGGCGATCCACACGCGATCGGCGCGGCGTTGAAGGTGGTGGCGTTGAAGGTGGCGGGGGGGACGCGGCGACTGCGCTTCGGCGTGGTGCATCGCCATTCCAGTCACAACTACATGCTGCGCTATTGGCTGGCGGGGGTCGGCATCCGGCCGGATACGGATGTGGACATCGTGGTGACCAGCCCGTTGTTCGCCGCCGATGCGCTGGCGGCGGGGGATGTGGACGGCATCTGCGTCGGCGAGCCGTGGAATTCGATCGCGGTGGATCGCGGAGTCGGGCGGATCGCGCTCGCGACGGCGCAGATCTGGCGGCGGGGCGTGGAAAAGGTGCTGGCGATGCGCGCCGATACCGCCGAGCGCGATCCCGACAGGGTGGCGCGGCTGATCCGCGCGCTGCACGGAGCGGCCGAATATTTCGTGCGCGCCGACACGGTGGAAGACACCGCCGCGCTGCTGGCGCAACCGCGCTATCTGGATGCGCCGGCCGATGCGGTGCTGCGCGCGATCACCGATCGCATCCGTCTGTCGCCGGGGGCCGAGCCGGTGCGGTACCCCGACTTCATGTTCCAGCACCGGGAGGCGGCTAACTTCCCGTGGCGCAGCCAGGCGGCGTGGCTCTACAGCCAGATGGTGCGGTGGGAGGGCATCGCGTTCGATGAGGGCGATGCGGCGGTGGCGGCGGGGACGTTCCGGCCGGATCTGTACCGTGCGGCGCTGGCCGGGTCGGGGGCGGTGTTGCCCGGGGCAAGCTCCAAGCTGGAGGGGGCGCTGGCCGAGCCGATCGGGGCGGGCGCGACGCAGGGGCGGTTGATGCTGGGGCGGGACGGCTTCTTTGACGGGCGGGCGTTCGATCCCGACGATGTGGCGGGGTATTTGCGTTCGTTGCCCTGATCGGTCAGCATTGAGGATTTTTGTTCGCGCGGAGGCGCGGAGGACGCGGAGATCATCGTCCAGCCGCTGCGGCTCGCACGTAGCGGGGGTTTGAGTGGGAGCGCGAAGGATGCCTCCTGCGCAACACCCCTGCGTTCTCCGCGCCTCCGCGTAAACATCGTTTCTTCCCTTTTGCGGTTCGGCGCTTGCGAGGCTGTGAACTTCACTTTGATCCGTTCGTGCTCAACCTGTCTCTCGATACGCCGTCTCGGTACGCGGTTTTGCCGCTACTCGACGGCTACTCGAGACGAACGGATAAAGGTTCGACCTTAGCGGCGTTTCATTCTCCGGAAGCGGGACGGCAATGCTGCGACTGCGAAAGGGACTTGCGCTGCCTCGGCGAATCAGGCACCTTCCTGTCGTCCGGCAATGGCGTCGGGCACGAAATTACCACGCGATGTCGCCTCCAGCGTCGGGGGCGCCGCGTGACGGTGGATACGGCATGAGGCCGGTCCACCCTACGGCAACGAAGCCGCCAGGATGCGCCAGCGATGGCCGCCGTCCTGGCGGCTTTTTCTTTGTCCTCGGCACAAGGGGAAGCGCGCATGGCGACGGCATATTGGAAGGACGATCAGGCAAGGCAGGCAGCGGGGGCCGGCGGCTTCTGGGCCAGTGGGCACACGCCGACGCTGATCGCGGCGTTCCTGTATTTCGATCTGGCGTTCATGGTCTGGGTGTTGCTGGGGCCGTTGGCGCCGGAGATTGCGCGGTCGTTGATGCTGACGCCGGCCGAGAAGGGGCTGATGGTGGCGACGCCGACGCTGGCGGGGGCGATCCTGCGGGTGGTGAACGGCCTGTTGGTCGACCGGATCGGGCCGAAGCGGGCGGGCGCGATCAGCCAGGTGATCGTGATCGTCGGGCTGGCAGTGGCCTGGGCCTTTGGCGTGACGAGCTTTGCCGGCACGCTGGCGTTGGGCGTGGTGCTGGGTTTTGCGGGTGCGAGCTTCGCCATCGCCTTGCCGCTGGCCAGCCGCTGGTATCCGCCCGAGCATCAGGGCAAGGCGATGGGGCTGGCGGGCATGGGCAATTCGGGCACGGTGCTGGCCGCGCTGTTCGCGCCCGCGCTGGCCGAGCTGTTCGGCTGGAACGCGGTGCTGGGCCTTGCCTGCATCCCGCTGTCGATCGTGCTGGTCGTCTATCTGCTGATGGCCCGGGATGCGCCGAACGCACCGCCGCCCCGCAGCCTGGTCGAATATATGAGCCCGTTGCGGCAGGCCGATGCGTGGTGGCTGATGGGCTTCTACGCGGTGACGTTCGGCGGGTTCGTGGGACTGGCCGCCAGCCTGCCGATCTACTTCACCGACGCGTTCGGGTTGAGCACGGTGCAGGCTGGCTATGCGACCGCGGGGTGCGTGTTCGCTGGGTCGCTGGTGCGGCCGATGGGCGGGGCGATGGCCGATGCGATCGGCGGCGTGAAGGCGCTGACCGGGGTGTTCGCGGTGGCCGCGCTGGCGCTGGTCGGCGTGGCGCTGGCGGGCAGCTTTACCGCGGCGCTGGCCTGTTTCGTGCTGGGGATGCTGGCGCTGGGCACGGGCAACGGCGCGGTCTTCCAACTGGTGCCGCAGCGCTTTGCCGCGGAGATCGGGGTGATGACCGGGCTGGTCGGCATGGCGGGCGGGGTGGGCGGTTTCTACCTCGCCTCGTCGCTGGGGCTGGCCAAGCAGATGACGGGCAGTTTCGCCCCCGGCTTCCTGATCTTTGCCGCGCTTGCGGTGGCGGCGCTCGCCGGGCTGACGCTGGTCAAGCGCGGATGGCGGGCGAGCTGGGGCACCGCCGCCGGCGTGCGGATCTGACCGACTTTTCGAGGATGGATGCTATGGAATATTCTCCTGTAGTGGCCGCGCCCACCGAATTGCGCGAACGTCTTGTCGTCATTGGCAACGGCATGGCTGGGTGCCGGGCGGTCGAGGAAGTGCTGGCGCGCGATCCGGACCGGTACCGGGTGACGATCTTCGGCGCCGAGCCGCTGGTGAACTATAACCGGATCATGCTGTCTCCGGTGTTGGCGGGCGAGAAGACGTTCGACGAGATTGTCATCAACGGGACCGACTGGTACGCGGATAACGGCATCACACTGATATCGGGCGACCCCGTCACCGCGATCGATCGGGAGGCGCGCACCGTGACCTCGCGAGGCGGCGTGACGGTGGATTATGACCGGTTGCTGATCGCGACCGGATCGGACCCCTTCATCATCCCGGTGCCGGGCCGCGACCTGCCCGGCGTCATCAGCTTCCGCGACATGAAGGATGTGGATCACATGCTGGCGGCCGCTGCGCGCGGCGGCAGTGCGGTGGTGATCGGCGGGGGCTTGCTGGGGCTGGAGGCGGCGCACGGCTTGTCCCTGCGTGGCATGCAGGTGACGGTGCTGCACATCATGCCGACGCTGATGGAGCGGCAGCTGGACGAGGCGGCGGGTTGGCTGCTGAAGCAGGCGCTGGAGGCGCGCGGGCAGGTGGTGCTGACGGGGGCGGATACCGCCGCGATCCTGGGCGATACCCATGTTACCGGCGTCGCGCTGAAGGACGGGACGGAGATCGCGGCCGACCTCGTCGTCATGGCCGTGGGCATTCGGCCGTGCACCGCGCTGGCCCACGAGGCGGGGTTGGACGTGGGTCGTGGGATCCGGGTGGACGACCATATGGTCACATCCGACCCCCGCGTGCTGGCGGTGGGCGAATGCGTCGAGCATGACGGGCAGGTCTATGGCCTGGTCGCGCCCTTGTGGGACATGTGCCGGGCGCTGGCCGACGGGTTGACCGATGCGCATAGCGGCTATCGGCCGTCCGCGACCTCCACCAAGCTGAAGGTGGCCGGGCTGGACGTGTTCTCCGCGGGCGATTTCTCGGGCGGCGACGGGGCGGAGGACATCGTCCTGCGCGATGCGGCGCGCGGTATCTACAAGCGCGTCGTGGTGCGCGACGATCGCATCGTCGGCGCGGTGCTGTACGGCGATACCGCGGACGGGAACTGGTATTTCGACCTGTTGAAGCGGCAAGAGGATGTGGCCGACATCCGCGACGCGCTGATCTTCGGCCAGGCCTTCGCCTCGGGAGGGGGCCAGGCGGACCCTAAGGCGGCCGTTGCGGCGCTTTCCGACGATGCGGAAATCTGCGGCTGCAACGGCGTGACCAAGGGCAAGGTGGTGGCCTGCATCGCGGCCGGTGCGCACAGCGTGGATGCGGTGCGCGGCACCTGCAAGGCGTCGGCAAGCTGCGGATCGTGCACCAACATCGTCGAAAGCCTGCTCGCGCTGACGCTCGGCGAGGGCGCGGTCGAGGCGGGGCCGAAGACCATGTGCAAATGCACCAGCTTCGGCCATGACGATGTGCGGCGCGAGATCGTGGCGCAAGGCATGCGATCGATCCCCGAGGTGATGCACAAGCTGCACTGGTCGACGCCCGATGGCTGTTCGTCGTGCCGGCCGGCGCTGAACTATTATCTGCTCTGTGCGCTGCCGGGTGAATATAAGGACGACCAGCAGAGCCGCTTCGTCAACGAGCGGATGCACGCCAACATCCAGAAGGATGGCACCTATTCGGTGGTGCCGCGCATGTGGGGCGGGCTGACCAACCCCCGCGAGCTGCGCGCGATCGCCGATGTCGTGGAGAAGTACGACGCGCCGATGGTCAAGGTGACCGGCGGGCAGCGGCTCGACATCTTCGGGATCAAGAAGGAGGACCTGCCCGCGGTGTGGGCGGACCTGAATGCGGCGGGGATGGTTTCGGGCCATGCCTATGGCAAGTCGCTGCGCACGGTGAAGACCTGTGTGGGCAGCGAATGGTGCCGGTTCGGCACGCAGGATTCGACCGGCTTCGGCGTGAAGATCGAGCGAGCGACCTGGGGGTCGTGGATGCCGCACAAGTTCAAGATCGCGGTGTCGGGATGCCCGCGCAACTGCGCCGAGGCGACGATCAAGGACTTCGGCGTGGTGTGCGTCGACAGCGGTTACGAATGCCATGTCGGCGGCAATGGCGGGATCAAGGTGCGCGCCACCGACCTGCTGTGCAAGGTCGCGACGGAAGCCGAGGCGATGGAGATGTGCGCCGCCTTTATCCAGCTCTACCGCGAGGAGGCACGCTATCTGGAGCGGACCGCGCCGTGGATCGAACGGGTGGGCCTTGCCTATGTCCAGTCGCGGCTGCTGCCCGATGCAGGCGCGCGCGGCGAACTGGCGGCGCGGTTCTTCTACTCGCAGAGCTTTTCGCAGGACGATCCCTGGGCCGCGCGCGTCGAGGGGGCCGAGCGCGAGATCCATGCGCCGATGGCGCGCTTCACCCCCGTTCCCGTGCTGGAGGAAATGGCATGATTGGCGAATGGCTCGATATCGGCTGGGTCGACGAGATTCCGGTGCGGGGAAGCCGCACCGTGCAGGTGGAGGGCGGCGACGACATCGCGGTGTTCCGCACCAGCGAGGGCAAGGTCTTCGCGCTGCTCGACCGGTGTCCGCACAAGCATGGGCGGCTCTCCCAGGGCATCGTGCATGGCGGGGCGGTGGCGTGTCCGTTGCACAACTGGCGGATTTCGCTGGTGACCGGCGAGGCGCTGGGCGAGGACCGGGGGTGTACGCCGGTCGTGCCGGTGAAGGTTTCCGGGGGGCGGGTTTTGATCTGTCGGGCCGCTACGTTGAAGGCGGCGGCGTGAGCAACCGCCTTGCAGGGTGCCGCCCGTGACGGCCCCTCACCCTCCCATCGCTGACGCGACGGGCCCCTCCCTCTCCCCGGAGGGGAGAGGGGTCAGGACAACCTGTGCTTATTGCGGGGTGGGGTGCGGGATCGTGGCCACCGTTACCGGCGATAGGCAAGTCGCCATTGCGGGCGATCCGGAGCATCCGGCCAATCGCGGGCGGCTGTGTTCCAAGGGGACGCATCTGGGGGAGACGGTGGGGCTGGAGGGGCGGTTGCTCGCGCCGATGATCGGCAGGCGGCGGGCGTCGTGGGACAAGGCGCTGGATCTGGTCGCGCGGCGGTTCCGCGAGACGATCGCGCGGCATGGACCGAACAGCGTCGCCTTCTACGTCTCGGGCCAGTTGCTGACCGAGGATTATTATGTCGCCAACAAGCTGATGAAGGGATTCATCGGATCGGCGAACATCGACACCAATTCCAGGCTGTGCATGTCGAGCGCGGTGGCCGGGCACAGCCGCGCGTTCGGCGAGGACGTGGTGCCGGCCAGCTATGACGATCTGGACGCGGCCGAGCTGATCGTGCTGGTCGGATCGAACACGGCATGGTGCCACCCGATCGTCTATCAACGTATCCGCAGTGCCTGCGAGGCGGGTGCGAAGCTGGTGGTGATCGATCCGCGTCGGACCGAGACGGCGGAGGAGGCGGACCTGCACCTCGCCATCCGGCCGGGCAGCGACGTCGCCTTGATGAACGGCCTGCTCCACTGGTGCCGTGAAGCGGGCGTGGTGGACGCCGCCTATCTGGCCGCGCATGTCTCGGTACCCGAAGATTTCTGGGACCGGACCGGAGAGGGTAGCGACCTGTGGTCGGTGGCGCGCACCTGCGATGTGGCGCCGGCGGACCTTCGGCGTTTCTTCGAGATGTTCGCCGCGACACCGCGGACGGTGACGATGTTCAGCCAGGGGGTGAATCAGGCGCTGGCGGGCACCGATCAGGTGAATGCGATCCTGAACGTACATCTGGCGACGGGGCGGATCGGCAAGCCGGGGGCGGCGCCCTTCTCGATCACCGGCCAGCCCAATGCGATGGGCGGGCGCGAGGTGGGCGGGCTGGCCTCGACGCTGGCGGCACACCGAGACTTTGCGGAGGCGAACCGGGCGGCCGTGCAGCGTTTCTGGGCGTCGCCGACGATTGCGGAGAAGCCGGGGCTGAAGGCGGTCGACCTGTTTCGCGAACTGGGCAATGGCCGGATCAAGGCGTTGTGGGTGATGGCGACCAACCCGGCGGTGTCGATGCCCGATGCGGGTGCGGTGCGCGCGGCGCTGGCGGCGTGCCCGTTCGTGGTGGTGAGCGACGTGGTGGCGGAAACCGACACCAGCGTGCACGCGCAGGTCCGCCTGCCCGCCGCCGCCTGGGGCGAGAAGGATGGCACCGTCACCAATTCGGACCGCACGATCAGCCGGCAACGCGCGCTGTTCCCGCTGCCCGGCGAGGCGAAGCCCGATTGGTGGATCGTCAAGGAGGTCGCGCGGCGCATGGGTTGGGGCACCGCCTTCGCCTATGACCGGCCCGCCGAGATCTGGCGCGAGCATTGCCGGCTGTCGACCTATGCGCCCGATGGCCAGCGGCTGTTCGCGCTGCCGGGGCAGGCGGCGAAGGGCAATGCCGATTACGAGGCGATGGCACCGTTCCGCTGGGGCGGCACGCCCTTTGCCGATGGGCGCTATCCGACGCCGGACGGTCGCGCGCGGCTGGCGCCGGTGGTGCAGAAGGCGGTGGCGCCGCCGCTGAAGGACTGGCCGTTGACGCTCAATACCGGGCGTTACCGGGACCAGTGGCATACGATGACGCGTACGGGGCTGTCGCCGAAGCTGGCGCGGCACCGGGAGGAGCCATTGGTCGAGGTGCATGGCGACGATGCCGCGCGCGAAGGGCTGGTGGATGGCGGGCTGGCGCGCGTCTGCACGCCGCAGGGGGAGAGCCTGTACCGGGTGCGGGTGAGCGAGGCGCAGCGGCCGGGCGAGATCTTCGTGCCGATCCACTGGACCGACCGGACGGCGAGCGGCGGGCGCACCGGGCTGCTGCCGCGACCACTGGTCGATCCGGTGTCGGGGCAGCCGGGGTTCAAGGCGTCGCCGGCGGCGATCGCGGCGGTGGCGTGCCGGTGGCGCGGCTTTCTGATCGTCGCGGGCGAGGGCGAGCGACCGGAGTGTTTGTGGGCGACGCGGGTGGCGGTGCCGGCGGGGGTGCTGTGGGAGTTGGCGGGGGACGGTGATCCGGCCGTGCTGGAGGCGGTGTTGCCGAAGGGGGCGCGGATCGAGGCGGCGGATGCCAGCCGGGGCACGAAGCGGGTCGCGGTGCTGGTCGACGGGCGGTTGGTCGCGGCGCTGTTCGTGACGGAGACCGGGCTGTTGCCGTCGCGCGACTGGCTGATCGAACAACTCGGCGCGGCGCAGGCGGCGCCCACCGTGCTGGCCGGGCGGGCACCGGGCCTGGCGGTCGATCGCGGGCCGATCGTGTGCGCCTGTTTCGACGTGGGATTGAAGACGATCGTCTCGGCGATCGCGGCCCAAGGACTAGGCGATGTCGCCGCGGTCGGCGCGGCGCTGGGCGCGGGCACCAATTGCGGGTCCTGCCGCCCCGCCATCGCCAGGATATTGAGCCAAGGAGCGACGCATGCCGCATGACGATTTCACCCCCGGCACCGTCTGGCTGGTCGGGGCCGGTCCGGGCGATCCGGACCTGTTGACCCGCAAAGCGGAGCGGCTGATCGCACGCGCCGATATCGTCTTCTTCGACGCGCTGGTCGGGCCGGCTGTGCTGGATCTGGTGCCCCCCGGGGTCGAGCGGGTGAGCGTCGGCAAGCGATCGGGGCGGCATTCGAAGGATCAGGGCACGATCGACGAACTGATCGTGGCGGCGGCGCGGGGGGCCAAGCGGGTGGTGCGGCTGAAGGGCGGCGATCCGTCGATCTTCGGACGGTCGACCGAGGAGATCACGGCGTGCCGGGCGGCGGGGATCGCGGTCAGAGTGTGCCCCGGCATCACCGCGGCGAGCGCGGCGGCGGCCTCTGGCGTCGCCTCGCTGACCCTGCGCGGGCTGGCGCGGCAACTGACCTTTGTGACCGCGCATGCAAAGGCTGGCGAGGCGCTGGACCTGGACTGGGCGGGGCTGGCGGGGGCGGACCGGACGCTGGCGGTGTATATGGGGCGTGCGGCGGCGGCCGAGGTGTCACGCTCGCTGATCGCGGCGGGGCGGGCGGCGGACACGCCGGTGATGATCGCGGTGAACGTGTCGCTGCCCGACGAGCGGATCATCCGCGGGCGGCTGGATGCGCTGGCGTTCCTGGCGGCGGCGATCAGTGATCGTGATCCAGCGCTGTTGTTGATCGGGGAGGCGGTGGTGGGAACGGCTGTGGCGACGCACGTGGAATATGAAGTGGCATAGTCGCCCTCACCCTTTCCCTCCCCCGGCGGGAGCATCGGGTGAACAGTGCCCCGCACTGTTCAGGTCATGCCGGGGGCATGACCGACCCGATGCTGGAGGGAGCGGCGAAGCCGCGGACGGGTGAGGGCGGGAGGCTACAGTCCCAATGCCTTCAGTATCTTTTCCCAGCTGACATATTTGAAGTTCTGTGTGTCTGGCGCGTTGTCGCCGTCCTGTGCCACGAACAGGCCGCGGGGATAGTCGGGTCCGAAGTCGCCGAGCGCGAGTTCGATGCCGTCGGTCTCGCTGGTGCCGTCTATGGCGCCGCCGTCGATGCGGAAGCGGCCGGCATAGGTGACGCCCGGCAGGCGGTAGAGCGTATAGGCGTTGTCGCCCTGGCTGGAGGCGACGAGATAGCCGCCGTTGCGCCCCTGCGGTGCCAGCGCCAGCCCCTCGGCATCGGCGAACAGCGTCCTGCCATCGACCTGCGCGATGGGCGTGCCGGTGACGGGGGCCGCCGGATCGGCGGCAAAGCGCCACAGCCCGACATCCTCCTCCGCGACGTAGAGAAGGCCGGTGCGGTCGTCGACGACGCAACCCTCCGCCTGGGTGGCGACCTTCATGCTGCGCACCGTTTTTACCTGGGGGGTGGCGCCGGCGGTGTCGATCGCGACCTGGTCGATGCGGCCATCCTTCAGGACGACGAAGCCGAACAGCGCCTTGTCGCTGGCCCGCGTCCACAGGCACATGCCGTAGGCTTCGCCGGCGCCCACCGGATAGCGGCCCAGCGGTTGCAGGCGGGCGGCGGCGGTGTCGAGCAGGAACAGCGACACATGCGCGGTCGCCACGTCCGCCCGGTCGCTGGCGGCGACGACGACGCGGCCCCCCAGGTCGCGCAGATCGACATTGTTGAGGCGCGCGGCGGGGGTGAAGGACAGGCGTTTGCCCTTCATGTCGTAGACGTGGATACCCGCCTTCTTGTCGGTGCCGATGACCAGGCTTTTCGCCGGATCGGCGGCGTTGCGCCAGATGGCGGGGTCGTCGGCGGCGTCGGCGGCGGTATCGACCGGATCGGTTTCCGCGGTGGCGGGAACGTTCGGAGCGACATCGCTGGCCGGCGGCACGGTGGCGCAGCCGGCAAGCAGCCCGGCGAGCAGCAGCGCCCTCACAGCTTCACCCGCACGCCGCCGAAGATCGTGTAACCGAACTTCTCATATTCATAGACGCGCTGGCGATTGCCGTAATAGCGCACGCCGGGCGAGTTGGTCAGGTTCTTGCCCTCCACGAACAGGTTCAGCGCCTCGTTGAGCTGGATGCTGCCCGTCGCGTCGAGCTGGCCACGACCCTCCCAATAGAGGTCGAGTTCGGGGGCGTCGGCGTTGATCTCGTCCAGATAGTCCGAACGCTTGGTGTAGGCGACGCGCAGGTTGACGGGGCCGCGCTCGTAAAAGAGCGAGGCGTTCCACATGTGTTTGGACTGGCCCGGCAAGCGGAAGACGCGGCGCCCGGCATAGGCCTGCGCCAGTTCCGCCTCGCCCTGGGTATAGGTGTAGTTGGCGAAGATGCCGAAGCCGCCGAGGACGCCGGGGAGGAAGGCGAGCTGCTGCTGCCAGTTGACCTCGACGCCGTAGAGATGGCCGTCGGGCGCGTTTTCCGGGGTGGTGATGAACGCGCTGGGGGCATCGCCGAACGGGCCGCGGCGGGTGACGGTGTAGCGATAGTCGGTCAGGTCCTTGTAGAAGCCGTTGACCGCGATGATGCCGAGCGGGCGGATGTAATATTCGAGGCCGGCATCGATATTGTTGGCGAGGACCGGGCGCAGGTTCGGGTTGCCGGCCTCGACACGCACGGTGTTCCCCTCCGTCTCGTTGAGGAGGCGGGGCGCGATCTCCGGGAAGTTCGGGCGGTTGATCGCGCGGGTGAGCGCGAGGCGGCCGATGACGTTGGGGGTAAAAGCCTGGCGCAGCGTCAGGTTCGGGAAGAAGTCGGTATAGCCGTTCTTGCCGATCGCGGCGCTGGCCGGCGTCGTTGCGCGAAAATCGGTGGTCTCGACGCGCAGGCCGGCGATCAGCGTGGTCGGGCCGAATTCGAACTTGCCCATGCCGAACACGCCCATGATCTTTTCATTGGCGCGGTAGTCGGCCGCGATCGAGTCGGGCAGGCGACGCTGCGAGGCGGCCTTGGTCCGGTCGAAATAGGCGTCGGCGGCGCCGGTATCGATGCGGTTGCCCAGCACATAGTCGAAGTTGCGCGATTCCTCGTCGGACAGGAGGCCGGTCAGCGTCTCGGTCGGGGCGGCCGTGGCGCGGCGGTCGCGGAAGCGTTCCTCGTCGGCACTGATGTTGCGTTCGCGGTACTTGCCGCCGGTGCTGAGCGTCGCGACGCCGTCGCCCATCGGTACCGGCAGGTCGAAGCGGGCCGAGGCGCTGAACTGGTCGTTCTTCGTCGTGTTCGACCGGTAGGTGTTCTCGTAGAAGCTGTAGCGGTCGGTTTGCAGATGCTCGTTCGAGGTGAACAGCGAATAGCTCGGCAGGTCGGCATTGTTGCCGAAATCATAGGAAAGCCGCGGACGCAGCGACGAGCGGAACAGCAGCTCGTCACGGCGCGGATAGGTTTGGGCGGACTCGGTATAGGCCGCGTCGAAGCGGAAGGTGCCGTCGCCCAGCCGCTGTTCGCCGCCGGTGGTGACCGACCAGATCTCGTTCACCTGCACGCGGTGGCGTACCTGCTTGGTCAGGCGCGTGTTGGTGAAGGTGGCGGCGGTGTCGGTCGAGCCGGGCTGGAGCGTGCCATCGGTCCAGATGATGCCCAGGCGATCGCGAAACTCGTCATCCTTGAACCGGGCATAGGAGCCGCGAACCCACAGGCGGGTGGCGTCGGACGGGCGCCATTCGAACGCGCCGGTGCCGGCGATCCGCTCGCGCTTGGTGTCGTAATCCTTGAACAGCGTCTCGGTGACGCGCAGCAGGTCGCCGACATAGTCCCAGCCATTCTCGACATTGTCGGGGCGGCGATGGGTGCGCGAATAGCTGCCCGAGACGAGCACGCCGAACTGCTTGTCCGCGCCGAACCGGTCGCTGACCGATCCGGAGGCGCGGTAGTCGCTGCCCTTGCCGAACTGGTTGTAGCTGGCGCCGGCCATGCCGGTGAGCGCGAAGCCGCGGCGATCGAAGGGCGAACGGGTGGTGATGTTGACCGCGCCGGCGATCGAGTCCGCTTCCTGATCGGGGAGCAGCGACTTGGACACTTCGAGATTGGCGACGATGTCGGAGGGCAGGGTGTCGAGATCGACCGCACGGGTGCTGGGATCGACCGAGGCGATCTGCACGCCGTCCACCGAGATGGCCGACCATTCGCTGGGCGCGCCGCGGACGTTGATGTAGCGGCCCTCGCCCTGATCGCGCTCGATGCCGACGCCGGGGGCGCGTTGCAGCGCCTCGGCGATGTTGGGATCGGGGAAGCGGCCGATCGCGTCCGCCGAGATGATGGTGACGGTGTTGTCGGCCTGACGCTGCTGGTTGAGCGCGCGGGCGGTGTTGTCGAGCAGCGAGGCGCCGACGACGACGATCTCGTTATCAGCGGTGCCGGCGGCGGGCAGCGTGATCTCGACCCGGGCGCCGCGATCGGCGGGGGTGATAAGGCGCGTCTGGCGGGGGCGGCCGAGATAATCGATCAGCAGCGTCACGTCGCCCTCGGCGGGCACGGAGACGGTGAATTCCCCCTGCAGGCTGGTCGTCGCTTCGATCCCGGTGCCCTCCACGACGATGCGCGCGCCGGGCAGGGCGACGCCGGCGGCGTCATAGACACGGCCCGAGATGGTGGGGCCAGCGACGGGCGCGGCGGCGGCGACGGGCGTTGCATCCGGCGCGGCCTGAGCCGGTGCGGCGGCCAGGGTGATGGCGAGAAGCGAGGCACCCGCAAACATGCGGATACCGGGCGTGGCGGCGTTCATGATGTCCCCCCTGGGCGCTTGATCGTGAGTGCCGGCGCATGGGGCGCCGGTCGCTGAAGGAGGGCTTTGGGGGAGCGATGTTACAGGGGCGCGCCAATTTGGTGACGGGTCGGTGATGGATTCGTGACGGGGGTGTTACGGGCGCTCGAAGCCCTCTCCCCCCTCGGGGAGAGAGGACGTCTGGCATCACGCCAGCTTGATCTGGCGGCCTTCGCGGGCGGAGCGGTAGATCGCCTCGATCAGGCGGAGGTCGGCCAGGCCTTCCTCGCCCGCGACGATCGGCTGGCGGCCGGTCAGCGCGCATTCGGACAGGTGATCGAGCTGACCGACGAATTGATTGACCGGGCCGGGGGGCACGTCGCGCACCGCTTCCTTGCCGTCCTTGCGGATGCGCATGCGCTGCCCCTCGTAGGAGGTGGCGGGTTCCAGGTCGATCCAGCCATCGGTGCCGACGACGCGGTAGCGATTATGGTTCGAGCTGTAGCTGGACACGCAATCGGCGATCGCGCCGGAGGGGAAGCGCAGCATGAAGTTGATCTGATCCTCCACGGTGCGGAAGCGTGGATCGCTCTTGTCGGTGGATTCGACCGCGGTTACCGATACGGGTTCCTCGCCGGTGAGGTAGCGCGCGGCGTTCAGGCTGTAGATGCCGATATCCATCAGCGACCCGCCGCCCGCCAGCGCCTTGTCCAGCCGCCATTGGTTCGGCTGGGCGTTGAAGCCGTGTTCGGCGGTGACGATGCGGGTGCGCCCGACATGCGCCTGCCTGGCCAGCTGGATCGCAAGAACGTTGTGCGGCTCGAACCGGGAGCGGTAGCCGATCATCAGCTTGCGGTTGGCGCGTTTGGCGGCGGCGATCATTGCCTCACACTCGGCGGCGCTGACCGCCATCGGCTTTTCGCACATGACGTGCTTGCCCGCCTGGCTGGCGCGGATCGAGTATTCGGCATGCATGTTGTTGGGCAGGACGACATAGACGATGTCGATATCGGGATTGTCGCGGATGCGATCGTAGTTCGCGTAGCTGTAGCGGTGCGTCTTGGGGATGCCGTATTCGTCGCCGTAGCGGGCGAGCTTTTCCGGCGTACCGCTGACCAGGGCGACGAGGCGCGAGGACCGGCAATTCCTGAACTGCGGCATGATCTGGCGCGTGGCATAGCCGCCAAGGCCGACAATGGCGTAACCGAGCTTGCGACCGGGGGCCTGGGCCAGGGCGCCGGATGCCGCGCCCGCCAGGCCGAGGCCCATCAGATTGAGCGCGGTGCGCCGATTAAAATCCTCTCCGATCATGGACTTGTCTCCCATTTTCCCACCCGTGCACAGCCTGCACGGGTGGGGGGAGCTTGTCCATTGGCAAGGGCGGGTCAGTCCAGGTCTTCGACCTGATCCAGATAGTCGCCATACCCTTGCGCCTCCATCTCCTCGCGGGGCACGAAGCGCAGCGCGGCGGAGTTGATGCAGTAGCGCAGGCCGCCCCGGTCGCGCGGGCCGTCGGGGAAGACATGGCCGAGATGGCTGTCGCCATGCGCCGAGCGGACCTCGGTGCGGACCATGCCGTGGCTGCGGTCGTGCAGTTCGGTGACATGGGCGGGCTCGATCGGCCTGGTGAAGCTGGGCCAGCCGCAGCCGGACTCATATTTGTCCGACGAGGCGAAGAGCGGTTCGCCGGACACCACATCGACATAGATGCCGGGCTTCTTGTTGCCCAGCAGCGCGCCGGTGCCGGGGCGTTCGGTGCCGCTCTGCTGGGTGACGTAGAATTCCTCGGGGGTCAGCCGGGCGATCGCCTCTTCGGTGCGGGCATAGCGGGTCATGCGAACGTCTCCTGTTCCTACGGTTCGAGCATCGCGAGCAACGCGGGGCTCAGCCATTCGTCCCATGTCCCGCGCCGCCGCATCACCAACCGCGCGGCAAGCGCGTGGCGGATGGCAAAGGCGGCGCCTGCGTCCGGGCCCAGCACGGTCAGCGCGGTGGCGAACGCATCCGCCTCCATTGCGCTGGGGTGGATCACGCTGGCGGCGGCGACGCCGTGCGCGGCCGGGCGGCCGGTGCGGGGGTCGAGATTATGGTCGCCACGGATGTAGGTGCCCGAGGTGGCGACCGCCAGATCGTGGAGTGCGATGCGCAAGGGGGCAAGGGGGGCGCCGGGCGGGTTTTCGAGATCGACCCACCAGGGGTCGCCATCGGGGCGGATGCCGGTGCCGCGGAGTTCGCCGCCGATTTCGACAAGGGCATGGCCGATCTGGCAGCGGCGCAGGACGTTTGCGAGCGCGTCGACGGCGTGGCCCTTGGCGATGCCGGACAGGTCGAGCGCGAGGCCGCCGGGCTGGCGGAGGCGGCGGGCGGCGGCGTCCCAGGCGAGGTGGTGCCAGCCGTTGCAGGAGCCGGACGCCCGGGTGGGGCCGTGGCCATGGGCGTTGACCAAGTGGCCGATGGCGGGGTCGAAGGCGCCGTCGCTCGACCCGGCGATGCGCAGGGCGGCGGCGATGACATGGGCGAAGTCGGGGGGCAGGTCGATCCAGTGGCCGGCGGGCGCGCGGTTGAAGCGGGACAGGACCGAGTCCGCGTCCCAGTGGCTCATTTCCGCAACGATGCGCGCCAGCGTCTGCGTGATCGCCGCGGCGATCGGGGCGGGGTCGGCACGACCGGCGTAGAGGACGCGCCAGCGGGTGCCCATGGTCGGGCCCTCCAGCGTGACGATCGGTGCGGATGCGTCACGCGTGGCGAAGGCGGCGGGGTCGATACGGGTGGGGAGGGCGATGCGCATGTCGACCGTCGCCCTGCCCCATCCGCGCCTTACGGTGCCATCACTTCCAGCGTGGTGACATAGCCCAGCCGACGCTCGGTGGCGCGCGGCGTGGTGGTGTTGTTGTCGGTCGCGGTGGCGTTCAGCCAGTACATGCCCGCGGCCGGCCAGGTCACGGTCAGCAACCCTTGCGCATCGGTGGTCAGGTCCATCGCGTTTTCGGAGTCGCGGTAGCGCTTGCCGCCGGGAATGACGGTGACCTTGAGGTTGGCGGCCGGCTTGCCGTCGACGAGGAAGCGGAACTTCGCGGGCTCGCCCGCGACCAGCTCGTCCGGGTGGGTGACGGGGGACAGTTCCAGACCCTTGCCCGTCGGCTTGAACACGGTCGTGGTGGGTGCCCCGGCGGTGACGAAGATCTCGTTGCGGTTGACGATCTCCGTCACCTTCACGTCCGTCGCGTTCGCCGGAATGTCGGCGACGGTCAGCGGCGGCGGCATGTCGGGGCGGGGCGGGCCGCGGCGGCCGATGCGCTTTTCCTCGCCATTCACCTTGAAGCTGCCCATGACGGCATTGTTCTCGCTGCCGATCTTCCAGGTGCCGGGCTTGTCCAGCTTCACGTCGAAGACCGAGCGGTAGCGGCCGGTGGCGCCGTTCTGAAGCTGGCCGGGGGTGCCGTCCGGTTGCCAGACCTTCATCGCATCGAGCCGCATCGGCTGGTGATCGAAGAAGAACAGGTCGTTCGACACCGCCGCATCGACCGTCACCCAACTGTCGGTGCCCGAGAAGATGGTGCCCGACGGGAGCAGCCAGCCGCGATGCGCGGACACGGCGGCGGGGATAGACAGGAGCGCGGTGGCGACAAGCAGGAAGCGCTTCATGGGAAACTCCTTTAGCGGGCGGAGAGGGCAACGGTGCCGAGTTCGGACGTGCCGCTTTTCTGCGCGGTGCCGTTCGGTACGGTGACGGGGATGCTGACCAGTTCGCGGCCGCCGGTTTCGCGCGCGGCCTCGACGTTCAGGACATATTGGCCGGGCTTCAGATCGGCGGGCAGCGGGATGCGATACTGGCCGGGGGCGCGGGTGGCACCGCTGACGCCGTTCGCGGGCATCGCCATGCTGCGCCCGCCCTTGCGCCACCAGGACCGCAGGTCGGCGAGCCATTTGGTGCCGGGCTCGTTGCCGCCCTTCTTCACGTCATACCATAGCGCCACCGTGCGCGCGGGGCCGCCGGCGGCCGGCTCCAGCCAGACCGCGACATAGGGCTTGTGATATTCGGCGACGTTCAGGCGCGGAATGGTGACGGTAACCGTACCGGCGGTGGCCGGCGCGGCGACCATGCCGATGCCGAGCAGAAGCGGCGATGGACGCATGGATAAACCCCCTCAGTGAATGAACAGGATGGCGAGAAGTGCCGGCACGATCAGCCCGGCGGCGACCAGCGGCCAGGTGGACGGCCGGTGGCGGGCATGGAGCTGAAGCAGCAGCAGCCCGGTCAGCGTGAACAGGATGCAGGCAACGGCAAAGACATCGATGAACCAGAACCAGGCGGTGCCCGCGTTGCGCCCCTTGTGCAGGTCGTTGAGGTAGGAGATCCAGCCGCGATCGGTGATCTCCGCCGTGATCCGGCCGCTGGCGCGGTCGATCGACAGCCAGGCGTCGCCGCCGGGGCGGGGGAGGGCGACATAGACCTCCGCATCCGACCATTCGGCGGCGTGGCCGGCGGGATCGAGGCCGACCGCGCGCTTGGCGGCAGCAGCGACCTTTGTGGGGAGCGGCGCATCCGGGGCCGGGGGCGGCACCGCCAGCGCGCGCACGATCAGCGGCGGCAGCGGTGCATTCCGGGTGGTGACCACCGGCGTCGCCGCGATCGAGGCGGCATGGTTGAGCGTGATGCCGGTGATCGCGAACAACAGCATCGCAACCAGCGACACGGCAGCGCTGATCCAGTGCCAGGTATGAAGCTGTTTGAGCCACCAGCCGCGCCATTTGCGCTTCGCCGGGCGGGACGCGCGGGCCGCCGGCTGGGGAGCGGCCGGCTGGGGAGCGGCCGAAGGGGAAAGGCGAAGCTGATCCACGCCGCCTGCCTAAGCCGCGGCATGGTGCAATGCAAGGCTAATGCGAGTGATTATCACGGCTATGCAATCGTGGCGCATGTCTGCCCTTCGAAGCCGAAACGGAGCAATTATGCGCTTTCCGCCGGGCCACTACTTGAATGCACCCATGTTGCGGTGCAACATAAGGGATTGTTCGAGGAGGCGTCATGGGCGTGCAGGAAACGATCATGGCGGTGGCATTGGTATCGGTGGGCAGCATGCTGATGTGGCTGGAAGCCGCGTGGCGCAAGCGTTCGTAACATTCGCAACAGTAAAGAGGCTGGACTTCCGACTTGATTCAGGTCATGAGCGACACTCGCATTTTGGGAGTTCTAATCATGTTCGGTAAGATCCTTACCGCTGCTGCCGCAACCGTGCTCGTCGCGGCTCCGGTTGCAGCCGCTCCGGCCAACTCGGCCGCCAGCCTGTCGGTTGCCAAGTCGGCTCGCGCCGCTGCTCCGGCTGCCAAGAAGAACGAGCTCGCCGGTGGTGGCGTGATCGTTGCCGTGCTCGCCGCTGCTGCGGTCGTTGCCGGCATCGTGATCGTTGCCGACAGCGACGACGACTCGGACAGCAACTGAGCTGTTCCGCGCGGGCGGGCCTCCCGCTTCCAAGACGCTGAGCCGCCGCGCGGTCGATGGGGAGTCCTTCGGGGCTCCCCATTTTCGTTTGGGGGCGGGCTCGCGGCGTTGTCGCCTAATGGGATGGTTGGGCCGGGTGCTTCGGCACGAGCGGAGGTGGTGGGCTGGGTATGACACGCAACGCTTCAACCCTGATCCACATCCACCCCGTCCGTTCGCCTCGAGTAAGGATCGAGCTTGTCGAGAGCCTGTATCGAGAGGTGCCTGCTTGTGGCGAGGGTCTCTCGATACGCCGTCTCGATACGCAGCTTTGCTGCTACTCGACGACTACTCGAGACGAACGGATAGAGGGACAGTTGATGGCATTCCGCGTCAGCGCGTCGCGACCAGTCTGATCGGCTCTGCACGCCTCGGCACAGGCGGAGTCGCCGCCTGACCAAGCTGGAAGCGGGCGACCTCGCGGGCCAGTGCGTCGGCTTCGGCGGCGAGATCGCGGGCGGCGGCGGCGTGTTCGACCATCGCCGCATTCTGCTGGGTGACGCCGTCCATCTCCGCCACCGCGGTGTTCACCTGGGCCAGTCCCTGCGCCTGTTGTCCCGCCGCCTCGGTGATCTGGGCGACCAGCGCGTCGACATCGGCGATATGCGCGATGATGCGCTCCAGCGCCTCGCCGGTGCTGTTGACCCGGTCGACGCCGACACGCACCTGTGCCGAGGCGCCGGTGATCCGTGCCTTTACGTCCTTGGCCGCGTCGGCCGAGCGTTGTGCCAGCGCGCGCACCTCCGATGCCACCACCGCAAAGCCGCGGCCGGCCTCTCCGGCGCGTGCCGCCTCGACTCCGGCGTTGAGCGCGAGCAGATTGGTCTGAAAGGCGATGCCGTCGATCACCGCGATGATGTCGACGATCTCGGTCGAGGCGCGGGCGATGCCGTCCATCGCGGCCATCGCCTCGCGCACGATCGTGCCGCTGGTCTGTGCCTCACCGCGGGCCTGGCCGACCGCGCCGTTGGCGCGCGCGGCGTCCTCGGCGGTGCGGCGGACGGTGCTGGTGATCTGGTCCATCGCCGCGGCGGTTTCCTCCAGGCTGGCGGCCTGTTGCTCGGTGCGCTGGGACAGCGTGTCGGATGCGCCGCTGACCCCGGAGGAGCCGGTGTTGATGCGGGCGGCGGCATCCGCGACCTGGCCGAGCGTTGCGGAAAAGCGGGTGCGCATCGATTCGAAATCGGCGGCGAGCGCTTCGTAGCCGGGGGGCAGGTCATCCAGCGTGGCGGTGAAATCGCCGCCCGCCAGCCGTTCCAGCACGCGGCCGACCTGTGCGATCACCGCCTCGCGCCGGGCTTCCTCGGCCTGGAAATAGGCGGACAGGGCGACGTCCATGTCGAGCAGCGACGCCTTCACCAGCGTGGTCGCGGTGCGCGACGCGGCAAGCGGATTGAGCATGCCGCGGCGCAGGATCCTGGGCAGGATGTCTTCGAGGATGCGGGCATAGCCGCTGATGTACCAGGTGGGGGACAGGCCGATGCGGGCGTGGACGCTGCCGATGCGTTCGGCGCGGATGCGGTACTGGTCGTCCAGTGGGCCGGAGAAGAGGGTGAGCCAGTGGTCGAGCTGCTTGTCGCGGGCATGGTCCATCGCGGCGGGCGAGCCGAAAAAGGCGGCTGCCCTGGGCGTTGCGCGGATATGGTCATACAGGCGGCGCAGCGCGGCGGGGGCGTGGCGCGCGACGATCTTGCGGACCGCCGGAAAGGCGCGGTAGCTGCCCGGCGTATAGCCGAAGGCGGCGAGTTTTTCCGTAAAGCTGGTGATCGGCTCGGACATGGTTCCTCCTGCCCGCATCGCTAGGCGCAAGAGGTGAAATCCAAGATAATAGAGCGCGTTGTTCCGGTTCTATCGGACCAGAGACGCACCCATTTCGGATCGATGGGCCATGGGTAGCGGGCGGCGCCACCGCGGGCGTGCGGCCGCGGCCCGGGCCTGGAAGATCGTGTAGCCGCACAGGAAACCGTAAAGGCCCAGCCCCTCCACCTGCCAGAAGGGCATGGTCGCCATGTTGAGGAGGAAGAAGGCGAAGTGCGCGGCGACCAGCTTGATGCGCTCACCCGCGGCGCGAAAGGCGGCGGCGGCCATGACGATCCACAGCAGCACCATCGCGGCGACCCCGAACAGGCCGAGTTCGTAGAGCGTGCCGACCAGCGTGTTGTGCGGATAGACCTTGAACAGCCCTTCCCAGCTTTCCGGGCCGAAGCCGACCAGTGTCTGGACGGCGCCGCCCTCCTTCCACGCGTACAGATAGCTGCTCCAGATCAGCGGGCGGGCCGACATGACCTGGCGATCGGCATAGTCGAATTCGCGGGGGGGTTTGATGAGCTGGCCGGGGTGGGAGAGGAAGGTGACGAGGTCGGCGAACTTGTCGGCATAGAGGATGGCGGCGAGGGACAGGACGACGGTGCCGCCGACGAGTGCGCTCGTCGCCATGAAGGCGCGCTGTTCGCGCCGGACGCTGACCGTCATGCCCATGAAGAAGGTGGCGGCGGCGAGCGGGGCGAGGGCGAGGATCGAGGTGCGGTATCCGGCGAGCTGGATGCCGATCAGGGTGACAAAGAGGAAGGCGATGCGGATGGCGGGGCGGACCGAGCGGGCGAAGCAGCCGACGGTGAAGCCCGCCACCAGTGCGACCGAGAAGGCGCCTTCGTGGTTATAGCCGCCGATCCAGACCAGACCGTCGCCGGTTTCCGACCCCTTGGGCAGATGCAGCACCACTGACAGCGCCTGGAAGACGAGCAGCGGCAGGAAGGCGACCAGCGCCCAGCCGATGAAGCGCCCCTCCGGATCGAGGCGCAGCGCCTGGAACACGGCAACCGCGATGACGATCAGATAGGCGTATTTGACCGCGGTGTTGATGCCGCCGGCGGGATCGTGGTTGAGCACCGCGCTGACCATCGCGACGGCGATGATGAGATAGATCGGCAGCAATTGCCGGATGGCGAGATTGGCGGGGCGGACGATGAAGGCGAGCCCGATCGCGGTGACGCCGATCGACAGGAGCGCATTGCCCGACAGCCCGGCGCCGAGCCGCTTGAACATGTAGATGTGATAGGCGCCCGCGATGTAGCGGAGCCAGAGCGCGATGATGACGAACTTGCCCGGCACGCTGGCCGTGTTGCGGATCGCCATGACCAGCGGCACGATGAGCAGCAGCGTGACGGGGACGAGGACGCCGAGGCCGAAGGCGGGGCCGTAGCTGGAGAGGGTGGCGTTCATTTGTACCGCCCCTCCCCTTCAGGGGAGGGGTTGGGGGTGGGGCCTGTCCGCAGGCGCAGCGTTTGGGGGGGCGCCCCACCCCAACCCCTCCCCTGAAGGGGAGGGGCTTTTTCGTGCCTACCCCGCATAATAGCTGCTGTATTCGCGCAGATAGTAGCTGGCGTCGCCGAAGCCGGAGCGGGCGTGGTCGCGCATGTCGATCAGGGTCATGGCGACGCCCAGGACGTTGGCCTGGACGTCGTGGAGTTGGCGCAGCGCGATGCCGGCGGCCTTGGCGGGGGTATTGCGCCAGCGGACGAGGAAGACGACGCCATCGGCCATGCTGGCCAGGACGCGGGCCTCGTCGACCGGCAGGACGGGGGGCGTGTCGAGCAGGATGAGGTCGTAGCGTTCGCGCAAGTGTTCGAGCAGGTCCGCGAAGCGGGTGGTGTCCGACAGGCTGATGCCATCGGCGTTCGGGCGCTGCGGCAGCAGGTCGGCGTTGGTCAGCGCATCCTTGATGATCGCCTGATCCAGCGTGGCATTGCCGTCGATCACCTCGTCCAGCCCGACCTCGACCCGCTCGGCGAATTCGCGGCTGAAGGCGCGGCGGCGGGCGTCGCAGTCGATGAGGAGGACGCGTGCGCCGGCACTGGCGGCCGCGCGGGCGAGCGCCATGGCGGTGGTCGTCTTGCCCTCGCCCGGCACCGAGGAGGTGATCGCGACGACGCGCATCGGCGAGCCGGACTGCGCGAACTGGATCGAGGTGCGCAGCGTCCGGAACGCCTCGGCAAAGACCGATTGCGGGCGTTTCAGCAGCAATTCCGCCGGCGGCGCGGGCAGGCCGCCCTTGCGATAGGCGGGCAGCGTGCGCGCATCGGGGATGGAGGCGAGCGTGGGCAGGCCCAGCGTCCGTTCGACCGCCTCGCCGGTTTCCAGCCCGCGTTCGAGCAGTTGCAGGAGAAGAACGAGCAGGGCGGCGACACCGAGGCCGCCGACGATCGCCATGGCGGCATACATCAGCGCCTTGGGGCTGCTGGGCCCACCGGGAACGCGCGCCTTGCTGACCACATAGGAGTCGGAGCGTTCGAGGCCTGCCTGCGCCACCGTCTGGCGATACCGGTCGAGAAAGGCCTGGTAAAGCGTGCGGGCGGATTCGGCGTTGCGCTCCAGCTCGTTCAGCCGGACCGAGGCTTCGTTGTCGCCGGCCAGGCGGCCGCGCGCCGCGGCGATCGATCCGGACAGCGAGGCGGCGCGCTGTGCCGCGATCGTTGCCTGGTTCGAGACGTTGGCGACGACGCGGCCGACCTCCGCCTTGATCTGTTCGTCGGTGGAGGCGAGTTCGCCGCGCGCCCGCACCAGTTCGGGATGGATCGGGCCATAACGCTTTTCCAGCGCGGCGACCTCGCGCGCGGCCTGGGCGCGTTGCGAGCGAAGGGCACTGACCACGGGCGAATCGAGCGACTCGCCCAGTTCCTCGCCGCTGCGGCCGCGCGCCAGTTGCGCGCGCGCGGTGGACAGGCGCGCCTGGGCGGCGGCGTTCTCGGCCTGTGCCTGGGCGAGTTGGGTGGACAGGTTGGACATCTCCTCCTGCGTCACCGTGCTGGCGCTGGAGAGGGCGAACAGGTTGTGCGAGGCGCGGTAGTCGGCGACCGCGCGTTCGGCGCCGAGCACCTGGACGCGCAGTTGCTGGAGCCGCTGTTCGAGGAAGGTGCGGGCGCGGGCGGTGGCCTGGGTCTTCACCCCGGTCTGGCCGGCGACATATTCCTCGATGATCGCGTTCGTCACCTTGGCGGTCTGGATCGCCTCGTCCCCCTCGAAGGTGACGCTGATCGCGTAGGACAGGCCGTCCCGCTTCACCAGCAGGTTGCCGAGGATGGTGCCGATCGCGCGCTGGCGGCCGATCAGGTCGGGCTGGCCGGCGGGGGGCGCGGGCTGATCCTCCAGCGCCTTGTTGAAATTGGGGTCGCGTTCGAGATGCAGCCGGTCGACGACGCGGCCGATCAGCTCGGGCGAGCGCAGGATCTGCACCTCGGTATCCACCGCCGCCGAGTCGGGATCGACCGTGGGGGTGATCGCATCGACGTTGATGACCTTTTCACGGCTGCGATCCAGCGCCACCTGCGCGGTGGCGGTGTAGCGCGGCTCCGCCGTCAGATAGGCGGCGGTGGCAAGGACGATGGCCGCCAGCACCGAGGCTGCGATCACCATCCAGCGGCGCCGGATGATGCCGAAGATGCGATGCAGGTCGATCAGCGCGGCCCGATCCACCTGCGGATCGGGGGCGTCGTGGCGGGGACCCTGGGGCCGGCGGACCATCGCGTCCATGGGGCCTTACGCCGCCGTCGCCATGAAGGCGCGGACCGCAGGCGCGATATCCGGCCGCTGGAGCGCCAGCGCGATCGTCGCGGTCACGAAACCGGCCTTGTCGCCGCAATCATAGCGCGTGCCGCGAAAGGTGACGCCGTGAAATGCCTGTTGCCCGATCAGGCGGGCGAGCGCGTCGGTCAGCTGGATCTCGCCGCCCGCACCCTCTTCCTGGCCGGCGAGGATATCCATGACCTCGGGCTGGAGGATGTAGCGGCCGATGACGCCGAGATTGGAGGGCGCATCGGCAGGGGCGGGCTTTTCGACCAGCCCCTTCACCTCGGTCACCGCGCCGAAGCGCTCGCCCGGCGTGACGATGCCGTATTTGGCGGTATCCTGGGGTGCGACCTCCTCGGTGCAGATCAGGTTGCCGCCGCGTTCGTTATACGCCTCCACCATCTGCTTCAGGCAGCCGGGGCGACCGACCATGAGATCGTCGGGGAGCAGCACCGCGAACGGCTCGTCGCCGACGACACGGCGGGCGCACCAGACGGCGTGGCCGAGGCCGAGCGGTTCCTGTTGCCGGATGACGGTGATGTCGCCGGGCGAGATGCGGGTATCGTCCAGCACGCCAAGCGACTTGCCGCGGCGGCTCATCGTTTCCTCAAGCTCGAAGGCATGGTCGAAATGATCCTCGATCATCCCCTTGCCGCGGCTGGTGACGAAGATGAACTGTTCGATCCCCGCCTCGCGCGCCTCGTCCACCGCATATTGGATCAGCGGGCGATCGACGACGGGCAGCATCTCCTTGGGCATCGACTTGGTCGCAGGCAGGAAGCGCGTTCCCATTCCGCCGATCGGGAAGACCGCCTTGCGTAGCTTTCGCATGTTCCACCCTCTTCATGATTGCGCCGTGCCCGAGCGCCAAGGGCGCGGGGGCACGGGCGGGAAACCAGCGTCGGAAACGGGGAGATGACTGACGTGGACACCGGGCCGGATCGGCGCGCGGCAACCGCTCTTCATGCCATGTCCTCGTCTGACACGGCCATGCTGCGCCGCTGCGCTGCATCGCAGCAAGATGCCGGCGTTGAACTGTGTGCAAAGCGCGCCCGGAAGAATAATCTTCAGGTAATTCAAAGGCGAGGCGGCGCACCGGCAAATTGAATGCCACCGGCGACACCGGCTTTACCCTGACGACGGACCAGTGGCGTACCCTTTGGCACCTGAATATCATGCGTGCCGATGACGAGGCGGACCGGTCCGTCATGCACGTCGAAAATGGGGTACCCCGTCGTGCTGCGCACCACCAGATGGTCGATACGGATCACCGGCGGCTCGGCACCGGGCGACTTGGCGCCCATCAGCATGAAGTGGACGGTGTCGCCGATGCCGCCGGTCTTACGCGGTTCGATGCTGGTCAGCCGGGTGGCATGGATGCTGGACCACAGCCGGTAGTTGCGCGCGTTGCGCCCGCTGACGCAGTCGTCGAGCAGGGTTTCGGTCGATTTCAGGTCGAAGCCGCCATCGCTATTGTCCCAGGCGGCGCATTTGCGGAAGATCAGCCGGGCATTGCCCCGTTCCGACGAAAAGCCGTCGCCGTTCCAGTAGCGCTTCTCGCCACGCTGCCAGCAAAAGCCGCGCATCGTGCAGCGTTCGAGCCGGAAATCATGCGCTTCGCCCATGAACGCGATGCCGACGGGCAGGTCGTGCGCGCCGGTGGTGCGGATGCCGCTGGCGTGCACATCCTCGAACACGCCGTGATGGCTGTTGTAACGGATCCGCGCGAAGCTGCGCGTCAGGCCGGTGGCGCGGGCGCCGCGGACGTGGAGGCCGACGCAATCGGCACGCGCATCGCGGCTGATGGCGCCGTTTTCGATGACGCGGTAGCCGCCGGTGACCGCGATATCCTCGATCCGGACATTGCTGACGGGATCGCGAAAGACGAACAGGCCGTTGCCGACATCGCTGGCATGGGTGCCGACGAACCGCTGGCCGGAGCGGACGATATAAACGGGTTCGCCGTCCGCCATGATGCGGGGGCCGGAGCTGCGGCGAAGGACCGGATCGGGCATGACTGGCGCCTCATCATGGCATAGCCGTGCGATGCCAGTGGCTTGCGCCGAGCCGTGGATGGATCAGGGCAGGGCGGGCTGACCCCCGAACCCCATATCCTCGCGCGCGCGCGCGATATCCAGAAGCGGCGGGCGGCAGACGCGGCGGGTCTGGCTCATCCGGCGGAATGCCGCCTCGCCATGCTCGCCCGCCAGCGTCAGGCCGACGGCGGCAGCGACGCGGCCGGGCAGGGCGGGGCCGTTGATCGCGATCGCCGACGATATGGTGCGCGCGAGCACCTGCTGCCGCTCGGCGGCGTCGCGGCCGAAATAGCAGATGGCGAGCGGCTGGCGCCTTTGCGTCTCGGCGATCGCCTCGTCGATCGGGGCATAGTTGCGCATCGGCAGGACGGGGCCGGCAATCTCTTCGCGCAGGATCGCCATGTCGTCGCTGGCATGGCGGACGATGTGGAGCGGCGCGCGGCCCGCGCGGGGGGCGGGCACGGTCAGCACGTCGCCGCCGCGGGCGCGGGCATCCGCCAGCAGCGCATCGATGCGGGCGGTTTCCGCAGGGGTGAGCCGGCTGTCGCCGGCCTGGTCGCCGATGCGCGGGAACAGGTGGGCGGCGGCCCGGAACAGCCAGTTGCCGACCATCTCCTCCTGTTCCGCCGGCACGAGCAGGTAATCGGGGGTGAGCGGCACGCGGCCGGCCCGGACCAGCTTGGCCGCGACGATCCGCTCGGCCGCGCGGGCGAAGTCGGTGGAGCGGCCGAGGATCACCGGCGTCTTGCCCGACCGGTGGATGGTGACGGCGTCGGCGCCGTCATGCCCGGCGCCATGACCGTGCCGACTCGCCGGGCTGCTGACCACCAGTCTGTCGAAGCGCATCGCGGCAAAGGCATCGGCACCGGCGGCGATCGTCAGTTCGGCCGGGTCGAAGGCGGTTGCGACCGCGGTCGCGACCCGTTGCGCCAGATGCGGCGTGGCCGGGTCGAACCGGATCACGACGCGGTTGCCCGCCGCCAGCGCACCGGCGAGCAGGCCCGTGGTGCGGCTGAGCGGCAGCGTATGCGACGCGGCGAGGCCGACCACCCCCAAAGGCTGATAGGCGATATAGTCGTCGCCGCGCGTCATCCGGCCGAGCCAGCCGCCGGCACGCGCGGGCCGCATCCAGTCGCCGACCGAGCGTGCGGCATCCCGCAGCGTGGCGAGGGCGGGCGCGACATCGGCATGCAGCGCGGCGGTGACGTCGGGGTGGCGGCCATCGGCGACCAGCGCGTGGCACAAGGCCTCCGCCTGTCCCTCCACGATGGCGGCGGCACGGGCGAGCCGGTCCTGTCGCATGGCCAGCGACACGGGCAATTCGGCAAGAAATGCAGCACGTTGTGCAAGGGTCATGATGGATGCCGACGAGAGTGCACGCTTCTTTTACCTTAACGGCCGAACGAGGCAACATCGGGACGAGCCGTTGCACATCCTTGCCATGTTGCGTCGCAACGTTCATCTTCCCGCAAGGATTACTCCGCCGGGTTGTTGCTGACCCGGCGGTCAATAGTGTGGTTGCGTTCTCAACATCTTGAGTAATTGAGTAAAAACTTCGTTTCGCCGCCGGATTCACTCGGCTCGAAGCTACTACGTTGACGGTACGGCCCGGCACGCCGACTGTTCGCAAGCGCAGCAGAGAATACCATCTCCGAACGAGGGAGCAGACGATATGCGGATCGTGATGATCGGATCGGGTTATGTGGGCCTGGTGTCCGGCGCGTGCTTTGCCGATTTCGGCCACGACGTGGTGTGCGTCGACAAGGACGCGGCCAAGATCATGAAGCTGAAGGCCGGTGGCATTCCCATCTACGAGCCCGGCCTGGAGGATCTGGTATCCAAGAACGTGGCGGCGGGCCGGCTGTCCTTCACCACCGAACTGGCCGCCCCGGTGGCGGCGGCGGACGTGGTGTTCATCGGCGTCGGCACCCCCAGCCGCCGCGGTGACGGCCATGCCGACCTGTCCTATGTCTATGCCGCGGCGCGCGAGATCGCCGGCGCGCTGCACGGCTTCACCGTGATCGTCACCAAGTCGACCGTGCCGGTCGGCACCGGCGACGAGGTGGAGCGGATCATCCGCGAGGTGAACCCGGTCGCCGAGTTCGCCGTCGCCTCAAACCCCGAATTCCTGCGCGAAGGTGCGGCGATCGAGGACTTCAAGCGGCCCGACCGCATCGTCATCGGCATTGAGGACGAGCGCGCACGCGGACCGATGGAGGAGGTGTACCGCCCCCTTTATCTGAACAAGGCACCGGTGCTGTTCACGCGTCGCCGGACCAGCGAACTGATCAAGTACGCCGCCAACGCGTTCCTGGCGATGAAGATCACCTTCATCAACGAGATCGCCGACCTGTGCGAAAAGGTGGGCGCGGACGTGCAGGACATCAGCCGCGGCATCGGGCTGGACAACCGGATCGGGTCCAAATTCCTCCATGCCGGCCCCGGCTATGGCGGATCATGCTTCCCCAAGGATACACTGGCCCTGATGAAGACCGCGCAGGACCATGAATCGCCGGTGCGCCTGATCGAGGCGACGGTGGCGATCAACGACCGCCGCAAGCGTGCCATGGCGCGCAAGGTGCTGAACGCGCTGGACGGCGATGTGCGTGGCAAGACGATCGGCGTGCTGGGCCTGACCTTCAAGCCCAACACCGACGACATGCGCGATGCGCCGTCGCTGTCGATCATCCAGGCGCTGCAGGATGCCGGCGCCACGGTGCGTGCCTATGATCCCGAGGGGATGGAGGCCGCGGCGACGATGCTGACCGGCGTCGAATATGGCCGCTCCGCCTATGACGTGGCTGAAGGCGCGTCGGCGGTGGTGCTGGTGACCGAATGGGACGCGTTCCGCGCGCTCGACTTCAAGCGGTTGAAGGAGGTCATGGCCGAGCCGGTGCTGGTCGACCTGCGCAACGTCTATCCGCCCAAGCAGATGGAGGCGCTCGGCATCCGCTATTCTAGCGTCGGGCGGCCGAGCGACAGCGAACTGGCCCGCGACGCCGAAGAGACGCTGGCAGCGGCATGACGAACCCCATCCTCGTCACGGGCGCGGCAGGCTTTGTCGGCCACGCGGTCTGCGAACGCCTCCTCGCACGCGGCGAGGCGGTGATCGGCCTCGACAATTTCAACAGCTATTACGAGGTCGCGCTGAAACAGGCGCGGGCCGCGCGACTGGAGGGGCGTGCGGGGTTCGAAATGGTGCGCGGCGACGTGTCCGACCCGGACACGGTGTCGGCGCTGGTCAGGCGGCACGGCATCCGCCGCATCGTCCACCTGGCGGCACAGGCGGGCGTCCGGTACAGCCTGGAGAACCCGTTCGCCTATGAACAGAGCAACCTGAAGGGGCATCTGACGATCCTGGAGGCGGCGCGCCATGCGCCGGATTTCGAGCATCTCGTCTATGCCTCGTCCAGCTCTGTTTACGGCGACCGGCCGATCGGCGGTGAGGGTTTCCGCGAGGATGAGCCGTGCACCGCGCCCGTCTCGCTCTATGCCGCGACCAAACGTTCGTGCGAGCTGATGAGCCAGTCCTACGCCAAGCTTTACGGTTTTCCGCAGAGCGGGTTGCGCTTCTTCACCGTCTATGGCCCCTGGGGCCGGCCGGACATGGCCTATTTCGGCTTCACCCGAAAGATACTGGCGGGCGAGCCGATCGAGGTGTTCGGCGAGGGGAAGATGGCACGCGACTTCACCTATATCGACGACATCGTCGACGGGGTGGTGGGCGTGCTGGACCGGCCGGCGGCGCGCGGTGAGAACCGGCTGCTCAACATCGGCGACTGCAATCCGGTCGGCCTGATGGAGATGATCGCCACGCTGGAGAATGCACTCGGCGTGCCGGCGATCAAGCAGATGCGACCGATGCAGCCGGGCGACGTGACCGCGACCTATGCCGACATCTCGGCGATCGCGGCGCTGACCGGATACAGTCCCAAGGTGCCGCTGGCGCAAGGGATCGCCCGCTTCGCCGACTGGTATCTGAACACCTATGATCGTTGGGAAAGGCCGCCGGTGGCTGCCGTCGCCTGATCCCCGAACAATGCAATCTGGGGGCAGGTGCGATGGGGCGGGAACCGATGCAGGAGTTTGACCATGGTGCAGCGTGCAAGCGCGCATAGCGGTGATGCGACCGAACCGACGATCTGCGTGACGGGCCTGCGTGGCTTCCCGAACGTGATGGGCGGGGTGGAAAGCCATTGCGAGGAATTGCTGCCGCGGATCAAGGCGTTGTGGCCGGCGCACACCTCCGTCGTGCTGGGGCGCGCCGGATATCTGCCCGAGAAGCGCAGCGTGTTCAAAGGCGTGGAGATGGTCGGCGTGCCGTGCCCGCGCCAGAAGCATCTGGAAGCGATACTGGCGACGCTGGTCGCGGTCGTCATGGCATGGCGGCAGGGTGCCAGCCTGGTGCATATCCACGCGATCGGGCCGGGGCTGATGGCGCCGCTGGCGCGCCTGCTGGGCCTGCGCGTGGTGGTGACGCATCACGGCACCGATTATCACCGGGCCAAATGGGGCATCGTCGCCAAGACGGCCTTGCGCTTCGGCGAGTGGCTGGCGCTGACCTTTGCGCACCGGATTATCGCGGTGTCGCCATCGCTGGCGCGGCAGTTGCGCGAAACCTTTCCGGCGCGGGCCGACGACATCCATTATATCCCCAACGGCGCGCCCGAGCTGCCGCGCGATGCAGACCCGAAGCTGGTGCTGGAGCGGCTGGGCATCGACGCGCCGTTCCTGCTGGCGGTGGGCCGGCTGGTACCCGAAAAGGGGCTGCACGACCTGATCGAGGCGTTCGAGCGGTCGTCCTGCACAGCCAAGCTGGTGATCGTCGGTGCAGCGGATCATCAGGACCAGTATGCGAAGTCGCTGCTGGCCCGCGCCGGCGAGCGGGTGGTGTTCGCCGGCGTCCAGTCTCGCGCCACGCTGCGATGCCTGTACGAGCGGTGCACCCTGTTCGTCATGCCCTCCTATCATGAAGGCCTGCCGATCGCCGCGCTGGAGGCGGCGAGTTGCGGGGCCAAGATGCTACTGAGCGATATTCCGGCGTGCCGGGATATCGGGCTGTCGGCGCGCAACTATTTCCCGACCGGCGACGTGGATGTGCTGACCGAGCGGCTGAGCGAGGATTGCGAGCCGCTGGCGATCGACCGTGGCCAGATCCGGCGCCGCTTTTCATGGGACAAGGCGGCGCAGGAGACGATGACAGTATATCGGGCGGCGCTGAGCGCCGATGCCGAGCCGAACGCGGCGCCCGAGGCGGCGCGGGCCGAATGGGACGAGCGCCCCGCACGGACCTGAGTATCGGCGCGGTGTGGTCTTGGGCGTGACGGTCCTCGACGCGTCCGCCTGTTCCGGTGAGATCACAGCGAGGCGATGAAACTTTCCGCCATCGCAGAAGGACATCGACGTTCACCAGGCGGGCAATTGGGAAAAGCATGGCAGGTGATATCACCTGATTGCAAGCACATCGCTTGCGTATTTAACAGCCGCTGGCAAACACCTGCGGCTATCACATTAGATGACGGTAAATTGAAACTCCGGCCCCGACCCTTGAGTCGAGGCCGGAGCCTGTGATGTTTCCCGCTTTGGAAGCATGGAAGATTAGATGCTATGCAGGCCATCGAACGATGGCAAGATTGCTGTCTGCAGAAACCGTAAAAAGAATTTCTTGCAAGATAATATGCTTAGAAAACATATAATTACTATACGAGTATAGGAGCTAAGTGGTTGTGTAAGAGGCGCGTTGTTGTGGCTTTATGCTTCCATTAACTGGCGGGACATAGACAGATCATCGCTTTCCGGGGGTTTCCGGCCAAGCTGAACGCTGATGATCTTGAAACTGGAGCCAGTCATGCAAGCACTTCGTGCTTTTCTGAAGAACAACAAGGGTGCGACCGCCATCGAATATGGCCTGATTGCCGCCCTGATCGCCGTTGCGGCTATCGCCACGATGACGACGCTGGGCAGCAACCTCAACAAGACGTTTTCGAACGTCGCGTCCAACATCGATAAGGCTGGATAAGCGACAGAAGGCACTTGTGCCTTGGATTGGTGCGAACGTTGGACGGATGTTCAACGTTCGCACGATTACTTAAATACCCTGCTATTACGCGTGATGTCGCGTGAGACCTTCGTGAATTGCGGCATAGTCGCTCTGCGCTACACGGCCATCAATCTGAATATCGTCGGCGACAAGCCGCGCTCGTGCGATCAGCGGCCGCCAAGTACCGTCCGAACATTCCCAGCTGCGAATTTTCCACCCTGCTCCTTCCGGCACGATATCTAAAGGCGGACCTTCGCTCATGATCTCGGCCGCTGCCGCTTTGTCGAGCGTCACACTACCGGTAAGCGCAACGCTGCCGGCGAGCAGCGTACGGCGGTTCATCATTGCGGCCTCCACGATCCATATAGGTTAACGCGTTGAAATCCATGCGCATATACTCGCCCGAAAGAGCTATGATCTAGATCAGGCTTCGGGGGTGGGCAGCAGTGTCATCGCGCATCGGCAACGAGCGCGCCATGGGGCCGCGGCTGACCGGCTTGTCCGCGCGACCGATCGCCAGAACAGAACAGCAGCATCGAGCGGCGGCGGGACGAGCCTTTCATGTCTCATGCACGCACGGGGTCTGTTGAAGTCATGGCTAATTTCTACGTCTCGCCGACCGGGGCCGGCGACAGGAGCGGCAAGGATATCGCCAATGCCGCATCGATCGGATCGATGAACACGCTGATCGGCAAGGCAGGCCCGGGCGGGCAGGTGCTGATGATCGCGGACCAGGGGGCCTATAAACCCGCCGGCATCATCGGCATTTCCAAGGGAGGCGCCGATGGTGCGCCGGTGACGATCCGCGGGATCGATTCCAAGGGCGCGGCGATGGAAGCGCATATCGTGGGTACCCGCGATACGAGCTGGACCGCAGGCGATGCGCAAGGGGCCGAGATCTTCAAGCTGGGCGCCGGTGCCAGCCATCTGGTGTTCGAGGATCTGCAGATCGACCATGCCGGCACCGCGTTCCGGGTGACCGCGGATATCGCGAACCTAACCATCCAGCGGGTGGATGCGGCCAATGTCGGTCGCTTCTTCGAAAATCTGGCGAGCGGATCGAGCGCGACCGCGACGATCGCGGGGCTGACCATTCGCGACGTCGATGTGACGGGCTTCTCGCGCACGGCGATCCGCCTGCAATATGACACGCATGACGTGGACGTGGCGGGCGTCACCATCGACATGGCCGGGCAGACGGGGGACGGCATGCCGGCCGGCATCCATCTGGACGGCACCGTGCACGGGGTGACGGTGCGCGGCGTGACGGTGCAGAATGTGCTGAGCACCACCGGCGGCTATCTGAACGGCGACGGCTTTGCGTCGGAGCGCGGCGTGTACGATGTGGCGTTCATCGACACGGTGGCGCGCGGCAACAGCGATGGCGGCTATGATCTGAAGTCGGAGAACACCACGCTGCTGCGTACCCTGTCGGAGGAGAATGGCCGCAACTACCGGCTATGGGGATCGGCGACGCTGACCGATGCGGTGGGGCGCAATCCGGTGTGGCGCGGGGGATCGTCGGAGCAGAACCAGCTGTGGCTGGACAGCGCGGCCAAGGTGACGGTGAACGGCGGCAGCTTCGAGGATGCGGGATCGCGTACCAAGGTGATCTCGTCCACCGGGCAACTGGTGCTGAAGGACGTGGCGATCACGCATTCGGACCTGGCGACGGTGATGACCAAGGCTAGCGAGGCGGGGCTGTCCGGCTGGGACAGCGTGACCGAGACGGTGGTCGCCGATGCGGGCCCTGCCTCGGCGGGGCGGACGACCTTCGAGCCGGCGCAAGGCGCGGTGGTCGCGCCGCCACCCCCGGTCGCCGACGCTCTGGTCGGCACGCTGGGCAGCGATGTGTTCCGGATCGATCACGACGGCGACCGCATCACCGAAGGGGCCGGTGGTGGGCATGACCGGGTCGAGGTGACGCTAAATGCCTACACGCTGGGCGCGAATCTGGAGGATATGGCGCGGATTGGTGGGGGGGCGTTTGCGGGTACGGGCAATGCGCTGGCCAATGTGCTGACCGGGGGAGGGGGCGACGACCGGTTGAGCGGGCTGGAGGGCAATGATGTGCTGGAAGGGGGCGAGGGGCGGGACACGTTGCTGGGCGGCAATGGGGTCGACGTACTGAACGGGGGGAGGGGCGACGATGCGCTGACCGGGGGATGGCAGGGGGATACGCTGGCCGGCGGGGCGGATAACGACGTGCTGATCGGTGACGTCGACTGGGTGAACGGCAAGGGGGCGAACGACGTGCTGGACGGCGGCGCGGGCGACGACCGGGTGATGGGCGATGCCGTGACGCTGTATGGCAGCGGCAAGGGGGGTAATGATCAGGTGGAGGGCGGCGCAGGGGACGACGTGCTGTTCGGCGATGCGGTCACGATGAAGGACAAGGCGGCGGGCGGCGCGGACGTGCTGAGCGGTGGCGATGGCGACGACTGGCTGTACGGCGACGCGCAGTTCTGGACGGCGGGCACGAAGGGCGGCGCGGACCGGCTGGACGGGGGCGCCGGTGACGATCACCTGATCGGCGGGGGCGGCGACGACCGGCTGACCGGCGGCGCGGGGGCGGACTGGTTCGTCTTTGCGCCGGGATCGGGCAAGGACGTGGTGACCGACTTTGCGCACGGCGATGGCGACCGCATCGACCTGGCGGCGTTCCACACCGGTTTCGACCGGTTGCACTGGACCGATACCGCCGATGGCGTGCGCCTGACCCTGGGCGGCGACACCGTGCTGTTGCAGGGGGTGCACACGCTGACCGCTGGAGACCTGTTCTTCGGTTGAGCTGCAACCCCTTGGTATCGATGGCGATTAGGTGAACCGCCCCGTTGCGGCGGTGGAACGGGTTAGCCGTGGTGCACCGCAGCATCGGCGCGTGATAGGCTTGCAAGATCGGCGGCCCCCGGGCCCCGCTTGCGAGGAGGCACGATGCCGGAAAAGAAACGGGTCCTGTTCGTCATCAACTCGCTGGCCGGGGGCGGGGCGGAGCGGGTGCTGACCACGCTGCTTGCCGGGTCGGCCGCCTGGGCGGAACGCTACGACCTGCATCTGGCGCTGCTGGATGACGATCCGCGTGCGTACGGCGTACCCGACTGGGTGCGGGTGACGCAGCTCGATGCGCGGCATGGATTGAAGGCGAGCCTGACGCAGCTTCGTGCGGCGGTGGGGCGGATCGATCCGGCGGTGTCGTTGAGCTTTCTGACCCGCGCCAATGTCGCCAACGCCTTTGCGATGGCGGGCCGGCGGCGGCCATGGCTGATCAGCGAGCGGGTGAATACCTCGGCCCATCTGGGGCGGGGCGCGGGCGCGCTGGCGGCGCGGGCGATGGTGCGGCTGTCCTATCCGCGGGCGCGGCATGTGATCGCGGTGTCGGACGGGGTGGCGGACGATCTGGTCGCCAATTTCGGGGTGAGGCGCGACCGGGTATCGGCGATCGCCAACCCGGTGGATCACGACACGATCCTGGCGCGCGCAGGCGAGGCGGCGGGCTTCGTCCCCGCCGGGCCCTATGTGGTCGCGGTCGGGCGGCTGATGCCGAACAAGAATTTCGCGATGCTGCTGGACGCCTATGCCCGCGCCGCCATTCCGGCACGGCTGGTGATCCTGGGCGAAGGGCCGGAGCGCGCGGCCCTGGAGGCGCAGGCCGCGCGGCTGGGCATCGCCGACCGGGTGGACATGCCCGGCTTCGTCGCCAATCCGTTCGCGATCCTGGCGCGCGCAGAGATGTTCGCGTTGCCGTCCAATGCAGAAGGGTTCCCCAACGGGCTGGTCGAGGCGATGGCGTGCGGGTTGCCGGTGGTGGCGACCAACTGCGCGTCCGGGCCGTCCGAGATTCTGGCGAACCGTGCGCGGAGCGCGGTGACGGGGCCGATGGACGTGCCCGCCGGCGCGCTGGTGCCGACCGACGATGCGGCGGCCTTCGGTGCGGCCTTGCAGGCGGTGTTCGCCGAGCCGCGGCGGCGTGCGGCGGGTGCGGCGGCGCGGACGCGGTCGCAGGATTACGGCGTGGCGCAGGCGACGGCGCGCTACTGGGCGCGGATCGAGGCGGCACTGGTGCCGCGCGGACGACCGGTGCCCGCCCCCTCTGGAGAAATGATCTTGCGTTCGGGAGTGTCGCGATGACGCGTGCGATGGTGATGATGGCGGCGGCGCTGATGATGCTGCCGGCCTGTTCGGGACAGCGGCCGGTGGCGGGGGCGGGCACCGCGCCGCCGCCCGCAACCGCCTTCACCCTGTCGCCGGGCGACAAGGTGAAGATCGCGACCTATGGCGAGGCGTCGCTGACCGGGGATTACGAGGTTTCGCCGGCGGGCACGATCGCCTTTCCGTTGATCGGCGACGTGAAGGCCGCGGGGCTGGGACCGGAGGCCCTGTCGCAGGCGATCCAGGCGCGATTGAAGGCGGGATACCTGCTGGAGCCCAAGGTGTCGGTGCAGGTCGCCAGCTATCGCCCGATCTACATCCTGGGCGAGGTGAAGAAGCCGGGCGAATATCCCTTCACCCAGGGACTGACGATCCGCGGCGCCGTCGCCAAGGCGGACGGCTTCACCTACCGCGCGAACGAGAAGCGCGTGTTCCTGAAGCGCGCGGGCGACGCCGGGGAGACCATCTATCCGCTGTCCGCCGACTTCCCCGTGTTGCCGGGCGACACCATCCGTTTTGCAGAAAGGTATTTCTGATGGACGCGACGATAGGTACGCTGGACCGCGATGTCGTGCTGGGTACGCCAGCCGGGGCGGTGGACAGCAACGAGACGGGCAAGCCGCACAATCGCGGCTGCATCGTCAGCTTCGCCAAGCTGCGCGCGGTGCTGGCCGCGGACCTGTACCGCTATGCGGGGCGCACGTCGGCGGGCGCGTTCGCGAAGCATTACCTGTTCACGCCGGGATTCAAATATACCGTGCTGATGCGCACCGCCGGCTGGCTGCGACTGAAGCCGGCCAAGGCGCTGGGCCTGTATCCGCTGGCCAAGCTGATGCTGCTGCGCGCGCGCTACAAATACGGCTTTGCGATCCCCGAATATACCGAGATCGGGCCGGGGCTGTTCCTGAACCGGTTCGGCGGCTTCTACTTTCACGGCGACGCGAAGGTGGGCAGCAACGTCAACGTGACGCACGGCGTGGTGCTGGGCTTCATGAACCGGGGGCGCGGTGCGGGCGCGCCGGTGGTGGGCGACCGGACATTCATCGGGTCGGGCGCCAAGATCATCGGCGGCCTGGCGATCGGCGCGGATGCCGCGGTCGGCGCGAATGCGGTGGTGACCAAGGACGTGCCGGAGCGCGGCGTGGTCGGCGGGATACCGGCCAAGCTTTTGTCCACGCAAGGGTCGGAGGGGTATATCAACCGGATGGCGCCGGCCGCGATGCTGGCGCGGTGCGAGGGGGCGTTTCGGGGGTTTTAGCCCCTCCCCTTCAGGGGAGGGGTTGGGGTGGGGCCTATCCACGAACGCACCGTATGAGGAAGCGCCCCACCCCCAACCCCTCCCCTGAAGGGGAGGGGCTTGGAAGGGCTTAGCCGAAGAAGAGGTCGCCCTGAGTCAGCGTCGATACGCCGCGCAGGAAGATGGTGTCGGTGTCGCTTAGCGATATGGTCAGGCCGGCAGACGATACGGTGTAGTTCAAGGTATCGAAGCTCAAGCCGTGGCCGCTGAGGTCGATCACGTCGCCATCGCTGCGCGTGAAGTCGGTGATCGTGTCGCGGCCGAAGCTGCCGGCGAAGACGAAGCGGTCGGCCCCGGTGCCGCCGGTCAGCGTATCGGCGCCGCCGCGCGAGCCCGCCGCCATGGTGACCGCGTCGCCATAAAGGATGTCATCGCCCGCGCCGCCGTCGAGCGTGTCCCCGCCACCGATCGCGCCGGTGGCAAAGGTCTCGCCATCGCCGATCAGCACGTCGTTGCCGGCGCCGCCCGTCAACCGGTCGTCCGCGCCGCGGCCCGAGGCGGTAAAGGCGGTGCCGTCGCCGACCAGCCAGTCGTCGCCGTCGCCACCATCGAGCACATCCTTGGCCGCCAGCGAGGATATCCAGTCGGTATCGCCGATCAGCCGGTCGTTGCCCGCGCCTCCATAGAGACGATCGGCCTGCTGGCCGCCCATCAGCCAGTCGTCGCCGGCGTCGCCGTATAGCGCATCCTCGTTCTTGCCGCCGTCGAGCCGGTCCTGGCCGTCGCCGCCGTACAGCGTATCATTGCCATCGTCGCCGAACAGCGTGTCGTTGCCGGCCGCGCCCGACAGGATGTTGGCGGCGGCGCTGCCGTTCAGCACGTCGGACTGCGCGCCGCCGGTGGCGTTTTCGATGCTGACCAGCCGGTCCCCCTCCGCATCGCCGCCGCTGGCGGTGGCATAGCGCAGGTTGATCGTGACGGCGCCGAGCGAGCCGGTATAGTCGGCGGTGTCGAGGCCGGTGCCGCCGTCGAGCAGGTCGGCACCGGCCGCGCCGCGCAGGATGTCGTTGCCGGCGCCACCGGACAGCGTATCGCCGCCGGTGCGGCCGACGATCAGGTTGTTTTCGGCGTTGCCGGTCAGGGTGGCCGCGACGGTGCCGGTATAGACCAGCTCCTCGACATGGTCGGGGAGCAGATAGGTGGCCGCCGCCGTGCGCACCCGGTCGGTGCCGCCGCCGGCCAGTTCGATCACCTGATCGCCGGCCTCGTAGACGACATATTGGTCGTTGCCGGCGCCGCCGGTCATGATGTCGTTGCCCGCACCGCCATCGAGCAGGTCGTCGCCGGCGCCGCCGACCAGCGTGTCGTTGCCGCCGCGCCCGTAGAGCGTGTCGGCGACCAGCGGATCGTCGTTGCCGGTGATGGTGTCGGCATAGTTGGAGCCGACCACGGTTTCGATGCCAAAGAGCCGGTCGCCCTCCGCCTCGCCGCCGGTGTTGACGTTGGTCTGCAGGTTGACGGTGATCGCGGACGACTTGGTGTAATCCGCCTGGTCGCGGCCGCCGCCGCCGACGAGCAGGTCCGCGCCGAGGCCGCCGACCAGCTTGTCGTCCCCGTCCAGCCCGTACAGCGCATCGTCGCCGGTGCTGCCATAGATCGCATTGTCGAGGGCGTTGCCGATGCCGGTGAAGCTGCCCCATGCGGTGTAGCTGAGATCCTCGACATGGTCGGCCAGCGTCAGCGCGTTGAGCGTGGTGCGGACGATATCGGTGCCGCCGCCCTCTGCCTCCATCACCTGGTCTTCGGGCGTATCGACGACATAGGCGTCGTTGCCGGTGCCGCCGATCATGACATCGGCACCCGCCCCGCCATCCAGCGTGTCGTTGCCGGCGCCGCCCTCCAGCCGGTTGGCACCCGCGTCGCCGACCAGCGTGTCGGCAAGGGCGCTGCCGATCACCGCCTCCATTCCGGTCAGGCTGTCGCCGGCCGCATCGCCGCCCGTATGGACGTTGGTGGCGAGATTGATGCGCACTGCCGCGGCGCTGGCGCTGTAATCGGCGGTGTCGAAGCCGGCGCCGCCGTTCAGCAGGTCGGCGCCGGCGCCGCCGGTGAACCACTGGTCGTTGGCATCGCCGGTCAGCGTGTCGGCGAACTGCGTGCCGATAAAGCGTTCGATGCCGGAGAAGCGGTCGCCCGCCGCCTCGCCGCCAGTGCTGGTGCCGGTGGCGAGATCGATGGCGATGGCGACGGCGTTGCGGGAATAGTCGACGGTATCAAAGCCGGCGCCGCCGGTCAGCGTGTCCGCGCCGGCGCCGCCATCCAGCAGGTCGTCGCCGTCGCGCCCGTCGATCAGGTCGTCGCCGTCGCCACCGTGCAGCGCATCGGCGCCGAGGCCGCCCGCCAGCGTGTCGGCGAAGACCGAGCCGCGGACCGCCTCGATACCGACCAACCGGTCGCCCTGCGCATCGCCGCCGCCTTGCGTGTCGAGCGCGAGGTCGATCTGCACCGCGGTGGCGGCGGTGCCGTAATCGGCGGTGTCGAAGCCGTCGCCGCCATCGAGCAGATCGGCACCGGCGCCGCCGGTCAGCGTGTTGGCACCGGCATCGCCGTAGAACGCGTCGTCGTGCGCCGAGCCGATCAGGTCCTCGATACCGATCAGCGTATCGCCATCGGAGGCGGTGCCCGTGCGCAGGTCGACGGTCATGCCGGTGGCGCTGTCCGAATAGTCGGCGGTGTCGCGGCCGGCACCGCCATCGAGCCGGTCGGCGCCACCGCGGCCGGCAAGGCGATCGTCGCCCGCGCCGCCGAACAGCGCGTTGTCGAACGCGTCGCCGGCCAGCATATCGGTGCCGGTGGTGCCGATCACATTCTCGATGCCCGCAAGCGTGTCGCCATCGCCGCCGGTGCCGGTGGCGAGATCGACGGCGACGGCGGCATCGCTGCTGTAATTCACCGTGTCGATGCCGTCGCCACCGGTGATGCTGTCCGCGCCGGCGCCGCCGACGAACCAGTTGGCGCCCGCGTCGCCGGTGAGCGTGTCGGCGAAGGCGGAGCCGACAAGCCGCTCGATGCCAAGGAGACGGTCGCCTTCGGCATCGCCGCCAAGGCCGGTGCCGGCGGACAGGTCGACGGCGACGCCGGTAAAGCTGTCCGAATAGTCGGCGGTGTCGAGGCCGTCGCCGCCGATCAGCGTGTCGGCGCCGGCCCCGCCGACCAGCATGTCGTCGCCGCCACGCCCGTCGATCAGGTCGTCGCCGCCAGCGCCGTCCAGCGTGTCGCCGCCGGCCCCGCCGAGCAGCGCATCGCCAAAGGCGGAGCCGGCGATCGCCTCGATCCCCAGAAGCGTGTCGCCGGCCGCATCGCCGCCGGTGGCGGTGCCGGCGGCAAGGTCGATCGCGATGGCGGCCGCGCTGTCGCGGTACTCCGCCAGGTCGTAGCCGGCACCGCCGTCGAGAAGGTCGGCGCCGGCACCGCCAGCCAGGATGTCGTCCCCTGCGCCGCCCGACAGCCGGTCGTCGCCGGCATTGCCATGGAGGCGGTTGGCGGCGGCGTCGCCGGTCAGGGTGTCGGCGAATGCGGAGCCCTCCACATCCTCGAACCCGTCATACAGGTCGCCGTAAGCGTCGCCGCCGCGGGCCGACAGGTGCGACAGGTCGATGGTCACGCCGGCCGCGCTGTTCGCATAGCTCAGCCGATCGCGGCCGGCGCCGCCGACCAGAATGTCCTCGCCCGCACCACCCTCGATCACGTCGTCGCCGGCATCGCCGACCAGCATGTCGTCGCCCGCGCCGCCGTCGATCCGGTCGTCGCCTGCCCCGCCTAGTGCCATGTCGTCGCCGTCGCCGGTGGACAGGGTATCGGCGGTGGCAGTGCCGGTGACGAGGTCGGCAGCGGGGGTGCCGGTAGCGGCCGGGGCGCGGGAGTCGGTCTGGGTCAGGGTGGCGCCGGTGCCGCGCTTGACCAGGGTGGAGCCGGGGCCGGTGGAGAGGCCGGCATCGATGACGGTCAGGCGGCCGCCCCGCTCGGCGAGGTTGAAGACGGTGGGGGAGCCGGGATCGCCGATCAGCGCGCCGTCGATGGAGGCGCTGGCGTTCGCGCCGAGCCAGACATGCTCGCGATTGCCGCCGGGGGTGGGGGCGCCGGCGTCGAGGCTGACGATGTCGCTCAGTTGCGCATTCGTGCCCCAGAGGCGGATGTTGCGCCCGTTGCCCGAGACGATCGCGCCGTCGACGACGATATTGTCGGTTTTGAGGTCGAGGCCGCCGTCAGAGTTGCCGGTGGCGATGATGTCGCGAAGGGAAATGTTGTAGGTGCCGCGTTCGGTGGCGAAGCCGTCGCCGTTGCGATAGTCGTTCACCGTGTCGAGGGCGTTGCGCATCGCGACGCGCTCCACCGTCACGTCGTGCGCGGTGCCGTCGAGATGGAGGCCGATCGCGAAATTGTCGCCGTCCTGAAACCCGCTGTCGGCGCGGACATCCTGGATGAGGATGTTGGAACTGTCATACTGGACGCGGATCGCGCCCTTGGAATAGCCGGCGATGTCGACGTCGCGGATGGTGAGCGTATCGATCGTCGCGCTGGTGTTCGCGCCCGAGGCGATGTCGTCGAAGAAGCGCGCGACGTTGGTGGCGGCGATCCCCTGCACGGTCAGGTCGGCGATGTCGGCACCGACGCGAAAGGCGGTACCGACATTGTCGAAGGCGAGGTCGCGGAAGACGAGATGGTCGGCTCCGTCCAGCAGGCGCATCACCTCCTCGCCACTGGGGTTGGCGGGGTCGAAGGGGGCGGGGCGGCTGCCGGTGATGGTGGCGTCCATCGGGTTGCCCGCCGAGTCGACGCCGCGAATGGTGACGGGCAGCCCCTCGCGGCCGCCCGCGACGATGGAGAGCGCGTCGGCGGGCGCGGTGTAGGCGCCCTGGTCCGCGATCAACCGCACCTCGCCACCGGGGCCGGCGGCGGCGATCAGCTTTGGCAGGTCGGCGAGCGTGGCGGCGTCGGCGGCGCTCGACCCGTTGCCCGAACCGCTGCCCGTGGGCGAGATGTAGAGTACCGGCATGCCCGTTATCCTCTTATAATCCCAGGAAGGTTACCCCCACGGAGATGCGATTGTCGGCGAAGTTGCGGCCGGCGTTGAGGCCGCTGCTCGATTGGGTGCGGCGTTGCACGTCGGCGCGCAGTTGCAGGCGGTGGTTGACCGAATAGGTGGCGCTGGTGCGCAGCGTCCAGCGGTCGTCATCCCGCTCGATGCCCGAAAAGTCGCGCTTTTCCAGCTCGGCCCCGGCGGACAGGATCAGGCTGCGCAGCAGTTCGTAATCGGCGCGCAGCGACGTGGTGGTCTTGAGATAGGCGGTGGCGCCGATGATCCCCGTCTCGCTGACGCTGCGATCGACCGCGCCGGTGATCGTGACCAGCGAGGACAGGAAATAGGCCAGCTCGCCGCGGATCAGGAAGCCCGAGACGTCCTGGAAGAAGGGATCGTCGTAATCCTGTTGCAGATAGCCGGCGCGCAGCGAGCCGCGCATCTTGCGGCCCAGTTCGAAGCTGGAGCCGGCGGCGAGTTCCCAGCCGGTGGAACTGCGCGCAGGCACGGGGCCGAGGCGGGTGCGGTAATCGCGGACATTGTACGATCCGGCGATGAACAGCGCGACACTGGGGTTCAGCGCATATTCGCCGATGCCGGTGCCGGTATAGGTGGTGCGGTCGCGGAAATCCTGGTCGACCACGTCGCCCAGCGTGTTCACCTCGTCGCGGTAGTCGCGCCGCTCGATACTGCCGATCCCCTGGAGGCGCAGGCGGTTGAAGCTGCGGGTATAGGCGGCAGTCCCCTCCGTCACGGTGAAGCGGACGGGGCGGATCACCTGTTCGGGACTGTCGGGCGAGACGCGTTCCTGAAGAAAACGGCCATGCGCCAGCGACAGGTTCAGCCGGTTGTCGCGGCTGATCGTGTAGTTTGCCGAGGCGCCGAGATTATACTGGGTGGCGTTTTCGGTGGTGCGGTCGGCGTAGCGGAGCAGGTCGAGCTCGCCCGACAGGTTGAGGCGCAGCGTTTCCGATGGCCGCGTGACCGAGACGCGCGGGCGGATGCGGACATAGGCGTCGCCGATCTCGCGCCCGGACGGCTGCGCGTAGATATTGTCGTCATAGCCCGCGCCGATCGCGATGCGGGGCAGCACCTCCAGCGCGCCGATGCGCGCGGGCTGGGGCGTATATTCGGGGTGGTTGCGCTCCAGCACGCTGGTGTTGCGATCACGGCCGAAGGGGTTTTCGGCGGCGACCGAGCCGAGCCCGTCGGTGGCGTCGGACTGCTGCGCGTGCGCGGGGAGCGCGACCGCGATGCAGGATAGGGCGAGCCAGCGCTTCATCGGCGGCCGATCCGAACCAGCAGGGGATAATGGTCCGAGCCGGTGGCGGGCAGGCGGCGGGCATCGGCGAGACCCCAGTCGGGCCCGGCATAAAGATGGTCGATGGGCAGCACCGGCACCGGCCGGCGCCAGCTCGCCAGGCTGCGGGTGAAGCGGGTGAGGGGGGCCAGCGCGGCGTCCTGTTCCCGCATCGCCGCGGCCCAGGGGGTCAGGTTCATGTCGCCCGCGACGATCCAGTCGTCATGCGGCACCCCGGCCAGGGCCAGCGCGAGTTCGGCGCGGCGTTTCGCCTGTTCGGGGCCGGGATGCACGTAATGGAGGGTGGCGACGGTGAAGGCGGGGGCGCCCGGCGGCTGGATGCGCGCCCAGAGCAGCGGCGGGCCGAAGCTTTGGCCGGCATGATCCTTCAGGAAATAGTCGCGTTCGCCGATCGGCCAGCGCGACAGGATGGCGAGTTCGCAATCGGCCGGGCAATCGGTGGCGTAGGGCAGGCTCTGGCGCAACGCGGCGAGCATCGGGCGGAAGGTGCCGTTCGCCTCCTGCAACAGCACCACGTCCGGATGCGCATCGAGGATCGTCTGCGCGGTTTCGGCCGGATCGGGATTGTCGTGCCAGACATTGTGGGTGACGATGCGGACCTGTGCCGCGCGGGCCGCGGGGATGGGGCGCGTCCATTCGGGCAGCACCGCGACCCCGACCGGGATCAGCGCCAGTACCGACAGGGCGAGGGCGGCGCGGGTGCGGGCCAGCAGCAGGCCGAGCAGCACCGCCACCCCGAAGAGCGGCATGAACGACGCGAAGGTGTCGAGCGCGAGCACCCAACGGCCGGCAAAGGCGGTGCAGGCGGCCAGCAGGCCAGCCGCGACCAGCAGCAGCCCGATCAAACGCATGATCCTCACGCGCGGGCGAGCAACCGGTTGCGCAGCGCATGGCCGCCCTGGCGAAGTCCCGCGGGCAGGTGGCGCGCCGCCAGCACCAGTCCGGCGGTCCTCCACCCCTCCGGCAGGCAAAGGTCGCCAAGGCCGATGTCGATCCGGCCGGGCGTCTTCATCGCATAGCGCGCGTAATGGGCGATTTCCTGATTCACCAGGCGGCGGAGCAGCGCGACCTCATGCGCGGGGGCCATGCGCATCAGGCGGTGCGCGGTTTCCACCAGACAGGGAACGCCCAGGGTGGTGGTCGACTTGCTGACCTTGTTTTCCGAATCGCGGTGGAACGTCGCGCTGGGGGTGGGATCGTAGCGCAGGGGGCCACGCGCGACGACGCGCAGCCACAGATCCTTGTCGCCGCCGCGGACCGCCCGCCCGTCCGGGAACAGCCCGGCGGCGATCAGCGCGTCGCGGCGGATGGCGATCGCCCCGGTCCACATCGGACATTCGCGCACCGCCAGCCAGGCCGACAGGAAGCCGGCAAGGTCGAGCGTTACGGGCGCATGGAGCGCAGGGGCGATCTTCTGCGGCTGGCTGCGCGTGTCGAACACATGGTCGAAGCGGGTGGCGGCGGCATGCACCTCCGGCGCGTCGGCGATGCAGGTGGCGAGCGACGCCAGGTGGTTCGGCGCCCACAGGTCGTCGGCATCGAGAAAGGCGATCCAGTCGCCGGTCGCCGCCTCTATGCCCATATTGCGGCCGGCATAGCCGCCGGGGCCGGGGCGGGCGAGATCGAGCAGGCGGATGCGCGGATCGGCAATGGCGGCGACGATGCCGCGGCCGCCATCGGTCGATCCGTTGTCGACGACGATCACTTCGTGCGGGGCATGAGCCTGCGCGAACACACTGTCGATCGAGGCGCGGACATGGCTGGCCTTGTTGAACAAGGGCATGACCACAGAAAAGCGGGGGGAGGGCGTGGTCATCAGTCGCGCGCCGCCTTGCGACCGGCGGCGAGCGCCAGATATTCGCTGGTGGCGATGCCGGCCAGTTCCAGCGTCAATTTCATCACCGCGGCGCGGCGCTTCAGCGACAGGCCGGGCGAGATCGCGGCGCGGCGCAGGCGGCGGGCGGTATCGACCGCGGTGACGCCGAGCACGCGGGCAAGACGCGGGGTTGCGCGGGTACGGTCCCAGCGGCCGCCGCTGAGGCGCTGGCGCTTGCGCACCAGTTCGGCGCGGCTGGCGCGCACCGGATGGCGCACGATCATCGCAGGGGTGTAGATGAGCGGGCGCCCGGCGGCCTTGATGCGCAGTGCCATCTGGCGGTCGCCGCCCGACTTCACCCCGGCATCGAAGCCGCCGAGTTCGCGCAGCAGCGCGGTTTCGCTCGCCCAGTTGGCGGTGGCGCAATTGCCGCGCGCGGCATGCGCCTGCGGGAAGCTGAACAGGCGTTCGTAGTCGCCGAACACCTCGCCCTCCTGCTCGCCTTCGTCGAACAGTTCGATCCGGCCGGCGAGGACGCCAAAGCCGGGATTGGCGGCGGCGGCCTCCAGCACGCGGACCAGCCAGTCGGGATCGGGAACGCAATCGGCATCGGTAAAGGCGGTGATGGGTGCCCGCACATGGGCCAGCGCGGTGTTGCGCGCGGCATAGGAGCCGGGGGTCGGCTCCTCCAGCACGGTGACGTTCGCATAACCGCGCGCGATGTCGGCGGTGCCGTCGGTCGAGCCATTGTCGACGACGATGATGTCGAAGCGATCGCGCGGCAGCGTCTGGCGCTCCAGCGCGTCCAGGCAGCGGCCGAGGATGGTGCGGCCGTTCCAAACGGGAATGACAACAGCGACTTGGGACATGCGGATGGGTGCCTTGTTTCGCAATCGTTCCGTCGCACCATCCGCCGCTGGCGTCGCGCGTCAACCTTATGCTGCGACTGCGAAGACGAAGCGCCCGACGATCGCGGTGACCCGAACGGGCACGGACTTCGCGGCCGCATCATTCGCAGCTACCAAGAAAAGGCCAACCAATCCCGCGTGTTGCAAGGACGTGAACCTTGCACCGCCCAAGAGCAGGAGGTGCCGGACCTTGGGCCAAGCCTTGCCCGAATCGGCCAACACGGCCGAGATCGTCGTGGTATCTCTGGCATCGGCCGATGTTCGGCGTGCCGGCTTTGCCGCGCGTGCCGATACATGTTTGCCGTGGCGCTTCTTTGATGCGTGCACCGGGCTTGCGCCGGGCATGACGCTGGACGAACTGGCGGTCGCGCGCGCCAAGGGGCGGGCGATGACCGGCGGCGAGATCGGTTGCTATGCCAGCCACTGGTCGATCTGGCAGGACATGGTGGCGCGTGGCGTACACCAAGCCATCGTGCTGGAGGACGATGTGGTGGTCGACTGGCGCTATCTGGAGCGGCTGGCGGCGACCGACCTGCATGCACAGGGCATCGATTATCTGCGGCTCTACGCCAAGCGGCCGACCTGGAGCCGGCCGGTGCACAAGGATTTCCTGCAACATTCGCGCACCGTGGTGGAGCTGATCGGGCTGGCCTACGGCACGCAGGGCTATGCGATCACGCTGGCGGGCGCGAAGCGGCTGGTGGAGCATTGCCGCACCGTGCGTCGGCCGATCGACGATGCGATGGACCGATCCTGGGCGCATGGCCTGCCCAATCTGGCGCTGTTCCCCGCCCCGATCCTGGAGGCGACGGTGGCGTCCGACATCGGCGCGGCGCGGTTCCAGCCGAAAATGGACCCGGCCTATCACTCGCTGCGCCAGAAGACGTGGCGGCATGTCGAGCGCGCGCGGATGCGGCTGCTGAAGGCGAGGCGCGGTCTTGGCCAGTGATGGCGCCAGCCAGGGGAGCGCCCGCTTCGACGCGACGCTGCGCAAGCGCAGTCGCAGTTCCATTTCGTGGACGGTCACGCGCTTCCTGTCGGATCAGGTCTTCTCGTTCATCGTCTTCGTCGCGCTGGCGCGGCTGTTGTCGCGCGCGGATATCGGCGCCTTCTCGGTCATGGCGTTCACCGCCGAGGCATTCCGGATCGTCGCCACCGCCGGGCTGGTCCAGACGATCGCGCGGCGGGGCGATCTGTCGCCGGGGTTTCTGGACACCATCTACCGCTCGCAACAGGCATTTTCCTTTGCGTCGGCGGTAACGATCGCGCTGCTGGCGCGGCCGATCGCTGCATGGATGGACGCGCCGGGGATCGCGCTGCCGCTGGCGGTGATGAGCCTGGTGCTGCCGATCTCGTCGTTCGGGGGGACGCACATGGCGTTGCGGCTGCGCGAGTTCGGGCATCGCACCACCGCGATCCGGTCGGTGATCGGCGGGCTGCTGGGGGGCGGATGCGCGATCGTGGCGGCGCTGATGGGCGCGGGGCTGTGGGCGCTGGTGATCCAGCGGCTGGTGACCGAGATCGTCGGCGTGGTGCTGGCGCGCACCTCCTACGACTGGAAGCCGGGCTGGGCGTTCGAATGGCCCGAGTTACGCGCCAATCTCGCGCTGAACGGCAGTCTGATCTATGTGCAGCTCGTTTTTCTCGCGACGGTGCGGGTGCAGGAGATGGCGATCGGCGCGGGGATCGGTCTGGCGGCGGTCGGCATCTATCGCACCGCGTGGCGGACGGTGGAGCTGATCGGGCGCGGGGCGATCCAGCCGTTCACGCAGGTGGCGGTGCAGACGCTGTCGCGGGTGAAGGACGATCCCGTCGAACTGCGCCGCGCCTACCAATGGATGATCGGGCAGGCCTCCGCGCTGTCCTTTCCCGCGCTGGTCGGCTTCGGGTCGCTGGCGCCGCTGGCGGTGCCCACCGTATTCGGCGACAAATGGGTGGAGGCGGGGCAACTGGCGCAGATCTTCGCGTTCATGGCCTTGCCCTTCACGCTCAACTTCTTTGCTTCGCCGTCGCTCAGCGCGCTTGGCCAGTCGCGCAGCCTGATCTGGCTGTCGACGACCCAACTGGTGCTGGGGCTGGTGCTGACGCTGATGGCGCTGCCCTTCGGCCTGTTCGCGGTCGCCGTCTCCTATGTGGTGCGCGCCTATCTGACCGTGCCGCTCCAGGTGTGGCTGCTGGCGCGGGCGTCGGGCATCCGGCCGGCGCACAGCATCCGGGCGATCGCAGCGCCCCTGGCCGCGTCCACCATCATGGGGCTGCTGCTTGCCATCGTGATGCGGATGACGGCCGGGCTGCTGCACGGCTGGGCGGCGCTCCTGTTTCTCACCGCACTCGGCGCGCTCGTCTATGCCGCCGTGCTGATCGGCCTGTCGCCCCTGTGGCGCGGGCGTCTTCAATCCACCGTTCACCGCTTGCGAAAGGGCCGGGCATGACCGTTTCCCCCCAATCTGCCGATCACATCGTCGCCGAACTCGGCCGCCGCTTTGCCAGAACGGTGGATGCCATACTGCCGCCGGGCGACATCGCGCTGGTCGATTATCCCGACCATAGCAATGTCGGCGACAGCGCAATCTGGCTGGGCGAGATGGCGTATCTGCGCGAGCGGAACCGGCTGCCGGCCTATTATTCGGCGATGAACGACCTGGACGATGCGGCGCTGGCCCGCGCGATCGGCGACGGGCCGATCCTGATCCATGGCGGCGGCAATCTGGGCACGTTGTGGCCCAAGCACGAGCAACTGCGCATCCATCTGCTCAACACCCATCGCAACCGGCCGATCGTGCAGATGCCGCAGTCGATCCATTATGCCGATCCCGCCGCGGCCAAGCCGCTGGCCGATGCGATCCGCGCGCATGGCCGCTTCACGCTGCTGGTGCGCGACCAGAAGTCGCTGGCGTTCGCGCGCGCTCATTTCGACTGCCCGGTGCATCTGTGCCCGGATGCCGCGCTGATGCTGGGGCGGCAGCGGCGGGCGGCGGCCAAGGTGCCGGTCTTCGGCCTGTTGCGGACCGATCACGAGCGCGCGGCAGGCGCGGATGCGGCGCCGGCGGGGGCGATGGTCGACGACTGGTTGATCGAGGACCCGGCACAGCTGCGCTACCTGCGGCTGTCGCTGAAGCTGTCCCGGCTGGTGATGCGCGATCCGATGGCGATGCGCGCGCTGCGCCAGCGGCGGCTGGCGGAATGGCGGCTGAAGCGCGGGCTGGCGATGCTGGCGCAGGGGCAGGTGGTGGTGACCGACCGGCTGCACGCGCATATCCTGTCGCTGCTGCTGGATATCCCGCATGTCCTGCTCGACAACAGCTATGGCAAGGTCGCCGGGTTCGCCGACCAGTGGACGGCCGGCTATGCCGGGTTGATGCGTGCCGAAACGCGCGCCGCCGCCTTCGACCGCGCCTTTGCCCATGGACAGGCACCCGCAGGACGCCGCGTCGCGGGCGGATGACGCCGGTCATGCAATTTTAACGACGTTCGGACGGCAAGCCTTAAACCTCCTCACCGCAGTCGTGAAAACGATTTCAGTGAGGTGATTCCGCCGTGTTCAATCATTTGCGTATTCCCGGCAAGCTGCTTGCCTGTTTTTCCGTGCTGGTCCTGGCGATGCTGTGCCTGGCCGGATTGTCGATGAGCAGGCTGAGCACGATGAACGCGGTGGCGCAGGAGATGGGCGGCGACCGGCGCGAGCAACTGGATGCGATCGCGGTCATCAACGCCTCGACCGCCACCTACCGCGCCAATGTGTCGCAGCATCTGCTCGCGCGCAGTGCCGCGGACAAGGCACAGGCGCAGGAGCGGCTCGACGGGTTGAAGGCCAGGGTGCAGGACCGGTTGGACTGGCTGCGTCCGCGCATGGCGACGCCCGAACTCCGCCGCGCGCTGGATCATTTCGCGGACCGGTGGGAGGCGTATCGGACGCGGGCCGAGCGCACCGCAGTGGCGTCGAACGCCGACAACTATGATGCGGCGCTGGCCTTTTTTCGGGCGGCGGGGCCGTATTTCGTGACGGCGAACGCGGCGGCGGATGCGATGCGGCAGGAGCAGGTGCGGGTGATCGACGCGCGTCTGGCGGAGGCGGCGCAGACCTATGCGACGAGCCGGGCGATCATGGTGGGCACGGTGGTGGCGGTGCTGGCGCTGACGCTGGTGATGCTGCTGGCGCTGGTGCGGTCGATCGCGCGGCCGGTGGCGTCGATGACCGGCACGCTGGCCCGGCTGGCGGCGGGCGACCGGTCGGTGGAGATCCCGGCCACGACGGCGCGCGACGAGATCGGCGACATGACGCAGGCGGCGGCGACGCTGAGGGATCAGCTGGCGGCAGCGGACCGGGCGCGCGAAAGCCAGGCGCAGGAGATCGTCGGGAGTATAGGGGCGGGGCTGGAATCGCTGGCGGGCGGCGACCTGACGGCGCGGGTTTCCGCCGAACTGACCGGTCCGTTCGCCAAGTTGAAGATCGATTTCAACCGGGCGATGGAGGCGGTGGAGGAGACGGTGTGCGCGCTGGGGCGTGTGTCGGGGGGCGTGCGGGTGGCGTCGGGGGAGATCCGGTCGGCGTCGGAAAATCTGTCGCAACGCACGGAGCAGCAGGCGGCGAGCCTGGAGCAGACGGCGGCGTCGATGGACGAGATCACCGTTACGGTGCGGGCGACGGCCGAGGGGGCGGCGCGGGTACGGGTCGAGGTGGAGGATGCGCAGCGCGCCGCCGAGCAGGGCGGCGAGGTGGTACGCGAGGCGGTCACCGCGATGGGCGGGATCGAGCGGGCCAGCCACGAGATTTCCGAGATCATCTCGGTCATCGACGGCATCGCGTTCCAGACCAACCTTTTGGCGCTGAACGCCGGTGTGGAGGCGGCGCGCGCGGGTGACGCCGGCAAGGGCTTTGCCGTGGTCGCATCCGAGGTACGCGCGCTGGCCCAGCGATCGGCGGATGCGGCCAAGGACGTGAAAACCCGGATCGGGGCGAGCGGCGAGCAGGTGGAGGCCGGGGTGGCGCTGGTCCGCTCCTCCGGCCAGTCGCTGGTCCAGATCATCGAGCGGATCGGCACGATCAGCACCCTGACCGAGACGATCGCGGCATCCGCGCAGCAACAGGCGCTGGGGCTGGCGCAGGTGAACACCGCGGTCGGCGAGATGGACAGCATGACGCAGCAGAATGCCGCAATGGTGGAGGAAAGCACCGCCGCCGCGCGCAGCCTGGCGGCGGAGGCGGACGAGCTGGCGCATCATGTCGGGCGCTTCCAGACGCGCAGCGAGCCGGGCGCGGAGATCGCCATGGTGGCGGAGCGCGCGACCCCGCGGCTGCGCGTCGCCGCCCGTCGCTGAGGGCCGGTGCCGCCCCGGAATCCGCCCCGGCGGATTTCGGGGGGAGGCCGTTCAGTCCTGTGACGCGCCCAGGACGAGGCGGCGATATTCGCGTTCGGGCGGGCCATAGGTGTCGCCGGCCAGTTCGGCGAGCTTGGCCCGGTCGCGCACCACGACGCGGCCGCGCAGGCCGCGTACCGCCTGTTCGGCCTCCAGCCGGTGCAGCGCGTCGGTCACGCTGGACCGGCGCACGCCGAGCATCAGGCGAAATTCCTCATGCGTCAGGCAGATCTCGTCGCCGCTGACCCGGTCGTGATAAAGCAGGATCCAGCGTGCCATGCGACGCTCGACCGGATGGATGAGCGAGGACACGATGGTCCGGCCCATCTGCGTCATGAACACGGTGACGAAGCGGAGCAGGGCGGCGCGCAGCGATGGGTGATCCTCGATCGCGGCAAGGAGGCGATCGGCATCGATGCGCAGCGCCGTGCCCTTTTCGGCGCGCATCACGACATCGTGCAGCCAGCGGTCGTCGCCCAGGAGAAGCGGCCAGCCGACAAACCCCTCCGCCCCGACCAGGCCGACCGCGAGGCGACGATCCCCCTCCGTCCGGTCGAGCACCGCGGCGATCCCCGCCTCCGGAAACCAGATCGTGTCGATCGACGTCCCGGCGTCGGCAACGTTGTCGTCCACCGCGAAGGATACGCGTTCCAGATAGGGCGCGATCGCCATGAAATCGGATGGGTCGAGCGAACGCAGAAGCGTATTGCCAACCTGATCCTGCTGCATCGCGCGTTCCGCGAACATATTCGTCGCGTGCGCAAAACCGTCTGTCGTCCCCCGGTGCATGATCCCTGCCTATGACCTGTCGCCGATGCAAATCCAGAGAATGAACGCACGACTTGGCATTTCGACCGATACCGTACCGAAACTAGGCCGATATTCCGCCGGTTTGCGAGAACACAACAACACTTGGGCGTAGGCTGCGACGGCAGACCCGCCTGTGTTGCCAACGACACGGCGACGCCGGGTGGCGGAACCGTTCCGTTGTTGCAGGAGAACCGCCATGACTGCCCCCGCCATCCGCTACACCCCCGATATCGAAGACGTGCAACCCGACGAGCGCGAGACGATCGCGCAACTGAACGACACGTTCGACGTGATCCTGGAGCGGACCGCCGAGGATTATGGCCATGCGGTGCGATCGGTGCATGCCAAGTCGCACGGCATCCTGGAGGGTGAGCTGATCGTCGACGACGGCCTGCCGCCCGAACTGGCGCAAGGGCTGTTCGCGACGCCGGGACGCCACAAGGCATGGCTCCGCATGTCGACCAATGCCGGCGACATCCTGCCCGACGCGATCAGCCTGCCCCGCGGGCTGGCGGTGAAGATCGCGGGGGTGGAGGGCGAACGGTTGCCGGGGGCCGAGGGCGACACGCAGGATTTCGTGATGGTCAACGGCACGGTGTTCCAGGCGAAGACCGCCGACAAATTTCTGGGCAATCTTAAGATGCTGGCCAAGACCACTGACCGGATGGAGGGCACCAAGAAGGCGATGTCCGCCGTGCTGCGCGGTGTGCACCATGCGCTGGAAGCGGTGGGCATCGAGAGCCCGGCGGTCGACTCGCTGGGCGGTGCGCCCAATGTCGATCCGCTGGGCGAGACCTATTACAGCGTCACGCCGTTCCGCTACGGCGACCATGTCGCCAAGTTCAGCATTGCCCCGGTCGCGCCCGCCCTGACCAGCCGGACGGGTACGATCATCCCGGTCGACGGGCGCGAGGACGCGATCCGCGAGGATGTGCAGGCCGAGATGTGGGACATCGATGCCGAATGGGAGTTCCGGGTCCAGCTGTGCCGTGACCTGGAGCGCCAGCCGATCGAGGACCCGACGGTGGAATGGGACGAAAGCGAGGCGCCCTTCATGCGCGTCGGCGTCATCCGTGCCGCGCCGCAGGACAGTTGGGATGCGGGCCGGGTCCAGGCGGTGAACGAGGAAATGCGCTTCAGCGTCTGGACCGGCATCACCGCGCACCAGCCGCTGGGCAACATCAACCGTGCCCGGCGCGAGCCATATCGCCACTCGGCGGATTTCCGGGCGCGTTACAATGGCTGTCCCTATCACGAACCGACCGCGTGATCGGCGGGCCCATGCGCAGGACGGCGGCGACGTGCGCGCTGTCCCGCATGGCGGGCCGTTCGTCGTATCGGTGGATCGCCGCCCCGATTGATAGCCAAAGGCGCGTTGACGGGGACGGTGACGGCTGTTACTGACAATCATTCTCATAAAGAGAGCGATTGCGCATGTACGATCTCATCGACCGTCCCGTCCGCGAACTGCCGGCCTTTGAAGCGGCCGTGCTGGCCCGGACCCGCCGCTGGGTCCATGCCCTGACGGTGGCCGGTGCCGTGATCGAGCCGGAGGATGACGCCTTCGGCATGGCGATGCGGGCGCTGGATAGCGGCTCGCAGGACATGCTGGTCATCGAGCGTCCCTGCCACGACATGGTGAGCGAAACCGAGGCGGTGCTGCTCGGTCTGTGGCGGCTGGTGCGGGCCGACCGCATCGGCATGGCGGACGCGGTCGCCGCGGAACTGACCGATGCTCATGCCGGGCGGGCGATGGTGGCGGCCATGGCACGGGCGATTCCCGCAATCGGGTGATTCGCGAAAACGGGGGCTGTTTCAGGGGCTTGTAAGAATCTGGCCGATCTTTTTTTTGAAATATTTCGCTCGGCGCGATGAGGCGGGTGTCGGTCCCACGCACCCGATCAACCCCATTTCGGTATGTTTTCTGCCGTTTACATCCGGAATATGGATAATTCCGATCCGGCCGCGTTAACGAATCATGTACGGCCGATAGGGTCGATCTTTACCATCCAAGCCTAATTCCGACGGGCAACGCGCTCGGCTCGGGGAGGGGACCGTAAGCGCTCCTTAAAGGAGTTACCCTGATGCTTGGATGGTTTACACGGAATGCCCCGATCCGCACGAAGATGCGGATCCTTTCCATCATCTATGGTACTCTGGCGGCGACCTCGCTGGCGCTGATCGTTTTTCGTGACACGCTGGGCGTGCAGACTGCGATCGCGATCGGCACCGGGATCACCGCACTGACCCTGTTGATTGCCTGGGGGACGGGACGCGCCGTCGTGATTCCCTATGTGGCCACGGTGGTGCGCATGGAGGGTCTGGCCGCCGGCGACCTGGATGCGCCGATCGCCTATACCGACCACCGCGACTGCGTCGGCCGGATGACGAAGGCGATGGCGGTGTTTCGCGACAATGCGGTGGCGGTCTCCGAAGCGCGCGCCGCGCAGGAGATCGTGATCACCGCGCTCGGCACCGGGCTGGAGAACCTGGCGGCCGGCGACCTGAGCCGGCCGATCCCGACCGTCTTTCCGGCGGATTACGAGAAGCTGCGCCGGGATTACAACAACGCGCTGCACGCGCTGAGCGGAACGCTGAGCGCCGTCACCCGGTCGATGGACGGCATCCGCACCGCATCGTCCGAGGTCAGCACCGCCTCCGACGACCTGTCGCATCGCACCGAGCAGCAGGCGGCCAGCCTGGAGGAAACCGCGGCGTCGATGGAGGAGATCACCACCACCGTGCGCGAGGCCGCCGATGGTGCGTCGCGGGTCAACGGCGTGGTCGATGCCGCCAAGTCCGAAGCCGAGGAAAGCGGCCGCATCGTGCGCGAGGCGGTGTCGGCGATGGGCGGGATCGAGCGGGCCAGCCAGGAAATCTCCGAGATCATCTCGGTCATCGACGGCATCGCGTTCCAGACCAACCTGCTGGCGCTGAACGCCGGCGTGGAAGCGGCGCGGGCAGGCGACGCCGGCAAGGGTTTCGCGGTGGTCGCCTCCGAAGTGCGCGCGCTGGCGCAGCGCTCCGCCGATGCGGCCAAGGACGTGAAGACCCGCATCCTGACCAGTTCGGAGCAGGTGGGCAACGGCGTGACGCTGGTCAACCGCACCGGCCAGTCGCTGGAGCGCATCGTCGCGCGCATCGGCGAGATCAGCACGCTCGTGTCGCAGATCGCGGCATCGGCGGCGCAGCAGGCGCTGGGGCTGTCGCAGGTGAACACCGCGGTCGGCGAGATGGACAATGTGACGCAGCAGAATGCGGCGATGGTGGAGCAGTCGAGCGCGGCGGCGCGCTCGCTGGCGAACGAGGCGGACGAACTGGCGCGGCAGGTGGCGCGGTTCCGCCTGTCCGACACCGGCGAGGCGGAGGCGCCGCGCATGCCGGTAAGCGTCCCGGCGCCGCGTGCCCCGGCACCGACGCGGGTGGTGGCGCGCCGTGCGGCCACCCATGGATCGCTGGCGCTGGCGGTCGAGCCGGACGCGGACGACTGGTCGAATTTTTAACGCCTGCCGCCGTACATCGTCTCGCTCGTTAAAGGAAAACCCCTCGCATGACGCGTCTTGCGCTGCCCTCTACCCTGGACCTCGCCGCCGCCACGTCGTTGCTCGACACGCTGCGCAGCGCGACGGACAACATCGTGCTGGACGCCGGCGGGGTGGAGCGCATCGGCGTCGCCGGCATCCAGTTGCTGTTGAGTGCACAAGGGACCGCCGATGGCGGGGGCCACATGCTGACCATCGAGGCGCCGAGCGAAGCCTTTTGCACCGCCATCCGCATCGCGGGCGCCGACGCGCTCCTTGCCGACCGCTGATCCAGGACCCGTTCCCATGCAGCTCGACGAAATCCAGGCCATCTTCTTCCAGGAATGCGAGGAAGGACTGGCCGTCATCGAAACCGACCTAGCCGACCTGCGCGACGGTGCGCCGTCGGACGAGACGATCAACACCATCTTTCGCGCGGTGCACTCGATCAAGGGTGGCGCGGGGGCGTTCGGCTTCGACGCCCTGCAGGGCTTTTCGCACCAGTTGGAGACGGTGTTGGACCTGTTGCGCACCGGCGAGTTGACGCCGGAGCCGGACCTGGTCGCGTTGCTGTTCGCGGCGTTCGACGGGCTGACCGATCACGTATCCTGTGCGCAAGGGGGCGGCGGCGCGCCCGACGATGCGGCGTTGATCGCGCGCCTGACCGCGGCGGCGGGCCGCGCGGGTGCGGCCCATGATGTCGCCGAACCGGAGGCGGCGCCGGAGCCGGTGGTGGTCGCGGAGGTGGTGGGCGATGCCTTCGACCTGGACGCGCTGCTCGCCGATATCGGGCTGGGCGATCCGCCGGCGACGGCGACGGCGGGGGGGGCGATCCCGTGGCGGGTACGCTTCGTGCCGGGGCGCGGGGCGTTCGACAATGGCGGCGACCCGCTGCCGTTGCTGCGCGAACTGGACGCGCTGGGCGGCCAGGTGGTGGCGATCGACCGGAGCGGCCTGCCGTCGCTGGACAGCCTGAGCGTCGACGAATGCTATCTGGGCTGGACGCTGAGCGTGCCGGGCGAGGTGGCGCGCGACGATATCGCCGCGATCTTCGACTTCGTGTCGGACCAAGCCGAACTGGAGATCGTGGCCGAAGGCGACGAGGCGCCGCTGCTGATCGCGGAACCGGTGGCCGAGCCGGTGGAGGAGGATCTGTTGGCCGCCGTGCTGGCGATGGTCGAGCCGGCGCCGGCGCCGGTGGCGGAGCCGCAGCCGCAGCCGGTGGTGGTGGTGCCCGTCGTCGCGGAGGAGCCGGTCGTGATCGCGGCGGTGGTGGAGGATGGTGCCAACCGTCCCGCCGGCGCGGCGGCTGCTGCCGCCGCCGCCGGGGGAGCGACGATCCGGGTGGAGCTGGAGAAGCTGGACCGGCTGGTCAATCTGGTCGGCGAGCTGGTCATCACCCAGGCGATGCTGGCGCAGCGGCTGTCGATCCACGGCGTCGGCGCGATCGATGAGCTGTCCGACCTGGATCACCTGACCCGCGAATTGCAGGACAGCGCGATGTCGATCCGCGCGCAGCCGGTCAAGTCGGTGTTCAGCCGCGTGCCGCGCATCATCCGCGAACTGGAGGCGAGCACGGGCAAGCGCGTCCGCCTGGAGGTGGAGGGCGAGATGACCGAGGTCGACAAGACCGTGGTCGAGCGCATCGGCGAGCCCCTGACCCACATGATCCGCAATGCGGTCGACCACGGGCTGGAGACGCCCGACGAGCGGGTCGCGGCGGGCAAGCCGGCGGAAGGCGTGGTGCGGCTGGCGGCCGAGCATCGCTCGGGACGGATCGTGATTTCGGTATCCGACGACGGGCGCGGGATCGACCGCGCGCGGGTGCGGGCCAAGGCGGTGGAGCGCGGCATCGTCGCGGCCGACGCCAACCTGTCCGACGAGGAGATCGAGAACCTGATCTTCGCCCCCGGATTTTCCACTGCTGCAACGATTTCGAACATTTCCGGGCGCGGCGTCGGTATGGATGTGGTGCGCCGCAACGTGCAGGCGCTGGGCGGGCGGATCGGGATCAGCTCGAAATTCGGGCTGGGATCGACCTTCACGCTGACGCTGCCGCTGACGCTGGCGATCCTGGACGGGATGGTGGTGAGCGTGGGCGGGCAGACCTATGTCATCCCGCTGGCGCATGTGGTGGAGAGCCTGCGCCCGCGCGACGGCGAGGTGCGCGGCCTGGGGCCGGGGGCGGGCGTGCTGGACGTGCGTGGCACGTACCTGCCGATCCTGCCGATCGGGCGGCTGCTGAACGTGGCGGATGCGTGCGTGGACCCGACCAATGCGGTGCTGGTGGTGGTGGAAACCGATGCCGGCCAGTCGATCCTGATGGTCGACGGCATCCAGGACCAGCGGCAGGTGGTGGTCAAGAGCCTGGAGGCGAACTACGCGCCGGTGGCCGGGCTTGCCGGCGCGACGGTGCTGGGTGACGGGCGCGTCGCCCTGATCCTGGACGTCGAGACGCTGGTCCAGCGGCACCGTTCCGAAACGCCGCGGGCGCTGGCCGCATGAGCGCCGCCGCTGCGCCCATGCAGGGCGAGTTTCACCTGAGCGACGGCGATTACGAGACGATCGCACGCATGGCGCATGCCCATGCCGGCATCATGCTGGGCACCGGCAAGCGGCAGCTGGTCTATTCGCGGCTCGCCAAGCAGGTGCGGCGTCGCGGGATGGCCGATTTCGCCGATTACGTCGCACTGCTGCGCAACGATGCCGACGCACGGCGCGAGGCGATCTTCGCGCTGACCACCAACCACACCAAGTTCTTTCGCGAAGACCACCACTTCACCCACTTTGCCGAGCATGTGCGACCGGACCTGCTGGCCCGGTCGGAGCGGGGCACGCCGGTGCGGCTGTGGTCCGCCGCCTGTTCGAGCGGCGAGGAGCCCTATACGCTGGCGATGACGCTGCTGGGCGAGGACAGGGCGGGCGGGGGCCGTATCGCACAGCGCGACATCGCGATCCTGGCGACCGATCTGGCGCCGCATGTGATCGCGACCGCCAAGGCCGGGCGCTATCCGGCGGACATGGCGCGCGACATTCCCGACCGCTTTCGCCGCACCTGGGTGAAGCCGGTCGGCGACGAGATCGCCATGGCGCCCGAACTGCAGCGCGTGATCGCCTACAAGCACCTCAACCTGCTGGAATCCTGGCCGATGCGGGGGCGGTTCGACGTGATCTTCTGTCGCAACGTCATGATCTATTTCGACGAACCGACCAAGGCGCGGCTGCTGGAGCGCTTTGCGGGACTGATCCCGGCGGGGGGGTATATGTATATCGGCCATTCGGAACGGTTGATCGGACCGGCCGCGACGATGTTCGATTCGGTCGGCCACACCATCTATCGGAGGCGCGGCTGATGACCCGCGTGCTGGTGGTGGACGATTCGGCGACGATGCGCGGGCTGGTGCGCATGATGCTGGCCAAGGACCCCGAGATCACCGTGGTCGGCGAGGCGGGCGATGCGCAGGAGGCGCGCGCCAAGATCAAGGCGCTGAACCCCGACGTGGTGACGCTGGACATCGAGATGCCGGGGATGAACGGCCTGGATTTCCTGGACAAGATCATGGCGCTCAGGCCGATGCCGGTGGTGATCGTGTCGACGCTGACCGAAAAGGGGGCGAGCGCCACGGTGCGCGCGCTGGCGGCCGGCGCGTTCGACTGCTTCCCCAAGCCCGCCTCGATCGCGGCGGTGCGCGACGATGCGACGCTGGCGCGGATCGTGCGCGCGGCGGGACGCTCGTCGGTGCGGCGTGGGCCGGTCGCGGCTCCGGCGATCGCGGCGCTGGCCCGTGGAGGTACGCCCGGCGGATTGATCGCGATCGGCGCATCGACCGGGGGTGTCGAGACGCTGCTGCGCGTGATCGGCGGCTTTCCGGCGGATTGTCCGCCGACGGTGATCGTGCAGCACATGCCCGCGCTGTTCACCGCCAGCTTTGCCGACCGGCTGAACCGTTTCTGCCCGCCACAGGTGGAGGAAGCGCGCAGCGGCACGATCCTGAAGCCCGGCCATGTCTATCTGGCGCCGGGCGGCGAGCAGCATATGGAGGTGGTGGGCGCGACCATGCCGCGCATCCGGCTATATGAGGGGCCGACGGTCAGCGGGCACCGGCCATCGGTGGACGTGCTGTTCCGGTCGGTGGCCAGGCTGGGGCGGCCGGCGGTGGGCGTGCTGCTGACCGGCATGGGGGCGGACGGCGCGGCGGGCCTGCTGGAGATGCGGCAGGCAGGCGCGCGGACCATCGGGCAGGACGAGGCGACCAGCGTCGTCTACGGCATGCCCGCGGTCGCCCATTCGCTGGGCGCGGTTGAGCGGCAATTGCCGGTGCAGCGCATCGCCGCATCGGTGATGGAGATGGCGGCATGACGCCGGCCACCGGCCGTACCGCGATGCTGCGCGCCGATGGCTTTCGCCATGTCAGCGTGGTGCAGGGCGAACGCGGCGTTTCCGCCGATCCGCAGGTGCTGTTCGCGACGGTGCTGGGCAGCTGCGTCGCGGCCTGCCTGTACGATCCGGATGCGAAGGTGGGGGGGATCAACCATTTCCTGCTGGCCGAGCCACAGCCCGGCCAGGTGGTCGATGCGACCGCGGCGCAGCGTTACGGCGTGCATGCGATGGAATTGCTGATCAACGACATGCTGCGCCAGGGGGCGCGGCGCGACCGGTTGCGCGCGCATCTCTATGGGGGCGCGAACCTGCATCAGGGGATGCGGCCGATCGGCACCGCCAATGCGGAATTCGCGGTCCGCTTCCTGCAACAGGACCGCATCCCGCTGATCGTGCGCGACCTGGGGGGCCATGCCGCGCGGCGGGTGGAGTTCCAGGCGGCGCTGGGCCGATCGCGCGCCAAGATCGTGCGTGATGCGCCGCCCGAGGCCCCGGTCCGCGCCCGTCCCGTGTTCCAGCCTGCCGCCAGCGGCGACGTTGAACTGTTTTGAAGGATTTAGAGAGCATGACCAGAACCATCATGACCGTGGACGACTCCCCCAGCATGCGTGCGCTGCTGCGCCATGCACTGTCCGGCGAAGGCTATCAGATCGCCGCCGCCGAGGACGGGGTGGACGCGCTGGAGCGAATCGACGCGGCCGCGCCCGACCTGGTCATCACCGACATCAACATGCCGCGCATGGACGGGTTCGGCCTGATCGAGCAGTTGCGCGGCCACCCGCGCTGGAACGGCGTGCCGATCCTGGTGCTGACCACCGAATTTTCCGACGAGAAGAAGGCGCGGGCGCGCGCCGCCGGTGCGACCGGATGGATCGTCAAGCCCTTCGACCCCGCCAAATTGTCCGCGGCCGTGCGCCGCGTGCTCATCTGACCGACCCGCAAAGGACGTTATTCATGGCCCGTCAGCTCATCACCTTCGAACTCGGCGACCAGTCGCTGGGCATCGACATCATGGCGATCCGCGAGATCCGTGCCTGGTCGCCGGCGACCCCGCTGCCCAACGTGCCGGCGCATGTGCGCGGCGTGGTGAACCTGCGCGGCGTGGTGCTGCCGGTGCTGGACCTGCGCATGCGGATGGGCTGGGGCCTGACCGATCCGACCGCGCGCCACGTCATCATCGTGGTGCGCATCGGCGAGCAGTTGCAGGGCGTGATCGTCGATGCGGTGAACGACATCGTGACGATCAACCCGGATGACATGCAGCCGCTGCCCGATGTCGGCACCATGCAGGCGGCGGGCCTGCTGGAAGGGCTGGCCACGGTGGAGGATCGCATGATCCTGGTGCTGGACCTGGAGCGGCTGGCGCCGCCGATGGCCGACGCCGCCTGATTTCCTACCCGAACCCCGCGTATCTGTTTCAAAGGAATGCCGACATGGCCAAGGCCAGAGTTCTAGTCGTCGACGATTCGTTGACCATGCGTGCGCTGGTCGCCGGCATGCTGGAGAAGGACAAGAACATCGAGATCGTCGGGTTGGCCGACGGGGCCGCAGAAGCGCGGCAGATGGTGCGCGACCTGAAGCCCACGGTGATGACGCTGGACGTCGAGATGCCGGGGATGAGCGGGATCGAGTATCTGGCGGAAATCATGGAAACCGCGCCGATGCCGGTCATCATGTTCTCGACGCTGACCGCCAAGGGGGCGGACAGTTCGATCGAGGCGCTGCGGCTGGGGGCGCTGGACTGTTACCCCAAGCCGACGCGCGCGACGCCGGACGAGGTGCAGAAGGCGATCGGGCAGCTGGCCAAGACGGTGAAGGAGGCGCCGGCGCGGTTCCGGGCGCTGAACGACGGGGCCAGGAAGCCGTCGGCGAAGGCGGCGACGGATGCGCCGTTCAACTGGAACGGCAAGCTGCTGGCGGTCGGCGCCGATGTGGGCAGCACCAAGCCGCTGTTCGACCTGCTGGGCGACATTCCCAAGGACGGACCGCCCGCGCTGGTGGTGCAGCATATGCGCGACGAGCTGGCGGACGGGATGATCGCCAAGCTGTCCGCGGCGCTGGGGCCGCGGGTGGTGGAGGCGAGCGACGGGCTGAAGCTGGAGCACGGCATGATCGTGGTGGCGCGGCCGGGCACGCATCATGTGTATGTCGACCGCTGGCCCGACGGCGTGGTGCGGATGCTGGACAAGCCCCCCTTTGCCGGACACCGCCCGTCCATCTCGCTGATGATGGCGACGATCGCCAAGACGGCGGCGGAGCAGACGGTGGCGGTGCTGCTGGCCGAGGGCGAGGACGGCGTGGCGGGCGTGCAGGCGATCCGGGCTGCGCGCGGCTATGCGATCGCGCCGGCGGGCGACGGATCGGGCGGGCTGGAGATCGGTCGCGGCATGGCGGTGCAGCCGATCAAGGCGGGCGCGATCAGCGAAACCGTATTGGGCCTGTGTCGTGGCTGATTTCGGCGGCCCCGTCGCGCACGGCCTGGCGCAGGAACTGGACGCGGCGCGCGGGGTGCTGGAGGCGCTGGCAACCGCGCTGTGCCTGGACCCTTTGGTGTTCGAGCGGCACGGGGCGGCGTTGCAGGAGTTCGATCGGCTGGGGCAGGTGATCGGCGAGGTGGCCGGGGTTTTGCGGCATTCCGGGCCGGTGAATGACGCGCTGGTGGGGGTTCGGCTGGAGGCGGTGAAGGATCGTCTTCACGCGGTTATTTAGTTCACGCGAAGACGCGAAGACGCGAAGATTTTTGGTTCACGCGGAGGGGCGGAGGCGCGGAGGCGCGGAGGCGCGGAGAGGGTGCGTCGGCCGCACCCGCGCGTGACGTTTCGGCCGGGAGACAAGCCTTCGCCGGTAATGGAGAGTGAGCCTTCGGCTCGCGGAACATCTCCGCGCCTCCGCGTCTCCGCGTGAATGAAACCTTCTTCTTTCTCTTCGCGGCTTCGCGGCTTCGCGTGAGATCAAACCTTCTGCTGCGCGACCATGGTGGGGGTCATGCCGGCGGGTGACAGAATCTCGATCCAGTAGCCGTCGGGATCGGTGATGAAGGCGATGTCCTTCATCGTGCCGTCCTGCGGGCGTTTCTTGAAGGGGGTGCCCAATTCCTCGAAACGGGCACAGGCGGCGGACACGTCGGGGACGCTGATGCCGATATGGCCGAAGCCGCGCGGATCGCTGTTGCCGCTGTGATAGCCGGCGAAGTCCGTATCCTCCTCGGTGCCCCAATTGTGGGTCAGCTCCAGCGTGGTTTCGCGGGTAAAGAGGAAGCGGGCGCGCTCGGCGGGGTCGGCCGGGATCGTCTCGCCCTCCGCCAGATAGGCGAGAAAGAAGAGCGAGAACTTCATGTCCGCGAAATCGAGCTGCTGGATCAGCGTCATGCCGAGCACGCCCTGGTAGAAGGGGAGCGACGCCTTCGGATCGCGGATGCGCAGCATCGTCTGGTTGAGGGCAAAATCCTCTGTGCCGGCGGGGCGGGTGGTCATGGGCGGGCCTTTCAACGGGTGGTGGCGGCGATGTCGGCGGGGGTCCAGCCGCCGCCCATCGCCTGATAAAGGCCGGCATAGGCGGTCAGGCGATCGGCCTGCGCCTGGGCCAGCGACAATTCGGCGGACAGGAGACCGCGCTGCGCGTCCAGTTGTTCCAGATAGCTGGAATAGCCGGCGCGGTAGCGGTTCGACGCTATGCGCAGCGCATCGGCAAGTGCGGCACGCTGGCGATCCAGCGCCACCACCTGCTCGCCAGCGCGCTGCACCCCGGCGAGGCTGTCGTTGACCTCGCGAAAGGCGACCAGCGCGGTGCGGCGATAGGCGAAGGCGGCCTGGTCGCGGCGGGCGGTGGCGGCGTCGACCTGGGCGCGCAGGCGGCCGGCGTCGAAGATCGGCGACAGGATGCTGGCGCCGAGCGAGAAGACGCCGACCGGATGGTCGAGCGCGGTGGACAGGACGAGACCGGCCGAGCCGGTGAGGCCGAGGCTGGGGAGCATGGCGGCGCGCTGGCTGTCCAGCGTGCGGTCGGCGGCGACCAGCGTCTGTTCGGCCTGGAACAGATCGGGCCGCCGGCGCAGCAGATCGGCAGGCAGGCCATCCGGAATGGGTGGCTGCGCGATGCGATCGATCGGCAGGCCGCGCGCAATAGGGCCGGGGGCATCGCCGATCAGTTGCGACAGCGCGTTTTCCTGCCGGGTGACGGCAAGCTGCGCGGCCGAGACGAGCTGTTCGGTGGCGCGGTATTCGCTTTCGGCCTGACGCAGTTCCAGGCGCGAGGTGTAGCCGGTATCGGCGCGGCGGCGGGCGATGCGCAGCGCATCGGCGCGCGCGACCAGCGTTTCGCGGGCGATGCGCAGGCGGTGGTCGAGCGCGCGCAGGGTGACGTAGCTGGTCGCCACCCCGGCGGCGAGCGCCAGGCGGACGGTGTCCTCCGCCGCCTCCGTCGCGAGCAGGCTGGCGCGCGCGGCATCCTCGGCACGGGCAAGACGGCCGAACAGGTCGAAATCGTAGCTGGCCTGAAGCAGCGGTTGCGAGCCGATATTGGTGGCGCCGACGCCCAGCGCGCTGACCGAGCGGGCATCGGTAAGGGGCACGCCGCCGGTGAGCGACGGAGCCCGCTGCGCCTGCGCGAGCCGGGCCTGTGCGCGCGCTTCCTCGACGCGGGCGGCGGCGCTGCCGATATCGGGACTGTTGGCGAGTGCACGGGCGACAAGCGCGGTGAGGACGGGATCGCCGAACCCCTGCCACCAGTCGGCGCGGATCGGCGTGCCGGGGCCGAGCGCGGTGCGCCATGCCGGCGGCGGCGTGATCGTGGCGGCAACCGGCGCCGGCGGGCGCGGGCCGATGCAACCGGCGAGCAGCAGGAACAGGGCGAGCGCGGTGATCCTCACGGGAGGCGTGGCCCCTGCGAGACATCGACACGCGCCTGCACCGACATGCCGGGGCGCAGGCGCGCGCCCAGCGACTGGCCGGGGTCGACGCGGATGCGCACCGCGATACGCTGCGGCACCTTGGTGAAGTTGCCGGTCGCGTTGTCGGCCTTGAGCACCGCGAATTCGGAGCCGGCGGCGGGCGAGATGCGCTCCACCCGGCCGGTCAGGCGGGCATTGCCCAGCGCATCGACGGTGAAGGAGGCAGGCTGGCCGACGATCATGCGGGCGGTCTGCGCTTCCTTGAAATTGGCGATCACCCAGGTTTCGGGGGGCACGAGGAACAGGAGTTGCGACCCGGCGGTCACGTACTGGCCGACGCGCACCCCGACCTCGGACAGGCGACCGCCCTCCGGCGCGCGGATCAGGGTGTTGGACAGGTCGATCTGCGCCAGTCGCCGGGCGGCGACCGCACCGGCGACCCCGGCCTGTTGCCCGCCGCGCCCGACCTCCACGGTGCGGACGTCCTGACGGGCGATCTCGGCGGCGGCCTGTGCCTGGCGCACCGCAGCCTGGGCCTGACGGAGCGCGGCAAGCGTCTGGTCGCGCTCCCGCAGGGATACCGAGCCGTCAGTGACGAGATCGTTGACGCGCGCCATGTCCGCCTCCGCGCGCATCAACTGGGCACGGGCATTTTCCACCGCGGCTCCTTGCGCGGCGAGATTGGCGGCGCGCGAGCGTTCGGATTGCTGGCTGTTGGCGAGCGTCGCCTGATTGGCGGCGACCTGTGCCTCGGCCTGTTCGACGCGCTGCCGGTAGATGCGGTCGTCGATGCGGACCAGCGGCTGGCCGGCGGCGACCTGCTCGAAATCGCGGACCAGCACCTGCGACACATAGCCGCTGACCTGTGGCGCGATCACCGTGGTGCGGCCACGGACATAGGCGTTGTCGGTCGATTCATAGCCGCTGGTGAAGGGCGGCAGGCGCCATGCGGCCAGCACGACCGCGATGCCGGCGACGACGAGCAGGATGATGAACAGCAGCGAGCGCCGGCCGCCGGTGGGCGGTCGCCAGCCGGACGGCGTGGGCGGCGGCGGCGGCGCGGCGGCCTGCGCCTCCGCGATCGCTTCCTCGGTGCGGGGGGTGGGAGAGACGGGCGGCGTACGGGCGTCGGTCATGATGCGGTTCCGGTTCGGCGCATACGCCGGTTGCGGCGCCAGAGCAGCCAGCCGAGGTACAGCGTGGTCAGAGCAGCCAAACCCGCGATCAGCCGGAAAGTGTCGTTATAGGCGCGCACATTCGCCTCGCGCGTGGCGGCCTGCGACAAAAGGGCAGCGCCCTCCGCGCGTTGCAGCGCCGGATCGGCGATGACACGGCCGACGCTGCTGCCACCCGCGGCAATACGCTGCGACACGATGGGGTTGGTGGGATCGACCTCCTGCACGATGGCGGCGCTGTGCGCCTTTTCGCGGATCGTCTGGAAGGTGCCGAGAAAGGCGGTGCCGCCGAGCGCGCCGATCGAGTTCAGCATGCCGAACAGCGCCACGAAGCTGATGACGTGGCCGGCACCCTGTTGCAGCGCGCGGGTCATGCCGAACAGCAGCGAGGGACCGATGAAGAAGGTGGCGGAAAAGGCGATCAGCGCCTGCGTCACGTAGAATTGCTGCGGCCGGGTGAGGTTGGTCGAGAAACTGTCGGCATAGGCTGCGACCGCGACGAGCGCGATGGCGAACATCACGGGGTGGGTCAGCCGCTGCACGTCCAGCGTCACCGCGCTGGCGACGACGCCGGCGACCGAGGCAAGGACGATGATCGCGAACAGCGTGCCGAACTGGTCGTTATTCTGCCCCAGCGTGGTGAGCAGCCCGACCGCGCCGAACGTCTGTTCGGACAGGGCGATGCGCATCATGATGGTGACGATCGCAAAGCGGATGATGTCGGCCGAGCCCAGCCAGCGGGTGTTGAGCAGCGGATTGGCGCGGTAATGTTCGAGCAGCAGCGCGCCCGCCAGCAGCGGGATGGCGGCGGCCAGCGCCCAGCCGATCCACGGCGCCTGCGTCCACCAGACGATGCGCCCCTGACCCAGCACCGCGCAAAGCAGGCCGATGGCCGGCGCGTAGAGCGCAAAGGTCAGGAAATCGAGGGGCTCGAACGCCTTCTGCCGCTCGGTCGGGGGCAGGCGCAGCCAGCTTACCGCGGCCATGCTGAGCAGGGCCAGCCCCAGTTCGAACAGGTACAAGGTGCGCCACTGCGACATGGCGAGCAGTTCCGGCGAGAACAGCCGGGCCATCGGCGTCGCGCATTGCGGCACGCCGATGCCCAGGACGATCGCCTTCAGCCGCCAGCGCGCGGGCAGCGCCTGCATCATGTAATACAGGCACAGCGACGACAGCGCGGCGGCGGCCATGCCGCTGGCGGCGCGCACCGCGATCGCCGACCAGAAGCCGTGAACGAACAGGTGCGCAAAGGTGAGCAGCACATAGATGCCGACAAAGATCAGTGCGAAGGGCCTGAGCCCGAATTGCTGGCGGAACTTGATGAGCAGCAGGTTGATCGACGCGTTGGTCATCACATAGACGGTGGGAAGCCATGCGATCTCGGTAGGATCGAAGCCGAGCGCCCCCTGCAACTGCGCGGTGTTGGCGGAGACGAGGGCATTGCCCAGCCCGCCGGTCAGCCCGACCAGCACCGCGATCAGCGCATAGGCCCAGCGGCGTGCCAGCGGATGATCGGGACTGCCCGGCGATCCGGGAATGGCGGGGCGTTCGTGGGGGGCGAACTGCCACTCCTCCTCGCGCAGGAAGGTGCGCAGCCGCCCGATCGTGCCGATGCTCATCGGGCAGGGGGCGGCGCGGGGACGGAGCGAACGGGTGCGGGCACGATATCCCCAGGAAGGGCAGGCAGATAGGCCTGCTTAGCGCGGCGCGGCATGGGCGACCAGCATGTGGATCATGCCGCGCGAGATCAGGGCGCGGGGCGGACGGGGGGCAGCGCGGCGCAGATGTCCACCCCGCCGGCGGGCACGGTGAAGAAGGCGTTGTTGCGGTTTTCCCGCTCGCGAACCCAGGCGGCGAAGCGGGGATTGGCGGTGGCGCGGTACTGGAAATGCGGGCGCGTCGCCGCGGGCAGGTCGCTGGCGAGGCGGGCGGAGACGATCGGGCTGCGCTCCCCTTCGGTCTTGTAGAAGCCGAGATCGCCGGTGCCGCGCGGCAGGGTGGTCAACGCCTCCATCCCCTCCACCACGCGGCCGACGACCGCGATGTTGCGGTCGAGCGCGCGCGGGCTGTGGCCGATAAGGGTGTAAAGCTCCGCGCCGCTGCCCGTACTGGGCGCCAGGTCGCGCGCGACGCCGACCATGGCATAGCAGTGCGGCAGCCATTGCCGAGTGGCGTCGCCCGCGAGCGGCCAGCCATCGGCGGAATAGCCCGCCCAGGCGGCATAGGGGTCGGGCCGCGACAGACGCTGCGCGGGCGCGGTGCGGTTCTGCACATATTCGGGCGGCGGGTTGGCGACGATGCCGGGGGGCAGCGGCTTCTTCTCGGTAGGATCGCCCCACTGCGCGACATAATTTTCCTGCACGCGGTAGACGCTGGTGCCCTGGTCCCACCAGTGCGCGCGGGCCAGCACGCGGATATTGGCCACGTGCACCGGTGCCGCCTGCGGCGCCAGCCGCACCACGACGCGGCGGCCGTTCGCCAGCGAGAAGACGAGCAGCTCGTCATCGGGAATGGCGACCCAGTCCTGTGCCTGCGCGTCCGCCGGGCCGGGCGGGGCAGGCGTGGTCTGGATGGCGGCGGCAAGGGCGAGGAGGATCGCAAGCATGGCGCCAAGCGTGCCCGAGCGACGATATGCACGCAAGCGCTTGCGCGAACCGCCGGACCGCTTTAGGGGCCCCGTCTCCAGGCTTTACCTGCGGAGCGGTGGCCGAGTGGTCGAAGGCGCTCGCCTGGAAAGTGAGTATACGCCAAAAGCGTATCGAGGGTTCGAATCCCTCCCGCTCCGCCATTTCCTCATTTCCGATACCGGGCAGCAGGCGCCGCGAACGTCCCGGCTCTGCGCAGGCTCCCGCCATTATCCGCAATAGCCGGGAACACCTCGCCTGGGTGCATGGTCCGGGTGCGCGGGTGGCGTAGGCTGACGGGATCGGGTGTTGCTGGTGGCGAGGGGGTATGGCCGGGGCTGGGGCGTATGACGTCATCGTCGTCGGCAGCGGGGCCGGTGGGGGGACGATCGCCCATCGCCTGACGCACGAAGGCATGCGCGTCCTGTTGATCGAGGAGGGGCGCTGGCTGCAGCCGGGTGCCCACAGCCGCTACATTCGCCATGTCCATCCCGACCGGACGCAGCCGATCGCCTGTGTCGGCGGGCAGACCAAATTCTACGGCGCGGCGCTGTACCGGCTGCGCGAGGCCGATTTCGAGGCGGTGGCGCATGAAGCGGGCGTGTCGCCGGCTTGGCCCATCCTGTACGACGATCTGGAGCCTTATTACGATCAGGCCGAGCGGCTGTACCGCGTGCACGGCGCGACCGAGGCCGATCCGACCGAGCCGCCTCATGCGCGCGCCTATCCTCACGGCGCGATCGCGTCGCATCCGCGCATCGGCGGGCTGGTGGAGCAGCTGGCGGCGACCGGACTGCACCCCGCGCCCATTCCGCGGGCGCTGGACCGGCGGGACGGCCTGGGCGCGTGCCGGATGTGCCCTGCCTGCGATGCGCATCAATGCGGCTTCGATGCGAAGATGGATGCGGAGACCGCGGCGATCCGCCCGGCGATGGCGACGGGCCGGTTGACGGTGGCGGATGGTACGCGGTGCGTGGCGGTGCTGACGGAGTCCGGGGGGCGGGGCGTGCGGGGGGTGCGGGTGGCGTGCGACGGGGTGGAGGAGGAGATCGCGGCCGGGGTGGTGGTGGTGGCGGGCGGGGTGCCGCGCAGCGCGATGCTGTTGCGGCGGTCGCGGACCGCGAAGCATCCGGAAGGACTGGGAAATGCCGGCGGCGCGCTGGGCCGGTATCTGGCCGGGCATTCGGCCGGCGTCGTCTTTCCGCTGGTGCGCTGGCCCGAGCTGGCGGAGATCCACACCAAGAGCTTTTCGATCAACGATTATTATCACGGCAGCGCGGAATGGCCGTTTCCGCTGGGCATCATCCAGACCGCCGGACAGATGCCGTTCTGGACCGAACTACCGCGGTCGCTGCGCCCGGTGGCCAAGGCGATCGGGCGGCATTCGCTGATCTGCTTCTGCATGTCGGAGGCGCTGCCGACGCGGACAAGCGGATTGCATTTCGACGGCGATGCGGTGTCCCACACGGTGGAGCCGACGGTGAGCGCGGTCAGCTTCCGCCGGCTGACGCGGCTGGCGACGGAGGCGTTCCGAAACGCGGGCTATCCGTGCATCGCGCCGCCGCGCGCGCCGCAGCTATGGCATCAGGTGGGCACCGCGCGGATGGGGCTGGATGCGGGCGACTCGGTGGTCGATGCCGACCTGCAGGTGCATGGCATCAGGGGGCTGTATGTCGCGGATGCGTCGGTGCTGCCGAGTGCGGGTGCGGTGAACACCAGCCTGACGATCATGGCGCTGGCGCTGCGCTGCGGCGACCATATCGCCGGGCGGCGCTATGCCGCGTTCGACCGGCGCGTGCCGGCGCATCGCTGTGCCGGCGGCGTGCCCGAACTCGTCGGTGCGCGAGGCGAGATGCCGCCGTCCACCCGGCCCTGATCCGGGACCGTCGCCGCTTCGTTTCCGGACGGTGCGTTACCGCGCCATCTTGCGCGCGGCGACGTTTCACCCCATGCGCGCGAGGTGCCAGCGCCCGACCCCGGGCGATGCGCCACGGGAGTGCAGGACCATTCGCCAGATTGCCGCCTTTCCGTACCGGACTGAGGCCACCTCGCCCGACGGGGTGATCCGCGTCCTGCTGGTCACTTCGCGCGCGTCGGGGCGTTGGGTGATCCCGAAGGGCAATATCGGGGGCGGGGCCCGGCCGCATGAGGCGGCCGCGCAGGAGGCCGAGGAAGAGGCCGGTGTGCTGGGTGCGATCTGCCCCACGCCGCTGGGCAGCTTCCGTTATCGCAAGAAGCGCGGTAGTGGCGCCTCGCTGATGGTCGACGTGGACGTGTTCCCGCTGGCCGTCACCCAAGAATTACAGAGCTGGAAGGAGCAGCCGGAGCGGCAACGCCGCTGGTTCACCTTGTCCGAGGCGGCCGCCGCCGTGGATGAGCCGGACCTGCGCGACCTGATCCGGTCCTTCAGCCCCGCCGAGTTCAGGGCGGCCGCCCGGAGAGGGGCGGGTATCCCAGAAAAATCGAAGGTAGCACCGATGTTCGCATGGTTCCAACGCCTGCTCCCCCGGACAGGCAATTTCTTCGAGATGTTCGAGGCGCATGCCCGAACGGTGACGGCGGGCGCCGAGGCCATGGCGCGGCTGATGGCGGCCGATGGCACGGCGCGTGCCGAGCACATCACGGAGGTGATCGAGCGCGAGCATGATGCCGACGAGATCACCCGCGACGTGCTGCAAACCGTGCGCAAGACGTTCCTGACGCCGTTCGACCGCGGGGCGATCACCAGCCTGGTCGGCGCGATGGACGACACGATCGACGAGATGCAGGCCGCCGCCGCGGCGATCGACCTGTATCAGGTGAGCGACTTCGCGCCGGAAATGCGCGACATGACCGCGATCATCGTCGATGCCGCGCGCCTGACCGCCGAGGCGATGCCGCTGCTGCGCAACGTCGCGCAGAACGGCGCGCGCCTGCACGAGCTGACCGAGCGGCTGGTGCGCATGGAGGGGCAGGCGGACGACATCCACGCCGCCGGCCTGCGCCGGACGCTGGCCGACCATGGCAGCAGCGACACGCTGCGCTTCGTGGTCGAGCGCGAGATCTACAAGCATCTGGAACGCATCGTCGACGCGTTCGAGGATGTCGCGAACGAGATCGACGGCATCGTCATCGATCACGCCTGATCGGACCCACAGACCATGCATGAACTGGCCCTTCCGCTCCTGATCGGCCTGATCGGGGTCGCGCTGGCGTTCGATTATCTGAACGGCCTGCACGATGCGGCGAACTCCATCGCGACGGTGGTCGCGACGCGACTGTTGTCGCCCGTCAAGGCGGTGCTGTTCGCGGCCGCCTTCAACTTCGCCGCCTATTTCCTGACCATCGCCTTTCCCAGCCTGCACGCGGTGGCCGAGACGATCGGCAAGGGGCTGATCGACAAGGACCTGGTGACGCCGGCGGTGATCTTTGCAGCACTTGGCGGCGCGATGTTCTGGAACGTCGTCACCTGGCTGCGCGGCATCCCGTCCTCCTCCAGCCATGCGCTGATCGGCGGGCTGATCGGGGCGGGCGTGGCGCATGCGGGGCTGGGCGGTATCCAGTGGGGCGGGCTGAACAAGACGCTGCTCGCCATCGTGCTGTCGCCGACGCTGGGCATGATGCTGGCGATGCTGGTGATGCTGCTGTCGAGCTGGGCGCTGGCGCGGGCCACCGCGGTGCAGGCGGAGCGCAGTTTCCGCGTGCTGCACCTGTTCTCATCGGCCTGTTATTCGCTCAGCCACGGCCTGAACGATGCGCAGAAGACGATGGGGATCATCACCGTGCTGCTGTATTCGACCGGGCGGCTGTCCGGCCCGTTCGAGGTGCCGCACTGGGTGGCGATAAGCTGCTATGTCGCGATCGCGCTGGGCACGATGACCGGCGGCTGGAAGATCATCGAGACGATGGGTAGCCGCATCACCAAGCTGTCGCAGCACCAGGGCTTCAGCGCGTCGATGGCGGGTTCGGTCGTGCTGTTCGGCGCATCGGCGCTGGGCATTCCGGTATCGACCACGCACACCATCACCGGATCGATCATCGGTGCGGGCGTGGCGCGGCGCGCCTCGGCCGTGCGCTGGGGCGTGGCGCGCACGGTGGTGACGGCATGGGTCATCACCATCCCCGCCTCCGCCGCGGTGGGCGCGGGGTTCTACGGGCTGACCCGGTTGTTCTGAGGCGTTCAGATTTGTCCAACCTTGCGTTTCGGGGGTGGACGCGGTGCGCGGGGCTGGCCTTATAAGTCGGTCGCGGCGGGCGCTACTATCGTGCTCGTCACACGAGTCCGTCGCGGCACGGATCTTCGGAAGAAGGTTGGTTCACGCGAAGACGCGAAGACGCGAAGAGGTTGCGCCTGCCGCGCCGGCATGGATCGGTTCGACCGGGAGACAAGCCTTCACCTGTGATCGGGAGTGAGCCTGCGGCTCGGTGCCTCTCTCCGCGCCTCCGCGCCTCCGCGCGAACAAAAATCTTCGCGTCTTCGCGTCTTCGCGTGAACCGATTGGCCGCACAGGAGCAGCGACCTTGGTCGTGCCCTGGGGTTTTGCCGGCACGAACGGATCGGGATAAACCGATCGTCGCCCTGACGGTATGCGCCCACCGCGGATCATGGAACCTTCGCGGGTGCGAGCCTTTTGCGGGGGATGCACTGGTTACGCTCGCTCGATATTCCCCCCGAATGGCAATGGGTGGAAAGCGTCGCGATCATCGCGGCGGCGGTCCTGCTGGGCCTGTTGGTCCATGGCATCGCGATGCGCATCGCCGATCATGCCGCGCGGCGCACCGCCAGCCGGGGCGACGATCTGGTGCTGGCGCATGTCCGCCGGCCGCTGCGCTGGGTCGCGGTGGCGATCGCGGTGAGTTTCGCGATGCGCTTCGTGCCGATGGACTCCGATGGTCGCGATCTGTGGCGGCAGATACTGGGGTTCACGGTGCCGGCGTTGCTCGGCTGGCTGGGGGTGTCGGGGGTGCGCGCGTTGCAGGCGGTGATCGACCTGCGCGCGGACGTGACGGTGGAGAACAACCTGCGGGCCCGGCGCAAGCGGACGCGCGCGGCGATCCTGGGGCGGATCGGCGTCTTCTTCATCATCTTCCTGACGATCTGCCTGATGCTGCTAAGCGTACCGGGCATCCGCACGATCGGCGTCACGCTGATGGCGTCGGCCGGTATCGCGGGCCTGGTCGTCGGTGCCGCCGCGCAGCCGGCGCTGAAGAACCTGTTCGCGGGCATCCAGATGGCCTTTACCGAGCCGATCCGACTGGACGACGTCGTCATCATCGACGGCGAATGGGGGCGGATCGAGGAGATCCGGCTGACCTTCGTCGTGGTCAAGGTGTGGGACGAGCGGCGGCTGGTGGTGCCGGTCGCCAAATTCCTGGAGAACAGCTTCCAGAACTGGACGCGCGAGACCAGCCAGTTGCTGGGATCGGTATTCTGGTATCTCGATCCGGCGGCGGACATTCCACGGCTGCGCGCGAAGCTGGAGGAACTGGTGCGCGCCAATCCGCGCTGGGACGGGCGCTTCTTCAACCTGCAGGTGACCGATACCGCCGCCGATGCGATCCAGGTGCGCGGGCTGATGACCGCCAAGGATGCGTCGGTGGCGTTCGACCTGCGCTGCGACATTCGCGAAGGGCTGCTCGGCTATATCCGCGAGGCGATGCCCGAGGCGCTGCCCCGGCGGCGCGTGGCGGTGGACGGGGAGGGCGCAACCTTCAGGGAAGACCGCGCCCCCGTCATTCTTCAGAACCGGTAGCCGAGCGTCGCCATGATGTTGCGCGGCGCGGAGACGAAGCAGTCGCCGCGCGCGAGGCAGGAGGCGAAGGCGCGGTTGTCGAACAGGTTGGTGGCGTTGACCGCGATACGCCACTGGTCGCGGTTCAATTCGACCAGCGCATCGGCCATGACGCGATCGGGGGTGACGATCGTCCAGACGCTGCTGCTCGACACCTGCTTGCCGAGATAGCGGACGCCGGCGCCGACGCGCACGCTGGTCGCCTCGTCCAGCGTCACCGTCTTGGTGCCCCAGGCGGCGGCGGTGTGCTTGGACAGATAGCCGCTGGCGGCGCTGTCGCCCGACAGGTCGTTATAGCCGTAGGAGACGGTCAGGTCGTAATTGCCGGGCAGGGTGCGGGTCGCCTCGAACTCGAAACCCTTGGTGGTCAGTTCCCCGGCCTGGATCTGGAACAGGGGGTTGGTGGGATCGGGGATGGGGCGGTTCTGTTCCTTGATGCGGAAACCGGTGAGCGTGACCAGGGTTTGCGGATCGGGTTGCCACTTCAGGCCGGTTTCATACTGGGTGCCGGTCTGCGGACGGAAATTGGTGCCGTTGGACAGGGTGCCGGCGACCGGCTGGAAGCTTTCGGTGTAGCTGAAGAAAGGCGAGAGGCCGGCGCCGATCTCGCCGATGATGCCGGCGCGGAAGGTGGTGGCCTTGTCGATCACGTCGGGCGCGGTGGCGCCCCGGGTACGCAGGCGATCGTTGCGGACGCCGAGGACGACCGAGACGCGGTCCCAGAAGCGGATCTGGTCCTGCGCATAGACGCCGCGCTGGCGCTGGGAGGTGGTGGCGAAGGGCGCAACGATCGGCGGCTCGACGATCGAGGCATAGTCGATGTCGTACAGGTCGATGACCTGCGAGAAGTCGTAATTGTCGCTCTTGCGGACCTTGTTCCAGCTATAGTCGAGCCCGAGCAGCAGCGTGTGTTCGACCGCGGCGCCGGTGTTGAACTTCGCCTGCACATTGTTGTCGGTGGAAAAGACGTTCAGCCGCGCGACCGACGATCCGGCGGTAAGGCCGATGCGGCGGCCATTGCTGCCCGTGACATAAGGGTTAGTCGGTTTGGCGTAGCTGTTGGGATAATGCGTGAAATAATCGAGATCGCTGTCGATGTAGCGCGCCTTCAGGCTGAGCTTCAGCGCGTCGGTGAAGCGATGCTCGAACAGGCCGGCGCCTTGCAGCAGGCGGCCGTCATAGCGGTCGTAGCCGGGCTTGCCGACGAACAGGTAGCGGGGCAGGCGGGGATTGCCGGGATTGTCGCGCAGCGTGCCGACGAGCGGCAGGAAGTTGGCGGTCGAGCCGGTGTCGTCCTCCTGATACAGGCCGAGCAGGGTGATGTCGGTTTGGGTCGAGGGGCGCCAGGTGATCGAGGGGGCGATCATCACGCGGTCGTCGGGCACGTGGTCGACATAGGTGTCGGCATCGCGGACGCGGGCGACGAGGCGGACGGCGAGGTCGTCGGTGACGAGGCGGTTGACGTCGGCCATGACCTCCTTGCGGTCGTAGCTGCCATAAACGAGGTTCACCTCGCCCGCATTGGTGAAAACCGGCGTCTTGGAGACGAGATTGACGATGCCGCCGAGCGAGCCCTGGCCGAACAGCACCGAGGCGGGGCCGCGCACGACCTCGACCCGCGAGAAGTTGTACGGGTCGGAGGTGATGCTGGCGTAAAAGCTGTAGATGTCGCGCATGCCGTCGCGGAATTGCAGCGCGTCGACGCCGCGGATCTGGAAGCTGTCGACGCGGGTGTCACGGCCATAGGCGTCGGCGTTGACGCCGGCTGCGTAGCGGACGGTATCGGAAATGGTGATCGCGCCCTGGGACAGGAACACGTCGTCGGTGATGACGGTGATCGGCTGGGGCACCTGGATCAGCGGCGTGTCGGTTTTGGTGCCGGCAAAGGATTCGTCGATGCGGTGGCCGTCAACGGTGATCTCCTCGGCCGGATCGGCACGGCGCTGGTCATCGACGGGGTCGGCCGGGACCGGCACCTCCGCCCATGCCGCGCTCGCCGCGGTGAGCCCGGCAAGCGCGACGCCCGCCATCTTGATCGCCCTGAACATCATGAACCCCTTTCGTTGTCGGCGGGGCCATAGTGCTATTGCGGGTGACTCTCAACTGCAGAAATGCGTAAGGGCCTGTTTCGACGTGGAAGCTGCGCACCCGGTCGGGGTCAGGCGCGTTCCTCCTCGCGGGCGGCGGCCTCCGCGCCGGCATCGCCGCGCAGCGCCGCGAGGAACAGGTCGCACCACCAGAACACATCCTCGCGCCGGACATTGTCGATCAGCGCCTCCCAGCGGCGGATGCGCTCGGCACGCGGCATCTCCAGCGCCTTGACGATCGCGTCGGACAGTTCCTCGGCGCTGTAGGGATTGACCAGCACCGCTTCCTTCAACTGGGCGGCGGCGCCTGCGAAGCTGGACAGGATCAGCACGCCGGGATCGCTGGGGTCCTGTGCTGCGACATATTCCTTGGCGACGAGGTTCATGCCGTCGCGAAGCGGCGTGACGAGGCCGATGCGCGCGGCGCGGTAGATGCCGGCCAGCGTCTGGCGGGGAAAGCCCTTGTTGACGTAGCGGATCGGTACCCAGTCGATATCGGCATATTCGCCGTTGATCCGCCCCGACAGCGCATCGAGATTGGCGCGGATCTCCTGATAGGTGTTTACCTTCTCGCGGCTGGGCGGCGCGATCTGGAGCATGTAGACGAGGCCGTTGCGCTCCGGATTCTGTTGCAGGAAGCGTTCATAGCCCAGGAACCGCTCGGTCAGGCCCTTGGAATAGTCCAAGCGATCGACGCCGACGATCAGGCTGCGCCCGGTGGAGGACATGTACATCCGCTCGCGCGCGAAGCGTGCGTCGTTGCCGGCGGCGGCTTCCTCGAACTCCTTGGTCTCGATGCCGATCGGCGCGGCGATCGCGCGGATCGTGCGGCCTTCATAGGTGACGGTGTCGTTCGGGCCGAGCGTGCCGCCAAGCTGCTTGGTCACATAGTCTCGGAAGCTGTCCAGCCAGTCCTCGGTATGGAAGCCCACCACGTCATAGGCGAACAGCGTTTCCACCAACTTGCGGTGGCTGGGCAGCGACAGGAGCAGGCGCGCCGGCGGCCAGGGGATGTGGAGAAAGAAGCCGAGCCGGTTGCGGAAACCGCGGTCGCGCAGCTCCTGGCCGAGCGGCATCAGGTGGTAATCATGCACCCAGACCAGATCGTCATCCTCGATCAGCGGGCGGACGGTGTCGGCAAAACGCTGGTTCACCCGGCGATAGCCGCTGCCGAAATCGCGTTCGAACTCGGTCAGGTCGATCCGGTAGTGGAAGAGCGGCCACAACGTGCGGTTGGCATAGCCATTATAATATTCGTCAACGTCCTGCGGCTCCAGGTCGATCGTCGCGGTAGTGACGCCGCCACCCTGCTGGAAGTTGATATGGCCGGAAAATTCCTCAGTGGTCTCGCCCGACCAGCCGAACCAGATGCCGCCCTGTTCACGCAGCGCCGCGAGCAGCGCGACCGCCAACCCACCCTGGTTGCCGCCCGGCCCGGTCTTGGGCGGCTGCACCCGGTTGGAAATGACGATCAGGCGACTCATCGTACGGCACTCCATGGTTTACTCAGCAGAACGGCGCAGTTGATCAGGCCGACCAGCGAATAGGTCTGGGGATAATTCCCCCACAGCTCTCCCGTATTGGGGTCGATATCCTCGGACAGCAGGCCCGCGGGCGTGCGCCTTGCGACCATTTCCTCGAACAGTTCGCGCGCATCCGCGGTCCGGCCCGTGGCATGCAACGCCTCGATCAGCCAGAAGGTGCACACATTGAACGCGGTATGCGGCAGGCCGAAATCATCCTCGGTCGCATAGCGCAGCATGTGACTGCCGCGGCGCAGGCCCTTTTCGACCGCGTCCAGGGTCGAGAGGAAGCGGGGATCGTCGGGGGCGAGGAAGCGCAGGTCGAGCAACTGGATGATGCTGGCGTCGAGATCGTCGCCGCCAAAGGTGGCGGAGATGCGCTGCGTCTTGTCGCGCCAGGCGGCATGCTCGATCGCCTCGCGCATCTGGTCGGCGCGCTCCTGCCAGAAGGTTTCGCGCTCCTCCAGACCCAGCGCCTGCGCGGCGTTGGCGAGGCGGTCGCACGCCGCCCAGCACATCGCGGCGGAATAGGTGTGGACATGGCTCTTGGTGCGCAGCTCCCACAGGCCGGCATCCGGCTGATCGTATTTGGCCCAGGCCCGCTCGCCGACGCGCTCCAGCGAGTGGAAATCCTCCATGCCCGACATGCGGAACAGGCGGCAGTCGAAGAATGCCTGCACGTCGGACAGGACGATCTGGCCATAGGCGTCATGCTGGATCTGCTCATAGGCCTGGTTGCCGACGCGCACCGGCCCCATGCCGCGATAGCCGGGCAGCTTGTCCTCGATCCGCTCGATCAGGGTCGATTCGCCGCCGACGCCGTAGAGCGGCTGGATATGGCCGCCGCGCGCAGCATCGACGATGTTGCGGAGATATTCGAGATAGCCCTCCAGCACGTCGAGCGCGCCGAGCCGGTTGAGCGCCTGCACCGTGTAATAGGCGTCGCGTATCCAGCAGTAGCGATAATCCCAGTTGCGCCCGGAATCGGCATGTTCGGGAAGCGAGGTGGTGAGCGCGGCGACGATCGCGCCGGTTTCCTCATGCTGGCACAGCTTGAGCGTAATTGCCGAACGAATGACGACGCCCTGCCATTCGACCGGGGTGGCAAGGCCCCGGACCCATTGGTGCCATTCATGGGTGGTCCGCTCCAGCATGCCGTTCAGCGCCTCGGACAGCACGCCCGAAAAGCTCTCGTCAGGGCCGAGGAACAGGTTGATCGGCCGTTCCAGCCGGAACCACTGCTCGCGCGTGATGTGGCCGACGGGGGCATCGGTGGTGAGACGCAGCGTCTGGTGCGTCATCAGGTACCGGATGTGGTTCGACCCTTGCGTCTGGCTGGTCTGCGCGCCCCAATCAGTGGCGACGCGCAGGCGGATGCGGATGCGCGGCGAGCCGATCGGCTTGACCATGCGCACGAAGCTGGTCGGGCGATAGATGCGCTGGTCGCGCGAGAAGCGCGGGCAGAAATCGGTGATCTCGATCGCGTTGCCACGGTCGTCCTGATGGCGGGTGACCAGGATCGGGGTGTTGCGCAGATAGCCTTGCGTGGTGGTGACGCAGTCCTCCAGCTCGATCGACCAGAAGCCGGTGTCCGGCTCCTCCTCGCCCAGCAGCGCGCAGAACGCGGGATCGCCATCGACGCGCGGCACGCAGCCCCAGACGAAACGGCCGGTGGAGTCGATCAGTGCGGAAACCTGGCAATTGCCGATCGGCCAGAGATTCATGTCGGGGGTCATGCACGGGCCTCCATGGCAGCGGCGATCCAGGTGTGGAGGGCGGACACGCTCTCCAGACGATACAAGGCGGCGGTTTCGCGCAAGGGGCCGATCAGCACGCCGGCGCCGCCGGACGCCGCGGCGGCGACGAAGCCGTCCTCGTCGGTGACGTCGTCCCCGAAGAACAGGGGGCGGGTGCCCTGCATGGCGGACGTTTCCAGCAGGCCGAGGATCGCATCGCCCTTGTCGCCGGACAGGCGCACCTCGGCCATCATCTTGCCGCGTTGGAGAACAAGGCCGTGCGTGTCGGCGACCGCGGCGGCGGCGGCGTTGGCATCGTCCTCCAGCTCCGGGCGCTGGCGGTAATGGATGGCCGCGCCGAAGCTCTTGGCCTCGAACACCAGGCCGTTGGTGTCGGCATAATCGCGCAGCGATTCGGCGGCGAGGGCGAGCGCCTCGGGCGGCTCGGGGCTTTCATAGCCATGTTCGGGAGTGCGGCGCTCCGCCCCGTGGCTGCCGGCCAGCGCGAAGTGCCGGGCCTGCGGGCCCAGCATCGCGTCCAGCTGCGCGATCGACCGGCCGCTGACGATCGCGACGCGGCCGGGCATGGTGGCGGCGAGGCGATCGAGCATGTCGACCAGCGACGGCGCGACCACCACCGCATCGGGGCGCTCGGCCAGTTCGACCAGCGTCCCGTCGAAATCGAGGAAAAGGCTGTCGGTGGTGGACAGGGCGGGCGGGGGGGGCACGAGTTCGGCCATGGATGGCGGCATAGCGAGGGCAGGCATGCCACGTGAACCCCCCGCCGCGCCTGCCGTTCCGAATCGCGGGCGAAATGATCCGTTCGCGATCGGGGCAATGCTTGCGGCTTTGTGCGTAGCGGGACGCGGTGAGGTCATCCTTATCCGTTCGTATCGAGGTACCGTTCCGTGTGCCAACCTGTCTCTCGATACGTCGTCTCGATACGCGGCTTTGCCGCTACTCGACGTCTACTGGAGACGAACGGGCAGATGGTTCAACCTCGTGTCGTTCTTCAAAGGAGGATGAAACAGATTTTGCGTGTCCTGCGGTCCCGCGAACGCCGCCCCTATCCCTCCGGCGGCAAGGGCGGGCCGCGGAACACGTCCTTGCCCTCATAGGCCTTCAGCTTGACGGGGCGGCCGGTCTTCGCGCTTTCGTAGATCGCTTCCATAATGACATGGTCCTGCACGCCCTCCTCGCCGGGCGTGCGCGGCTGGCGGTTGGACAGGACGCAGTCGGCCATGTGGTCGATCTCCTCGGCGAACTGGTTCTTTTGCGGCAGGATCACCTGCTGCCGCTCGTCCATGTCGCCCTGGTTCTGCGCGACGTAGAGTTGCTGGCCCTGATATCTGTACGCGTTGGGCATATCCACGGTGGCGGTGGCGAAGTTCAGCCGCTGGTGCTTGTCGTCGCGCGCGCCGTAGCTGGTCAGGCACTGCGCCAGGAAGTTGGAGGGGAAGCGCATCGTCCAGGCGACGGTCTCCTCCACCTGCGCGTAGCGCGGGTCGCCGGGCGGGCTGAACTGTTCGGCATAGACCTCCGTGGGCTCCTCACCGGTCAGGAAGCGGGCGGTGTTGATGCAGTAAAGGCCGATATCGGGCAGGGCGCCGCCGCCGGCCTGTACCCGCTTGTGGCGCCACTGCTTCTCGCCATCGGGGGCGACGGTCTGCACATTGGTCATCGTCGCCCCGACGAGGCGGCCGAAGGTGCCCTCCTGCACGAAGCGGGCCGCGCGCTGGTTATAGGGTTCGTACTGGATGCGGTAGGCGATCATCAGGCGGACATTGGCGCGCTTGCACGCCTCCACCATCGCGCGGGCGTCGGCGGCACTGGTGGCCATCGGCTTTTCGCACAGGACATGCTTGCCGGCCGCCGCGGCGCGCTCGACATATTCGCGGTGCATGCCGTTGGGCAGGACGATGTAGACGACTTGGACCGCCGGATTGTCGCGGATGCGGTCGAAGCCGGCATAGTCATAGCAGTTTTCGGGCGCGATCCCGTATTGCTGCGCGGTGGTGCGCAGTTTCTCCGGACTGCCCGACACGAGCGCGACGAGCTTGGCCTTTTTGCACTCGCCGAACGCGGGCAGCAGTTCCTCCAGGCTGAGGCGGCCGAGCGCGACGATGGCGAAGCCGACGCGTTGTTCGGGGGGAAGCGGGGCCGGGGGTGGGGGCGTCTTGGGGTCGGCCTGGCTGCGCCATTCGGGAAAGGTGACCTTGCCGTTTTCGACGCGGCCGCGGTCGACATCGCTGGGCGGCGGATATTTCTGCGCATCGGCCCCGCGGGCGCCGAGCACCATGCCGGCGGCGGCACCGCCCAGTTTCAGCATCAGGCGGCGATCGATCGAATCGGGCATAAACGGCGCTCCTAGCGATGGTCGCGGGGGGAACGCATGAAAGCCACTGAAGACGCAGGCATTTGCATTTGGCATCGGAGGCAGGGCAGAGAGGCTGACAAACAAGGAGAGGCCATGTCGTCGACGATCGCCGAATTGGAACGCCGCCGCGCCGCCGCCCGCATGGGTGGGGGGCAGAAGCGGATCGATGCGCAACATGCCAAGGGCAAGCTGACCGCACGCGAGCGGCTGGACGTGCTGCTGGACGAGGGCAGTTTCGAGGAACTCGACATGTTCGTCGAGCATAACTGCACCGATTTCGGCATGACCGAGCAGGTGGTGCCGGGTGACGGCGTGGTCACCGGATCGGGGACGATCAACGGCCGGCTGGTGTTCGTATTCTCCCAGGATTTCACCGTGTTCGGCGGGTCGCTGTCCGAGCGGCACGCACAAAAGATCTGCAAGATCATGGACATGGCGATGAAGGTCGGTGCGCCGGTGATCGGCCTGAACGATTCGGGCGGCGCGCGCATCCAGGAAGGCGTGGCGAGCCTGGGCGGCTATGCCGAGGTGTTCCAGCGCAACGTGCTGGCATCGGGCGTGGTGCCGCAGCTGTCGCTGATCATGGGGCCGTGTGCAGGCGGCGCGGTCTATTCGCCGGCGATGACCGACTTCATCTTCATGGTGAAGGATTCGAGCTACATGTTCGTCACCGGGCCGGACGTCGTGAAGACGGTGACGAACGAGGTGGTGACCCAGGAGGAACTGGGCGGCGCGGTGACGCACACCACGCGCACCTCGGTGGCGGACGTGGCGTTCGAGAATGATGTCGAGGCGCTGCTGGCGGCGCGCGACTTTTTCGACTTCCTGCCGCTGACCAATCGGACGGGGGTGCCCGAGCGGCCGACCTCCGATCCGTGGGACCGGGTGGAGGACAGCCTGGACACGCTGGTCCCGGCCTCTGCCAACCAGCCCTATGACATGCACGAATTACTGTCCAAGGTGGTGGACGAGGGCGATTTCTTCGAGATCCAGCCCGCGCATGGCGGCAACATCATCTGCGGCTTCGGCCGGATCGAGGGGCGTACGGTCGGTTTCGTCGCGAACCAGCCGATGGTGCTGGCGGGCGTGCTGGACATCAATGCCAGTCGCAAGGCGGCGCGCTTCGTGCGCTTCTGCGACGCGTTCGAGATCCCGATCGTGACCTTTGTCGACGTGCCCGGCTTCCTGCCCGGCACCGCGCAGGAGCATAACGGCATCATCAAGCACGGCGCCAAGCTGCTGTTCGCCTATGGCGAGGCAACGGTGCCCAAGATCACGGTCATCACGCGCAAGGCTTACGGCGGCGCCTATGACGTGATGGCGTCCAAGCATCTGCGCGGCGACCTGAACTATGCGTGGCCGACCGCCGAGATCGCGGTGATGGGCGCCAAGGGTGCGGTGGAGATCATCTTCCGCGGGCGCACCCCCGAGGAGATTGCCGAGCGCACCGCGGAATATGAGGCGCGCTTCGCCAATCCGTTCGTCGCGGCCAGCAAGGGCTTCGTGGACGAGGTGATCCAGCCGCATTCCACCCGCCGCCGCATCGCGCTGGGCCTGCGCAAGTTGCGCAACAAGAGCCTCGCCAATCCCTGGAAGAAGCACGATAACATTCCGCTATGAGCGGAGGTAAGCGAGCGCGGGCAAAGGGTGGCGGGCGCAGGCTGCCATGGCTGACGCTGCTGTTGCTGGCGGCGGTGGTCGTGCTGGCGGTGCTGTGGTGGCGCGAGCGGGCGGCGAACGAGGCGCCGCGGCCCGCCGCGACGCCGGCCGCCACTGCAGACGTGCCGCCCGCGACGCCCAATGTCGCGGGGCTGCTGCCCGACGAGCGGCTGGCGGCGGCGGTGAAGGCCGCGTTCCCGGCGGGCAACACGGCAGAAAGCGAGTCGGGCGAGCATTATGTGTTCGACGAACACCGGCTGGTCGATACGCCGTTCGGCCCGGTGCTGGTCAGCGAGGGGCAGGTGGCCGAGCCCGCGCATGTTTCCTCCGGGCGGCTGGACATCACCTATCTGAAGCCGGACGGCGAACGCTATGCGGTCGATCGGCGCTTTCCCGAAGCGGTGCTGGCCGGCACCATGGGGCGGATGAGCGACTGGAGCGTGTCGAACAAGTTCGGCCGCCTGCCGGTGGTCCAGGCGCAGGGTGGCGGGACGTGGCAGGGCTATACCTGCGGGCGCACCACGCTGGTCGAGCTGCAGCCGACCGGGCCGGTGAAGCTGGCCGATTTCCTGGACAGCTATGATGATGGCAGGGCGGCGGTCGGGCGGCCGCAATCGAGCCAGGGGAAGATCGTGAAGATCGTGCCCGATCAATCCTTTATCGTTCGTTTTACCGGCACGCGGGCGTTTGAGGCGCGGTATGTGCGGGTGGGGGATGCGTATCGGGTAGAGGGCGGCGAGGCGAACATGCTGCAAGGCTGTTGAGGAGATGAAGATGGCGTTGGGGCGGTTGAATCATGTGGGGGTGGCGACGCCGTCGATCGCGGCGTCGATCGAGATGTGGCGGGACCTGTTGGGGGCCGAGGCGATCGGGGAGCCGTTCGACCTGCCGGCGCAAGGGGTGAAGGTGTGTTTCATCGATGCGCCCAACACCCAGATCGAATTGATCGAACCCTATGACGAAGCCTCGCCGATCGCAGGCTTTTTGAAGAAGAACCCGGCAGGCGGGCAGCATCATGTCTGCTTCGAGGTGCCCGACATCCATGCCGCGGTCGCGGCGATGAAGGCAAAGGGCGCGACCGTGCTGGGCGAGCCGCGCATCGGCGCGCACGGCACGCCCATCGTGTTCGTCCACCCGCGCGATACCGGCGGCATGCTGGTCGAACTGATGGAAAGCCACGCATGAGCGCGCCCCTGGTCCTGAGCGAGCGGCGCGGCGACGTGCTGGTGCTGACGCTCAATCGTCCCGATCGGCTGAACGCGGCACCGCCCGAGATGTTCGAGGCGCTGACCGGTGCGCTTCGCGATCTGGCGGGAGCGCGCGCGGTGTTGCTGGCGGGCGCGGGGCGCGGCTTCTGTTCGGGGGCGGACGTGGCCGCGGTGGCGCTGCGCGAGGGTGATCCTGGCGAGGCGACCGAGGCGGCGCTGACCCGCAGCTACAATCCGGCGCTGCTGGCGATCGCGGACCTGGGCGTGCCGGTGGTCAGCGCGGTTCGGGGCCCCGCGGCCGGCATCGGATGCAGCCTGGCGCTGGCCGCCGATTTCTGCGTGGCGAGCGACAGCGCCTATTTCCTGCACGCCTTTGTCAATATCGGGCTGGTCCCCGATGGCGGCGCGTCGTGGATGTTGCCGCGGCTGATCGGCCGGGCGCGCGCCGCGGAGATGATGATGCTGGGCGAGCGGGTGCCGGCTGCCCGCGCGCTGGAATGGGGCATGATCCACCGCGTGGTCGCCGACGATGCGCTGGACGCCGAGGCGCTGGCGCTGGCCGGGCGGCTGGCGGCAGGGCCGACGGTGGCGCTGGGGCTGATGCGGCGCGCGCTGCACGACGGGTTTTCAAGCGACTATGCCGCGGCGATGACCCGCGAGGCGGCCGACCAGCGCCTCGCACGCGGCAGTGCGGACGCCACCGAAGGGGGCATGGCGTTCCTGAACAAACGGGCGCCGGCGTTCCGCGGGGCGTGATCCCGGCCCGGCTTGCCTCGGCACGATTGTTCCGGTTTAAGGAAACAAAATAAGCATGGACGATGCGGCAATCCGCCGCGGCCGGGACATTGGAGCAGGAGGCGTAATGGCCGACAAGCCGACGCTGGACGATTGGGCCGCCGCCGCGGCGAAAGAGGTCAAGGGCGCCGATCTCACCTGGCACACGCCGGAGGGGATCGCGGTCAAGCCGCTCTACACGCCCGAGGATGTGACCGCCGACCCCGGCCTGCCCGGTTTCGCGCCGTTCACCCGCGGGGTGCGCGCCAGCATGTATGCCGGGCGGCCGTGGACGATCCGGCAATATGCCGGCTTCTCCACCGCGGAGGCCTCCAACGCCTTTTACCGCCGCAACCTGGCGGCGGGGCAGAAGGGGCTGTCGGTCGCCTTCGACCTGGCCACGCATCGCGGTTATGATTCGGATCATCCGCGCGTCGTCGGCGATGTCGGCAAGGCGGGCGTCGCGATCGATTCGGTCGAGGACATGAAGATCCTGTTCGACGGCATTCCGCTCGACCAGATGTCGGTATCGATGACGATGAACGGCGCGGTGATCCCGATCCTCGCCTTCTTCATCGTCGCGGGCGAGGAGCAGGGCGTGCCCCGCGCAAAGCTGGAAGGGACCATTCAGAACGACATCCTGAAGGAGTTCATGGTCCGCAACACCTATATCTATCCGCCGGCGCCCAGCATGCGGATCGTGTCGGACATCATCGCCTATACCTCGGCCGAGATGCCGAAGTTCAATTCCATCTCGATCTCCGGCTACCACATGCAGGAGGCCGGGGCGACGCAGGTGCAGGAACTGGCCTTCACCATTGCCGATGGTCGCGAATATGTGCGCGCGGCGATGGCGGCGGGGCTGGATATCGACAAGTTCGCCGGGCGCCTGTCCTTTTTCTTCGCGATTGGCATGAACTTCTTCATGGAGGTCGCCAAGCTGCGCGCCGCGCGCACGCTGTGGCACCGGGTGATGACCGAGCTGGGGGCAAAGGACGAGCGCTCCAAGATGCTGCGCACGCATTGCCAGACCAGCGGGGTCAGCCTGCAGGAGCAGGACCCGTACACCAACGTCATCCGCACCACGATCGAGGCGATGGCGGCGGCGTTCGGCGGCACCCAGTCGCTGCATACCAACGCGCTGGACGAGGCGATCGCGCTGCCCACCGACTTTTCCGCGCGGATCGCACGCAACACGCAACTGGTGTTGCAGGAAGAGGCGGGGATCACCCATGTCGTCGATCCGCTGGGCGGCAGCTATTATGTCGAGGCGCTGACCCAGGACCTGGTGACGCGCGCGACCGAATTGCTCGACCGCGTGGAGGCGGAGGGCGGCATGGCCCGCGCGGTGGACGCCGGCTGGCCCAAGGCGATGATCGAGGAAGCCGCCGCCGCGCGCGCCGCACGTGCGGACCGCGGCGAGGACGTGATCGTGGGGGTGAACAAATACCGGTCGAGCGAGGAGTCGCCGATCGATATTCTGGACGTCGACAATCATGCGGTGCGCGAGGCGCAGGTCGCGCGGCTGGCACGGTTGCGCGAAACGCGGGACGAGGCGGCGTGTCAGGCGGCGCTGGCGGCGTTGCGGGATGCGGCGCGGGAAGCCTCCGGCCGGTACGAGCATAATCTGCTGGCTTTCGCGGTCGAATGCGCGCGCCACCACGCGACGCTGGGCGAGATTTCGGCGGCGATGGAAGACGCCTTTGGTCGCTATGGGACGCAGCCGGTGCCGGTAAAGGGCATCTATGGCGGCGCTTACGGCGAGGACGTGCGCTGGGTGCGGTTGCAGGAGGGCGTGTCCGCGACCGAGCGGCGGCTGGGGCGTCGCCCCCGGATGCTGGTCGCCAAGATGGGGCAGGACGGGCATGATCGCGGCGCCAATCTGGTATCGTCGATGTTCGGCGACCTGGGGTTCGATGTCGTGTCCGGGCCGCTGTTCCAGACGCCCGACGAGGCCGCGGTGCTGGCGATCGAGAAGGATGTCGACGTGGTCGGTGCCTCCAGCCTGGCGGCGGGGCACAAGACGCTGATTCCCGAGTTGATCGGCCATCTGCGGGAGGCCGGCCGCCCCGATATCAAGGTGATCGCGGGCGGGGTGATCCCGGCGCAGGATTACCAGGCGCTGCGCGATGCCGGGGTGCAGGCGATCTTCGGCCCGGGCACCAACCTTGTGAAAGCGGCCGAAGAAGTGTTGAGGCTGCTGGGACATAACATGCCACCCGAACAGGACGCTGCCGAATGATTGCCGATACGCTCGAACGCCCCGCCGCCCCGGCGACGGCCTTGCGCACAGACTGGACCCGCGCGGAGATCGCAGGCCTGTTCGACCTGCCGTTCACCGAACTCGTCTTCCGCGCCGCCGAGGTGCATCGCCGCCATCATGCCGCGGACGAGGTGCAGCTTTGCACCCTGTTGTCGATCAAGACCGGCGGTTGCCCGGAGGATTGCGGATATTGTTCGCAGTCGGCATCGGCCGAGAGCGACGTGAAGGCCGAGAAGCTGATGGACGTGAACGCCGTCCTGGCCGCGGCGGCCGAGGCCAAGGCGGCCGGATCGCAGCGCTTCTGCATGGGCGCGGCGTGGCGAAGCCCCAAGGACCGCGACATGGACAAGGTCGTCGCCATGGTCGAGGGCGTGAAGGCGATGGGGCTGGAGACCTGCATGACGCTGGGCATGCTGGATGCACCCCAGGCACAGCGGCTGAAGGCGGCGGGCCTCGACTATTACAACCATAACATCGACACCTCGCCCGAGAATTACGCGAACGTCATCACCACGCGCTGCTTCGAGGACCGGTTGCAGACGCTGGACCATGTGCGCGAGGCGGGGATTTCGGTGTGCTGCGGCGGCATCGTCGGCATGGGCGAGAGCCGAAGCGACCGGGTCGGCTTCGTCCATGCGCTCGCCACCCTGCCGCGCCATCCGGAAAGCGTGCCGGTGAACGCGCTGGTGCCGGTGAAGGGCACCGTGCTGGGCGACATGCTGGCCGATACGCCGCTGGCCAAAATCGACGATATCGAATTCGTCCGCACCGTGGCGGTGGCGCGGATCACCATGCCGCTCAGCATGGTGCGGTTGTCCGCAGGGCGCGAGAGCATGTCAGAGGCGACGCAGGCCTTGTGCTTCATGGCGGGTGCCAATTCGATCTTCACCGGCGACAAGCTGCTGACCGCGGGCAATGCCGGCGACAGCGCGGACGCGGCGCTGTTCGCCAAGCTGGGCCTGTCGCCGATGGCGGGCGAGGAGCCGATGCGCGTCGCGGCGGAATGACGGACGTCCCTTCCCTTGCGGGAGGGGCAGGGGAGGACAGCGCCTCCCCCCATGACAACGACGCTCACGGGCAGGCACGCAGGTGTCGCCCGTGAAGCGGGAGGGGAGCCAAGCATGTTCAAGAAGATCCTGATCGCCAATCGCGGCGAGATCGCGTGCCGCGTCATTCGTACCGCCCGCGCGATGGGCATCGCGACGGTGGCGGTCTATTCGGATGCCGATGCACGCAGCCCGCATGTGATGCTGGCCGACGAGAGCGTACGGCTGGGGCCGGCACCGGCGGCGGAAAGCTATTTGAAGGCGGAGCTGATCCTGCTGGCGGCCAGGGAAACGGGGGCGGATGCCATCCATCCCGGCTATGGCTTCCTGTCGGAGCGGGAAAGCTTTGCGCGGGCCTGTGCCGAGGCGGGGATCGCGTTCATCGGCCCGCCGCCGAACGCGATCGCGGCGATGGGCGACAAGATCGAATCGAAGAAGCTGGCCAAGCAGGCGGGCGTCAACGTCGTTCCGGGCTTCCTGGGCGAGATCGCGGATACCGAGCATGCAGTGCGCATCGCCGGCGAGATCGGCTATCCGGTGATGATGAAGGCGTCGGCCGGTGGTGGCGGCAAGGGGATGCGGCTCGCCTGGAGCGAGGCGGACGTGCGCGAAGGCTTCGAGGCGACCAAGCGCGAAGGGCTGGCCAGTTTCGGCGACGATCGCGTGTTCATCGAGAAGTTCATCCAGGACCCGCGCCATATCGAGATACAGGTGCTGGGCGACCAGCATGGCAAGGTCCTGTACCTGGGCGAGCGCGAATGTTCGGTGCAGCGCCGTCACCAGAAGGTGGTCGAGGAAGCGCCGTCGCCTTTTGTCACGCCGGCGATGCGCCGGGCGATGGGCGAGCAGGCGGTCGCGCTGGCACGCGCGGTGGGCTATTATTCGGCGGGTACGGTGGAGCTGATCGTGTCGGGCGCGGACCCGACGGGGGAGAGCTTCTACTTCCTGGAGATGAACACCCGGCTTCAGGTCGAGCATCCGGTGACCGAGGAGATCACCGGGCTGGACTTGGTCGAGCAGATGATTCGGGTGGCGGCGGGCGAGCCGCTGTCGATCGAGCAGGACGATGTGCGGCTGAACGGCTGGTCGGTGGAAACGCGCGTCTATGCCGAGGACCCGTATCGCGGCTTCCTGCCGAGCATCGGCCGGCTGGTACGCTATCAGGCGCCCGAGCCGGTGGCGGACGAGGCCGGCCGGGTCCGCGTCGATGACGGCGTGGCCGAGGGCGGCGAGGTCAGCATGTTCTACGACCCGATGATCGCCAAGCTGGTGACCTGGGCGCCGACGCGCGAGGGCGCGATCGATGCGCAGGTGGCGGCACTCGACGGGTTCCGGATCGAGGGGCCGGGCACGAATCTCGATTTCCTGTCCGCACTGATGCAGCATCCGCGCTTCCGCGACGGCGCGCTGACCACCGGCTTCATCGCCGAGGAATATCCCGAGGGCTTCCACGGGGCACCGGCCGAACCCGAACTGCTGCGCATCCTGGCCGCGGTCGCCGCATTCGTTGCGACGGCGGAGGCGGACCGGGCACGGCGGATCGACGGGCAACTCGGCCGCCGCCTGCCGCCGCCGGGCGAATGGCAGGTGCGGATCGGGGGCGAGGATCGCCATGTCGTGGTCGATACCGATGCGGTGACGGTGGACGGCGTGGGCGTCGAACTGGAGATGGAATATACGCCGGGCGACCGGATCGTCACGGTGGAGGCGCCCGAGGCGCTGACCATCCGGCTTGCCCGGACGCGCGGCGGCTGGCGTTTGTCGACGCGCGGGGCGGCGCATGAGGTGCGCGTCGTGCCGGGCCATGCGGGCGCGCTGACGCGGCACATGATCGAGAAGGTGGCGCCGGATCTGTCGCGCTTCCTGATCGCGCCGATGCCGGGGCTGCTCGTGCGCCTCGACGTGGGCGAGGGCGACCGGGTCGAGGCGGGGCAGGCGCTGGCGGTGGTCGAGGCGATGAAGATGGAGAATATCCTGCGCGCGGCCAAGAGCGGGACGGTGAAGGCGGTGAGCGCACGGACGGGCGACAGCCTGGCGGTGGATGCGGTGATCCTGGAGCTCGAATAGTCGCGCATGTCCGGCGTGACACAGGTTGCGACATAATAATGCTGGACGTCGGGCGGGGCGATGCCGCATCCCTCCGCCCCATGTTCCGCGCTCGCGCCCTGTTCCTCGCGCCCCTGGCGCTTGCCGGCTGCACCGTCGGCCCCGACTATCGGCCCGCGGCGCCCGCCGAACTGGGCGTGCCGGACGGATGGTCGGTGCCCGCCACCCAGGCCGAGGTCGCGGACCTGACGCGCTGGTGGCGGCGCTTCGACGATCCGCTTCTGGGCGAACTGGTCGAGCAGGCGGCCGCCGCCAACACCGATGTCGCACAGGCGGTTGCCCGGCTGCGGCAGGCGCGCGAAAGCCTGGTGCAGAGCCGGGCCTCGCTGCTGCCGACCCTTTCCGGGTCGACCGGATACCAGCGCAACGAGAATGTGGTGGGCGGCGGGCGTTCGTTCACGCTGCCCGACGGCACCGTGGTCGATACCGGCGGCGGCGGTCGCAACGCCTATACGGTGGGCCTGTCGGCGCGCTACCAGCTCGGCCTGTTCGGCGAGGTGCGCCGCACCGTGGAGGCGACACGCGCGCAATATGAGGCGTCGGGCTTCGACTATGCCGCGACGCTGCTGACCGTCGAGAGCGAGACGGCACGCAACTATGTGCTGGCGCGGCTGTATCAGGCGGAACTGGCCAATGCGCGCGCCAGCCTGGCGTTGCAGGACGACAATCTGGAGATTGCCGGTTTTCGCGTGCAGGCGGGCCTCGTCTCGTCGCTGGACAACGAACAGGCGCGGGGACAGCGGGCGCAGACCGCCGCGACGATCCCGGCGCTGGCGCAGCAATATAATGCGGCGGTGTCGCGGCTGGGCGTGCTGACCGGGCAGGCGCCCGGTGCGGTGAAGGGGCGGATGGAGGCGGTGCGCCCGATCCCGGGGGGCTCTGCGGCGATCGGCGTCGGCCTGCCCGCCGACCTGCTGCGTCGGCGACCCGATGTGCGCGCCGCCGAGCGCAACCTGGCGGCGGCCACCGCGCAGATCGGCGTGGACAAGGCCGCGCTCTATCCGGCGCTGGCGATCAGCGGCAACCTGAACACCAACGCGACCAGCATCGGTTCGATCGGCGAGGCGATCACCGGCAGCCTGTTCGCCGGCCTGACCCAGGCGATCTTCAACGGCGGCCAGTTGCGCAGCCGGGTGCGGTCGAGCGAGGCGGCGGCGGATGCCGCGCTGGCCGCCTATCGCGGCACCGTGCTGAACGCGCTGGAGGATGTCGAGGTGGCGGTGGTCGCGCTCAACACCGCGCGCGAGCGCGAGCGCGAGTTTGCGGTGGCGCTGGATGCGGCCAACAATGCCGCGATCCTCAGCCGCAGCCAGTATCGCTCCGGCCTGACCGATTTCACCACCTTGTCGCAGCAGGAGGCCGCGTTGTTCAACGCGCGCAACAGCGAGGCGAGCGCGCGCAGCGACGCCGCCACCGCGCTGGTCACCCTGTTCGCGGCGCTGGGCGGCGGCTGGGATGCCGATGTGACGCCCGAGGCGCCGCGCGCCGGCACCACCCTTTCCACCACCGGGAACCCCTGATGGCCGACGAAGCGCTCGACAATTTTCTGGGGATGAAGCCGCAGCCGCGCTGGCGGCGATGGGTGAGCTGGGGTGCGGTGGCGGTCGGCGTCGTGCTGCTGTTGCTGCTGCTCAAGAACTGCCTGGGCGGATCGGATGCGCCGCAATATGCGACCGCGCCGGTCAGCCGCGGCAACCTGACGGTGACCGTCTCGGCCACGGGCAAGCTGGCGCCGACCAACCAGGTGACGGTGGGCTCGCAGCTGTCGGGTCTGGTCACCCGCGTCGTGGTGGACGTGAACGACCGCGTGACCGCAGGACAGGCGCTGGCGCTGATCGATCCCGAACAGATCGACGACCAGATCCGCGCCGGCCAGGCGACGCTGAACGCCAATCAGGCGCAGGTGGCGCAGGCGCGTGCCACCCTGTCCGAATCGCAGGCGCAGCTTGCCCGGCTGGAGGAAGTGTATCGACTGTCCAAGGGGCGCGTGCCGTCCGGCACCGAGCTTCAGGCCGGGCGTGCGGATGCGCAGCGTGCGGCGGCGGCCCTGCGCGTGGCGGAGGCCAATGTGGCCGCGGCGCGCGCGCAATTGGCGCAGTCGCAGACGCAGCGGGCGCGGGCGATCATCCGCTCGCCGGTATCGGGCGTGGTGCTGGCGCGGCAGGTCGATCCCGGCCAGACGGTGGCGGCCTCGTTCAACACGCCGACGCTGTTCGTGATCGCCGAGGACCTGACCCAGATGAAGCTGGAGGTCGCGATCGACGAAGCGGATGTCGGCGCGGTGCAGGTGGGGCAGAAGGCGAACTTCACCGTGGACGCGTTTCCCGGCCGTACCTTCCCGGCGAAGATCACGCGCGTCGACCTGGGATCGAACCTGACGGTCAGTGCGGCCACGGCCTCTTCCTCGACCACCACGACGACAGCGACCAACCAGGTGGTCAGCTATGCCGCGGACCTGACGGTTGCCAACCCGACGCTGCAACTGCGCCCCGGCATGACCGCGACCGCGGATATCGTTACCTCGGACAAGCAGAACGCGCTGCTCGTCCCCAACGCCGCACTCCGCTTCAAACCGACCACCGGCGCCGCCGGCGACCAGAGCGGCGGCATCGCCGGCTCGCTGACCTTCCGCCCGCGCCGCGACCGGCCGGCACGTACCGCGACGCTGGGCCGTGGTGCGACGCAGACCGTGTATGTGCGCGGCGGCGATGGTCAGCCGCAGCCGGTGCAGATCGTGACCGGCGACACCAACGGCAGCATGACCGAGGTAACCGGCGGCGACCTGAAGCCCGGCATGCAGGTCATCACCGGGCAGTTGACGGGCGGCAGCGACACGGCGGGCGGCCAGCGTCGCGGCGGCGGCCAGCGGCGGCAGGGAGGGGGCGGTGGCCAGTAATCCACCGCTCATCTCGCTGCGCGGCGTCACCAAGACCTATGGCATGGGCGCGACGCAGTTCCAGGCGCTGAAGGGTGTCGATCTCGACATCGCGGCGGGCGACTTCGTTGCGGTGATGGGGCCGTCGGGATCGGGGAAATCGACCACGATGAACATCCTGGGGTGCCTGGACGTGCCCAGCGGCGGCACGTTCCTGTTCCGGGGCCATCATGTCGAGACGCTGGACCGCGACCAGCGCGCGCTGCTCCGCCGGCAATATCTCGGCTTCGTGTTCCAGGGGTTCAACCTGCTCAGCCGCACCTCGGCACTGGAGAATGTCGAACTGCCGCTGCTCTACCGCGGCGAGGATCGCAAGACGCGGCGCGACATGGGCATGGCCGCGCTCGACAAGGTCGGGCTGGCGGACTGGTGGGACCATACGCCCGCCGAACTGTCGGGCGGGCAACAGCAGCGCGTGGCGATCGCGCGGGCGATCGTGACCAGTCCGGACGTGCTGCTGGCCGACGAGCCGACGGGCAATCTCGACTCGGAGCGCTCGGTGGAGATCATGCAGCTGCTTACCGGCCTCAACCGCGACAGCGGGATCACCGTGCTGATGGTGACGCACGAGCCCGACATGGCCGCGTTCGCGCGCACCGTGGTGCATTTCAAGGACGGGCTGGTCGAGCGGATCGAGGCGCAGCATGCGCAAGGAACGATGCCCGAGGACATGCCCCCCCGCCTGCCGGAGGAACGCGCCTGATGTTCGGCACCACGCTTACTCTCGCGATCCGGTCGATCCGGCGGCACCTGTTGCGCTCGTTCCTGACGATCCTGGGTATCGTCATCGGCGTCGGCGCGGTGGTGACCATGGTCACGCTGGGCAAGGCGACGACCTCGGCGGTGCAGCAGCAGATCTCGGCGCTGGGCACCAACATCCTGCAACTGCGTCCCGGCCAGGGCTTTGGCCGGGGCGGCGGCGGCCCGCGCCCGCCCGACTTCAAGCCCGAGGATGTGGAGGCGATCAAGAACCAGATCGCCGGCGTCACCGGGGTCGCGCCGCAGGCGTCGTCGGCGGTGACCGCGATCTACGAGGGGGCGAACTGGTCGACGACGGTGCGCGGCACCACCAGCGACGTGTTCAAGGTGCAGCCCTGGCCGCTGGTATCCGGGCGCTACTGGACACCGGCGGAGGAGGAAGCGGGCAAGGCGGTGTGCATCATCGGCAATACCGTGCGCACCAACCTGTTTCGCGGCGGCGAGGCGGTGGGCCAGCGCTTCCGGGTCGGCAACATCAGCTGCGACGTGATCGGCGTGCTGTCGACGCGCGGGCAGGCGGGCTTTGGCGGCGACCAGGACGACACCGTCATCATGCCGATCAAGGCGGTGCAACGCCGCTTTACCGGCAACCGCGACATTCAGTTGATGCTGATCGGGGTCGACCAGGCCTATTCCACCGCGGCGGTGCAGGCATCGCTCACCGACCTGCTGCGCGAGCGGCGCAACATCACGGGCGGCAAGGAAGATGACTTCAACATCTTTGACACGAAGCAGATTTCCGACACCCTGACGGGGACGACGACGCTGTTGACGCGGATTGTGGCGGCGGTGGCGGCGATCAGTCTGGTGGTGGGGGGGATCGGCATCATGAACATCATGCTGGTGTCGGTGACGGAGCGGACGCGCGAGATCGGGATCCGGCTGGCGATCGGGGCGGTGGCGCGCGAGGTGTTGATGCAGTTTCTGGTCGAGGCGGTGGCGCTGTCATGCCTGGGCGGGATCGTCGGGCTGGTGCTGGCGCAGCTCATCATCCTGGCGCTGGCGCCGTTGATGCAGGTGCCGTGGACGTTCGATCCGCAGATCAACATGATCGCGTTCGCCATCTCGGCGGTGATCGGCGTGGTCTTCGGCTATTTCCCGGCGCGGCGCGCCGCGGCGCTCAATCCGATCGACGCGCTGCGCCACGAGTGATCGTGCGCTCGGGCGCATGGACGAGCTGGCGTAGGCGCTCCAGATCGTCCGGCGTGTCGATGTCGATCAGCTCGGTCGGGGTAGTCACGACATGGCGGCCGGCGGCGACCAGCTGGCGCGCGCCCGCATCGCCCTGCAACTGCATCAGCGTGTCGAACCGGTCGCGGCCGAAGACGCCGGGCGGGGTGGGATGCACGCCATTGCTGGACACTACCACGGCATCGTCGCCATCGGCGGTGTCGAGCAGGCGGTAGATATGGGTGGCGGTGACGCGCGGCATGTCGGCCAGTGCGATCACCACGGCGCGCGCCTCCAGCGACATGGCACAGGCGACGCCGAGGCGGACCGAATGCGACATGCCGCGCCCGACCGCATCGTTGTGGATCACGCGGTAGCCGCGGCTTGCAAAGTCCAGCCGGCAGCCATCGACCACCGCGACCCGCGCCTTGAACGGGATCGCCTCCAGCGCGGTGGTGACGTGGAAGCCGACCGGCTTGCCCAGAAACTCGGCCTCCAGCTTGTTTTCCGATCCGAAGCGATCCGAGCGGCCGGCGGCCAGAAGGACAAGAACGGTGTCCTCAGCGGCGATCATGAAATGCCCCCACCATGGCGGCGGCGATCGACAGCGCGATCTCGGACGGGCCGATCGCGCCGATATCGATCCCGACGGGGCCATCGATGCGGTCGATCGCCGCAGCCGAAAGGCCCGCCGCCGCGAGACGTTCGCGCCGGGCGGCATGGCTGCGCCGGCTGCCCAGTGCGCCGACATAGGCGGCGTCGCTGGCAAGCGCGGCGATCAGCGCGGGATCGTCGATCTTGATGTCGTGGCTGAGCGTCACCACCGCCGTGGCGGGGCCGGGGCGCCATGCCGCGATCGCCTCGTCGGGCCAGCGATCGTCCAGCGTGACGCCGGGGAAGCGTTCCTCGGTCAGGAAGCGGCCGCGTGGGTCGATCACCACCGTGGCGATGCCCAGTGTCGCGGCCAGCGCGGCGAGGCTCTGCGCGATCTGCACCGCGCCGACGATCAACAGGCGCCGGGGCGGATCGTAGCGGTTGGCGAAGATTTCTCCTGTCTCTACAGGCCGCAGGTCGGAATGGCCGGTGGCGAGGTCGGTGGTGACGGTGAGCGAGCGGCCATCCTCGCGCGCTTCCGCGATCCGGTCGAACAATTCGGGATCGAACCCTTCGGCCGAGACGGGCTGTACCATCACCGCGATCTCGCCGCCGCAGGGCAGGCCCACCTCCCACGCCGCAGCATCGGCGACGCCGTAGCGTTTGACCTGGAAGGGGGCACCGCCGATCACCTCGGCCGCGGTTTGCAGGATGTCGCTTTCGACGCAGCCACCGGACACCGACCCCTCGAACCGTCCATCGGCGTGGACCAGCATGTGGCTGCCGCGGGGGCGCGGGGCCGACCCCCAGGTGGATACCACCGTGGCGATGGCCAGTTTTTCGCCCTTCCAGGCGCGTGCGGCGGAGAGGACGGAGTCGTTTTCGGCCATCTATCGTTCCTGTCTTCCCCCAGGGCGTTGGGGGAGGGATCGTCCATGTCATACTCCGTCCGTTGATGCCGAGCGAAGCGGGAAGCGCCCGATCAGACGGGCGGCAGTCCGTCGAGCAGCTTGTCGAGCGTGATCGGCAGGTCGCGGACGCGGATGCCGGTCGCGTTGTAGATCGCGTTCACCACCGCCGGGGCGGCGCCCGAAATGCCCAGCTCGCCGATGCCCTTGGCATGGATCGGGTTGGCGTGGATGTCCCGTTCGTCGAGGAAATGCACCTCGAGCTGCGGCACGTCGGCATTTACCGGCACATGATATTCGGCAAGGTCGTGGTTCACCAGCTTGCCGTTGCGCGTGTCGTGGATCAGCTCCTCGGTCAGGGCGGTGCCGATGCCGAAGGTCATGCCGCCCAGGCACTGCGACCGCGCCGTCTTGGCGTTGAGCACGCGGCCGGCCGCGAACACGCCCAGCATCCGCCTGACGCGGACCTCGCCGGTGACGACGTTGACGCCGACCTCTGCGAAATGCGCGCCGTAGCTGGCCTGGGTGTGCGTCTTTTCCTGCTTGCCGGGCTTGATCTCGCCGGTCGCCTCGATGCCGTCGCCGACCAGATCGGAAATCGCCACCTGCCGGTTGCCGCCGATCGCCTGTCCGTCCTTGAGCGTCAGGTCGGCGGGATCGACCTCCATCGCCTTGGCGAGCTTCTCGCGCAGCAGTTCGCAGGCCAGATAAACCGCCGAACCGGCCGACGCCGCGCCCCAGGAGCCGCCCGAGCCGGCCGCGGGCGGATCGTTGGTGTCGCCCAGCTTCATGGTGATGCGGTCCACCGGGATGCCGAGGATCTCGGAGGCGATCTGCGCCATGATGGTGTAGCTGCCCGTGCCGATATCGGTCATCGCCGACGAGACCGTGGCGCTGCCATCGGGATGGATCTCGGCCTTGGCGGAGGATTGCTGCAACTGGTTGTTACGGGTGGCGGCGGCCATGCCGATGCCGACCAGCCAGTCGCCCTCGCGCCGCGAACCGGGCACGGCATTGCGCTTGTCCCATCCGAACCGGCGTGCACCCTCGTCCATCGACTGGGTCAGCTTGCGCGACGAGAAGGGGACCTGCTTTTCCGGGTCCTGTTCGGGATCGTTGATCCGGCGCAGTTCGATCGGGTCCAGCCCCAACGCCTCGGCCAGCTCGTCCATCGCACATTCGACGCCGACCATGCCGACCGCCTCGCCGGGGGCGCGCATTGAGCCCGAGAGCGTCAGGTTCACATCCACCGTGTCGTGGTTGATGCGGCGATTCTCGCTGGCGTAGAGCGAGTGGGTGCCGATGCCGACGGGTTCGAAGAAGGATTCGCCCGGCAGGTTGGAGACGAGCGAGTCGTGCACCAGTGTGGTCATGCGCCCGTCGCGCCCGGCGGCCAGTTTCACGCGCTGCTCGGTGTTGGACCGGCGCACCGTCGCGTCGAACACCTGCTGGCGCAGCATCACCGCCTTGACCGGGCGGCCGAGCCGCTTGGCGGCGATCGCTGCGGCGACGCTTTCGGGTGCGATGCCCAGCTTCGATCCGAAGCCACCGCCGATATAGCGCGAGACGATGCGCACCTTGTTCTTCGACACGCCCAGCGCGTCGGCAAGCTGCGACGCGTCCGAGGTCGGCATCTGATAGGCGCCGTAAAGCGTCAGCGCGCCGTCTTCCCATACCGCGATCGAGGCATGGGGCTCCATCGCCGCCGAGTTCTGGCTGGGGGTGATATAGGTTACGTCGACCTTTACCGGGGCTTCGTCGAACGCCTTGTCCGGATCGCCCTGGCTGTAGTGCGGCGGGATCATCGCCTTGGGCGGCTTGTGCGCTTCGTCTCTGTGCGCCTCGAAATTATAGACGCCGGACTTGTAGTCATATTCGACCGGGATCGACAGCGCGGCCTCCCGTGCGGCCTCAAAGGTTTCGGCCAGGACGATCGCCACGATCTGGCCGAAATAATCGACCTGCTTGACGCCCTGGGTCGGGGCCTTGGTCTCGCCGCCCTGTTGCGAATTGCGCAGAAAGGAGTCGTAGTCGGTGATGACGTCGATGACGCCCGGCATCGCCTTGGCCGCGTCGATGTCGATAGACCGCACCTCGCCGTGACCGATCTTGGCGGAAACGAGAACGCCGTGCACCGCATTCGGAATGTCGTATTCGGCGGCATAGGTGGCGGTGCCGGAAACCTTGAACGGTCCATCGACGCGGTCGAGCGGCTTCGAGATGACGCCCTGCACCCCGGTGTCGAGCAGACTGTCCGGATAAGGCTGATTCATCGTCAGCGACTTGGTGTCGGAATTGCCGAACATGCTCATGCCTCCGTCAGCTCGCGCAGGCTCGCAATCAGTGTGCGGCGTGCGAGCGGAATCTTGAAATCGTTGCTGCCATAGCCCCTGGCATTGGCGAGCAGCGCATCGGCGGCGGCGCCGAACGCGATGTCGTCGGGCGCCTTGCCGACCAATGCCGCCTCGACCCCGGCATCGCGCCAGGGCATCGGCCCCAGCCCACCAAAGGCCAGCGATGCGCTGGCGATGCGGCCGTCGGCCACCTCGACCACGCCCGCGACCGAAACCAGCGCAAAGGCATAGGATGCGCGGTCGCGGACCTTGCGATAGATCTGCTTGCCCCTGGGCGGTGCCGGCAGTTCGACATGGGTGATGAGTTCACCCGCCTCCAGTGCGGTTTCGATATGCGGCGTGTCGCCGGGCAGGCGGTAGAAATCGGCGATCGCGATCCGGCGCCGGTCGCCATCCGCCTTCAGCGTGACGATGGTGGCGTCCAGCACGCGCATCGCCACCGCCATGTCGCTGGGATGGGTCGCGATGCAGTTCTCCGAAGTGCCGAGTACCGCCAGGATACGGTTGAAGCCCTCGCGCGCCGAGCAGCCCGTCCCCGGCTCCCGCTTGTTGCAGGGCATGGCAGTGTCGTAGAAATAATAGCAACGCGTCCGCTGAAGCAGGTTGCCGCCGGTCGAGGCCTTGTTGCGCAACTGCCCGCTGGCGCCGGCCAGCAGCGCGCGCGACAGCACCGGATAGCGCTCGATCACGCGGGCATCGGCGGCAAGGTCGCTGTTCGGGACCAGCGCGCCGATGGTCAGGCCGCCATCCTCGCGCTCCTCGATCTCGGAGAGCGGCAGACGACTGATATCGACCAGCGTTTGCGGCGTCTCGACCTGAAGCTTCATCAGGTCGAGAAGGTTGGTGCCGCCGGCGATGAACTTCGCGCCGGCGGTGCCGGCTTCGCGTACCGCGACCTCCGCGCTGTCGGCACGCTCATAGGCAAAGGGCTTCATGCCGCGACCTCCCGACCCACCTCGGCATTGGGATCGCGGTTGCCCTTGCCAGCAACCTCGCGGATCGCATCGACGATGTTCGGGTAAGCGGCGCAGCGGCACAGATTGCCGCTCATCCGTTCGGAAATCTCCTCGTCGCTCAGCTCGACGTCGCTCAGGTCCGCGCTGACATGCGAGGGCCAACCCTTGCTGGCCTCGTCCAGCATGCCGACCGCCGAGCAGATCTGGCCCGGCGTGCAATAACCGCATTGATAGCCGTCATGGCGCACGAACGCGTCCTGCAGCGGGTGGAGGTCGCCGACCTGACCCAGCCCCTCGATCGTGGTGATCTCGTCATCCTGGTGCATCACCGCCAGCGACAGGCAGGAATTGATCCGCCGGCCGTTCACCAGCATCGTGCAGGCGCCGCACTGACCATGGTCGCATCCCTTTTTTGACCCGGTCAGGCCCAGATGCTCCCGACACAGGTCGAGCAGCGAGGTGCGCACATCGACATCGATGTCATGCGATTGACCATTGATCGTGAAATGCATTGCGGAAAGCTCCCGAGGACCGAGAACAAACGCCATGATTCATATTGGTTTCCCGTTGCGAACCACTCTCACCACTTTGCTTGCCGCGGCCGGAATGACGGGGCAGGCTGGTGCCATGACGCTGCGATCCGGTCCATTGTCGCCTCCGATCGTGATCGCCCATCGCGGCGCCAGTGGAGAGCGGCCCGAACACACCATCGCCGCCTATGATCTGGCGATCGCGCAGGGCGCCGATGTGATCGAGCCGGATCTCGTGCCGACCAGGGACGGCGTGCTGGTCGCCCGGCACGAGAACGAGATCGGGGGCACGACCGACGTGGCACAGCATCCCGAATTTGCGGATCGCCGGGCGACCAAGACGATCGACGGCCAGCCGGTGACGGGCTGGTTCACCGAGGATTTCACGCTGGCCGAATTGAAGCGGCTGCGCGCGCGCGAACGCCTGCCGCAGATGCGCTCCACCGCGCATGACGGGCAGGAGACGATCCCGACGCTGGACGAGATCATCGCACTGGCCAAGGCGCGCTCGACGCAGACGGGGCGGACCATCGCCATCTATCCGGAGACCAAGCATCCGACCTATTTCGCCGGCATCGGCCTGAACACCGATCGTCCCTTGCTGGCGGCGCTGAAGAAGGCGGGATGGACGACGGCGGCGGCACCGGTCTTCATCCAGTCGTTCGAGGTGGACAACCTGAAATGGCTGCATGCGCATACCGGCGTGCGGCTGATCCAGCTGGTGGCGGCGGAGGGGGCCCCCGCCGATCATGCCGCGCCGTCCTATGCGGCGATGGTCACGCCGGCCGGGCTGCGCGCGGTCGCGCGCTATGCGTGGGGTATCGGACCGGACAAGGCGATGCTGTGGGATGTGGAGGGTGGTGCCACGACGCTGGTGGACGATGCGCATGCGGCGGGCTTGCGCGTTCACCCCTGGACGTTTCGGGCCGAGAATGCGTTTCTGACGCCGCCTTTTCGGCGCGGCACTGCCCCCGCCGGGCACGGTGATCTGGGCGGTGAGATCGCATCGGCACTCCGCCTTGGAATCGACGGATTCTTCACGGACTATCCGCTAATCGGTGTTTCCACGCGCGATGCGGTGCGATCCGGAGTTGAGTGAATGCGTAAAGTCGGTCTGTGTCTTGCGTTGATGGTGCCGTTGTTGGCGGGGGGGTGCGTGCGGACCGCCGTGGGGGTGGTGAAGGCGCCATTCCAGGTGGCGGGGCAGGTGGTCGACTGGACGACGACCAGCCAGGACGAGGCCGACCGCAATTACGGGCGCAAGATGCGCAAGAAGGAAGCCCGCGAGGGCCGCGAGCGTCGCGATTACGAGAAAAGGTGCCGCAAGCACCCCGAGGAGTGCCGCGGCTATGACGGCTATCAGGCGGCGAACGACTGACCGGTCACAGCCACCACATCACCGTGGTGGGAAAGGGCGTCCACCGCCCCATGCGCACGCCGGCATGGCGCAGCGCCGCCCCGGTCCATGCATTGCAGGTCGTGATCGCGGAATAGCGACCACGGGCCGTGTAGAAGGCATCGTAAGCGCCGTAGCCGCGATGGACCTGCCCCCGCGGCGCCAGGCTGGCGGCGATATAAGCCGCCAGCCGCCGATACCCGGCTTCGCTCAGCAGCACGGCGCGCGCGCCGTCCCCCGGCCGGGGGCGCGGGAGATGATCGACATGGATCAGCGAGCGATCGCTGCCGATCGCGGCCGCGGCGATCGTCGCCGGCCGGATGTCGCGCCAGCGCGGCGTTTCCAGAAAGAACGCCGCCTCGCCCCAGCCGATCGCCAGATGATCATAGCCGCCATAGCGCGGGTCGGCGAGGTCGCGGGCGGGGAAGACGCGGCGCCAGTCCACGCCGGCGGCCCGCTTGGGCACGATGATCGCGGTATGGATGCCGTTCGATTCGATCCAGATGGTCACCGCGCGTGACGAAGGTCGTGGTTCCGCGCCGCCGGCCGGGATCGATCCGCCGATCGCGCCGGCCAGCGCATAGCCGAACAACAGCACGCACAAGGCCGCCGCCAGCCGCCCGGTCGCAGTGGCCGCAGTGCGCAGCGGGGCGGGAATATGGGTGGGAACGGCAGCCTCCTGACGATGTCCGGTCCTGTCTGGCACAGGAATGATTGCGGTGCGATCGATACGCAGCTTGAACAATCCCGCGGTTCGGGGATTGTCGTTGGTGATGAACCGCCTGCATCGCACCGGGGCCAAGGAGCCCGCTCCTCCGGCTCTTGTGCGCATGCGAATCGTCGCCACCGGATTGCTGGTGGCGATGGCGATCACCTTTTTCATCAGCCGCGCGCTGGTTCCGGTGCATCCCGGCTGGGGCTTCGTGCGCGCGTTTGCGGAGGCGGCGATGGTCGGCGGACTGGCCGACTGGTTCGCGGTCACGGCGCTGTTCCGCCATCCGCTGGGTCTGCCCATCCCGCATACCGCGATCGTCCCGCGTAACAAGGATCGCATCGGCGACACGCTGGCGCAGTTCCTGCGCTCCAATTTCCTGGTGCCGCGGGTCGTCGCGCGGCGGATGCACCGGGTGGACGTGGCGCGTGCCGCAGGGCGCTGGCTGGCGCAGCCGCCGGGCGAGGGCGGGCGTATCCGGCGTGGCGCCTCCAAGCTGGCGGCGGAAATGTTGCAGGCGTTCGATCCGCAGCGGCTGGGCGGGATGGTCAAGGCGACGATCGGGACGCGGCTGCGTGCGACGGAGGTTTCGCCGATCCTGGGCCAGTTGCTGAAGGCGGCGGTGGCGGAAAACCGCCATGCGCCGCTGCTGGATGGGGGCATTCGCTGGGCCGCGCGCGCGCTGTCGTCGAACGAGGCGCTAATCCGGGCGATGGTGCACGAGCGGGCGGGGGCGTTGCTGCGCTGGACCGGGCTGGACGAGACGGTGGCGGACCGCCTGATCGGTGGTCTGGACAAGCTGTTGAACGACATGGCGGAGGATGCGGAGCATCCGTTGCGGCTGAAGATGGAGGAAGGGCTCGATCGGCTTGCCTGGGATCTGCAACATGACCGGGAGACGCGCGAGCGGGTCGAGGCGCTGAAGGCGGAGATGATCGCCAATCCGGCGATGCAGCGCTGGCTGGACGGATTGTGGGAGCAGGCGCGCGAGGCGATGCTGAAGATCGCGCGCGATCCGGAAGCCGCGATGGCGGGCAAGCTGGGAGAGATGCTGCGGCAACTGGGCGGCACGGTGCAGGCCGATCCCGGCCTTGCCCGGACGATCAATCGCTTCGTTCGCCGTACCGTGGTCGGCGTCGCGGCGGATTATGGCGACGGCATCGTGCGTCTCGTGTCCGAAACCGTACGCGGATGGGATGCGCGCACGATCACGACGCGGCTCGAAAACGCGGTGGGACGCGATCTTCAGTATATCCGCGTCAATGGTACGCTGGTCGGCGGCATCGTCGGGCTTGCCATCCACGGCGTGGACGTGCTGTTGTGACAACGGCACAGTCTGGTGCCGTTTCAATGCAGCAGCGGTTCGTCGCGGGTGCGAGCCGCCTTGCCGTTCGCGGCACTTTCCCGCAAAGAGACACGCGATGAGCGCCAAGGCCGATTTCAGCCAGGACGATGCGGACGGCGGAGCGCTGCGCTTCACGGGCGATCTGTCGCTGGCCTCGATGGGCGACCTGCCCGACCGGCTGGAGCGGCACGAGGGCCGGGTGCGCCGTGTCGATCTGTCGGGCGTCGACCGGATCGATACCGTCGGCGCATGGGTAGTGCACCGTTTCGCGGCGCGCAACGATGCCGAGGTTTCTGGCCTGAGCGACGCCAGCCGCTCGCTGTTCGACGAAGTGGTGAATGCCGACAAGCCGGTGGCGATGCGCCCGCAGCCGGTCAGTCCGTTCGCCCGCGTGGCAGGCGAGATCGGCGATGCCGTCGTCACCTCGTTCCGCACCCTTTATGGCCTGCTCGGCTTCATGGGGGCGACGACCATGGCGATGCTGGCCGTGATCCGCCATCCGCGCCGGTTCCGCTTCAACGCGGTGGTGCACGAGTTCGAGACGGTGGGCGTGTCCGCGCTCGGCATCGTCGGGCTGATGAGCTTCCTGATCGGGATCGTCATCGCGCAGCAGGGCGCGGTGCAGCTGCGCCAGTTCGGTGCCGAGGTGTTCACGATCAACCTGGTCGGCCGGCTCACTTTACGCGAACTGGGCGTGCTGATGACCGCGATCATGGTCGCGGGGCGCTCCGGTTCGGCCTTTGCCGCGCAGCTCGGCACGATGAAGCTGACCGAGGAGATCGACGCAATGCGCGTCATCGGCGTGTCGCCGATGGAGGCGCTGGTGCTGCCGCGCACGCTGGCGGCGGTGACGCTGATGCCGCTGCTCGGCTTCTACGCTTCGCTGATCGCGATCATCGGTGGCGGTTTCCTGGCCGCGGTGTCGCTGGGTATTCCACCCGTCACCTTCGTTGCCCGCATCCGCGAGGTCGTACCGATCACCGACCTCTATGTCGGCCTGATCAAGGCCCCCGTCTTCGGCGCGATCATCGCGATCGCCGGGTGCTTCCAGGGCATGTCGGTGGAGTCGGACGCCGAGCAGGTCGGCCTGCGCACCACGTCCGCGGTGGTGCAGGCGATCTTCCTGGTCATCGTGCTCGACGCGTTCTTTGCGGTGTTCTTCACCTGGGTGGGCTGGAACTGATGGCGGCGCGCGACGAGCACATCATCAGGGTCCGTGGCATCCGCAACAGCTTCGGCGACCAGGTGATCCATGACGGACTGGACCTGGACGTGCGGCGAGGCGAAATTCTGGGCGTGGTCGGCGGATCGGGCACGGGCAAGTCCGTGCTGATGCGCTCGATCATCGGCCTGCAGACGCCCGATACCGGCGAGATCACCGTGTTCGACGAACCGACGATCGGCCGTGAGGAAACGGAGGCGGTGTCGATCCGCAAGCGCTGGGGTGTGCTGTTCCAGGGCGGGGCGCTGTTCTCGACGCTGACCGTGGCGGAAAATGTCGCGGTGCCGCTGCGTGAGTTTTACCCGGAGCTGTCGCCGGCCCTGATGGACGAGATCGCGTCCTACAAGGTGGTGATGACGGGCCTGCCGGCGGATGCGGGGCCGAAATATCCGGCCGAGCTGTCCGGCGGCATGAAGAAGCGCGCCGGGCTGGCGCGGGCGCTGGCGCTGGACCCGGAACTGTTGTTCCTGGACGAGCCGACCGCGGGGCTGGACCCGATCGGCGCGGCGGCATTCGACCAGTTGACCAAGTCGCTGCAAAAGACGCTGGGGCTGACCGTTTTCCTGATCACGCACGATTTGGATACGCTCTACGCGATCTGCGACCGGGTCGCCGTGCTGGCCGACAAGAAGGTGATCGCGGTGGGCACGATCGACGAGTTGCTGGCGCTCGACCATCCGTGGATCGAGGAATATTTCAAGGGGCCGCGCGGTCGCGCCGCCGTCGCCGCCAAGGAAAACCATGCGCAGGGCTCGGCCGATGCGCAGGCAGACGCGCATCCGACCGAGGTGTCGGCGCGGACCACCGGCCAACCTTCGCTGGGCGGGGCGGTGGACAATGCAGCGCGCGGTGAGACACAGGATAACGCTCGGGGCGAGCGAGGGACAGGCTGATGGAAACGCGATCAAACCATGTTCTCGTCGGCACCGTCGTGCTGATCCTGCTGGCCGTGCTGGCGCTGTTCACGGTGTGGATCGCGCGGCTGGGCGGCACGTCGGAGAAGGAATATGACATCTTCTTCCGCCAGTCGGTGGACGGGCTGGCGAAGGGGTCGGCGGTCACCTATTCGGGCGTGCCGTCGGGTCAGGTGAAGGAAATCGCGCTGTGGCGTCCCGACCCGCAATATGTGCGCGTACGCGTTGCGGTGAACGAGCAGACGCCGATCCTGCAAGGCACCACGGCATCGATCTCGGCAAGCTTCACCGGCACCAGCACGGTGGCGCTGGATGGCGCGCGCAAGGGTGCACAGCCGATCGCCTGCCCGGAGGAGAATCGCCGGCAGCTCTGCCCCTATGACGTGCCCGTCATCCCGACCAAGCAGGGCGGTATCGGCGCGATCCTGAATTCCGCACCGCAGCTGCTGGAGCGGCTGTCGACGCTGACCGAGCGGCTGACCGGGCTGTTGTCGGATCGCAACCAGGCATCGATCGCGGGTATCCTCGACAACACCAACCGCCTGTCCGACGCGCTGGCGGATCGTGGGCCCGAAATCGCCGCGACGCTGGCGCAGACGCGGGTCGCAATTCAGCAGGCGGGCGACGCGGCACAGTCGATCGGGCAACTGGCGCAGACCACGAACGGCGTCCTAGCCGAGGATGTGAAGCCGGCCATGGCGAATTTGAACAAGGCGATCCTGTCGGCGCAGGAAAGTGCCGAGACACTGAACGCGGCGGTGGGCGATGCGCGGCCGGGCCTGCAGGCCTTTTCCAAGCAGACGGTGCCGGAGGTCGGGCAGTTGGTGCGCGATCTGCGCGTGACCGCCGCCTCGTTCGCCTCGATCGCCGAGAAGATCGACCAGCAGGGCGCAGGATCGCTCGTCGGGCAGCAGAAGCTGCCGGATTACAAGGGTAAGTGAGGGCCGCCATGAAGAAGACGCTTCTCTGCCTGGCGGCGATGCTGCCACTCGCCGCCTGCATACGTTTCGGTGCCGAACCGCCCCCCTCGCTGATGACGCTGAGCGCGCAGACCGCGGTGCCGGTCGGGCAGGAGCAGGATTCAGGCGCGGCCAAGTCGATCACCATCCAGGTGCCGGCGGTGCCCCAGGCGCTCGCCAGCGGCCGGGTGCCGGTGCAGGTGTCGCCGACCTCCATCGCCTATATCAAGGATGCGCAGTGGTCAGAGCCGCCGGCACGGCTGTTCGCACGGCTGATGTCCGATACGGTTGCGGCGCGGACCGGTCGGGTGGTCCTGTCCACCAGCCAGTCGGTGAGCGATCCGGGTGCGCGGCTGAACGGCGAATTGCGCGCGTTCGGCGTTGAAGAGGCGACGCGCGAGGCGGTGGTGACGTTCGATGCGGCGCTGACCCGCGTCGGGCAGAGCAATGTCGAGAAGCGCCGTTTCGAGGCACGGGTCCCGGTGACGGCGATCGATGCACAGAATGCCGGGCCGGCGATCAACCAGGCGGCCAATCAGGTGGCCGTGCAGGTCGCGGACTGGATCGGCCGCTGATCCTGCCGCCTTGGCAGGTAACATATTGATCGTGAACAATTCCGCCGCAACCTGAGGCGGGGCGCTTCCGTTGTCGGGCAACAGCCTGACAGTGGGAGAGCAGAAGCATGAGCGAGACCCTGGCATCGGTGCCGGATGCCGTCGAGGCGGCGGCGAGACGCGTGCTGGAGGCGGCATGCGCGGCGGAGCGGTCGATCGTCACCGCGGAAAGCTGTACGGGCGGTTTGCTGGCATCGTTGCTGACCGATGTGGAGGGCGCGAGCCACGCGTTCGAACGCGGCTTCGTCGTCTACAGCGAAAAGGCGAAATGCGAGTTGCTCGGCATCGCGTCCGACAAGATCGACCGCTGCGGCGCGGTCAGCCGGGACGTGGCGGTGGCGATGGCGGAAGGGGCGCTCGCCTATAGCCACGGCGACATCGCGGTGGCGATCACGGGGTTCGCCGGGCCGGGTGCACCGGGTGACGAGCCGGGGCTGGTCCATTTCGCCTGTGCGGTGCGCGGCGGCGAGGCCGATCATCGCGAGGCGCATTTCGGCGATATCGGGCGCGGGCCGGTGCGGCTGGCCTGTCTGGGGGTCGCGCTGGAGATGCTGGAACGACAGCTTAGCCCCACAGCATCGTGATCTGGATCAACTTTCCAGGTCATTGAAACTGATTGAGATCATGTTTCGGGTGATATTTGCTCGATCGTCGGAACCGATGGGGTCGACCACGCGGTTGGATGCTCATCTGGCAATCCGGAGGACCCGATGGGTGACGATATGGCAACTCGCCAATCCGACGATGCGCCGCTGGCCGCATCGAAACGCAGCGATGCCGCGGCCGCTGCCATTGCCGATCTGATCGAGGGCAAGGGCGGCACGATCATCGGCCGTGCGGTGACGATCAACCGTCCGGTCGGCGAAGTGTACAGCTATTTCCGCGACTTCAACAATCTGTCGACCTTCATGGGCAATGTGGAGCGGATCGATATCCTGGACGATGCCCGCTCGCACTGGGTGGTGAAGGCACCGGCCGGCAAGACGGTGGAATGGGACGCGCGCGTCACGCAGGAGGAAAAGGACCGGCTGATCGCCTGGACGTCCGAGCCCGGCGCGGACGTGGAGAATTCCGGCGTGGTCGAGTTCCGCGATGCAGGCCCGCGCGGCACGGTGGTGACGGCGACGATCGTCTATGATCCGCCGGCGGGCGTGATCGGCAAGCTGGTCGCCAAGGTGTTCCAGCGCGAGCCGGCGATCCAGGCCCGGCGCGACCTGCGCCGCCTGAAGCAACTGCTGGAAACCGGCGAGATCGCCACGGGCGCGCATACGCACGCCGAACTCGAACAACGAAAGGGTTGAGCCGATGCGTGCACTCACCTGGCACGGCAAGCACGACGTCCGCATGGACACGGTTCCGGACCCCGAGATCCTGAACCCGCGCGATGCCATCATCAAGATCACGTCCACCGCGATCTGCGGATCGGACCTACATCTGTACGACGCCTATATCCCGACACTGAAGGCCGGCGACATACTGGGCCATGAATTTATGGGCGAGGTGGTCGAGACGGGTCCCAAATCGACCTTGAAGAAGGGGCAGCGGGTGGTGGTGCCGTTCACCATCTCGTGCGGGAGCTGCTACCATTGCGGCAAGCACCAGTATTCGGCGTGCGAGAACAGTCTGCCGGCCGATAACCAGGACATCTCGATGGAGCTGTACGGCACGCCGATGGCGGGCCTGTTCGGCTACAGCCACATGACCGGCGGCTATGCGGGCGGTCAGGCGGAATATGTCCGCGTGCCGTTCAGCGATGTCGGGCCGATCGTGATCCCGGACGGGGTTTCGGACGACAAGGTCCTGTTCCTGTCCGACATCCTGCCCACCGGCTGGCAGGCGGCGGAATATGCGCAGATCGAGCCGGGCGATACGGTGGCGGTCTGGGGCTGTGGCCCGGTCGGGCTGTTCGCGGTGCAGTCGGCGTTCCTGATGGGGGCCGAGCGGGTGATCGCGATCGATCATTTCCCGCACCGGCTAGAGTTGGCCAAGAGGTTCGGCGCAGAGACGATCAACTTCGAGGAATCAGCGACCTATGAGGCGCTGATGGAGATGACCGGCGGGATCGGGCCCGATGCGGTGATCGACGCGGTCGGCCTGGAGGCGCATGGCCTGTTCGTCGACAACGTCATCGACCAGATCAAGGCATCGACCTTCCTCGGCACGGATCGGCCGCATTCGATCCGTCAGGCGATCATCGCGTGCCGCAAGGGCGGGCGCGTGTCGATGCCGGCGGTCTATGGCGGCTATGTCGACAAGTTCCCGCTGGGCGCCTTCATGGAAAAGGGGCTGACGCTGAAGACCGGGCAGACGCATGTCCAGCACTACATGCCCGCCCTGCTGAACGCGATCATGGAAGACAAGATCGATACCGAGTTCATGATCTCGCACCGCATGCCGCTGGAGGACGCCCCCAAGGGGTACAAGATGTTCCACGACCAGCAGAACGAAGTGACCAAGATCGTGCTGAAGCCCGGCATGACCGCCTGAAGGAGACAAGAGGATGGCTGACAAATTCGCGATCGTCACCGGTGCCTCGACGGGCATCGGGTTCGAGCTGGCGACGCTCGCCGCCAAGGATGGCTATGACCTGATCGTCGTCGCCAACGAGAACCTGATCGAGGCAGCCGCGACCGACCTCCGCCAGTTCGGCACGCAGGTGCAGGCGGTGGAGGCGGACCTGTCGACGCTGGAAGGCGTGGACAGCGTGCTGGCGGCGGCGGGCGGGCGGCAGATCGACCTGCTGTGCGCCAATGCCGGGCACGGACTGGGCAAGGGCTTCCTGGACCAGGAGGTGAAGGACTGGCGCCTGGTGGTCGACACCAACATCACCGGCACGCTGTACCTGCTGCAAAGGGTTCTGAAGCCGATGGTGGCGCGGGATGCGGGCAAGGTGCTGGTGACGGGGTCGATCGCCGGCTTCATCCCCGGCAGCTTCCAGGCGGTGTATAACGGCACCAAGGCGTTCATCGACAGCTTCGTCGCGGCGATCCAGGACGAGTTGAAGGATGCCAAGGGCGTTACGCTGACCAACCTGTTGCCGGGGCCTACGGATACCGAATTTTTCGCACGTGGCGACATGATGGACACCGATGTCGGCACCGACCCCAAAAAGGACGATCCCGCCAAGGTGGCCAGGGACGGATGGGATGCGTTGATGTCGGGCAAGGCGTCGATCGTGTCGGGCTGGAAGAACAAGCTGCAGGCCGCGGCGGCGCATATCGTGCCCGACGCCGTACTCGCCAGCCAGCATCGTGGCATGGCCGAGCCCGGCACCGCAAAGAACTGATAACAGGAGGAGAAGATGAGGATGCTTCGCATGATGACCGTGGCGGCCCTGGTTGCCGCCGTCCCGACCGCCGCGTTCGCGCAGACGGTGACCCCGGCTCAGTTCGTCGCCAAGGCAGGCGCCAGCGACCTGTACGAGAAGGAGTCGAGCCAGCTCGTCCTACAATCGACGAACCCGAAGATCCGGACCTTCGCCCAGTCGATGATCCGCGATCATTCCAAGAGCACCGCAGATGTGAAGGCGGCAGCGACCAAGGCGGGCGTGCGGCCGGCGCCGCCCAAGCTGGAGCCGATGCAGGCCGACATGGTCGCCAAACTGCGCCAGGCGTCGGGCACGCAGCGCGACCAGCTGTACGTCCAGCAGCAGAAGACCGCGCATCAGAAGGCGCTGGCGCTGCATCAGGGCTATGCCCAGTCCGGCACCGCCGCACCGTTGAAGGCGGCGGCGGGGAAGATCGCGCCGGTCGTCCAGCATCATATCGAGATGCTGAACGGGATGTGATGCCGGTCAGGCGAGCGCCAGCAGGCGCTCCGCCTGCGCGAGATGGAGCCGCTCCACCATCTGCCCATCCAGCCTGATCGCGCCAAGCACGGCATTGGCAGGATCGGCGAAGGCGGCAACGACGGCCCGGGCCCAGGCGATCTCGTCGGGGCTCGGGCCGAACGCCGTGTTGGCGGGTGCGATCTGTGACGGGTGGATCAGCGTCTTGCCATCGAACCCCAGCATCCGCCCTTGCGCGCATTCGGCACCGAGGCGATCGCCGTCGTCGAGCGCATTGCACACACCGTCCAGCACGATCAGGCCATAGGCGCGGGCGGCGACCACCATCTGGACGAGTAGCGGCATCAATGCGGCGCGAGCCGGATCGGCAGGCAACCGCATTTCCTTGGCCAGATCGTTGGTGCCGGCGATCAGGCCTTCCAGACGTAGCGCAGGGGTGTCCGCGCAGAGATCGGCAAGGGCCAGCACGCCGCAACAGGTTTCGATCATCGCCCATAGCGGCGGCCCCTCCTCGCCGAGCAGCGCGCGGGCGCGGCGTGCGGCCGCCGGCCCATCGACCTTGGGAAGCAGAACGGCATCGACCGGGGAGTCACGCAGCGCGGCGCAGTCGACCTCCCCCCACGGCGTATCGAGGGCGTTGGCCCGGATGACGAGCCGGCGCTCGCCAAAGCCCTGCGCCGCCGCCTCCAGCGCAGCCGCGCGGGACTGCGTCTTGGCATCGGGCGCGACCGCGTCCTCCAGATCGAGGATCACCACATCGCAGGGCAGGGTGCGCGCCTTGGCGATGGCGCGGGGGTTGGAGGCGGGGAGGAACAGGGCGCTGCGGTGGGGGTGGGGCATGCGGGCAGCATAGGTTTGTGGGTGGCGCGGGGCTAGTATGGCAGATGGGGTGTCGCCATCTTCGCGGGCAGAGGGGGGATGCGCGATGCTGTTGATGGTGATGCTGTATCTGTGGGGGCTGCTGATCATGGTGCCGGACACGCCGGTGGGCCGTGCGGTGCATCGCTGTCTGGTGGAGGCGTCGGCGAGAGTGTTGCTGCGGGTGCAGCGGGCGCATGTGATGCTGGGGATCATCGTCGCGACCGTGCTGCTCGCGGGATGGATGCTGGAGGCGGACGAGATCCGCATGGTGCTGATGGCGGCGCCCGACATCATGGGGCTGGCGCCGTGGATCGAGATGGGGACGCTGGCCGATCTGGTTGGGGTTCTGGTGGGGGCGTCGGTGCTGGGGCGGATGCGCGGGATGAGGCAGTGGGTGCGGGCTCGGCTGGGGCGAGGGCAGAGGCGGCAGCGGCGTGCGCGGGGGCGGCGGGACGACGAGCCTGGACCGGTCGCCAGCCTGGCCTGGGCGTAGCAGGGAACGAACGACGCGCGGCATCGTTGACGCGCGGAATGACCGCGCCCCCCCGTCTTGGCAGCGTGCCCGCGCTGTGCCTGTTGGCGCTTGTCGGCTGTCGTTCGGGTGTGCTCGATCCGGCGGGGCCCATCGCCGCTGGCGAGCGGTCCTTGCTGTTCAATTCGCTGGCGATCATGTTGATGATCGTCATCCCCGTGATCGTGATGGCGATCGGCTTCGCATGGTGGTTCCGCGCGAGCAACGAACGGGCCAAACATCTGCCGAAATGGGCCTATTCGGGGCGGCTGGAACTGCTTGTCTGGTCGATCCCGGCGCTGGCGATCATCTTTCTGGGCGGGATCGGCTGGATCGGCAGCCACGAATATGATCCGCCCAAACCCATCGCATCGCGTGCACGGGCGATGACGGTCGAGGTGGTATCGCTCGATTGGAAATGGCTGTTCATCTATCCCGAGCAAGGCATTGCGACCGTCAACCGGCTGGTCCTGCCGGTGGGCGTACCGGTGCGGTTCCGCATCACCTCCGCCACCGTGATGAACAGCTTCTTCGTGCCGCAACTGGGCAGCCAGATCTATGCGATGGCGGGGATGGATTCGACGCTGCACCTGCGCGCCGACCGACCGGGACGGTATCGCGGGCTGTCCGCGCATTATAGCGGCGAGGGATTTGCCGACATGGATTTCATCGCGCAGGCCGTCCCCCCTGCGGCCTTTGCGCAGTTCGTGGCGGCGGCGCGGGGGCAGGGGCCGGCGCTGGACTGGCCCGGCTTCGTGGCCCTGAACAAGCAGAGCACGGATGTGACGCCCTATAGCTACCGTGCGGTGCAGCCGCGGCTGTACGACATCATCGTCGCCCGCTCGGGTGCGCCGGTGAGCGAGACCGCGCATGACGGGCGGGAGCATTGAGCGTGCTCGGCAAGCTGGGCTGGGACGCGATCCCGTTTCACGAGCCGATGCCGCTGATCGCGTTCGGCGTGGCGGTGACGGGCATCTTGGCGCTGCTGATCTGGACGTGGCGCGCCGGGCACTTCCCCTATCTGTGGCGCGAATGGATCACCTCGGTCGATCACAAGCGGATCGGGGTGATGTATTGCCTGCTGGCCGGCGTGATGCTGCTGCGTGGCTTTTCGGACGCGCTGCTGATGCGGTCGCAACAGGCGATCGCGCAAGGGAATGGCGGTTATCTGCCGCCCGAGCATTACGACCAGATATTTTCCGCGCACGGCACGATCATGATCTTCTTCGTGGCGATGCCGTTCATGATCGGGCTGATGAACTTTGCTGTGCCGCTGCAACTGGGCGTGCGCGACGTGGCGTTCCCGACGCTCAATTCGGTCAGCTTCTGGCTGACGGCAAGCGGGGCGCTGCTGCTGAACCTGAGCCTCGTCATCGGCGAGTTCGCCAAGACGGGGTGGCTGGTCTATCCGCCGCTGTCCGAACTGCGCTTCTCCCCCGGTGTCGGCGTCGATTATTATCTGTGGTCGCTGCAGATATCGGGCGTCGGCACGCTGTTGTCGGGGGTGAATTTGGTCACCACCATCCTGAAGATGCGTGCGCCGGGCATGGGCTATACGCGCATGCCGATGTTCTGCTGGACGTCGCTGGCGTCCAACCTGTTGATCGTGGCGGCCTTCCCGATCCTGACCGCGACGCTGGCGATGCTGATCCTCGACCGGTATCTGGGGTTTCACTTCTTCACGAACGAACTGGGCGGCAACCAGATGATGTTCGTGAACCTGATCTGGGCCTGGGGGCATCCGGAGGTCTATATCCTGATCCTGCCGGCGTTCGGGGTGTTTTCCGAGGTGGTCTCGACCTTTTCGGGCAAGCCCCTGTTCGGATACCGGTCGATGGTGATCGCCACCATGGTGATCTGCATCCTGTCGTTCATGGTGTGGCTGCACCATTTCTTCACCATGGGGGCAGGGGCGGACGTCAACGGCTTCTTCGGCGTGACGACGATGATCATCGCGGTGCCGACGGGGGTGAAGGTCTTCAACTGGCTGTTCACCATGTATGGCGGACGCATCCGCTTCACCTCGATGATGCTGTGGTCGATCGGGTTCATCGTCACCTTTGCCATCGGTGGAATGACGGGCGTGCTGCTGGCGATCCCGCCAGCCGATTTCGTGCTGCACAACTCGCTGTTCCTGGTCGCGCATTTCCACAATGTCATCATCGGCGGCGTGCTGTTCGGCGCCTTTGCCGGCTTCACCTACTGGTTTCCCAAGATGTTCGGCTTCATGCTCGACGAACGCTGGGGCAAGCGGGCGTTCTGGCTGTGGCTGTCGGGTTTCTACCTCGCCTTCATGCCGCTCTACGTACTGGGGCTGATGGGCATGACGCGGCGGATGCAGCATTATGACGTACCCGAATGGCAACCCTGGCTGATCGCGGCGGGCGCGGGTGCGCTGCTGATCGCGGGCGGCATCGCGTGTCAGGTGATGATGCTCTATGTCTCGATCCGCGATCGCAAGCGGCTGATCGACGAAAGCGGCGACCCCTGGGACGGGCGGACGCTGGAATGGATCACCGCCTCGCCGCCGCCGACCTTCAACTTCGCCGCACTGCCCGACGTGACGGGCGAGGATGCCTATTGGGAACTGAAGTCCAAGGCGCGCGAGAAGAAGGTGTTGAGCGAGCGGCCGGACTATGAGCCGATCGAGATGCCGCGCAACTCGCCGACCGGCATCATATGCGCCGTGTTCGCCACCGCGATGGGCTTTGCGCTGATCTGGCACATCTGGTGGATGGTGATCGCCGGCTTCCTGGGGGCATGGGCGACCTTTGTCGTCTTCGCATGGCGGGACGAGCCCGAATATGTGATCTCTGCCGACGAGGTGAAGCAGCAGGACGATGCGCGGCGCCAGGGCAAGGCGACGCTGTTGGACCTGCCCGAAGAGGCCGCGACATGAGCGGCGCGGCCGACGCCAGCCGGCATGGCGACCCGCACAAGCTGGGGCATGGCGAGCGCCCGGCGAGCGAGCGGGGCCCCGCGCCCAAGCGGATCGTGGTGTCCTACGGCTTCTGGATCTTCCTGCTGTCGGACTTCATCATGTTTTCCGGCTTCTTCGCGGCCTATGCGGTGCTGGTCGGCGAGACGGCGGGCGGACCGACCGGGCGCGACATCTTTGAGGTGCCGCTGGTCGCCACCGAGACGGCGCTGCTGCTCGCCTCCAGCTTCACCTGCGGGCTGGCGGGAATCGCGATGCTGGCGGAGAGCCGGCGCTGGTTCCAGGTCGCGATGGCCGCGACCGCGCTGTTCGGGTTCGGCTTCCTCTGCCTGGAGGCCTATGAGTTCCTGCACCTGATCGGGGAAGGGCATGGGCCGTCGCGCAGCGCTTTCCTGTCCGCCTTCTTCGCGCTGGTCGGGTGCCACGGCGTGCACGTTACGCTGGGCCTGTTGTGGCTGACGACGATGATGGCGCAAGTCTGGGCCAAGGGATTTCGCGAGGATATCGCGCGGCGGATGATGTGCTTCAGCCTGTTCTGGCATGCGCTGGACATCGTCTGGGTCGCGCTGTTCACCATGGTCTATCTGATGGGAACGCACGGATGAGCGACACCCGCACCCAGGACAGCGGCAGCGGCGGGCTGGACGAAACCCCGCAGGACGACAAGGCGCCCGGCAGCCGGTCCGCCGAGCATGACATTCCGGCGGCGCTGCGCAGCTATGCGATCGGTTTCGGACTGGCGGCGATGCTGACCGCGGCGAGCTTCTATGTGGCGACGAGCGACCTGGTATGGGAGCCGGGCATTCCGGTCGCGCTGGTCGCGCTGGCGATCGGCCAGATGGGAGTGCACCTCGTCTTCTTCCTGCACATCACGACGGGGCCCGACAATACGAACAACGTGCTGGCGCTGGCGTTCGGCGTGTTGATCGTCGGGCTGGTGCTGATCGGATCGCTGTGGATCATGAACCATCTGGATCACAACCTGATGGGCCATGGCTTGATGCAACCCTAGCGGAGCGTCAGCGCTCCGCCAGCAGGGCGCGGGTGACGCCGTTGGTCCAGCCGAAGCCGTCCTGATTGGGATATTCGCCGCCGCCGCCGGGGCGACGTTCGCGCACGTCATATTTTTCCAGCAGCTTGCCGCTCGATGCATATTCGCGCTGCACCGAGGCGAGCCATGCCGCCTTGATCCGGTCGGCGGGGGCGGCGTGGCCGTAGCGGCGCAGGCCCTGGATCGCGATCCATTGCAGCGGTGCCCAGCCATTCGGATCGTCCCATTGCTGGCCGCTGGCGGTCAGCGTGGTACGCAGGCCCCCCTGACCGATAAAGGGTGCGAGTGCCTGGGCGGTGGCGGTCGCCTGGTCCGGGCTGGCCGCGCCGACGAACAGCGGAAAGGCCATGGCGGCCGTGCGGGCATCGGCCGGGCGACCGGTGTCGAGATCATAATCGGCGAAATAGCCGTTCGGGTTCCACATCAGCCGCCGGATCGCAGCCTCGCGCGCAGTGGCGCGGGCGGCGAAGTCGGTGGTGCAGGCGGTGTCGCGCAGGGTGCGGCAATTGTCGGCGATGGCGCGCTCCATCCCCAGCATCAGGCTGTTGAGATCGACGGGCGCCAGCCGCGTGGTGCGGATGGTGGCAAGGGTGCGACCGTCCGCCAGCCAGCGCGAGGAAAAGTCCCAGCCGCTTTCCGCCGCCGCGCGCAGGTCGCGGTAGAGCTGCCCGGCGTCACGGTTCGGGGTGGCGGCGGCCAGTTCGGCATCCTCGCGGTAGCTTTCGTCGCGCGGATCGGCGCGGTCGTCCCAATAGCGGTTGAGGAGCGTGCCATCGGCGAGGCGCACGGCGCGGGCATGCTGCTCGCCGGGCTTCAGCCGATCGGCGTCGGCCATCCAATAGGCGTGTTCGGCGCGCAACTGACGGGTGCGGGTCGCCAGCGTCTTCGCATCCCTCGACATCGCCTGGATCAGGTAGAAGACGGGTGGCTGCGAGCGGCTGAGATAATAGGTGCGCGTGCCGTTGGGGATATGGCCATAACGGTCGATCAGGCTGCCGAAATTGCGCACCTGATCCTCGACCAGATCCTGACGCCCGGCCAGCGGCAGGCCGAGCATCGAGAACCAGCTGTCCCAGTAATACATTTCGCGGAAGCGTCCGCCGGGCACGACATAGCGGTGCGGCAGCGTCAGCGCGGACGAGCCGGGTGCGACCCTGGTGGTGACGCGGGTGAGTTGCGGCCAGAGCCGGTCGATGTGCTGCGCGATGGGCAGGCGTTGCTGGGTGGTGCCGCTGGGTGTGATCGGCAGGGTGAAGTTGGCGAGGACGAAGGCGCGCAGCTTCGCCTTGTCGGTGGCGCAGTCGCAGGCGCGGTAGGCGGCGAGGATCGCGCGGTCGCCGCGGCGGGGCTCGGCATCGGCAAAGGTCTTGGAGTCGGGAAAAAGCTGCGCCATCTGCACGTCACGATAGAGCGCGCCGTAGCGTTGGGCCGGCGACAGCGGGGTGGCGGCCAGCGCGACCAGGGTGAGCGGCAGCAGGGCGAGGCGGGTCTTCAAGGGCGGCTCTCCAGCAGGGTGGCGCGCGACAGCGTCACGCGGGCATTCGGTCGATCGATGCGCAGGACGAGCGTTTCCGTCGCCATCGGGAGGCGCAGGACGAAGCCTTGTGCATCGGCCCAACGCTCCGGCGTCATCGGTCGGTCCGACAGGTCGCGCCAATCGGCCGCCGCCAGCCATGCGGGATCGGCGAGCGGCGTGCCGCGGCGGAAGGCGGAGAGCGCGGCGACGAACGCCTCAAGATCGGTGTCCCGGGCCGTCCAGTCGATCCACGTCGTGGCGTTGTCCTGGGCGTAGGCATTGTTGTTGCCGTGCTGGCTGCGGGAGAATTCGTCGCCGGCGGTGAGCATGGGGGTGCCCTTGGAGGCGAAGAGGATGGCGAGCAGGGCGCGTGCCGAGGCGTCGCGAGAGGCGCGGATGGCGGGGTCGTCCGTCGCGCCCTCGGTGCCGTGGTTCCAGGCGATTTCGTCGGCATGGCCGTCGCGATTGTGTTCGCCATTGGCGTGGTTGTGGCGGTGGGCGTGGGCGAGCGTGTCGGCGAGGGTGAAGCCGTCATGCGCGGCGAGGAAGTTGACGGAGCGGGTGGCGGCGCCGGAGAAGAGGTCGGACGAGCCGGCGACACGGGTGGCAAGCGTGCCGGCGGCGCCGTCACCGCGCCAGAAGCGGCGAACGTCGTCGCGGTAGCGGTCGTTCCATTCGAGCCATGTGTCTGGAAACTGGCCAAGTTGATAGCCGCCCGGGCCGATGTCCCAGGGTTCGGCGATCATGAGGCGGGAGGCGAGGTGGGGATCGGCGGCGAGGTCGGTGAAGAGGGGCGCCTGGGGGTCGAAGCCGGGGTCGCGGGCGAGGATGGGGGCGAGGTCGAAGCGGAAGCCGTCGACACCGGCGCGGGCGAAGTGGCGGAGGGTGTCGAGGATCAGCGCGCGGATGTGCGGGCGGCCGGTGGCGAGCGTGTTGCCGGTGCCGGTGTCGTTGATGAGCGTGCCGTCGGCCGTGGTGGCGTAGGCTTCCGGGTCGTAGCCGCGAAAGGAGAGGGTGGGGCCGTGGATGTCGCTTTCGCCGGTGTGGTTGAAGACGAGATCGAGGATGGTGCCGATCCCTGCGTCTCGCAGCGCGGCGACCGTGGCGACCAGTTCGGCGACGCCGCCAGGGACGAGGCGTGGGTCGAGCGCCATCGGCACAACGGGGTTGTAGCCCCAGGCGTTGGTGAGGCCGAGGGTGCCGAGATGCCGTTCATCGATCCAGGCGGTGATCGGCATGAGTTCGACCGTGGCGACGCCGAGCTTTTGCAGATGGGCGACGATCGCGGGGTGGGCGAGCGCGGCGAGCGTGCCGCGCTGCTCGGGTAGCACGTCCGGATGGCGCATGGTGAAGCCGCGGACGTTCAGTTCGTAGATCAGGCCACCGGGCTGGAACAGGCGGGGCGGAGGCGGGGCGGTGAGGGGCGGCGTCAGGATCGCCCTGGGGACGATATCGGCGGTGTCCTCGCCGTATGTGGAGAGGCGGGGGGAGTAGGTGAAGGGGGCGTCTAATTCGCGTGCGTGCGGGTCGACCAGGAGTTTGGCGGGGTCGAACCACTGGTTGTTTGCGGGGTCGTAGGGGCCGTGGGCGCGGTAGGCGTAGCGTTGGCCCTCCGGCAGGTCGAGAGTGATGGACCATGTGGCCTCGCCGGTGCGGGTGAGGGGGTGGCGGGTCTCCTGCGGGCTGGTGAAGAGGCAGAGGTCGATGCGCTCGGCGGTGCTGTGAAGGTGGAAGGTGTGTTGCATTCTCATCCTCGTGCCGGGGATGAAGGGGCAAGCAGTGTTGCGCTTCGTGGCGGCCCCTCACCTTCCCACTGCCTTTGGCAGTGGGCCCCTTCAGCATCAAGTCGTCCATGCCCCCGGCATGGACTAAATAGCGCAGGGCGCTATTTCCTTGATGCTCCCCGGAGGGGAGAGAAGATCAGGGGTCAGGTTATGACGTCCGGTTCGGTGCGGGCGGTGTGGCGGGTGATACCGGCGATATCGTCCGCCGCGGTGATGATGTCGGCGAGCATGTCGGGGGTTTCGCGGTCGAGTTCGTCCGCCGAGTAGCGTTCGAGATAGACGCGCAGCGTGGCGCCGCTGGTGCCGGTGCCCGACAGGCGGAAGACGACGCGGCTGCCGCCTTCGAACAGGATGCGGACACCCTGGTTGCGGCTGACCGACTGGTCGGTGGGGTCGGTATAGGCGAAGTCGTCCGCCGCCTCGACGGTCAGGTCGCCGAAACGCGTGCCGGGGAGCGAGGCGAGCTTGCCGCGCAATTCGGCCATCAGCGCATCGGCGCGTTCGCTCTCCACGCCTTCATAATCGTGGCGGGCATAATAGTTGCGGCCATAGGTCGCCCAGTGATCGCGCGCGATGTCGTCGACCGACTTGCCCGTCGCGGCAAGGATGTTGAGCCAGAGCAGCACCGCCCACAGCCCGTCCTTCTCGCGGACGTGGTCGGAGCCGGTGCCGGCGCTTTCCTCGCCACAGATCGTCGCCATGCCGGCATCGAGCAGATTGCCGAAGAACTTCCAGCCGGTTGGCGTTTCGAAGGCGGGGATGCCAAGCTTCTCGGCGACACGGTCGGCGGCGGCGCTGGTCGGCATCGAGCGGGCAATGCCCTTCAACCCGCCGGCATAGCCGGGGGCGAGATGCGCGTTGGCGGCAAGCATCGCGAGGCTGTCCGACGGGGTGACGAAGCGGCCCCGACCGATGATGAGGTTGCGGTCGCCGTCACCGTCCGAGGCGGCGCCGAAATCGGGGGCGCCCTTGCCCATCATGTGGTCGTAGAGTTCGCGGGCGTGGACGAGATTGGGGTCGGGGTGGTGGCCGCCGAAATCGGGAAGCGGCGTGCCGTTGCGCACGGTACCACGCGCGAATCCAAGGCGGTTTTCGAGGATTTCGGTGGCGTAGGGGCCGGTGACCGCGCTCATCGCGTCGAATGCCATGGTGAGGCCCGCACCCCGGATCGCGTCGAAATCGAACAGCGTTTCCATCAGGGCGGCGTAATCGGTGACGGGATCGACCACCTCGACGGTCAGGTCGCCGACCTGCACCTCGCCGAGCGTATCGAGGTCGATATCGTCGCCCTCCACGATCAGATAGCGGTCGATCGTCTTCGTGCGGGCGTGGATCGCCTCCGTCACCTTTTCGGGCGCCGGGCCGCCATTGCCGATATTATACTTGATGCCGAAATCCTCGTCCGGGCCGCCGGGATTGTGGCTGGCGGAGAGGACGAGGCCGCCGAGCGCCTGGCGCTGGCGGATCAGGTTGCTGGCGGCGGGCGTGGACAGGATGCCGCCCTGGCCGACGACGACGCGGGCGAAGCCGTTGGCGGCGGCCATGCGGATCGCGACCTGAATCACCTCGCGGTTGAGGAAGCGGCCGTCACCGCCGATGACCAGCGTCGCGCCATCCTTGCCGTCGATCGAATCGAACACCGACTGGACGAAATTTTCCGCATAATGCGGCTGCTGGAACACCCGGACCTTTTTGCGCAGGCCGGACGTGCCCGGCTTCTGGTCGTCATAGGGCGTGGTCGAAACGGTGGTGGTCATCAGTCCCCCAAAAGCGATCGATAAAGGTCGGCGTAACGCAGGCCGCTGTGATCCCATGAGAAATCGGCGGCCATCCCGTTCAACTGCATCATGCGCCACGCTTGGGCGTCCGCATAGAGCGTCGTTGTGCGGTGCAGCGCGCGTTTGAGGGACTCCGTCGAAACGCCGGCGAACTGGATGCCCGTCGCAACGCCGGCGGACAGCGCCGCCTCGTTGGCGTCGATCACCGTATCGGCAAGGCCGCCGGTGCGCGCGACGACGGGGACGCAGCCATAGGCAAGGCCGTAAAGCTGGGTCAGGCCGCAAGGTTCGAAGCGCGACGGGATCAGGATGGCGTCGGCGCCGCCCTGCAACAGGTGGGACAAGGCCTCGTCATAGCCGATGCGCACGCCGATGCGGCCCGGGTGGCGAACGGCCGCGTCGCGAAACGCACGTTCCAGCCCGGCATCGCCCGAGCCGAGCAGGGCGAGCCGCGCACCGGTGGCGACGAGATCGTCGAGCACCCAGGCGAGCACGTCCATGCCCTTTTGCCAGGTCAGGCGGCTGACCACGGTGAAGATGGGACCTTCGCCGGGTTCGAGGTCGAACGCCGCCTCCACCGCGCGCTTGTTGGCGATGCGGGTGTCGAGCGTGTCGGCGGTGAAGCGCTGGGCAAGCGCGGCGTCGTTCGCCGGGTTCCACACCGCAGGGTCGATGCCGTTGACGATGCCGTGGACGCGGCCGACGCGCGAGCGGATCAGACCGTCGAGCCCCATGCCGAAATCGGGGCCGTGGATTTCCTGCGCATAGGTCGGGCTGACCGTGGTGATGGCATCGGCGGATTCGAGTCCGCCCTTCAGAAAGCCGACCTGGCCGTAATATTCGACGCCATCCAATGAGAAGCTGCCATGCGGCAGGCCGAGTTCGAAGAAGATCGAGGCGTCGAACGCGCCCTGGAACGCGATGTTGTGCACGGTCATCACGCTTCTGGCGATGTCCGTACCGGTGGGCGCGAGGCGCAGATAGGCCGGGCCCATCGCCGCCTGCCAGTCATGCGCGTGCAGGATGTCGAAACGGAAGCCGGGCACCGCGCCCGAGGCGAGATCGGCGGCGGCGCGGCCGAGGGCGGCGAAACGGCGCCAGTTGTCGGGCCAGTCCTTGCCACCGATATCGGTGTAGAGCGGCCCTTCGCGCATGAAGAATTCGGGCGCGTCGAGGACGAGCAGGGGGTGGCCGTCGACCTCGCCACGCCGCAGCCATGCCTGTGCGCCAAGCAGATCGGGCCAGTGATGCACCGCCTCCGCCCCGTCGATCGCACGCGCGACCGCGGGGAAGCCGGGGATCAGCGTGGTGACCTGCACCCCGTGCGCGGCGAGCGCGGCGGGGAGCGCGCCGACGACATCGGCGAGCCCCCCGGTCTTGACGAGCGGATACGCCTCCGAGGCGACGGACAGGACGGTGGTGGTCATCCGCCCAGACGGTCGATCATCGGCTGGGTGATGAGGCACACGCCCTTTTCCGTGCGACGAAAACGCTGTGCGTCGAGGACGGGATCGTCGCCGACGACGAGGCCGTCAGGGATGCGCACGCCGCGATCGACGATCACCCGGCGCAGGCGCGAGCCACGGCCGACATGGACCTGGGGCAGCACCACCGCCTCGTCCAGCATGGCGAAGCTGTGGGCCCGCACGCCGGTGGACAGCAGCGACCGGTGGATCGACGCGCCCGAGATGATGCAGTCGCCGGCGACGAGGCTGGCGACCGCGGAGCCGCGGCGGCCGTCGACATCGTGCACGAACTTGGCGGGCGGCGTGATCTCCGAATAGGTCCAGAGCGGCCAGCTACGGTCGTAGAGGTCGAGTTGGGGCACGACGTCGGTGAGGTCGATGTTGGCTTCCCAATAGGCGTCGACGGTGCCGACGTCGCGCCAGTAGGCGCCGGGTTCGCCGCTGGAGCGGACGCAGGAGGCGGAGTAGCGGTGCGCCTGCGCCTTGCCGTGCTGGACGAGGTAGGGGATGATGTCCTTGCCGAAGTCGCGGGCGGAGCCGGGGGTGTCGGCGTCGCGGCGAAGCTGTTCGAACAGGAAGCGCGTCGAGAAGACGTAGATGCCGAGCGAGGCCAGCGCGATGTCCGGATTGCCGGGAATGGCGGGCGGATCGGCCGGCTTCTCGACGAAATCGATGATCCGGTCGCTTTCGTCGACATGCATCACGCCGAAGGCGACCGCCTCCATCCGCGGCACCTCCAGACAGGCGACGGTGACGTCGGCACCGCTGTCGCAATGCTGCTGGAGCATCAGCTCATAGTCCATCTTGTAGACGTGATCGCCTGCCAGGATGACCATGAATTCGGGGGCGTAGCTCTCGATGATGTCGATATTCTGGTACACCGCGTCGGCGGTGCCCTCATACCATTGGAACTCGCTGATCCGCTGCGAGGCGGGCAGGATGTCGAAGCTTTCGTTGCGTTCGTCGCGCAGGAAGTTCCAGCCGCGCTGCAGATGGCGGATCAGCGAATGCGCCTTGTATTGCGTCGCGACGCCGATGCGGCGGATGCCCGAATTGATCGCGTTCGACAGCGCGAAATCGATGATCCGCGCCTTGCCGCCGAAATACACCGCCGGCTTGGCGCGCGTATCGGTCAACTCCATCAGGCGGCTGCCACGGCCGCCGGCGAGAACATAGGCCATCGCATCGCGTGCCAGTGGTTGTCCGCGCCTCAAATCCATCCGTCTTCTCCCCTCAACCTCTTTTTGCAACGCGCGGTGATGCCGTTTGGCTTCACTGCGCATCCTTGTCCGTTTCCAACTGCAGCATCACCGTGGCGAGCGGCGGCAGCGTGACCCAGGCGGCGCCGTCTTTCGCCTCCACCCCGCCAAGATTGCCGAGCCCCGACCCCCAATAGTGATGGGCATCCGAATTGATGATCTCGCGCCAGTGTCCGTCCACGGGCAGCGGCACGCGGTAGGGCGCGCGGGCCACCGGCGTCATGTTGGCGATGATCGCGACGGGCGCGGCGCCGGGCGCCTTGCGCAGCCAGGCGAAGACCGACTGGTCCGCATCGTCCGACACCAGCCATTCGAACCCCTCCGGCTCGCAATCGCGGGCATGCAGCGCGGGCGTGTCGCGGTAAAGCCGGTTGAGGTCGCGCACCAGATTGCGCACGCCCTCATGCGCGTGGCTGCACCTCAGATGCCAGTCGAGGGCACGCTCCTCCGACCATTCCTCGCGCTGGGCGAATTCCTGGCCCATGAACAGCAGCTTCTTGCCGGGATAGCCCCACATGAAGGCGTAATAGGCGCGCAGGTTCGCGAATTTCTGCCAGTCGTCGCCCGCCATCTTGGTGAGCAGCGACCCCTTGCCATGGACAACCTCGTCATGGCTGAGCGGCAGGACGAAATTCTCGTCAAAGGCGTAGTGGAGGCCGAACAGGATCGACCCGTGATGGTGGCGGCGATGGATGGGCTCCAGCGCCATGTACTTCAGCGTGTCGTGCATGAAGCCCATGTTCCACTTGAACCCGAAGCCGAGGCCGCCGGCATAGGCGGGGGCGGAAACGCCCGGCCATGCGGTCGATTCCTCGGCGATGGTGAACACGCCGGGATGCTGGCCGTACACTTCTCGGTTGACGTCGCGCAGGAACTCCACCGCTTCCCAATTCTCGCGGCCGCCCTGTTCGTTGGGCACCCATTCGCCGGCCTTGCGCGAATAATCGCGGTACAGCATCGAGGCGACCGCATCGACGCGCAGGCCGTCGACATGATAGCGTTCCGGCCAGAACAGCGCGTTGTTGACGAGGTAGCTCGCCACCTCGCGCCGGCCGAAATTGTAGATCGCGGTGTTCCAGTCGGGGTGGAAGCCCTGGCGCGGGTCCTCATGCTCGTAGAGCGCGGTGCCGTCGAAATGCGACAGGCCGTGCGCGTCGGTGGGGAAGTGCGCGGGTACCCAGTCGAGCAGCACGCCGATGCCCGCCTGATGCGCGCCGTCGACAAAGCGGGCGAACCCCTCATGGTCGCCGAAACGGGCGGACGGCGCGTAGAGGCCGGTCGTCTGATAGCCCCAGCTCGGGTCGTACGGGTGTTCGCTGATCGGCAGGAATTCGATATGGGTGAAACCCATCTCGACCACATAGGGGATCAGCTTGTCGGCAAGCGCATCCCAGGTGAGATACCAGCCATTTTCGTCGCGATCCCAGGAGCCTGCGTGCACCTCGTAGATGCTCATCGGCACGCGGCGGGGATCGACCTGGGCCCAGGCGGCGCGGTGGGCGTCGTCCTGCCATTCATGCGACAAGGGCGCGGTGGTGATCGAGGCGGTGTGGGGGCGAAGTTCGGCGGCAAAGGCGAAGGGGTCGGCCTTTTGCGGCTGGCGGGTGCCGCCGGGGCCGACGATCTCGAACTTGTAGGCGCGGCCGGCGCCGATGTCGGGCAGGAAGATCTCCCACACGCCGACGTCATTGCGGCGACGCATGACGTGGCGGGCGCCGTTCCAGTCGTTGAAGTCGCCGACCACCGACACGCGCTCCGCATTGGGAGCCCAGACGGCGAAATGGACGCCACGGGCGCCCTGATGCTCGATCAGGTGCGCGCCCATCTTGTCGTAGAGACGGCGGTGCGTGCCCTCTCCCATCAACAGGTCGTCGATGGGGCCAAGCACGGGGCCGAAGCTGTAGGGATCGGTGATCCACCATTCGGCGCCGTGCCCTTGCGCACGGTATTTCACCGGTTGCGGATCGCCGTCGACGACCCCCTCGAACAGGCCGTTCGGATCGACGCAGGCGAGGTCGCCGAGCGGATCGCCGGCCAGGTCGAACACCGCCACCGCCTGCGCGCCCGGCACGAGCGCGCGCAGGAACGTGCCGCCGGGCCCCGCATGGGGACCGAGCAGCGCGAAGGGATCGGCGTTGCGCCCTTCGATCAGCGCCTGAATGGCGGTGGCGGGTGGTTTCACATCACCTTCCAGATGTCCGAGGCATATTGACGGATCGTGCGGTCCGAGGAGAACCAGCCGACCTTTGCGACATTGTGGATCGCCGAGCGCACCCAGCCGTCCCGGTCCTCCCAACGCCGGTCCACGCTGCGCTGCGCGGCGTGATAGGCGTCGAAATCGGCGGCGACCATGAACCAGTCCCCGTCATAGAGGCCGCCCATCAGCCCGGCATAACGGTTCGGATCGTCGGGCGAGAAAACGCCGGAGGCGATGGCGGAGACGGCCTGGCGCAATTCCGGGCTCGCCTCGATCACGCTGCGCGGATCATAGCCGTCGCGGCGCTTGGCGGCGACCTCGTCCGCGGTCAGGCCGAAGATGACGATATGGTCGTCGCCGACATGATCCCGGATCTCGACATTGGCGCCGTCGAGCGTGCCGATGGTGAGCGCACCGTTCAGCGCGAACTTCATGTTGCCGGTGCCCGACGCCTCCATGCCCGCGGTCGATATCTGTTCGGACAGGTCGGCGGCGGGGATGATCTTCTCGGCGAGGGAGACATTGTAGTTCGGCACGAAGCCGACCTTGAGCAGATGGCCGACCGACGGATCGGCATTGATCCGGCGCGCCACGTCATTGGCCAGCTTAATGACCAGTTTGGCATTGTGGTAGCTGGAGGCCGCCTTGCCCGCGAACAGCTTCACCCGCGGCACCCAGTCGCGCTCGGGATGGCTGCGGATCTGGTCGTAGAGCGCCACCGTCTCGATGATGTTGAGCAACTGGCGCTTATATTCGTGAATCCGCTTGATCTGGACGTCGAACAGCGCGTCCGGATCGATCGCGAGGCCCATGTCGGTCTTGAGGTGTTGAGACAGTGCCACCTTATTCAAACGCTTCACCTTGGCGAAACGCTCCCGAAACGAAGCGTCTTGCCCAAATTTTTCCAGATCGATCAAAGCCTCGGCGTCGTCGAGGAATTTGGGGCCGATCGCCTCGCGGATCAGGGCGGTCAGGCCGGGGTTGCATTGCTGGAGCCAGCGGCGCGGGGTGATGCCGTTGGTCTTGTTGTTGATCCGGTCCGGGAACAGGTGGTGCAGGTCGGCGAACACCGTCTGTTTCATCAGTTCGGTATGGAGCGCGGCGACGCCGTTGACGCTGTGGCTGCCGGCAAAGGCGAGGTTGGCCATGCGCACGCGCCGCTCGCCACCTTCGTCGATCAGGCTGATCGCGGCGATGGCGCGGTCGTCCACACCCTCGACCTTGCGCGCCTCGCGCAGCAGGCGGGCGTTGATCGCATAGACGAGCTGCATGTGACGCGGCAGCAGCCGTTCGAACAGCGGCAGCGGCCAGCTTTCCAGCGCCTCGGGCAGCAGCGTGTGATTGGTATAGCCGAAGGTGGCGCGGGTGATCTCCCACGCTTCGTCGAAGTCGAGGTCGTGATGGTCGATCAGGAGCCGCATCAACTCGGCGACGGAGACCGCCGGGTGGGTGTCGTTGAGCTGGATCGCGGCCTTGTCGGCGAGCGTGCGGATGTTGCCGAAATACTGGATGTGGCGGCGGACGATGTCCTGGATCGAGGCGGAGGAGAAGAAATATTCCTGCCGCAGCCGCAATTCCTGACCGGCGGGCGAACTGTCGGAGGGATAGAGGACGCGGACCAGCGTTTCGGCGGCAAGCTGGCCGGCAAGCGCGCCCTGGTAATCGCCGGCGTTGAAGCGGTCGAGGCGGATGGGATCAAAGGCGCGCGCGGTCCACAGGCGCAGCGTGTTGACCCGCCTGCCGCGCCAGCCGACCACGGGGGTGTCGACCGCAACCGCCTCCACCGCTTCCTGCGGCTTCCAATGGACGGCGCCATCGTCGGTACCGGTGACCTCGCCGCCGAAGCCGACGAAATAGGCGCTCTCGCGGCGCTCGAACTCCCAGGGGTTGCCGTGGGCGAGCCAGGTTTCGGGCAGCTCGACCTGCCAGCCATCGTCGATGCGCTGGCGGAACATGCCGTTCACATAACGGATGCCATAGCCGTAGGCCGGCACGTCGAGGCTGGCGAGGCTTTCCATGAAGCAGGCGGCGAGCCGGCCGAGGCCGCCATTGCCGAGCGCGGCATCGGGCTCGATCTCCTCGATCTCGGCAAGGTCGACGCCGAGCGAGCGGAGCGCGGCGGATACCTGTTCCATGACGCCGAGGTTGGACAGCGCATCGCGCAGCAGGCGGCCGATCAGGAATTCGAGGCTGAGATAATAGACGCGCTTGGCACCGGCGGCATGCGCCGCCTTGGTGGAGGCCATCCACCGCTCGATGATCTCGTTGCGGACGGTAAGGATCGTCGCGGCCAGCCAGTCATGCGTCCGGGCGGCCTGCGCGTCCTTGCCGATGCGGTGGACCAGGGTGTCAAGAATCGCGTCGGCGAGCGGCTGGGGATCGTCGACATGGAGGGTGGTGATGGATGCTGTCACGAACGGCCCGTTCAGGATGGTGGAAACGGCAGATTAGTGTGGTGCGGATCGATGTCACGCATCCATTGCAGGCACGGGCAGGGGAGAGGGGCGGATCAGCCGAAGACGGCACCCCAGAGCAGCATGATGTTGAGCACGATGATGACGCTGGCGATCGTCCAGGCGAGGATGCGGAGCCAGACCGGGCTGGCGAAGCGGCCCATGAGCGCGCGGTCGCCGGTGAACTTGACCAGCGGCACGACGGCGAAAGGCAGTTGCAGGCTGAGGATCACCTGGCTGAGGACGAGCAGGCGGGTCGCGCCGGCGTCGCCCATCGCCCCCACCACCAGGACCGCAGGGATGATGGCCAGCGCGCGGGTGATCAGGCGGCGCGCCCAGCCGGGGATGCGCAGGTCGAGGAACCCCTCCATCACGATCTGCCCGGCCAGCGTGCCGGTGACCGTGGAATTCTGCCCCGAGGCGAGCAGTGCCACCGCAAAGACGATGCTGGCCGCGCCCACGCCCAGCATCGGGGCGAGCAGGCGATAGGCTTCGTCGATCTCGGCGATGTCGGTGCGGCCGGCGATGTGGAAGGTCGCGGCCGACACGATCAGGATGGCGGCGTTGATGAAAAAGGCGAAACCCAGCGCCACGGTGCTGTCGATGGTGGCGAGGCGCACCGCCTCGCGCTTGCCCTTGTCGTCCTCGCCGAATGCGCGCGTCTGCACGACCGAGGAGTGGAGGTACAGGTTGTGCGGCATTACGGTGGCGCCGAGGATGCCGATGGCGAGATAGAGCATCGCGGGATCGGTGACGATGCGGCTGGTGGGCACGAGGCCGGCGGCGACCGCGGCCGGATCGGGGTGCGACGCGAAGAGTTCGAACAGGAAGCAGCCGGCGATCACCAGCAACAGGGTGACGATGAACGCTTCCAGCTTGCGGAAGCCGAAGCGTTGCAGCGCCAGGATGACGAACACGTCGAGCGCGGTGATGAGCACGCCCCAGGTGAGCGGCAGGCCGAACAGCAGCTTGAGCGCGATGGCGGTGCCCAGCACCTCGGCCAGATCGCAGGCGATGATCGCGATCTCGCACAACAGCCACAGGACGCGCGAGGTGGCGCTGGAATATTGCGCCCGGCACGCCTGGGCGAGATCGAGCCCGGCGGCGATGCCGAGCCGCGCCGACAAGGCCTGCAACACCATCGCCATGAGGTTGGACAGCAGGATGACCGAGAGTAGCGCATAGCCATAGGCCGAGCCGCCGGCGATGCCGGTCGCCCAGTTGCCCGGGTCCATATAGCCGACCGCGACCAGATAACCGGGACCGGCAAAGGCGAACAGGCGCCGCCAGAAGGAGGCGCCTTCGGGGATGGCGACGCTGCGATGGCTTTCGGCGAGCGAACGGCGGACGGGTGCAGCGGCGGTCATGTCTTCCCGGTGTGACGGAGAAGCCTGAACGTAACAAGGGTGCAACCGTTTCGTGAGGGTGCAGATAATCCTTTTGCCGGATCAGACCGGGGCGGCATCGGGCCCGGCGCCGTAATGATGCCAGGTGAAGATCGCCAGTGCGCCGCGATGGGGGCGCCAGTTTTCGGCAAGGGCGCGGGTGAGTTTTTCGGACGGGCGCACGTCATGGCCGAGGATGCGGCCGATCTCGACCTGTACCGCCAGGTCGCCCGCCGGCCAGATGTCGGTGCGGCCCTCTGCGAACAACAGGTAGACCTCTGCCGACCAGCGGCCGATGCCTTTCACGCGGACGAGCTGCGCGATCGCTTCCTCGTCGTCGGCGGGCAGGTCGGCCAGGTCGAGCCGGCCGCTGGTCACCTCCTCGGCAAGGCTGCGGGCATAGCTGGCCTTTTGGCGCGACAGGCCGGCGGCGCGGAGTTGCTCGTCGCTGGCGGCGGCGAGGATGGCCGGGTCCTCCGGGTTGCCGAGGACGGTGGAGAGTTTCAGCCAGACCGCATTGGCGGAGGCGACGGAGACCTGCTGGCCGATGATGGTGCGCAGCAAGGTGCCGTAGCCGCGTTCGCGGATACGGGGTTCGGGGTAGCCGACCCGTTGCAGCGCGGCGGCGATCGCCGGTTCGATCGCGGCGAGCGCATCCATGCTGTCGCGGATCTGCTCGGCGCTCAGCCCCATGATGCTTGATCCGGACAGGCGGGACCGGCAGAGCGGCGCGAAATCGCAAGGAGCATGATCATGGCCAAGCTTATCGTCGTCACGCGCGAGGGGGAAGAACGCGAGATCGAAGGGCAGGCCGGTTTTTCGGTGATGGAAGTGATCCGCGACGGCGGGATCGACGAGATCCTGGCGCTGTGCGGCGGATGCTGTTCGTGCGCGACGTGCCATGTGCATGTCGACCCGGCCTTTGCCGACAAGCTGCCGCCGATCGGGCCGGATGAGGACGACCTGCTGGATTCGACCAGCGATCGCGACGCGTTTTCGCGGCTGTCGTGCCAGTTGCCGTTCGGGCCGGCGTTCGACGGGATGCGGGTGCGGATCGCGGCGGAGGATTGATTCGTCTTTGCCCTCTCCCCCTCCGGGGAGAGGGTTTCGTTCACCGCGCCGCTACGGCGTAGAGCGCGATGGCGGCGGCGTTGGAGACGTTCAGGCTTTCGACCCGGTCGCTGATCGGCAGCTTGGCGAGTTCGTCGCAGTGCGTCTCGGTATTGGCGCGCATGCCTTCGCCCTCGGCGCCGAGCACGATCGCGATGCGCTGCGTGCCCATGGTCTGGGCGAGCGTCTGCTCGGCATGGCCGGTCAGGCCGATGCGCCAGAAGCCGGCCTCCGCTATCTCTTCCAGCGCGCGCGCGAGGTTCACGACGCGCACCCAGGGCACCGTTTCCAGGGCGCCCGAGGCGGCGCGCGCCACCGTGCCCGATTCGGGGGGCGAGTGGCGGTCCTGCGTGACGATGCCGAGCGCGTCGAACGCCGCGGCCGAGCGCAGGATCGCGCCGACATTGTGCGGGTCGGTCACCTGGTCGAGGATGATGAGCGGGCGCTGGTCGCCCTCACCCTGTTGCAAGAGGTCGCCCAGCCAGATGTCCTCCAGCGGATCGACGTCGATCACCAGCCCCTGGTGCGGCGCATCGCCGGGCACGAGGCGGCCGAGATCGGCGGCGTCGGCGAAGGTCACCGGGATGCTCGGATCGATCTCGGCATCCAGCTGGCGCAGCGCCTCGTGCGTGCCCCAGATCTTGCGCACGGTGCGCGCCGGGTTGGCAAGCGCGGCGGTGACCGCGTGGCGCCCCCAGAAGCGGGGGCGGTTCGCGATACCCGTGCTGGGGCGGTGCCCCCGGCGTCCGGTCTGTCGTGCCATCAGTCGTCATCGTCCGTATAAGCAAAGGGATCGGTCACCACCGGCTGCGTCGGCAGCGGCGGTCGCGGCAGCGCCTTGTCCGCATTTGCGGCACCAAGCAAGACACCGGCGAGAACGATCGAGGCCTGGCGCATATCCTCCGCCTTCAGATGGTCGAAGGTGTCTGCCGAACTGTGATGGATGCGGCTGCCATAATCCAGCGGGTCCTGGATGAACTGAAAGCCCTGCACACCGATCGCCTGCATGAAGACATGGTCGGTGCCGCCGGTCGGGCGCAGCGCCACCGTACCGGCGCCCATGCCGGCATAGGGCGCGAGCCATTCGCGCAAGGTCGGCACCGCCGCCGGGTTGTTCTCCGCATACAGGCCGCGCAGCTTGCCCGAGCCGTTGTCGATGTTGAAATAGGCGGCAAGGTCGCCGTAGCCGGGCAGGGGCGTCACCGGCCAGCGCTGCGTCCAGCCATAATAGCGGCGCAGCCCGGTCTGCGGCGCGTCATCGGGGCGGCCGCGGGTCGCCAGATGCTTCTCGACATAGGCCATCGAGCCGAGAATGCCCTGTTCCTCGCCCGACCAGAGCGCGAAGCGGATCGTGCGGCGGGGGCGCTGGCCGGTGGCGGCGAGGATGCGGGCGGCCTCCATGATCATCGCCGAGCCCGCGGCGTTGTCGGCGGCGCCGTCGCCCGCCACCCAGCTGTCGAGATGCGCGCCGGCCATGACATAGCCAGCCTTGGGATCGGTGCCGGGGATTTCGGCGATGATGTTGTACGCGTTGATGTCCGTGTCGTCGTAGCGGACGTCGCTCAGCACCTCGATCGTCGGGGCGGTGCCCGACTTGGCGAGGCGGGCGAGGCGGCGATAATCCTCGGCGGCGAGTTCGACGCCGGGCACCTGCGGCGTTTCACCGCGGCCGAACAGATAGCCCTCGCCGTGGAGCAGCTTGCCGTCGCGATAGGACTGGGTGACATAGGCGACCGCACCCTCCGCCTTCAGAAAGGCGTCGAGCTTCTTGGCGAAGTCGAGGCGCTTCAGGCGGCGGTCGGCGGTTTCGGGGTCGTTGGTCGGTTGCACGAACACGTCGAGCTTGCCGAGATCCTCGCCCGACAGGCGGCGGAAGGGCGGATTGCCGGGCTCGTCGCCGGTGCCGGGCAGCGTCACCATGACGATCTTGCCGTTCAGCTTGCCGCGCCACTGGTCGAAATCACGCTCGCGCTTCATCGGCGCGACGATGACGGGGGCGGTGACGGCGCCGTTCGTGGCGGGGGTCCAGGCGATCGGGATGGCGGTGAGGGCGAGCGGGCGGGGGGTGACCATGCGTACGCTGGCGCGCTCGATCGACCAGCCGCGGCCGAATTCGAAGCCCTCCTTGTGGACGTTCTTCAGGCCCCATTCGCGGAACTTGCCCGCGGTCCAGTCCTCGGCGCGGCGCATTGCGGGGCTGTTGGTCATGCGCGGGCCGATCACGTCGGTCAGATGCTGCGCGGTGACCATGACCTGGCTGTGATTCGTGCCTTCGTCGATGATGCGGTTCACCGAACCGCGATCCTGCGCGACGGCGGGCGAGAAGGCCGCCACCGCGGCGGCGGTGACGAGCAACAGGCGCTTCATGAAGATCCCCCTGAAAGATTGTTGCGCCGGACGCTAAGCATCTGCCGCACCGTGCGCAAGCGTCCAGACCCCCGACCCAAACCCCGTCACCCAAACCCCGTTGACAGGGCGGCATCGAATCGGCATTGGGCGCCCTCGCTCTTCGGGAGCGACACCCCGGAAGGGTGGCCGAGTGGTTAAAGGCAGCAGACTGTAAATCTGCCCGCGTGAGCGTACACTGGTTCGAATCCAGTCCCTTCCACCATTATCGCCGATGGGCTATGCGTGTGTCGGCGTCGAATGCGGGCGGGTATAGCACAATGGTAGTGCAGCAGCCTTCCAAGCTGAATACACGGGTTCGATTCCCGTTACCCGCTCCAACTTCCCCCCATCGATGACCGATGCCTCGCGGCGTGACGCGGCTTCACGCGATGCTTACCAAATGCCGGTTATGCCGGGTGCCATGCTGCACGATCCCACGCTCCAGCCTTGCGCAAAAAGGCCCGCATCGGCGGTGAGCCATGGTGTCGGCCTCGCCGGTCTGGCCGGGGCGGTGGCGTGGATCGCGACGGCACGCGCGCTGCACCTGGACGGGCCTTATGCGGCGCTGGTCAATCTGGTGGCGTGCGGCGTGCCGATGGTGTTGTGGCTGCTGATCGTGGACAAGGTGCACCGGCGGCCATCGACCGGCCTCGACTGGGGGATGCGCAAAGCCTGGCGCGACACGCTGGACATCAGCCTGACCAAGCTGGCCGGTCTGTGGGCGACCTGGGGCGGGATCGCGATCATCTATGCCACCGGGCGATTCTATTGGCAGGGGCATTTCGCCTTTGCCATGTGGTGCTTCACCCACGCCGCCCCGGTGCTGCTCGTCGCATCGATCGCCTATGTGCTGTGGATCGACCGCTATCTGGTCGCGCCGCGCGACGGGGCGTGGCACCTGGGGGCGTGGCTGACCGGGCAAAGCGGGGTCGATCGCGATGCCATTTACGGCCATTTGCGCGCCTGGGGCGTGAAGGCGTTCTTTCTGGCGTTCATGGTGGCCGTCGTGCCGCCGGGGTTCGGCGAGTTCGTGCGCGGGGACACGGCCACCGTGCTGCACGACCCGGTGGCGCTGGCCAACTGGCTGATCACGCTGATGTTCCTGATCGACGTGGCGTTTGCGACCGTCGGCTATGTGCTGACCATGCGGCCCCTGGATGCGCATATCCGTTCCGCGACGCCCTATGCGGCCGGGTGGACGGCGGCGCTGATCTGCTACCCGCCGTTCATCCTGATGTCGGATGGCGGTCCGCTGGATTACCGGCCGGGCACCGCCGAGTGGAGCCACTGGTTCGCCGGGCATCCGGTGATCCTGAGCGTGATCGGCGCGGTGCTGGTCGCGCTGACCGCCATCTATGCCTGGGCGACGGTGGCGTTCGGCGTGCGCTTTTCGAACCTGACCCACCGCGGCATCCTGACCCATGGGCCTTACGCCTTCTCCCGGCATCCGGCCTATCTGTCGAAGAACCTGTTCTGGTGGATCTCGACCATCCCGGTCCTGTCGACGGGCAGCGTCGTGGATGCGGGGCGGGCGACGATCCTGCTGGGGGTGGTCAGCGGGGTCTATTACTGGCGGGCCAGGACCGAGGAGCGGCATCTGGGCGCCGATCCGGACTATGTGGCGTATAGCGCGTGGATGGCGCGGTATGGGACGGTGCCGCGGTTTTTTGGGTGGGTTCTTCGGAAAGGGTGAGCAGCGAGCCGAGGGGCCACGCCCCGTGACGACCCCTCACCCTCCCACTGCCTTACGGCAGCGGGCCCCTCCCTCTCCCCAAGAGGGGGAGAGGGTAGAAGTCAGAAGCTTTCTTCTTCGTAGACCCTCGACAGGTCGCCGTTCCATGCGCCGTTGTAGCGGTCGAGTAGCGTCTGGGCGGGGACCTTGCCGGTGCGGACGATTTCGCGCAGCGGATCGAGGAAGCCGGTTTCGTTGTCGCCGGCGCCGTTGAAGCGGGCGCGGGCGGCAAGGCCGGCATGGGCGATGTCGAGCACCGGCGCGGCGATATCGCGCAGGCGTCCGCCGCCGGGGATGGGTGCGTCAAGCGCCTGGGCAGGAACCGCGTCGCGCAGCGCCTGGCGTTCGTCCAGCGTCCAGTGCTTGACCATGTCCCATGCCGCATCCAGCGCGGCATCGTCGTAGAGCAGCCCGACCCAGAGCGCCGGCAACGCGCAGATGCGGTTCCACGGGCCGCCATCGGCGCCCCGCATCTCCAGAAAGGTTTTGAGCCGCACTTCGGGGAAGGCGGTGGAGAGATGGTCGTTCCAGTCGTCCAGCGTCGGCTTCTCGCCGGGCAGGACGGAGAGTTCGCCCTTCAGGAAATCGCGGAACGACAGGCCCGCCGCGTCGATATACCGGCCGTCGCGGTAGACGAAGTACATCGGCACATCGAGCATATAGTCGGCGTAGCGTTCATAGCCGAAGCCGTCCTCGAACACGAAGGGCAGCATGCCGGTGCGCGCGGGATCGGTATCCGACCAGATATGGCTCCGATAGGACAGCAGGCCGTTGGGCTTGCCCTCGGTAAAAGGCGAGTTGGCGAACAACGCAGTGGCGAGCGGTTGCAGGGCCAGGCCGACGCGGAACTTCTTGGCCATGTCGGCCTCGGACGCATAGTCGAGATTCACCTGGATCGTGCAGGTGCGCAGCATCATGTCGAGGCCGAGGCTGCCGACGCGCGGCATGTGGCGGCGCATGATGTCGTAGCGACCCTTGGGCATGATCGGCAATTCGGCGCGGGTCTTGTCCGGCCACATGCCGAGGCCCAGGAAACCGATCCCCAGCGTCTCGCCCGCGGCCTTGACCTGAGCGAGATGGCGGCCGGTTTCCGCACAGGTCTGGTGCAGATTGTCGAGCGGGGCGCCCGACAGCTCGAACTGGCCCGCGGGCTCCAGGCTGACCGTGCCGTCGCTGCCGGCGAGGGCGATGACCTTGCCGCCTTCCTCGACCGGCTGCCAGCCATATTGGGTCAGCTCGCCGAGCAGGGCGCGGATGCCCGATGGTTCGTCATAGGACGGGGCATGGTGGTCGCCGAGCGCATAGACGAATTTCTCATGCTCGGTGCCGATCCGCCAGCGGTCGCGCGGCTTCTCGCCACGGGCGAAGCTCTGAATGAGCTGATCGCGCGATTCGATGGGATCGCTCTTGCTGGCCGAGGCGGATTTGGTCGTCATGGACGGGCCCTTACGCGTGGGGAAGGGGCTGCGCCATAGGGTGAATCAAGCCCAATCGCCCGATACCCCCATCCACAAGGCAACAGCGGCGGCGGCAGCGGTGTCGGCGCGCAGGATGCGGGGGCCAAGACCGATGCCGACGGCCTGGGGCAGGGCGCGAATCGCGTCGCGCTCATCGGCGTCGAAGCCGCCTTCGGGGCCGATCAGGACGGCCGCGGGGCCGGGGTGCGCGGCAAAGGCGGCGGCCGCGGGGGTGCCGCCGGTCTCGTCCGCGAAGAACAGGGTGCGCTCCTGCGGCCAGTCGCGCAGCAGGGCGGGCAGTTTCACCGGCTCGACCAGTTCGGGCAGCGCGGTGCGGGCGCATTGCTCGGCCGCCTCGATCATATGGGCGCGCAGCCGCTCGGTATTGGGCTTGTCCACCACGGTGCGGCGGGTGACGACGGGGGTCAGGCGGGCGACGCCCAGTTCGCACGCCTTTTCCGCCATCCAGTCGACCCTGTTCTTCTTGAGCGGTGCGGCGCACAGCCAGAGATCGGGCACGGGTTCGCGCGGACGAAGCAGCTCGGTCACGTCCAGCGTCAGGTCGCGCTTGCCCGTCACGGCGGCGATGCCCAGCCATTCGCCCGTGCGATCGTCGAACAGCTTGACCGGATCGCCGACTCGGGTGCGCATCACGGACAGGAGGTAATGGGCGGCGGGGCCGTCGATGCGGACGGTGCCGGGGGCGAGCGGCTGGTCGATGAACAGGCGCGGCGTCGATTGCGGCGGCCAGGCGGGGGTGGCGGGCATGGCGGTGCCTTTACACGGCCGACGCACCTTTTCGAAGCCTGCGCGTTCTGCCCAGCTATGGGAAAACATTACGACCGCGATCTCGCCGCGCTGCAACTGGCGCTTGTCCGCACGCAGGCCGCGATGACGCAGTCGGGCGAGCGGGTCGTGCTGGTACTGGAAGGGCGCGACGGCGCGGGCAAGGACGGCGCGATCAAGCGGATCACCGAGCATCTGTCGGTCCGTTCGACGCGGGTCGTGGCGCTGCCCAAGTCGTCCGACCGGGAGCGGACGCAGTGGTATTTCCAGCGTTATGCCACGCATCTGCCGGCCGCGGGCGAGTTCGTGATCTTCAACCGGTCCTGGTACAACCGGGCGGGGGTGGAGGTGGTGATGGGCTTTTCCACCGCCGCCGAGCAGGAGGCGTTCCTGCGCGATGCGCCCGATTTCGAGCGGATGCTGGTGGAAAGCGGCATCAAGCTGGTCAAGCTGTGGCTGGACATCGACAAGGACGAACAGGCCGATCGGCTGGAGGCGCGGCGTACCGATCCGCTCAAGATGCTGAAGGTGTCCGACATGGATGCGGTGGCGCAGGACAAATGGACGGACTATTCGGCGGCGCGCGACACCATGCTGACCCGCACGCATACGCCGCTCAGCCCCTGGTATTGCGTGCGGGCGAACAGCAAGAAGGCGGCGCGGCTGGCGATCATGCGCCACCTGCTGAAAAGCGTCGCGCCGGCCGAGATCGCCGATACGGTGAAGGCGCCCGACCGCGAGGTGCTGTTCCCATTCGACATCGACGCGATCACCGACGGCCGGCTGGCCAGGTAGGACCGGTCAGCGACGACGGCGGCGGCGGATCAATACCCAGGCGACGACGATCACTGCCGCGACCAGCAGCGCGACGCCGCCGATCAGCCCGGCGACGCGCAGGATCGCCCAGAACAACGCTTCGACGAAACGGCCGACCGCGACCGACAGGCCAATCACGGAAGAAGGGGGGCAGGGGGCGGCATCGTGCCACCATAGCCGCACGCGCCCTTGCGTACCACGTGCCACGCCCATAACCCGTTGCGCATGCATATCGACATCGTTCCCGACAGCGAGCATCGCGGCCTGGTGGGCCGCCTGCCACCGACCATGCGCGGGCTGGCGCTGCTGGCGCGGTTCGACCGGCCGATCGGGTGGTGGTTGCTGTTCTGGCCCGGGGCGTGGGGCGTGGCGCTGGCGGGGGGGGCGATGCAGCGGTGGTCGCTCATCCTGTGGCTGCTGCTGGGGTCGATCGCGATGCGGGGGGCGGGGTGCGTGTTCAACGACATCGTCGACCGCGATCTGGACGCGCAGGTGGCGCGGACCCGCGCACGGCCGATCCCCAGCGGGCTGGTGTCGGTGAAGCTGGCCTGGGCGTGGCTGGTGGCGCTCAGCCTGATCGGGCTGGTGGTGCTGGTGCAGTTGCGCCCGCTGGCGGCCGGGGTGGCGCTGGCCAGTCTGGCGCCGGTGGCGGCCTACCCGTTCATGAAGCGGATCACCTGGTGGCCGCAGGCCTGGCTGGGGCTGGTATTCTCATGGGCGGCGCTGGTCGGGTGGGCGGAGGTGGCGGGCGACCTCGCGGCGCCGTTGTGGCTGCTCTATGCCGGGTCGATCGCGTGGGTGATCGGGTATGACACCATCTATGCGTTGCAGGACCGGGAGGACGATGCGCTGATCGGGGTGCGGTCCTCGGCGCTGCGCATGGGGTCGCGGGTGAAGGCGGGGGTGGCACTGTTCTACCTGGTCGCGCTCCTGTGCTGGGCGGGGGCGGTGTGGATGGTCAGGCCCGATCCGCTGGCGCCGGTCGCGCTGGTGCCGGTGGCGGGGCATCTGGCGTGGCAGGTGGCGACGCTGGCGCCGGACGACGGGGCGGGCGCGCTGCACCGCTTCCGCTCCAACCGCTTTGCCGGGCTGTTGATGTTCCTGGCATGCTTCGTGGTGGGCACCGCAGGGTAGCAACAGGGCCGGGCACCCCCTAAGTGCTCCTTATGCTGACCCCCGACCAGGCCCGCGACCGGGCACATGACATCGTCTCCCGCGCCCGCGCCGCCGGCGCCGATGCCGCCGATGCGGTGTTTGCCGCCGATGCCGCGCTGGACGTGTCGGTGCGGCTGGGCAAGCTGGAGGATGTCGGGCGCTCCGAAAGCGAGGAGCTGGGCTTGCGCGTCTTTGTGGGGCGACGATCGGCAAGCGTTTCCACCTCCGACCTGTCGGGCGATGCGTTCGACCGGATGGTGGAGCGCGCACTGGCCATGGCGCGCGAGGCGCCGGAAGATCCCTGGGCGGGCCTGGCGCCGCAGGACCGGCTGCTGCACGGCACGCCGCCGCTGCTCGACCTGGACGATGGCGGCGAGGCGAGCCCGGAATCGCTGCGCGATGCCGCGCTGGCGGCGGAGGATGCGGCGCTGGCGGTGGCGGGGGTGACCAATTCGGAAGGCGGCGGCGCCTCCGCCTCGCGCAGCGTCTATGCGCTGGCGACGAGCCACGGCTTTGCCGGCGGCTATGCGGCGACCGGATACGGCGTGTCGGTGGCGGTGCTGGCCGGTGAGGGCGGGGCGATGCAGCGCGATTACGCGCATCACGGCGCACGGCGGCGGCGGCATCTGGATGCGCCCGACGCGATCGGGCGGCTGGCGGGCGAACGGGCGGTGGCGCGGGTTGATCCGGGCAAGCTGGCAAGCGGGCCGATGCCGGTGGTGTTCGACCGACGCGTCGGATCCTCGCTGGTCGGGCATCTGATCGGGGCGATCGCCGGGGCCGCGATCACGCGGCGCACGAGCTTCCTGCTGGACGCGCTGGGCACGCAGGTGCTGTCGCCGGGCATCGCGATCCTGGACGACCCGCACCGGCCGCACGGGCTGCGCTCGCGGCCGTTCGACGGCGAGGGGTTGCCGGTATCGCCGACCGAGATCGTGGTGGACGGGGTGTTGCAGACCTGGCTGCTCGATTCGGCATCGGCCCGGCAATTGTCGCTGGAGCCGACCGGCCATGCCGCGCGCGGCGTCGGCGGCGCGCCGGGCGTGTCGACCAGCAACCTCTACATGGCGGCGGGCCATGTTCCGGTCGAGACGCTGATCGCCGACATCGCCGACGGCGTCTACGTCACCGAGCTGATTGGACAGGGCGTGAACGGCGTCACCGGCGACTATAGCCGCGGGGCCGCGGGCTTTCGCATCGTGAATGGCGGGATCGCCGGGCCGGTTGCGGAGTTCACCATCGCAGGCAACCTGAAGGAGATGTTCCGCGCGATGACCCCGGCCAACGATCTGGAATTCCGCCACGGCATCAACGTGCCGACGCTGCGCGTCGACGGGATGACGATCGCGGGTGGCTGATCCGGTCTCCGCCACTCTGACCCCTGCGGTCGCGGAGATCGCGCGCGAGGCCGGCGCCATGGCAATGGCGCGCTGGGGCGGTGAGTTTCGCCGCTGGGAAAAGGTGCCCGGCAGCCCGGTGTGCGAGGTCGACCTGGATGTCGACGCGATGCTGCGCGCACGGCTGATGGCGTTGTTGCCCGAGGCGGGATGGCTGTCCGAGGAAACCGCGGACCGCCCCGACCGGCTGGCGCGGCGGCATGTGTGGGTGGTCGATCCGATCGACGGCACGCGCGACTATATTCGCGGGCGGCCCGGCTGGGCGGTGTCGATCGCGCTGATCGAGGATGGTCGGCCGGTGATCGGCGTGTTGGACGCACCGGCACGCGAAGAAGCCTGGGTCGCCACGATCGGGCAGGGCGCCACGCGCAATCGCGGGCGGATCGCGGTGGGCGAGCGGCACGACATGGCGGGGGCGCGGGTGCCGGTGGACGTGCTGCCCAAGGTGGACCGCGACCTGGTGGCGGTGGCCAAGCCCAATTCGATCGCGCTGCGCATCGCGATGGTCGCGGCGGATGAAGCCGATCTGGTGGCGACGATGCGGTGGGGCAATGAGTGGGATGTTGCCGCCGCCGTGCTGATCGCGGCCGAGGCCGGGGCGGGGGTTTCGGATGCGCGGGGTGGGGCGTTGCGGTTCAACAAGCCCGATCCGCGGGATTTCGGGGTGCTGGTGACGGCGCGCGGGTTGCATGAGGCCGCGGTGGCGCGGCTGGCGGCACGGGGGGCCGGGTAGGCCTGCCTGAATTGCAGTGAGATGAGGACCAACCCTTATCCGTTTGTCTCGAATAACCGTCGAATAGTCATCGAGTAGCGGCAAATCCGCGTATCGAGATGAACAGGTCAGTGCGCGGGGCGGTACCTCGATACGCGCTCTCGATACGCTCCTGCGGAGCTACTCGATCTCTACTCGGCACGAACGGATTAGGTAAAGTCATCAGGCTCTAAACCGTAGCACTGCTGGGCTGCCCCTCACCTTCCCACCGTTTCGCGGCGGGCCCCTCCAGCATCAGGTCGTCCATGCCCCCCGGCATGGACGACCTGATGCTCCCCGGTGGGGAGAGGGGATCGTGTTGGAGCCTGCTTGTCCGTAATGCGTTGATGGGGCGAGGAGAATGTCCATGGCCCAGCAAGCGATCAATCCCGGCGACGTCGCGCCCGAGGGGACGCCCGGCACCGGCGAGAATGTGTGTCCGCGCTGTGGGGGTAGCGGGACGATCGATGATGGCGACTGCCCGAATTGCGGCGGTACGGGTACGGTGGTGGAGGGGATTGGCGGGGCCTGACGGTCAGTTCGTGCCCTCGCCCTCCCGGTACTTCATCTCCAGAAAGCGGCCGCGGGTCGAGAGGCTGTCGAGATCGGTCTGGGCAAGCCGGCCGGTCATATCGGCGATTTCCTGTTCGATCAGGCGCAGGCCGTCGACCAGTTGCGCGTCCGGGGTGCGGCCGTTGCGCTCGACCCGGCGCAGCGTATCGGGGACGCGTTCGTAATCGCGGACAAAGGCGGGAAGCTGCTCGCCGATCAGGCGGCGGACCTCCTGCGCTTCCGCGCTGTCGTTGGAGACGGCGGCCAGTTGCGGCGACAGCGTATCGAGGCGCAGGCCGATGCGGTCGATCAGCGTCGCGGCCGGGGCGGGCAGCATCGGGCGCTGCGCCTCCAGCCAGCGTTCGGTCTGCGCCGGCAGCGCCTTGATGTCGACCTGCGCCAGCTTGGCGGGGGAGGGCGCACGGCCGGCCGGCGCCAGCGCGATGCCCAGCGTCACGGCGACCATCAGGAACATCACCGCCAGCGCGCCGAACAGGCCGATGCCGCCGGGCAGGATCAGCCCGGCGACGATCGCGGCGACGAGCAGCGCGGCATTGGCCAGCGCGATGGCGATCAGCCGGCGGAGCAGCGACGTCGCCTTGCGCCGCACGCGCCGCCCCGCGCCCCGATAATCCTGCGAGATGCGCGCCATGACCTCGCGCGCACGCTCGATCTGCGCATCGACTTCCTGGGAGCGGGGCGTGGGCATCGCGGCTTACAGCGCCTCCAGCTTGAACGACGACGTGCCGCCGCCGGGACCGGCCAGCCGGCCCTGCTGCGCACCCTCGGCGCGGGCGATATATCCCTTGGACTTGTCCACCTCCGAGCCGAGCGCGGTGACGGTGGTCTTCATCGAATCGAGTGCCTTCAGCTTGAAGGTGTCGATCGCGTCCATCGTGTCGTAGATGTTCTGGAAGGCGCGTTGCAGCGTTTCCAGCGGGATGGTGGAGGCCGCCGCCTGTTCGTGGATCTGCGCGGTCTGGCTGCGCAGCAGCTTGCCCGTCGAATCGATGATATTGGCGGTGGTGGAGTTGAGCGCGGTGATCTGGTCGAGCACCAGCTTCTGGTTGGCGAGCGCCTGTGCGACGGTGACCGCGGTGCGCAGCGCCGAGACGGTGGTAGTGGAAGCGCGGTCGACGCCCTTTACCAGCTCGACATTGTTTTTCTTGACCAGGTCGAGCGCCAGATAGCCCTGCACGGTGACCGCCATCTGGGTCAGCAGGTCCTGCGTACGCTGGCGGGTGTAGAACAGCGCCGTCTCGCGGATCGCCTTGGCCTTGGCGGGATCGCTGTGGTCGAGATCGTTGGCGGTCTCCTCCAGCTTGCTGTCCATCGCCTTGGACAGGTGGATCATCTGTTCCAGCCGGCCCATCGCCGCCCACAGATTGGCGCGCTCGGTATCGATCGCGGCATTGTCCATCAGCAGTTCGTCGCGACCCGAGGACAGGCTCTTAAGGATGGCGGCGATATGCGTCTGCGACGAGCGATAGCCATCGAAATAGTCGCGCATCTTGTTGCCGAAAGGCAGGATGCCGAGCAGCTTCTTGGGTGCGGACAGATTGCCCTGCCGGCCCGGGTCGAGACTTTCGACCAGCCGGCGCAGCTCGGTCAGGTCCTTGCCGACGCCCGATTCCTGATCCATCGCGCGCACCGGGCGATCGAGGAAGCGGTTGGACTGGCCGGCGGCCTCGCGGATCTCCTTTTGCCCCATGGCGGTGATCGCATCGACGCGGCGGCCGAATTCGGGGCTGTTCACATCCTGCGCGACCAGATCGGCGACGAAGCCGTCGACGCGGGTATCGAGCTGGCTGCGCGTCTTTTCATCGACGGGGACGAGCCCCGCGGCCTTGGCGGGTGCGACGCTGGGCACCGGATCGGGCGGGGTAAGCTTCAGCTCCTGCACGGTTTCGGGGGTCGTCGCCATTTGCTTTGCGTCTCCAGTGCCTTTGCGCAGAGTCTGGCGAGGAACGGCGCGCGCTTCAAGTGTATTGCTTCAATATATCGCCAGAGATCGTTCACCGCCCTTCCCACGGGCGGGCATTTCGGCTATGGGCGCGCGCAACATCCCTTTTCCGAACAAGAGAACCTTATGAGCCTCCGCAACGTGGCGATCATCGCGCACGTCGACCACGGCAAGACGACGCTGGTCGATCAGTTGTTCCGCCAGTCGGGCACTTTCCGCGACAACCAGCGCGTCGAAGAGCGTGCGATGGATTCCAACGACCTCGAAAAAGAGCGTGGCATCACCATTCTGGCCAAGCCGACCTCGGTCGACTGGACCCCGCCGAACGGTGGCGAGAGCGTGCGGATCAACATCGTCGACACCCCCGGACACGCCGATTTCGGCGGCGAGGTGGAGCGCATCCTGTCGATGGTCGACGGCGTCGTCCTCTTGGTCGATTCGTCGGAAGGCGCGATGCCGCAGACGAAGTTCGTGACCGGCAAGGCGCTGGCGCTGGGCCTGAAGCCGATCGTGGTGGTCAACAAGGTCGACCGCCCCGATGCGCGCATCCAGGAAGTGCTGGACGAGGTGTTCGACCTGTTCGTGTCGCTGGACGCCAATGACGAACAGCTCGACTTCCCCGTGCTCTACGCCTCGGGCCGCAACGGCTATGCCTCGACCGACATGGACGCGCGCGAAGGCACGCTGATCCCGATGTTCGAGACGATCGTGAACCATGTGCCGCCGCCCAACCTGGACGTGGATGCGCCGTTCACCTTCCTCGTCACGCTGCTGGACCGCGACAACTTCCTGGGCCGCATCCTGACCGGCCGGGTGAATTCGGGCACGGTGAAGATCAACCAGCCGATCCATGCGCTGGATAACGACGGCAACATCGTCGAAACGGGTCGCGCGTCCAAGATCATGTCGTTCCGCGGGCTGGACCGCGTGCCGGTGGACGAAGCCAAGGCGGGCGACATCATCTCGCTGGCCGGCCTGACCGTGGCGACCGTGGCGAACACCATCGCCGACATCAGCGTGGCCGAGGCGCTGCACGCGCAGCCGATCGATCCGCCGACGCTGTCGATGCGCTTTGCCGTGAACGACTCGCCGATGGCGGGCCGCGAGGGCAGCAAGGTGACGAGCCGCATGATCCGCGACCGCCTGTTCCGCGAGGCCGAGTCGAACGTCGCGGTCAAGGTGACCGAGGCCGCGGACCGCGACAGCTACGAAGTCGCCGGGCGCGGCGAGCTTCAGCTCGGCGTGCTGATCGAGACGATGCGCCGCGAGGGCTTCGAGCTGGGCATCAGCCGTCCGCGCGTGCTGTTCGGCACCGACGAGGACGGAAAGCGGACCGAGCCGTACGAAACCGTCATCATCGACGTGGACGAGGAGCATTCGGGCACCGTCGTCGAGAAGATGAACCTGCGGAAGGCCGAATTGACCGACATGCGTCCTTCGGTCGGCGGCAAGACGCGCATCACCTTCTCCGCGCCCAGCCGCGGCATGATCGGCTATCACGGCGAGTTCCTGTCGGACACGCGCGGCACCGGCATCATGAACCGGCTGTTCGAGCGTTACGGGCCGTACAAGGGCGTGATCGAGGGCCGCAAGAACGGCGTGCTGATCTCCAACGGTGCGGGCGAGGCGCAGTCCTATGCACTGGGGCCGCTGGAGGATCGCGGCATCCTGTTCGTCGGCCACGGCGAGGCGCTCTATGAGGGCATGATCATCGGCGAGAACGCCAAGACGGATGACCTGGAGGTCAATCCGATGAAGGCGAAGCAGCTGACGAACTTCCGCGCGAGCGGCGGCAAGGACGATGCGATCCGGCTGACCCCGCCCAAGAAGATGACGCTGGAACAGGCAATCGCCTATATCGACGACGACGAGATGGTGGAGGTGACGCCCAAGTCGATCCGCCTGCGCAAGCGCCATCTCGACCCGCACGAGCGCAAGCGCGCCGCGCGCTCGAAGGAAGCGGCATAAGGTTAAGGGGCCGGGCGGAAACGTCCGGCCTTTTTTGTTCACGCGAAGACGCGAAGGCGCGAAGAAGGTTCGGGTCACACGGAGGCGCGGAGAGCGTGCGTCCGGTCTCGCCGTAGCGGACCCGTTCGGCCGGGAGACATGCCGCGCCGGTTGTCGAGCGTGAGCCTTCGGCTCGTATTTCTCTCCCCACGCCTCTGCGCCTTAGAGCGAACACCATGTCTTCGCGTCTTCGCGTCTTCGCGTGAACCGGATTTTCCGAACCGCGCCTGATCCGCTAAAGGGCGGGGCATGACGCAGAAACCTCCGATCGGGCGCGATACGCGTCTGTGCATGTCGCTGTCCGCGCGGCCGGGCAATTATGGATCGCGGTTCCACAACCGGCTCTATGAGCTGACCGGGCTGGACTATGTCTACAAGTCGTTCAGCACGACCGACCTGCCGGCGGCGATCGGGGGGATCCGCGCGCTGGGCGTTCGCGGTTGCGCGATTTCGATGCCGTTCAAGGAGGCGGTGATTTCGCTGATCGACGATCTGGCGCCGAGCGCGGCGGCGATCGACAGCGTGAACACGATCGTCAACGACGACGGGCGCCTGACGGGCCACAACACCGATTACGGCGCGGTGCGCACGCTGATCGCCGATATCGATCCGGCGACGCCGTTCGTGCTGCGCGGATCGGGGGGCATGGCCAAGGCGGTGGCGGCGGCGTTTCGCGATGCGGGCTTCGCGCACGGCACGATCGTCGCGCGCAACGAGGAGGCAGGGCGGGGGCTGGCCGCGCTATACGGCTTTGCGTGGCGCGGGGAAGCGGAGGGGGCGGCGCCGATCCTGGTCAACGTGACGCCATTGGGGATGACCGGCGCCGATGCCGAGAGGCTGGCGTTTCCCGCAGCGATGATCGAACGGGCCGCGATCGCCTTCGACGTGGTGCAATATCCGCCGGAGACGCCCTTCCTGCGCGCCACACGCGCGGCGGGCGCGCGGGTGATCACCGGTACCGAGGTGGCGACCCTGCAGGCGCTGGAGCAGTTCGTGCTCTATACGGGTGTGCGGCCGACGGACGCGCAGGTGGACGAGGCGGCGGCGTTCGCGCGCGGCTAACCCGCCAGGCGCATCAGCACCTGCCATGCGGCATCGGTGACCGGCGAGACGGACAGGCGCGACTGGCGAAGCATCGCCATGTCGGCAAGCGCCGGTTCGGCCTTCATCGCGGCAAGCGTGACGGGGCGGGGCAGGGGGCGGACGGGTTCGACGCGGACGGACACCCAGCGCCCGTCGTCGCCGTCAGCCCGTGCCGCGCGGGCGATACGCGCGATGCCGACCGCCGCCTTGTCCTTGCCGCTGTGATAGATCAGCGCTTCGTCGCCCGCCGCCATGGCGCGGAGATGCCCGGCGGCCGCGTTGTTGCGTACCCCGTCCCATTCGGTGCCGCCGTCGCGGACCAGATCGTCCCAGCCATAGCTGTCCGGCTCGGACTTCAGCAGCCAGTGACCCATCGCCTGAACCCCATCTAAACACCCAGTTCCGCGACCATTCAGCCCGAAACCGGCATGACAGGCAACACGCTCGCACCTTTACGCGTTTTTGTCTCCAGCGGACCGGGCGTGTCAGTATCGGAGGTTCGAGATGATCCATGGATGGAAGAAGGCAGGGTTTGGACTGACGCTGGCCGCGACGGTCCTTGCCGCGGCGGCGCCGGCGGATGCGCAGCGCTGGCGCGGGCGGGGCTATGGCGGCGGGTGGCATCACCGCGACCGCGGCGGCGATGTTGCCGCAGGCGCGCTGCTTGGCGGCATATTGGGACTGGGCGTCGGTGCGGCGATCGCGTCGAACAACCGCAATCGCTATTATGATCGCGGTTATTATGACCGCGGCTATTATGCGGATCGCGGTTACGCCTATGATCGCTATTACGCGCCACCGCCGCGCGCCTATTATCAGCCGCGCTGCTGGAATGACTGGCGGTGGGACCCCTATTGGGGCCGCAACGTCCGCGTCCGGATCTGCGACTGATAGCCTCGGGCGGCGTCGGAGCGATCCGGCGCCGCTTTTGCTTGGCAAGCCGATGGGCCCGAGGCTAAGCGCGGGGCATGACCGATACGCCTCCCGATCGTCTTTCGACGAACCCCGACAGCCCCTATTTCGACCAGGACCTGCTCCAGCGCGGGGTCGGCATCCGCTTCAAGGGGCAGGAACGCCGCGACGTCGAGGAATATTCGATTTCCGAGGGCTGGATCCGCGTTGCGCTGGGCAAGAAGATGGACCGGCACGGCCGGCCGCTGACGATCAAGCTGACCGGCCCGGTGGAGGCGTGGATCGAGAATCCGGCTGCGGGTGACGCGGACGAGTAAGTGTATGTGCCCTCTCCCCTTTGGGGAGAGGGAGTAAGTTCAGGCGGCTTCCAGCGCTTCGCTCGCTTCCATCCAGCGGGTTTCGGCGGCCTCCAGCTGATCCTGTAGCGCTGCGCGGCGCTTCATCAGGTCCGACATCGTCAGTTTGGCAAGCGCGGGTGTAGCGGTCGAGGGATCGAACATCGCGCGGTCGATCTCGGTCAGCTCGGCGGTGAGCTTCGCCGTTTCCGCCTCGGCTTCGCGGATCAGCTTCTTTCGGGCCTTTTCGGCTTCCTTGTAGGCCGCCGACGCCTTGCGATCCGCCTTGTTGGCGGGCTTGGACTCGGCAGGCTTGCTGTCGCCCGACAGCACGAAGGCGATATAATCGTCCAGCGTCCCGTCGAACTCGCGCGCGGTGCCCTGATCGACCAGTACCAGCCGGTCGGCGGTCATTTCCAGCATGTGGCGATCGTGGCTGACCAGCACGACGGCGCCCTTATAGCCGTTCAGCGCCTGGACCAGCGCCTCGCGCGCATCGACATCAAGGTGGTTGGTCGGCTCGTCGAGGATCAGCATGTGCGGGGCGTCCCGCGTGATGAGCGCCAGCGCGAGGCGGGCACGCTCGCCGCCCGACAGCTTGCCGACCAGCGTCGTCGCCTTGTCGCCCGAGAAGCCGAAGCGGCCGAGTTGGGCACGCACCGCCGCCGGGCTGGCGCCGCGCATGGTGCGGGTCATGTGTTCGAGCGGCGTGTCCGTCGCGTCGAGTTCCTCCACCTGATACTGGGTGAAATAGCCGACGCGCATCTTGCCGGACGCGTTCATCTCGCCGTCCATCGGCGCCAGTTGCGCGGCGAGCAGGCGGGCAAGCGTCGTCTTGCCGTTGCCGTTGCGACCGAGCAGGGCGACGCGGTCGTCCGGATCGAGGCGCAGGTTCAGCCGCTTCAGGATCGGGGTTTCGGCATAACCGACGGTCGCCATGTCGAGCGTGATGAGCGGCGGGCGCAGTTCGTCGGGATCGGGGAAGTCGAAGGACAGCGACGGGTCGTTCGCCAGTTCCGCGATCGGCTGCATCTTGGCGAGCATCTTCTGCCGGCTCTGCGCCTGCTTGGCGGTGGAGGCGCGGGCGGAGTTGCGCGCGATATAGTCCTGCAACTTGGCCCGCTGCACGTCCTGATTCGCCTTGGCGGCGGCCAGTTGCGCCATGCGCTCGGCACGCTGCCGCTCGAACGAGTCGTAGCCACCGACATACAGCGTCACCTTGCCCCCCTGCAGGTGCAGGATGTGATCGACGACGTTGTTGAGAAAATCGCGCTCGTGGCTGACCAGCAGGATGGTCGCGCGGTAGGATTTCAGGAAATCCTCCAGCCACATCACCGCTTCGAGATCGAGGTGGTTCGACGGCTCGTCGAGCAGCAGCACGTCGGGGGCGGAGAACAGCAAGGCGGCGAGCGCGACGCGCATCTTCCACCCGCCCGAGAAGCTGTCGAGCGGGCGGCCCTGCATCTCCTCGTCGAAGCCGAGCCCCTTCAGGATCGTCGCGGCGCGCGCCGGGGCGGTATAGGCGTCGATCGCGATCAGCCGTTCGTAGATGTCGCCCAGCTTGTCGGGATCGGTTTCCGTCTCGGACGCGACCATCAGCGTGGCGCGCTCGGTATCGGCCTCCAGCACCGTGTCGAACGGGGTCGCGGTGCCCGAAGGCGCCTCCTGCGCGATATAGCCGAGGCGGCTGCCGCGCGGCATCTCGGCGGCACCCTCGTCCGCCTCCAACTGCCTAGCGATGACGCGGACGAGCGTCGACTTGCCGGTGCCGTTGCGGCCGATCAGGCCAACGCGGCTGCCGGGCGGGAGCGCGGCCGATGCGCGGTCGAGGATCGTGCGGCCGCCGAGCCGCACGGTGATGCCGTTGAGATTGAGCATGCGCGCGCCGTTAGCATTTTGCAGGCCCGGCGTCACGGGGGGTGCGGCAAGGCAAAAGGGGCCGGCCATCGCTGGCCGACCCCCCTCCGGATGCCCTCAGGACAGGGATGCCTTAGTGGACGAAGCGCGCCACCACGTCGCGGTAGGAGCGCGAGACCTTCACCTGCGCGCCCGAGTCGAGCACCAGGAAGCATTCACCATTGGTGTGCGGCTTCACCTGCTTGACCAGATCGAGATTGACGATGGTCGAGCGGTGCACGCGCTGGAAGCGGCGCGGATCGAGCCGCTTTTCGAGGTCCTTCATCGTTTCGCGCAGGACCAGCGAATTGTCGCCGGTCTTGATGACCATGTAATCGCCGGCCGCCTCGATCAGTTCGATCGTGTCGACATCGACGCGGAAGATCTGGCCGCGATCCTTGATGTTGATGAGCTTTTCGAACCGGCTGGAGGCATGCTCGCCGCCGGGGCCGTCGGCGGTCAGGTCGGCCGCTGCCTCGGGGGCATGCTCGGCCAGCGCCTCCTTCAGCTTTTCGGTCTCGTTGGCGCCGCGCTTTTCGGCCAGGCGCTGGCGGACGCGGTCGAGCGTGTCACCGAGTCGCGATTCGTCAACCGGCTTCATGAGATAATCGACCGCCTGCGCCTCGAACGCGCGCAGCGCGTGATCGGAATAGGCGGTGCAGAAGACGAAGAGCGGCGGCTCTACCTCCATCAGCCCCTGGACGACCGAAAAGCCGTCGAAACCGGGCATCTGGATGTCGAGAAAGACCAGATCGGGCTTGTGCGTCTTGATCGCGCGGATCGCCTCGCGCCCGTTCATGCATTTCTCGATGATCTCGACGTCGTCGTGCGCCTGGAGGCGAAGCTCCAGTCCCTGGATCGCCAGAGGCTCGTCGTCGACGAGGATGGTACGGATGGTCATGCGGCCTCTCTATTCACAGTCTCGAGCTGGAACGGGATCTCGATATGGACCGAAAACCCGCCAGCGGGCGCGGAGCGCGTCTCGAAGCGGTGGTGCAGGCCATAAGCCTGCGCCAGCCGCTCCCGGATATTGGAGAGCCCCACACCGGTTGAAAGGCTTGGCGAATGCCGCACCTCGTGCAAGCCGGGACCGCTGTCCGATACGCCGATCTGCACCCATTGCCCGGCGAGCCGCACGCTGACCGCGATCTCGGCGCCTTCCTCCTGCGGAGTGACGGCATATTTGATCGCGTTTTCAACAAGCGGCTGGAGGAGCAGCGAGGGCAGGCGGGCGCGTTCGGCGCGGGGATCGATCTCGAAGCTGGGACGCAGGCGTTCCTCGAAGCGCATCTTCTCGATTTCGAGGTACAGCTTCAGCGTTTCCACCTCCTGCGCCACCGTCACATGCGCGGTCGGCTCGTTGGCGAGCGTGTAGCGCAGGAAGGACGACAGCCGGCTGAGCATCGCATTGGCCCGCTCGGTCTGTTTCAGCAGCACCAGCGTGGAGATGGAATTGAGCGTGTTGAACAGGAAATGCGGGTTCAACTGGTAGCGCAGCATCGCCAGTTGCGCGGACGACGCTTGCAGCTCCAGCGCGCGCATCTCGTCCATCTGGTCCTCGACGATCAGGTAATAGTTGATCGCGAAATAGAGTGCGGACCAGCCGGCTAGCACCACCAGGTTCAGGAACAGCGTGCCGAGCAGCAGGACCAGGGTGACGCCGGGTGTGGGTTTGGTGATGAACGAAAAGGAAAAGGCGTTGAGTGAGGCGTATAGGAACGTCGCCGCGCTGAGCGTCGCCAGCGTCAGGAACACGCCCGCGATGCGCGGGATGCGCCGGTAATAGCCATAGAGCGTCGAGAGCAGCAGCGTGATGCAATAGCCCAGGATCGCCTCGATGATGACGGGGATGATCTTTTCGAGCGAGAAGCCGTTCGAGATCGCCACCACGCTGCGCAGGACGAGATAGCCGGTCCACCCGGCCGCCTGCAAAATCCAGAAGGCGCGCGCCTTGTTCTCGAAAAACGGCCGTGCGGACAGCGGCGGACGCGAAGGGGCAGCGAGCGAAGACGTGGCCATTGCAATGCCGGCTCTACACGCACCCGGGCGCCGGTGCAAAAACGGCGAAGGCCGCCGCTCCGGTCAAGGGAGCGACGGCCTTCGGTCAGGCGGTGGCGCGGATCAGAACTCGAAGTGGATCGTACCAATGAAGGTCCGCGGTGCGCCGAAGGTGAAGCGCGGCGTACCGGTCGAACCGTTCGCGACCAGCGGGAATGCGTTGCCTGCCGTCGTCAAGTTGCCGAAATACCGCTCCTTCAGAAGGTTGCTGACGTTCAGCTGAAGGAAGGTGCGGTCCAGACCTGCAAAAGCGAGGTCGATGCGCGCATCCAGATCGACAAGCGTGTAGCCCGCCGACTTCAGGTCGTTCACGTCGGTGACCCAGCGGTCGCCGGTGTGCTTGGCCTGGACGCCGATCGAGACAGGTTGGAAGTCGAACTGCGCACGGCCACCATATTGCCACTTCGGCGTTTCCACGACGAACTTGCCGGCGGTCGGGAGGATCACCGCAGTGGTCAGCGGATCACGAGCGTCCTCCTGGAGACGAGCAATGGTGTAGGAGCCGAAGCCATACAGCGAGAAGTGACGGCTCGGGCGGATACCGATATTTGCATCGACACCATGGCTCTTCACCGCACCCACGTTGCGATCGACGCTGAGCGTCTGGTTGCCTTCGAGCAGGGTCGTGGTCGAAATGATGCGGTTCTTGTACTTGATGTACCAGCCCGCGACCTGAGCCTGGATCAGGCGATCCGTGTAACGCAATCCCAGGTCGAAAGAGTCGGTCTTTTCCGGTTCCACCGCCTGCACCGGGGAGATGGTGACGTCATCGAACCCATAGAGGTTGTCGGTACGCGGTACCGACAGGCCCTTCGAATAGCTGCCGAACATGCTGATTGCGGACGTGAAGTCGTAGGTGAAGCCCACGTTCGGGAGGATCGCATCATAGGTCTTGATGCGATTGGCGTAAGGAGCGCCCAGCGTTACCGACGTGAGGCGCGTGTCTAGCGCCGTGACCTGCGCCGACGTCTGTGAGGTGCAGTACGCGTCGTTTGACTGGCCGCCGATGGTGTAACAATAGTTGGTCAGATTACGGCGGAAGAACGGTACGCGAAGGCCGGCAGCGACCTTGAAGCTGTCCTCGAAGAACGACCCGCGATACTCGCCGGAGATCTGGTGGAGGATGGCGTAGGACAGGCGGTTACGCTTGTTCAGAACATTACCCTGTGCATCCAGGATCGCACCGGGGCCCTCGCCGTCCAGCGCGCTAAACGGACTAAGCGGGCGTCCGTCCCCCCGCAGCAGGCTCGCTTCGCCCGTCTGACGATGACGTGCGCGATCCCAGGTGTAGGCCAGACGAACGAGGTTGTTGTCATCGATCTGATAGCGCACGCCCGCAATCGCCGTGAAGCGCTGCGTCCGCGTGTTCGACGGGAAATAGGCGCGGACGAAATCCCGCAGATCGCCGTCACCATTCAGGTCCACGCCCGTCGCAACGCCGGCGCCCAAGCGCGAATATTGGTAGGAATTGACCCCCGATGCATTTGAGGTGCCGGCTGCGTTGAACGCGGCTGCATCCTGCTCGGCAAAGATGGTCGAACCGCCGCCGTTTGCGCGCGTCCAAGAATAGGCGCCGTCAAACGAGACGAGCAGCTTGTCGCTGATCGTGTAGCGTGAGTTCAGGCGGACGTTGCCGGTGTTCGAAGGATTATAGGCGGTGGTGTAGACGTTGCCGCATGCAGCGCGGTCGTCCTGTACGGCGTTGTTGCCCGCAGTGGCCGAAGCGGAGGGCAGCGAGCAGGTATAATCATAGCGAAAGGCGCTGCTGCGGTCGTCGAACACTTGATCGTATTGGGCGCGATCAAGGTCGATCGTCACAGGCGAAGCGCCGCTGCCTGCGGCAGGCACCGTTGCGGCGGAGAGTACGGTGCGCAGATTTGCCAGACTCGGATTTGAGTAAAAGTAGCTGCGGTTCTGATTGTAGTGTGCCGCAACCGAAATGAAGTCGCCCCGATCGTTCAGCGGCTGGTAGATCTTGCCGTTATATTGCTGCTTGTAGATCGTGCCCGGCCCACGGAATTGGTCATACTTCTGGCTCGACGCAGAAACCCAGGCCTTCGTGCCGAACGATGTGAGTTCACCGGTCTGAAGCAATACGAACGCACGATTCATGTCGTTGGTACCGCGCGAGTAGACACCAGTCGCGCTGAGCTTGTCCGATGGAACGAGCGAGCGATAGTTGATGGTGCCGCCCGCGGCAGCGGCCGTTGGCGAGTCCACGTCGGTCGAGCCGAAGTTGACGTTCACCTGATCGATCAGTTCGGGGTCGAGCTGTTGATTGGAATAGATGGCATAGTTGCCCGAGTCGTTCAGCGGAATGCCGTCGAACGTCAGCGCGATGCGGTTGCCGTCAAAGCCCCGGATACGGATATTGCCGCCCGAAGAGCCGTAGGCGTCGCTGTTGGTGAAGCTGACACCCGGAACTTGGTTCAGCGTGTCGAGGATCGTCTGGCCGGGCGCGCGGCGCTCGATCAGTTCCTGCGTGATGACCGCGCGTGCCTTGGGCGCATCGGGAATCTGCACGCCGCTGATTGTAACCGGGCCGCCATTGCCAGTAACGACGATTTCGGAGCCTTCCTCGGCCTCGACGGTACCCGTCGATTGCGCAAAGGCAGCAGCAGGAATCATGAGCGCAGCAAAGGCAACGCCGCTGCAGAGCATGGTACGCATGGAATAAGTCCCCTTAGAGCCCGGGCTCCGGATCCGCGGCGTCATCGCCGTTAGAGCGGCCCTTGGCGGGCTTTTATTTCTGTTCCATGACAAAGAAAGCCCAAGTGGCGCAGTCTGGCAGACTTTTCGTCGTTGTCTTTGTTGCGTTGCAAAAAAGCCACGGATTGTGGCGTTTGCAAGGCGAATGGAGCCGAATTGATCATTTTGTCAGCCGGTTGCCGCCACCAGCGCGTTCCATTCCGCCTCGTCGATGACCTTGATGCCTAAGTCGCTGGCTTTCTTCAGTTTCGATCCGGCGCCGGGGCCGGCGATCACCAGATCCGTCTTGGCGCTGACCGAGCCGGAGACGCGGGCACCCAGCGCCTCGGCCTGCGCCTTGGCCTCGTCGCGCGACAGGGTCTCCAGCGTACCGGTGAAGACCAGCGTCTTGCCGCTGACATCGGAGGTACGCGTCTGCCACACGATGTCGGCAGGCGTGACCTGCGTCAGCAGATCCTGCACCGCTTGCCTGTTATGCGGCTCCGCAAAGAAATCGACCAGCGCCAGGGCGACTTCGGGGCCGACCTGTTTGGTGTCGACCACGGCGGCGAGCGCCTTGGCGACGCGGGCGAGGTGCTTGTCGTCGGATTCGGCGAGGGCGGGGGGGATGGAGTCGCGCTCGGACAGGGCGCGGGCGATCATGTCGGTGAGGGCGGCCCAGCTGGTCCAGCGACGGGCAAGGTCGCGGGCGGTGACTTCGCCGACGTGGCGGATGCCGAGCGCGAAGAGGAAGCGGTCGAGGGGCGGTGCGCGGCGGGCGTCGATCGCCGCGATCAGATTGCGTGCGGATACCTCCGCCCAGCGCTCGCGGCCGAGGAGCACGTCCTCGGTCAGGCGGAAGATATCCGCGGGCGTCTGGATCAGGCCGTCCCGAAAGAACGCCTCGATCGTGGTGATCCCCATGCCGTCGATGTCGAGCGCATGGCGCGAGACGAAATGGCGGAGCCGCTCGACGCGCTGCGCCGGACAGACAAGGCCGCCCGAACAGCGCCAGTCTACCTCGCCCGGCGCGCGCTCGGCCGCCGATCCGCATTCGGGGCAGTGGGTGGGAAAGGGCCAGGGCGCGCGTGCGTCGTCGCGCGACAGATTCTCGACGATTTGCGGAATGACGTCGCCGGCGCGTTGCAGGACGACGCGGTCGCCGGGATGCACGCCCAGCCGGCCGACCTCGTCGGCATTGTGCAGCGTGGCGTTGGTGACGACGACACCGCCGACCGTCACCGGCTCCAGCCGCGCGACGGGGGTCAGCTTGCCGGTGCGGCCGACCTGGATATCGATCGCGTTCAGCGTGGTCTGCGCGCGTTCGGCGGGGAATTTATGCGCCAGCGCCCAGCGCGGGGCACGCGCGACCTGACCCAGCCGCTGCTGCCAGTCGAGCCGGTCGACCTTGTAGACGACACCGTCGATATCGAAGGGCAGGTCGGCACGCTTCGCCTCGATCATGCGATATCGGGCCAGGGCATCGTCCACCCCTTCGCACCGGGCAAAGTCGTCGGCGACGGGAAAGCCCCAGGCGCGGATCGCCGCCACGACGCCGCCCTGCGTATCGGCGGGCATCGCGCTGACCTCGCCCCAGCCATGCGCCAGGAAGCGCAAAGGGCGGGTGGCGGTGACCGCAGCGTCCTTCTGGCGCAGCGATCCGGCGGCGGCATTGCGCGGGTTGGCGAACTGCCGCGCCTTTTCCGGACTGTCCGCCTCGGCAAGCAGGCGGGCGTTGAGCGCGGCAAAATCGGCCTTGGCCATATAGACCTCGCCGCGAACCTCGAAAATGTCGGGCGCGTCGCCGTGGAAGGTGGCGGGGATGTCGGCGATGGTGCGGACATTGGCGGTGACGTCCTCGCCCGTGGTGCCGTCGCCGCGGGTGAGTGCCTGGACCAGATGGCCACGCTCGTAGCGCAAGGAGCAGGACAGACCGTCGATCTTGGGTTCGGCGGTAAGCGTGACGGGCACGTCCTCCGCCAGCTTCAGATAGCGGCGGACGCGGGCGACGAACTCGGCGACCTCGTCATCGGCAAAGGCATTGTCCAGGCTCATCATCGGCCGGGCATGCGCGACCTTTGCGAGATGGCCGGCAGGCGCGGCGCCGACCCGGCGACTGGGCGAGTCGGCGCGCACCAGATGCGGAAAGGCAGCCTCCAGCGCGGCATTGCGACGGACCAATGCATCATAGTCGGCGTCGGAAATCTCCGGCGCGTCGTCGGTATGATAGAGCCGGTTGTGGTGCGCGATCGTCTGGCTGAGCGATTCGAGCTCGGCGGCGGCCTGAAGATCGGTGGTGGGGAGGGGGGCTTTGGTCACGGATCGGTTGCTAGGCCAGTCGGTGCCCGGCGATCAAGCCGCCAGCCCATCCAGCCAGCCCCATCAACAGGTTCAGGCCGTCTCCAGCAGCCGTTCGGCCTGGGCGCGCGCCTCGTTGGTGATCGTCGCGCCGGACAGCATTCGGGCGATCTCCTCGCGCCGTTCGGCATCCGACAAGGCCCGCACGCCGGTGCGCGTCACCGTGCCGTCATGCGACTTGGCGATCAGCAGATGCGCCGCGCCACGCGCGGCCACCTGCGGGCTGTGGGTGACGACCAGCAACTGGGTGCGCGTCGCCAGCCGGTGCAGCCGCTCACCGATCGCGGAGGCGACCGCGCCCCCGACGCCGCGGTCGATCTCGTCAAAGACCATCGTCGCAGCACCCCCCTCCTCGGCCAGAGCGACCTTCAGCGCGAGGATGAAGCGCGACAATTCGCCGCCGCTGGCGATCTTGACCAGGGGCGCGAAGGGCGCGCCCGGGTTGGTCGCGATCTCGAATTCCACGCGGTCCTTGCCGGCGCCGGACCAGCCGCTTTCCTCCAGCGCCACGACGACGGTGCGGAAACGGGCGGCGTCCAGCTTCAGCGGGGCCAGCTCGCCCTTCACCGCGGCGTCGAGGCGCTGGGCGGCGGCATGGCGTTGCTTGGACAGGGCAGCGGCGGCGCTGTCATAGGCGGTGCGGGCGGACAGGGCGCGCTTTTCCAGCTTGGCGATGCCGCCTTCGCCCGTCTCCAGCCGCTCCAGACGGCCGCGCAGATCGTCGGCAAGTGCTGCCAGGTCGTCGGGCTGGACTCGGTGCTTGCGCGCCATGCCGCGCAGTTCGAACAGCCGCGCCTCGTCATCCTCCAGCGCGCGGGGATCATAGGCGAGCGACAGGCGCGCCTCGGCCAGTCTTTCCTCGGCCACCGACGCCTCGATCACCGCGCGGTCGACCGCGGCCAGCGCGTCGCCCAGCGCCGGGTGATCCTCGGCAACGCGCTCCAGCACGCGGGCGGCCTGACGCAGGCGGGCAAGGCCGCCATCCGATCCTTCCAGATATTCGTCGATCGCCGCCAGTTCGCCGGCGATCTTTTCGGAACGCTGCATGGTGCGACGCTTGTCGGCCAGCGCCTCCTCCTCACCGGGCTCGGGCGCAAGCTTGGTCAGCTCGGCGACCGCATGTTCCAGCCATTCGCGGTCGCGCGCCGCGGTCTCGATCTCGGCACGGGCGGCGTCCAGCTCGGCCTCCGCCGCACGCCATGTCCGCCAGGCGGTGGCGGCGGCGCCGGTATCGATGCGGGCGAAGCTGTCGAGCAGGGCGCGGTGGCCGCGGGGATTGAGCAGGCCGCGATCGTCATGCTGGCCGTGGACCTCGACCAGGAAGGGCGCCATTTCGCGCAGCAGGGCGGCCGATGCCGGCTGGTCGTTGACGAAGCCGCGGCTGCCGCCATCGGCCTTGACGAGGCGGCGGACGAACAGCGGCTCGCCGGGTTCGATCTCAACCCCGGCATCGTCCAGGATCGTGGCGAGGCGGCTGCCGGGCACGGGGGGCTCGAAGGTGGCGGTCACCACCGCCTGCGCCGCGCCGTGGCGGACCAGCCCGCTGTCGCCGCGGCCACCCAGCGCAAGGCCCAGCGCATCGAGCAGGATCGACTTGCCCGCACCGGTCTCCCCGGTCAGCACGCCCAGGCCGAAGCCGAAATCAAGATCGAGCGCCTCGATCAATACCACGTCGCGGATGGACAGCGCAGTCAGCATGACGCGCGATATAGGCGGTTTTCGCGGCCGCCGTTATCCCTTTTGCGCATCCATGGTCACGATTTGTTCGGGGCGGCGCCGAGGCGGGATGGCATCGGTCTGATCCGTTCGTGTCGAGTAGAGATCGAGTAGCTCCGTAGGAGCGTATCGAGAGATCGTATCGAGACGGTGTCACATGCGGCGGCGTGTCTCTCGATACGTCGTCTCGATACGCGGCTTTGCCGCTACTCGACGACTACTCGAGACGAACGGGGGGGCAATCCGGGACGAACGGTGGGAGATCGCTCGGACGTCACCCTTCCGAGATACGGCCCCGCCCCGGCCGGGCGGCGGGGGCGGGGCCGTCGATCAGGTCGATCAGTTGGTGCGGCCGCCGGTATTGGGGCTGCTGTTCGGGCCGACGGTGGAGGGCTGGGTGGCGGGGCCAGTGGTCGGCGTGCCGCTGCCGCTTTCGCCGGGCAGGCCGGTGTTGACCGATCCGGGCGTGCCGTCCGGCACCACCGGCTGGCCGGGGGCGACCGGCGGGAGCGGCTTGGCGGGATGCTGCTCCATCAGGCGATAGGCGCGCTTATACCAGTCGGAACCCGGATAGTTCCTGCCCAGCACGGCCGCGGAGCGCTGTGCCTCGTTCGGGACGCCGAGCGCCAGATAGGTTTCGGTCAGGCGCATCAGCGCCTCTGGCGCGTGGGTCGTCGTCTGATACTGGTCGATCACGGTGCGGAAGCGCATGGAGGCGGCGAGCCACTGGCCGCGCCCCTCGTAGAAGCGGCCGATCTCCATTTCCTTGCCGGCGAGATGGTCGTTGACGAGATCGACCTTCAGGCGGGCATCGGCCGCATAGCGCGTGTTGGGATAGCGGCGCATCAGCTCGCCCAGCGCATCGAGCGCCTGACGGGTGATCTTCTGATCGCGGGTCACGTCGGTGATCTGCTCGTAATAGCTTAGCGCGATCAGGTAATAGGCATAAGGCGCGTCGCGGTTGCCGGGGTGAACCGACAGGAAGCGCTGCGCCGACTGGATCGCCTGCGTGTAATCGCGCGACAGATAATAGCTGAACGCGCTCATCAACTGCGCGCGGCGGGCCCAGATCGAATAGGGATGCTGACGCTCCACCTCGTCGAAGAGCAGCGCCGCTTCCTTGAAGCGTCCCTGGTCCAGCCGATTCTTGGCGGTAGTGTAGAGCGTGCCGACGTCGCGCGCGACATAGGGCAGGTCGGTGCGGGCACGGTTGCGCGCGCAACCGGCGATGGGAAGGGCCAGGGCGGCGATCAGCGCCAGCGACAGCGCTCGGGACTGGGGGATACGCATTGCGGGGATTTCCTTAGCCGAGCGTTGGCGAGCCGAACAGTCCCCTTGCATGACCGCGGGATCAGGGCAATGCGGGGGCCACGTTCCTATCGTCTACCCGCAAAGGATGTTCGCCATGCCGGCTACGCTGCTCCACACCCACCGCGTCGAAAAGCCCTGGGGTCGCCATAGCTTGTACCCCGGTTTCGAGGATGCGCCCGAGGGCGGCGCGCCGATCGGCGAGGTTTGGTTCCAGGAGCCGGGCGACACGACGCCCGACCTGCTGATCAAATATCTGTTCACCAGCGAGAAGCTGTCGGTGCAGGTCCACCCCGACGACGCGCAGGCACAGGCCCGCGGCCTGCCGCGGGGCAAGGACGAGTGCTGGACGATCCTGGCGGCACAGCCCGATTCGACCATCGCGCTCGGCCCCAAGCAGCCGATCAGCAAGGACCAGCTCCGTGCGCACGCGCAGGACGGGTCGATCGAGCAGGATCTGGACTGGGTGCCGGTCAAGGCGGGCGATTTCTACTATGCGCCGTCGGGCACGGTGCATGCGATCGGCGGCGGGCTGACGTTGATCGAGGTGCAGCAGAATTCGGAAACCACCTATCGCCTGTACGATTATGGCAGCGAGCGCGAACTGCACCTGGTCGACGGCGTCGAGGTCGCGCATCTGGAGCCGTACCAGCCGATCACCTCGCCCGGCCCGGTGGGCGAGGGGCGCACCATCCTGGTCGAAGGGCCGAAATTCGTGCTGGAGCGCTGGTCCGCGGGCGAACACGCGGTGACGCTGCCCGAAGGGCGGACCGGCTGGCTGGTGCCGATCACCGGCGCGGGCGAAGTCGCGGGCGTGGCGTTCTCCGCCGGTCAGTGCGTGACCGTGACGGGCAGCGAGACGGTGTCGCTGGGCGAGGGCGGCGATGCGCTGTTCGCCTATCCGGGCACCACGCGGCTGTAATCGGGCGGCATCGGCCCTCCCGACAAGGGGAGGGCCGATGACCGGTCAGAACAGGCCGGGCACCTCGCGTTGTGGGGCCGTCGGCCGGGTCGGGGTCAGCAGGCGGTAGGACGAGGCCGGGAGGCTTCGTGCCGCGGCATTGCCTGAGGTATTGATCGGCGTGCAGGTGCGGCCGGCCAGGAAATCGAGCGCCGCGCGCACCGAAGCCTCCTGCGGATCGCCAAGCGGACGGGACAGGTCGTCCCCCGCCTGGCAGCTTGCCTTCACGAAGCCGGCGAGCCCGGTGTAATATTCCCCCTGGCGGTCTGCATTCTGCGTCGCCAGCGCGACCACGCGCAGGCGATCGTCGCACTCGGCACGGTCCAGCGCGATCTGTCCCACCGGTTTGCCATAGGTGTTCGTCCCGATCAGCGCGGCATTCGCGCGGAAATAGGGAATCGCGGCATTGATCACCAGCTCGCTGGCCGAGGCGGTGCCGCCGGTGCCGATAAAGGCGATGCGGGTGGGCGCGATCGACTCGGGCTGTGGCTGGAACAGGCGCGTGGTGTTGCGGCTCGCCTTGTCGGGGCGGAAGCTGGTGTAGCTTTGCACCTCGCTCGACTGGCGGGCGCCGCCCAGCAGGTCACTGAACAGCTCCGCGGTGTCGATCAGGCCGCCGCCATTGTAGCGCAGGTCGATCACCACGTCCGTGACCCCCTGCTGCTTGAACGTCGCAAAGGCGGCGCGCAGTTGCGGGTCGGCGGTGTTGATGAAGGTCCGCAGGTTCAGATAGCCGACGCGCCGGCCCTCATCGTTGATGATCTGCGTGCCATAGCGCGGCGATACCGGCTGCAGCGCGAAATTGGCCTTGGTCACGCTGATGTCGCGGGTGGTGCCGTTGGCGGCGATGCGCAGCACGCGGGTCGTGCCGGCGGTATCGGGGCCGAGTGCATCCTCCAGCCCGGTCTGCCGGTTGGCGGTAACGATATCCTGAATGCTGCGCACATTGCCGGTGGTGGTGCCGATGCCGACCAGTTCCGCACCGCGGTCGATGCCCGCAGCCAAGCCCGGTCCGCCCTCGAACGCCTCGGCGATCATCAGGCGCGTCCGGCTGGCGTCCAGCGTGAAGCGAAGGCCGAAGCCGGCACTGGCGCCCGACTCGTAATAGGCATTTTCTTCGCGAATTGAGGTGATGTGGGTGAAGTAGCGATCCTTGCTCTGGCTGCGCGCGGTGGCGGTCAGCGCATCGATATAGTCATCGATGGTGGTGTAGGCGCCCGAGTTCAGATTGGCCGGCAGCGTTTCCGGGAACAGATACCATTCGCGCAACTGCTGCGCGGCCCATTCCTGGCGCGCCGCCAGCGAGCAGCCGTTGACGGTCGTACCTGTGGCAGTCCCGCCGGCAGACGTTCCGGCGCCACTGCCGCCGTCGTCGCCGCCGCAGGCCGACAGCATGGCGGCGATCGTGATCGCCGCACCCGATTTCCGAAACTTCATGCAACATATCCCCCGTATGTTGCGGACCACGATATGGCCGCGACCGCATTTTGTCAGGTGCGAACTTGCCTACCCGTGAACGGCCGTACGGCAGGCGCGGTTAACGCTTTGGCGCTAGGATGACGGCGATGCTGCACGTCCTGACCCTGTCATCGCTGTTTCCCGATGCGACCCGGCCGAATTTCGGCATCTTCGTGGAGCGGCAGACGGCCGGGCTGGCGCGGCGAGAGGGCGTGGCGGTGACCGTGGTCGCGCCGATCGGCCTTCCGGTGTGGCCGCTGCGCCGGGGCGCGCGCTTTGCCGCGATGGCGGCCTTGCCACGTGAGGAGATCTGGCGGGGGCTGAGGGTGTACCGGCCGCGCTTCACCACCGTGCCAGGAACGAAGGGACGCTGGCACGTTCGCGCCCTGGTCGCGGCGTTGATCCCGCTGCTCGACCGGCTTCACGGCGAAATGCCGTTCGATGTCATCGACGCATCCTTCTTCTTTCCCGACGGGTCGGCGGCCGTGGCGCTCGGGCGTCGCTACGGCGTGCCGGTGTCGATCAAGGCGCGGGGGGCCGACATCCACCTGTGGGGCCGTGAGGGGGCGACCGCCGGGCAGGTGCTGGCCGCGGCGCGAGGGGCGGACGGCATGCTGGCGGTCAGCGGGGCGATGCGCGACGACATGATCGCGCTGGGCATGCCGGGCGAGCAGATCGCGGTGCATCATACCGGCATCGACCATGACCGCTTCCGCCCGCAGGATCGCAGCGGGGCGAAGCGGGCGGCGGGGGTGACCGGGCCGCTGGTCGTGTCGCTGGGGGCGCTGATCCCGCGCAAGGGGCATGACATCGTGCTGGGTGCGGTGGCGCGGCTGCCCGGCGTCAATGTGTGGATCGCGGGCGAGGGGCCGGAGCGCGCCAGCCTGACCGCGCGGATCGCTTCACTCGGGATTGGCGACCGGGCAAGCTTGCTGGGCGGCGTGGCGCATGACGAGATGCCGCGCCTGCTGGCGATGGCGGATGTGATGGCCCTTGCCTCCTCCTCCGAAGGGCTGGCCAATGCCTGGGTGGAGGCGCTGGCCTGTGGCACGCCGATCGTGATTACCGGGGCCGGCGGGGCGGGGGAGGTGGTGACCGGGCCCACCGCCGGCCGGATCGTCGCGCGCGATGCCGCGGCCTTTGCGGCGGGGATCGCCGCGGTGCTGGCCGATGCGCCCGATCCCGCCGCGGTGCGCGCCAGTGTCGAGGGCTTCAGCTGGAACACCAATGCCGCAACGCTGCACGCGCATCTGGCCGGACTGGTGGCGCGGCGTCAGGCGTCCAGCGGGTAGAGCGCGGCGCCGATCTGGCGACCCTCGCCGCGCAGCACGCCCCAGTCGCGCGCGGCGGTGCGGCTGTTCAGCACCTCCACGTCGATGTTCCGGTCCTCCAGCGCGCGCACCAGCGCCTGGGGCGGACGACGAAGTGTCGCGCCGGTGCCGATCAGGATGAATTCGGGGCGTTCCGCGATCAGCCCCGCCAGCGCCTCGACCGTCAGCGCATCCAGCGGCGGCGGCGCCCAGTCCTCGTGCCAGTCCGGGCTGAGGAGCAGCGCCGGATAGGCGATCTCGCCCACCCGGAAGCCGTTGCCGGAGAAACCGGCCACGATCGGGCCGGGCGCCAAGGGATCGCGGGTGACGCGCATCAGCGCTCCCGCGGGGTAATGCGCTCCGCCTCCGGCACGGGGCGCTTGTCGGTGGTGCCCGGTTTTTCGCGGTTCGGCTCGGCGCGCAGGCCCAGCGTGATGAGCAGCGAGGACGAGACGTAGATCGACGAATAGGTGCCGACCACGATGCCCAGGATCATCGCCGCGGTGAAGCCGCGCAGCACATGGCCGCCCAGCATCAGCAGCGCGAACAGCGCCAGCAGGATGGTGACCGAGGTCATCACCGTGCGGGGCAGCGTTTCGTTGACCGACAGGTTGATGATGTCGCGCATCTCCATCTTGCGATAACGGCGCATGTTCTCGCGGATGCGATCGTCGATGACGATCTTGTCGTTGATCGAATAGCCGATGATGGTCAGGAAGGCGGCGATGATCGTCAGGTCGAGTTCGAACTGCGTGATCGCGAAGAAGCCGAGCGTGACGAGCAGATCGTGGACGATGGCCACGATCGTCGAGATGCCGAACTGCCATTCGAAGCGGAAGATGGCGAACAGGCCGATGCCCAGCACCGCCAGCACGACCGCGAGCAGGCCGTTGCGGATCAACTCGCCGGACACCTTGCCCGACACGGTGTCGTAGCGCGAGAAGGTGGCGCCGGGGAACGCCTTGCCCACGGCGGCTTCCACCTTGCGGACGACGGCGTTGGTCGCACCTTCATCGGTGGAGGAGGGGACGGGCAGGCGGATGGTGACGGTGCGACCGTCGCCCACCGCCTGCAGGTTCGCCTCCCCCACGCCCAGGTCGTCCACCACCGTGCGCAGCCGGTCCATCGACGGCTTGGTGGGGAAGCTTTCCTCGATCATCAGGCCGCCGACGAAATCGACGCCCAGATTGAGGCCCTTGGCAAAGGTGACGCCGACCGCGAGCACGGTCAGCAACAGGGTGAGGCCGAACGCCCAGCCGCGCAGGCGGACGAAATCGATGTTGGTATCGTCGCGGACGAGTTTCAGGAGACGCATGGGTTCTTCTCCCGCCTCAAATGTTGATCGTCTTGGGCTTGGTGCGGCGGAGCCACAAAGCCACAAGCATGCGGGTGAAGGTGACGGCGGTGAACACGCTGGTGACGATGCCGATCAGCAGCACGACCGCGAAGCCCTTGACCGGGCCGGAGCCCAGCATCAGCATGATCACGCCCGAGATGGCGTGGGTCGTGTTCGCCTCGAAGATCGTGCGGCTGGCCTCCTTGTAGCCCAGCTCGACGGCCTGCACGACGTTGCGCCCGCGTCGTCGTTCCTCGCGAATACGCTCGTTGATCAGCACGTTGGCGTCGACCGCGGTGCCGATGGTCAACACAAAGCCGGCAATGCCGGGCAGGGTCAGCGTCGCGCCGATCATCGCCATCACCGCCAGGATGATGAGGACGTTGATGACCACCGCCAGGTTCGCATAGAAACCGAAGCGACCATAGGTCACCAGCATGAAGATGACGACCGCGACCACCGCGACGATCGAGGCGAGCACGCCCGCGCGGATCGAGTCGTTGCCCAGTTCGGCGCCGACGGTGCGCTCCTCGATCACCTTGAGCGCGATCGGCAGCTTGCCCGAGCGCAGCGCGATGGCGAGCTCGTTCGCGGTCTGCACGGTGAAATTGCCCGAGATCGACGCGCGACCACCCAGGATCGGCTCGTTGATGTTGGGCGCGGAAATCACCTTGTTGTCGAGGATGATCGCGAACGGTTTGTTCGTGTTTTCCTGCGTCACGCGGGCGAACTTGCGGCCGCCCTGGCTGTCGAAGGTGATCGCCACCTGCGGCGCGTTGGTCTGCTGGTCGAAGGTCTGTTGCGCATCGACCAACTGGTCGCCGGAGATGATGACGGGCCGCGTGACCGCGATCACCGGCACGCCCAGCGGATTGTCGGGATAGGGCAGGATCTGGCTGCCCGGAGGCGCATTGCCCTTGAGCAGCTCGGCCGGGTTCGCGGTCGTGTCGACCAGCTTGAACTCCAGCCGCGCGGTCTTGCCGAGCAGGTCCTTCAGCGCCTGCGGATCCTGAAGACCCGGCACCTGCACGACGATGCGGTTGGCGCCCTGACGCACGATCGTCGGTTCGCGCGTACCCAGTTCGTCGATACGGCGACGCACGACCTCGGTCGCGTCGCCCATCGCGGTGTTGACCGCCTGGTTGAGCCCGGCCTGGGTCGGCTTCAGCACGAAGCGGCTGGTGTCGACCACCTGGATATCCCATTCACGCTGGCCGGTCATGCCCGCCCCGCCGCCGGTGATCGCCAGCAGGCGCTCGCGCGCGGCATCGACCTGGGACGCGTCGCGCAGCATGAAGCTGAGCTGCCCGCCGCGGGTCGAGATGTCGCCGATCGCGATGCGCGGATTCTGGCGACGCATCTCGGTCGCCACCTGGTCGCGCATCGTCTCCAGCCGCGAATTGGCTAGATCCTGCGTGTCGGCCTCCAGCAGCAGATAGCTGCCGCCGGCAAGGTCGAGTCCGAAATTGACCTTAGGATGCGGGAACGCGCCCCACCCGTTGGTGATGCGCTCGGGCAGGAAGCTCGGAATGGAAAGCGCGCACAGGACCGCGATCAGGGCGACGATCGAGGCGACCTTCCAGCGGGGGAAGTCCAGCATGGGATCAGTCGTTCGCGGGCTTGGCGAGCGGATTCGCGACGTCGGTCAGCGTCGCCTTGACCACGCGGACGCGGACATTGGGGGCGATCTCCACCTCGACCAGCTTGTCCTCGACGCGGGTCACCCGGCCGACGATGCCGCCGGCGGTGGTGACCGAATCGCCCTTCTTCACGCCCTCCACGGCCGCCTGAAGCTGCTTCATCCGGCGCTGCTGCGGGCGGATCATCAGGAAATAGAAGACAACAAAGACGAGGAGCAGCGGTGCAAGGCTGAGGAACGAGGCGAACCCGCCCGGTGACGCGGCGCCGGCGGCGCCCTGTGCAAATGCGGTGGAAATGAACATCGGACCCGTTCGTGACTGGTAGGCATGGACGTCGCGAAACGGCCAGGCGATTAAGCGGTGCCCGCTACCATTGCCGGGGCAAACGCGCAATGGACGGCCGCATAAGCGGGGCATCCCGGCGACGGTTGCAGCTGTCCCACACGCTTGGGGCTTGCGTTGCACGCAAACTGGGCCTAGAGGCGCCGGCTCTGGTCGGGGCGTAGCGCAGCCTGGTAGCGCATCACACTGGGGGTGTGGGGGTCGCAGGTTCGAATCCTGTCGCCCCGACCAATCTTACCGAGCCGCAGCGATGACCGTGCGGGGCGGTCGGCAAGGTCCAAGGACCTGGCTCCTTAGCACTATAAATTCTCATCCGCCGGATGCGAATGCTTGGCTTGATCGTCAGGCAACGGGATCGTCCGTGACTTGTCTTGTTCCTCGTTCAGTAAAGGGGGGGCGAGTTGTTATCCCGGCGCGTACCGTGTTCTTAAATGCATCGCTTACGCCTGCGCAGCGATAGATGCCTTCCGCTCAAACCTGGCGGCACAAGCCAGTGTACGGAAGGAAGCAATCATTCATGAACATGCATGTGTCGGTGAATATCGCGGCGTCGACTTCTGCTCGGGATTTGTGGTATAAGGCCCTTGCCGAGCAGGAAGCGGCAAAGCAGGCCCTCGAGCACTATAATTCTGCAATTTATGATCCCATATATGAGGAAATCGAACGCATATCTCCACGCCCGGATCTCTGCTTCGAGATCGAGGCGCTGAATGGTCAGATCACTCAGTATCGTGTCGATCCAACGAATTTGCACGCTTGGGATGATCATTGGTCTCCGGTTTTCCGGCGAAAAGCGGCAGAGGTCAGGGACGCTTGGCTGGCGTATCGACGTGATAGTGAGCGATTGGGCGCTGACGCCGCCGGTTTGGAGAGCGATCGACTCTGTGACGTTCAGTGCGCGATCGAGAATGGTCTGATCCAGACGCCTGCGCCAGATTGCCCCGCACTGCTTTGGAAGTTGGAAAAACTGTTCGGCCCGGAAGCGCGCGATGAAGACGATTACGCTCCGGCTTGGTGTGCCGAGTGGATAAATGTCGTGATGAACGACGCGCGTCGCTTTCTTGCTGCGAGCATGAGCGTCCAGGTGGTCGAGCACAGTGCCTGTTCCAGGGGGTAAGCGACGGCTGGCTTTGTCAAATGCATCGCTTCCGCGTGGCACCGGCATTGCTTGGCCGATGACCGAAATCTTGGAACCAGTGTCCGATCAGGTGCTAAAAAGCCCCGGAAGTCCGAAGACATCCGAGGCTTTTTGAAGTGGTGGGCGTGGCAAGGATTGAACTTGCGACCCCTGCGATGTCAACGAAGATGGGATGACCTAAGTCATTGATTTTACTTCGTTCGAACGTGCGAATGCAAGAGAACGAGACGAGAACAGGCCGTGAATGACGGTTCTTTTCACGCAAAACACACGCAAGTCGAATTTTGAGCCAGTATCTTCCTAAATCAGTAACTTATGCACTCGCCCGATGCTGGACCTCGTTGGTGAATGTGGCCCGAGCTGCCAGCAGCGCGGTCAAGGATATAGGGCAAATGAGGGGTGCAGCGAAGCTGCTGACCAAAGGAAAAAGTCAGGCGGCCTGATCCGGACCCGCGACGGGCCGGTGATCCTCTCGCCGAAAGTACCCAAGATGTTGACGTCCCCGATCGAGCCGTCGCTCGATCCCTCGTTGCGTGTCCTGTCGCTGCCCCTCGCCGCCATTAACGAGGCACCCCTGCCGATCGGCGCGTTGGCCGGCCTGCCTGCCGGAGCACTGGACATCGCCTCGGCCAATCTCCTGATGGCAGCGACGCCGTGCGACGCGCCGCTGTTCGACGCGAATGTGGAGGCAGCCTGCGCCCGCTTCAAACGTGACGTCATGCTGGTACGGACCGGGCTGTTTCCGGAAACCATGAACCCCGTCACGGTCGACATCGCACTGGTCGGGCCCGACGGGCCGTTCACGATGAAGGGCCTCACCTTCATGCGGAAATGCGACGGCGGCCTGTGGCTGGTGCCAGGCCAGGCTGGCGCGTTCGTCGAGATCAGTAGCAAAGGGCTGGCGCTACACACGGCACCGCCATTCGTCACTTGGGATGAGCGTTGCGACGGGGTCTGTCGTGCGGCGGGCGAGATCGTCTGCATCGTGACCGGCCGGCGAGGCCGCTGACATGGCTACGCGCAAGCCCCGCAAGCTGCCAAGCAAGCCGACGCCCACCGACGTCGATCCGCAGAGCTGGCTCTACCTCAACCCAGCCGGGCCTTCTCCGTCGGGCACCGTCTTCGCCGTCCTGCGCCGTGCCTATGCCGGTCGGATCAATAGTGCGCTGGAGTTCGGCTATCGCAAGGCGCATCTCGGTCCCGCCAACGCGAGTGCAGACACCACTGTCTGGTCGCCGAATGTCGAGCGGATCGAGGTGCTTCTCCCCGCGGGAGCCGACGATGGACTTGCCGATCCGGCAACCCTCCTGGGTCAAATGGACGCGCATGCCGTCGAGCGCGAGAAGGCGTTGCTCACCTACCTGACGCTGCCGCTGGGCGACGTCGACCGGGTGCATATCGGCTGGGAACGCGCACGCGCCTTCCTGCGCGAACGGTTCGCTCGCGACCGCGATCTCGCATCGGTCCTGATCCTGCATGCGCCGGGGACGATCAACGCGGCCTTCCCGCTGCATGCGCACGCCCTGATCGTTCCAAGGCGCGTTACAGGCCTCGGCATCCGGCAGGGCCTGTATGACGAGGATATGATCCATGATCGCGGACAGGCGATCATCGAGGCGATGTGGGCCGACCACCTGGCGAGCTTCAGGTGACCGGCTTGCAGGACGAAGCCCACGCCGCGCTGGTCGATCTTGCCGGCCGGATCATGCTGACCCACGATATCGATTCGGACCACGCCATGCGCCTGCTCAGCATCGACAGGGCTGAGGCGGAGGATATGATCCATCTCGGTCGACTGTGGTCGCCCGTAGGTGTTGTTCGCGCAGAGCGACTGCGGCTGTTCATCAACATTCTCATACGCCTGGAATGGCGCCTCAATCACGACAGCCGCGCGATCCGCCATGCCATGAACCTACCGCTCGATGCGTTGGGCGGAGCAGCACCCGCTGACCGATTTGGCGGCAGCCTGGAGGACCTGCGCGAACTGCGCAGTGCGATCGACACTGTCGCCGCGCCCACAATTAAATGGTGGCGGGTCGGTCACTGACCGCCCGCCTTGATGGGGAGGGGGTGAATGCGATCCCGGATTTCAAGATGAAAAAAGGAGCAAGTGACCATGACTCAAGACGACGACGCCATCCTCCAGGCTCACACCGTCGCAGCGACCCGGCTTCTGCTCGGCAAGCACAAAATGCGACACGGCGTCGTCGTCACTGGTGGCAAAGAACTCGATTTCGAAGGTCGGACGGAGATGGCTCATGCTGTGCTGCGATCGAACCTCGACATGGTCGCGCTGGAGTTCGGCACCACGGCAAACGGTCAATTCGGCCGGACGGGCATCACGATCTACCTGCCACGCGACGGTTTCTGCCGCGTCTACGCCAACTGCAACCTTTGGCTGAGCAAGGCGGGAAACCGCGCTGTGATCCTGCCGCAGCCGAAATCGCGCGGCCACTTCCGCTTGTCTCCACGCGAACTGATTCACATCGACGGCAAGCCGACCGACGATACGGCCGATGGCGTTCAGCGAGCCGACGCTTGGCTGATGCGTCGAATGGGGACGAAGTTTGCCGAACCGGCGAACGCAAACTTTATTAACCTTCGTGAAGTGGCGTGATTGTCTTATCTGCCCCAGGCGGTGCGTCGGAAACCTGCGTCGAGCTAAATGGCATCGACCGCGCCTCCATCAAGGTCAGCGGTTCGCTGGCGGGCACAAGGAAGCTAGACCGCACGGATACCGGATTGGTTTAAAATCCGAGAAATCACTTGACCCGAGATCAGTGATTCGGGAATGTGCTTGCGATCAGGTATAAGGGCAGACATGGTTCCGTTTCAGCAGCTTCTCGACGACGCGTTTCCGCCCAGCACCGACAGAGCGCTGATGCGTTCGGTGTCTCAAGCGGTCGCACTGGCCAGCGATGTGATGGAAAACGAACTATTCCTCAAGTCGCTGATCGGCATGGATATCAGGGGGCATATCCGCCGCGCCGCCGTCCTGTTCAGCGTGCACGAGGCCTGTAAATCTGGCGACCTGCCATTCGAGTCGGAGATGACGAGGATGCCGCTGGGTGGTGGGCATTGGGTCGAGCTGCGGTCTGGGCAGTTCCGCGCCCATGTATGCAGGACGGATGGCCCCGTGGCCTTCCCGGAAGAGACGCCCACTCGCCAGGATCAGCGACTCAGCAATCAGCTTGAATTGTTCGATAGGAATCCTGTCGTCGTGCCGCTCCACGGTGCGTTGACGCAGGAAATGTATGCTTGGCTGACCTTCGGCGCCAATGGTTCCGACCTCACTCATTTGTGCTGGGGCATGCCCGAGGCCGGGCGGAACAGCTGGCTTGCACGGGCAAACGTGCTCAGCCGCTTGGGTCCGATTGAGGTGGTGCCAGTCGACGTGCCAACATCGGGCCTCGTGCTTCGCTTTCGCGACCACATCGAGGAAGCGTTGCGCAAGAACGACCATGAGTCCAATCTCAACATCAAATCCTGACTACAGGTAGCGGGATGAGCAACGATCGTGGTGCTCCGGCCTCGGCCGGAGCTAAACCGATTCCGGAACGGATCAGAGAAGCACGAGAGGCACGCGGGTTCACCGGTGAGGCGTTCGCAGACGCAATTGGCGTCAGTCGACAGGCCGTCGCTCAGTTCGAGACCGGCCAAGCGTCCCCGAGCGGCGAGACTATGAGTAGAATCATCGGCGAGACCGGTCAGCCGATCTCGTTCTTCACCAGCCTGCCGTCGCGCGCTGGCGAGCCGCGGTCGCCGTTCTTCCGCAGTCTTAAGCGGATGGAGCAGCACCATCGCCGTCGAATTGTCCGGCGCATGCAATGGGCGGGGGATATCGGCACCCTACTCGAACGCTTCATCGCCTTACCGGACGTGAACTTTCCGGGCTTCGAGTTCGATGCCGAGCACGGCGACGAAGACGACATCGAATGTGCTGCCGAGAGGCTTCGCGATCACTGGGGTCTCGGCCGTGGCCCCATCCGCAATCTCGGCGCCACCATCGAGGCGAACGGGATTCTGTTGGTGCGCGAACCGGTCTGCTGTCAGGACATGGACGCCGTTAGCTGCTGGATCGGCGGTCGGCCCATCGTCCTAATGTCCGAGGAGGTCGTCGGGGGACCACGCGACTTGTTCAACCTTGCGCACGAACTTGGTCACTTGGTGCTCCATCCCGACATAGAGGTCACCAGTTCGAATCTCGACATGATCGAGAAACAGGCAAATCGGTTTGCTAGCGCGTTCCTGCTTCCACGCGAGACCTTCAGCCGCGAAGTACTCGGCAGCTCGATTGCCTACTTTAAAGCGTTGAAGGCACGCTGGGGTGTGTCGATAGCATCGATGGCATATCGCAGCCGAGATCTTGGAATTCTGTCCGAAAACCAATTTTCCTACCTTTTCCGGCAGATGAACAGTCTTCGAATCCGCAAAGTCGAGCCGCTCGACGACGCTTTCCCGGTCAACAGGCCGACGATGCTTGCCGAGGGCCTGCGGATGCTGGTTGAGCATGGAGTCTACACGCGTGCACAGATCGAGGCTGCTCTTGGATTGAACCTGCGCGACGTCGAAGGACTAGCGGGACTGACGGAGGGATATTTAGACCAGCGAGTGGTGCCTATCCGGCTGAAGGGCAACTTCACACCAGATGTTCGCGTAGACGATGCATGAGGCTAATCACGTAGTAAACAGTCAAAGCTATTTTTTGACGGGGAAATTAAATTCCTGCTAGGATAGCAGCTCTTGATCCGTTAACAGCCCGTCTGCTCTCGGAGCTGCTGGTGCTGAAGTGGAAACAGGGCGGTGATCCTCGCAGCACTTGTGCAACCGCGACGCCTTCGTATAGGGTGGAGCCCTGATAATTGACGCCATCACCGATAACGTGATCGTCATTAAAGCGGAGGCAACGTGGCAGATAAAGATTTAGTCGATTGGAGCGACCTGTCACTCTCCGCCCTGTTCTTCGCGTATCGCAAAGCCAAGGTCGATTGCTTTTATGAGTCATCCATCAGAGTAGCTGAACCTTTCGTCGCTTACGAACAGTCGCTACCTGACAAGCTTGCGGCACTGCTGGTACGACTGCAGGCAGGCGAAGCCGCCACCATATTAACCGAGGGCATCAATCAGCCGATCATCTTTCCCAAACGGCTACATTTTGAGCAACATGTGAGCGAGATGCCAGACGCGGACGCGTCGACGGCGCACGCCTTTTTCTCCGACGCGGAACGGGCCTTCCGACGGTCCACGGATCAGCGAACACCGCTTCCCGAATTCCGGCTCATCGGCGACTTCAGCGTCGAGGCCCATGTGCTATCGGCACTGTGGGTCAACTTGGTCGGCCATAAGTTCGACGCATGTCTGTCCAATCGTGCGCTCGCTTCGCGTGTTCGGCGCTATCGCGCGGACAAGGACCGCAAGTGGGTCGGCGACTATCACCTAGAATCTCTGGGTTCATTTGAGCCCTATTTCGAGCCTTACCGCAAGTGGCGTGATGATGGCCTCAATGCCATGCGCGACGCCATAAAGCGGGAGCAGCCGATTATCGCGATGACGCTTGACGTCGGCAATTTCTATCATAGCATTGACCCCAACTTCTTCGTTGACGCCCGATTTCTAGAATATCTTGGTGTCGAGCTAAGCCCGTTTGAATTGGCGTTCAGTCAGCTAATAAGCGCCGCGCTGAGTGAGTGGTCGGTGCGCTGCCGTGAGAGGCTGTCCGCACTCGGCTGTCCTATCGATACCGAGGAACATGCCGGTATACCTATCGGCTTGTCGGTCGTCCGGGTGATTTCGAATGTGCTCCTCGCGTTTTTGGATCGACAGGTCGAGCGGCAACTATCCCCAATTTACTATGCTCGTTATGTCGACGACCTATTCTTGGTGCTCCACGATAGTGATGACATTAGGTCGCCGAAAGACCTTTGGAAATTTATCACGCAGCGGGTTTCCGCGTTTGACCGGGATTCGACCGGAAACGTTAGGCTAGCGTTGCCCGAATGGGCTGGCAGAACTCACCTGACGTTACAGGCCGCAAAACAAAAGACGTTCTTCTTAAGCGGACGATCAGGCGCCGATTTGCTTGACCATATCGCCTCGCAGATCCGAGAAGTTTCCAGCGAGCGGCGGACGATGCCGCTGCCTGAGCATATCGACAAGTCGCATGCTGCGCGGGCGTTGGCCGCAACCGACTCTGCCGACGACGCCGACAGTCTGCGGCGGGCAGACGGATTGACCCTTCGCCGCCTCGGATGGTCGGTGTTGCTACGCGCAGTAAACACACTGGCGCGAGACCTTCAACCGCAGGATTGGAAACCGCAACGCGAAGACTTTTACGAGTTCTCTCACGAACACGTTATCCGCGCCGACAAGGTGTTGGAGCAGGTCGATCACTTGCCACGATTGCTGTCGTTCGCGGTGTCGCTCGGTGACTGGGCACCGGCGAGACGAGTGTACAAAGAAACCATTGCCGCCGTCTTCAAGCTGCAGGAGTCCACTCAGGCGGCACGGATGAAAATCAATGGGATCTATGCTGGAACTGTGCCACCGGAAGTCTGGAATGACACTCGCGAGCAGGTCACACGCTTCTTTCGCGAAGCGTTGATTCGTGCCTATCCTATTTCATCCACGCCGCCGCGAGCGAGAGCATTCGCAGCTCTGGTCAAAGACTTAGGGCTAACCATGCACGAGCTGACGCAGTTGGCGCGGCGGACGCGTGAGGCAGACTGGGCCAGGATACCTTATCGTGAGCACCTCCGTACCGATGCGGTGACGCAGCCAGCCCAGCAGCCGAACGAGGCATTGCTGGCAGGTCGCTATCAGCACGTCGACTGCCTTCGTCAATTTCTAGAACGCACTGAGCGCAATGCCAGTGGACCACCGCCGCGTCGCGTGGCGCTGTCTGCGCTTCAGGCGGAGGACGATCCAGCACCACGGTCGATTTTGCCGTTCTTATTCCCAACAAGGCCATACACCCCCGAGGAGATTGCGCTCTACTTGCCCGACGAGTGCGTTTTTGACGAGCCTGTCACCGCTGCCCATAAGTGGGCTGATTACACGCGCGCGGTACGTGGAGTTTGGGTGCGCGGCGATCTAGCGGAAGAGCTGGACGCGGAACCGTTTGATGTCGGACATGGGACCGGCGCAGGGAAGAAGCCCGCTCCCGCAATTGCAGCCGACAGCCACAATCGTTCCCTACCGATCATTGTGAAGCACTCAGCGCTAGGCCGCGCCGTAAGGCTGGGACTGACCAGCTTCGAGGTGACCGACAAAAGCTGGGAGGAAGGAGCGGCGGGAAACCCCGACTTGTCGCTGCGGCGATACCGACAGCTCGCAAGCATCGTGAACACCGCAATTCTCACGACACCCAAGCCAGATTATCTGCTTCTGCCCGAACTATCGGTGCCTGAGCGCTGGATTAGTACCATTGCTGGACGTTTGCGTGCCAGCGGGATCAGCCTGATAGCTGGAGTCAATTACGTGCATCATCCAGACAAGCAGATCGACAGCTCGGCGGTACTCGTTTTGACAGATGATCGGCTGGGCTACCCGTCTTCGATCCAAGTACGGCAACGCAAGTCGCTGCCGGCGCCAGGAGAGGAGGAGCAGCTTTATGCCAGTCACGGTCTGAGCTGGGCCCAAGGAACTGACCCCAAGCGGGTGTACCAGCACAACGGGCTTTACTTCGGCATCCTCGTTTGCAGCGAACTCCAAAACATGGGGTATCGGGCAGGTTTTCAAGGCCAAGTTGACTGTCTGATCACACTTTCATGGAACAAAGATCTGGACAGCTTTTCTGCCTTGATTGATGCCGCTGCGCTCGATGTTCATGCCTATATGGCGCTAGTTAATAATCGTCGCTACGGTGATAGCAGGCTGCGACGGCCGGCTAAGAGGTCGTTCGAGCGTGACGTGTGCCGGGTACGCGGCGGGTTAAATGACCAACTGGTAGTCGTGGAGATCGAGCCGACTCGGCTACGCCGGCAACAGAGTCGCGAGAAGCGCTGGTCGCGCGCGACGGACGCTTACAAGCCGGCGCCCGAAGGCTTCAACATCTCCTCGGCGCGTAGGTGTATCCCCGACTAATTGCTGCGCGGTTTGGACGAATGGCAGCTTTTCAGTCGCCAACAATGTTATCGAGAACGAGCCAAATAGGGTGCGTCGCTACCTTCTCCCTGTCTGATGAAATATGGTCTACATTTTGGAGGCAGCCGAACGATTCTGATTGTAGCTTTTTGGGTCTTAATGATGGCAACGGCTGGATTGTCGCTCCTGCAATTACCCTCGAAGACAAAAAGCTGATACCGATTTGCATGGATCGGCGGCCCCGCTAAGCCATGCTCATGGCGTTCGGCGTTTTCATCCATAGGTTTGACTCGATCTACGACGACACGCCAGCGGAGCGTTACCAGTTTCCGGGCCAGTATCTGAGCCGGGCCCAGGCATGTCTCGGTGACTGGATAATCTATTATGAGCCTCGCAAGATTCGAGACACACGCGGCTATTTCGCCGTTGCCAAGATCGAACAGATCGTGCCGGACGCGACGGCACCCGGTATGTATCTCGCGCTGGTGGAGCCGGGCAGCTATCTCGATTTCGCTATGCCGGTCTCCTTCGCGGACGCCGATGGCCAAGTCATAGAGCGTGGCGTTCTCAACGAAGCTGGCAGGATTTCTGGTCGCGCCCAGGCGGCTGTACGATCGCTGTCTCCAGCGGACTTCAGTCGGATCGTATCCGCCGGACTTGACGACATCAGCCCGCTCCTGCCACGCACCGGCGATGTCGGCCTGCCAACCGCCGTGCAGGAGGAGCGCGCGCCCTTCATCTTCGACGAAGCACGCGAACGTGTCGCGACACTGGTTTCGCGGGTCGTGCGGGACCGGGTGTTCCGCCGCATCGTTCTGCGCGCGTATGACGAACGCTGTGCGGTGACCGGGCTGAAGCTGATCAACGGTGGCGGACGCGCCGAGGTCGAGGCGGCCCATATTCTGCCGGTTGAGGCGAACGGTCCCGACATCATCAGCAACGGCATGGCGTTGTCGGGCACGGCGCACTGGATGTTCGACCGGGGCCTGATCGGTTTCGACGACGACATGCGGATTTTGGTGTCGCGCCAGGTCAACGATCCAGACAGTGTCCGCTCGATCATCAACCCGTCTGGAGGCGCGATCCTGCCCGCACATCTGGCAAGCCGGCCGCACCCGGAATTCGTGCGCTGGCACCGAGAGCACCGCTTCAAACAATAGCGGGCATCTTCCCGACTGGTCCGTCGAGGTGGAGTAGTGAGCAGGATGATTTGTTGAGGCGCAATTCCGCAAACGTGAATCCTTCACATTTGCGTGCAACGCCATGCGGCGAGGCGGTTCCAGGACGCCGGGGTCGGCGTCCCCAAGGGCGCGCTGGGGCGCGGCCCGTCGGCGGCTGAGCCCCCTCGGGGAAAATAAGAGGGGGTGATTCACCCCGTGATTCGCGTCCTGTACCATGATGCCGGCAACAGGAGCCCGGCCATGTCGATCCAGCGTCCCCTCGGTCCAATAGGTCATTGTTCCGCACGGCTGCGACTCGCGCTCGCGATCGAAGAGGAAGAAGCGCTCGGTCGCGCGGTGCGCGTCCGTAAGGATGTTCGTGACCAGGTCAAGGACCTGAAGGTCCGTGGCAATCGCTGGTTGCGCTCCCCCAACTTCGCGGTGCCCGGTGCTTTTCATGAACGCTTCGTCTCCGCCGGAGGCAAGGTCACCTTCCATTTCGAATTCCAGGCGATCAGCAAGACAAGCGACGGCGGGTGCCGCATCACGACGCCGGAGGGAAGCAAGCGCTTGGCGGTTGGCGCACCAGCGGCGCATGATGCCTATATCGATCGGCCGGAAGCGGTGGAGGTTACGATCTCTCCGGACGGCTTCGACCGCTATGCCGTGCGGCCATCCGCCACCGAGGCGATCAATGGCGAGCGCGCGGTCTTCACAAATATCTCGCAGGATCCCCAGGAGCGGCAAGCCTATTGGCGTGCCGTGCATCGCCATGAACGCACACCAGGCGCGGACCGGCTGACCCTGGTGCCCGAGAGGGCGTCCCGTGCGGCGTGGCGTGTACTGGCAGATGCACAGGACGTTCCCTGTGCCGTGCGTGACGTGGCAGCAAAATTCGCGAATGAAAGAGGCAAGCGCAGGCCCCATACGGTCCCGCTCGATGATCTGGCGATCGACCGTGTTGCCGCACGCAAGCTGGCGAAGACGCTGGCCAGCATTCTCGGGACCACGAAAGGCAAGCTGCCGGTTCGGCTCTCGGAGGCGCGCGGTGGACGGTCGCAGTATCGGCTGACGGCAGAGTTTCCAGATGGCCTTGATGCCGCTGGTCGGCGGGCGGTGACCGAAGCGATGTGCGCAGAACTGGAAGAAATCGGCATGATGTACGTCGCGGCGATCCATGCGCCCGATCACCATAATGACCGCCGCAATCATCATCTGCACATCGCCTGTCATGACCGACCGGCCAGCAGGATGGGGGACCGATGGGACTTCGAGATCGCCGAGCCGGTTGAGGGTCAGCATGAACGGGTGCGTTATCCGTACGCGCAGAAGAAGATCGCGGAATGGTCGCGAGACAGCGATGGGGGAAATTATCGCGCCTATGGCACCGCTTCGATCGCCGACATGCGCCGCTTCTTCGCCGAGCGGTGCAACGAAGAGCTCGACCGGTTGGGAGTTACTCGCCAGCTCCATCCGGGTGATCTCCGCTCGCTGGGTTGCGAGCGCCAGGCGCAGAAGCCGCTTGGCACCCGCGCGGCTCCACTCGACGCGGTCGGCGTGTTGACCGGCCGCGGCATCGAGAACGCCGAGATGCTCTGGTCCGCGCTGCTACGCGAGGCGTGGACCGCAGCCGAGGAGCGGGCGAAAGCCCGGGCGGACCTTCGGCGTCGGCTGCTAGAGGCGGAGCGCCTCTGCGCGGAAGGATCGGTCATTGATCAGGCACGGATGGCCTCCATCCGCGATCTGATCGTCCGGTTCGATGCGGCCAACGTGGTCCTGCAACAGCATGATGCCGAATGCGCCGAGTATGACGTCACGCTCACCATGGCACGGGCTCGGCCGGACAAGACGATCGCCGTATGCCGCCGGATACTGGAGGCTATCGAGGGCGGGACGGCGGACCGGGCGGAGCAGCGAGCGAAAGGAGCGATCGTCGCGCGCGCAGACGAGGCAGAGGCATTTCTTGCTGGCATCACTGCGATCGAGCGAGACCATGCCCCGGTCCTGACTGGGCATCGAACCGCCGTCGCGAAGGCACAGGCGGCGATCGACGAGATCACGTCAGCGGCCACGGCACTGAAGGAGCGCCGGGAGCCTCGGCGCGCGTCCAAGGCCGCCCGCCTGGACGCGCGGGCGACGCTTGATGCGCTGTTCGACAGGATCATGAAGGACGACGTCCCTGTCCTGCCGCCGGAGGGGGGAGTGACCGAGTATCGGGTGCCCGGTATAACTCGTGCTGAATTCACTGCCCTGACCACGCCCGCACTGATGGAAATGGCGCAGAGGCGTCTCGCCGCTTTCGCCGACCTCCAGGCCAAACGGATGATCGCCGCAGCAACAGACGTGGCAGCGGTAGGCTTGGACAGCCTGAGACTCGCCGCCGCAGATGGTGATGTGAGTGCGGCGCGAACGCTGAAACATGTTCGCGCCTATGGCGAGCATCCCATCTATCAGCGCGCCCTGGCAGAGAAGCGGACTGTCGAGCCAGTCATCGCCGTCGGTACATCGGAAACCGGTCGTGGCTGGCGCGATTGGATCGGAGGGCTGCTGGGCCGTAACCCGCCGATCCAATCGCGTAGGCCGCTCGAGCCGGCGCGGCCGCATCCGATGCCGGAACCGGCGAAGGATGCGGCGCGATCCCAGCGCGAGGAGGCCGTGGCAGCGCTAGCCGCCGCGCTGTTCTCCGAACCTGCCCTGCGGGTCGTCGAAGGGGAGCATGGGCTCGTCATCGACGCTACCCACGCTCCCGACTGGCGGTTTGCCGCCAACGCCTTCGCCGACGAGCCTGCTGTCGCCCATGCGATGCGGCGGCGTCATGCGTCGCCGTGGCTTAACCACAGCGTCGCTGAGCGAAACCGCCTGCTGGCCGACCTGCGCGCTGCCCTGATGAGCGCCGCCCGGTCTCCACTCCGGAAGGTCGGGAAAGAGTGGGAGGTCGACCTCGCCGACGAACGGCTCGCCACCCTCGTCACCGCGTGGCGTGGGTACAGGCGCCTGGAGGACCTGCTCGCCGACGTCGATCGTCAGCGGCACGGATCCGGGACCGACCGATACGTCGTGGTGGAGTCCATCGGCGCCAGTGTCAGCGATGACGTGGTCAGCCGCGCCGGCGATCTCGTCGTCAGCCATAGCGACATGCCGAGCGACGATCTCGCCACCGTCATCACCGACTGGCGGGGACGTGACCGTGGGCGCTAGATAGCGCTTCACAGTCGCCGCGCTAATGCCGAAATGGCTGGCGGTGGCGGACAGGCTCGCCGCGTTGGCCACGCGCCAGGCGGCGACGCTGGCGGGGTCCGCCTTGAGCGGCCGCCCCAGGCTGGTCTTGCCCCGGTGCGTACGACCGGTGGCAGCGAGCGACTGTTTCGCGACGTCCAGCCCGGCCCGGGTACGGGCGCGGATGGCCTCGCGCTCCATTTCCGCGATCTGCGCCAGCACCGCGAGAATCAGGAGCCCCGCGCCCGACGTGATCGAACCGAGCCCGCACACCACGACCTCGACGCCCTTGTCCATGAGCGCGCGGACCGTCGCCTGGATGTCCAGGGCATCACGGCCCAGCCGATCGATGGCGGACACGTGCAGCCTGTCGCCCTCACGGACATAGCCGAGCATCGCAGAGAAGCCCGGCCGGCTCCGGGCCAGGACCGAGCCGCTGACGCCCTGGTCTTCGAACTCCTTGTCGAAGGGACGGCCCATCGGCCCGGCCAATGCGCCGCGTTGCGCCGCGATCGTCTGGCCTCCGGTCGACACGCGGTAGTAGGCAATATCACTCATTCTTTTTCATCCTGGGGTGAAAGGTACCCCAGCACTTCCAAACCTAGCTCAATTGCCTTCTTCCTACCTTCTGCACCCAAGCCGACGCTGTTCGAAGTCCTGGTGCAAAAGCTCCAAGTTCTGAACAGCGTCGCACGGGCAGCAAGCCTCAGCGCCTTGGCAGCTGGATCATGGGCTGGCCCCGCATCTTGGCCCAGTATCTCGCCGTCTGCTCCTTCATCAGCGTCTGGAACTGAAAGTTACCAACGCGCTCAACGGAGATACCGAACGCGCGTGCGGTTCGGGCGCGGCTGGCCTTGTTGTCGACGATCCAGCGGCAAACAGCCTCTCGAAGCGCGTCGTCGGCATACGCACGGGCTTGGCGGCGGTCTGCGTCGACCTGCTTTGCATTCAGTCTCATCTTTTCCTCCAAAGGATAGTTGCTCCTTTGAAGATCCCATCCTCGCCGCAGGCAGAGCCTTCACTCCCCTCCTGTGGTTACCGCGACGCGTGCATCACAGAACGGAGGGGTCACCTTCTCTGGGTAAGGTGTAGAGGACCGGGTGGCAGCTGAATGGGCACGGCGGTCCTGCAACCAGGCTCGGGAAGCTAGAAAGCAAACGAAATCGTGCACCAGCGCAAAGGGGTTTGCAGGGTCTCAGGGCTGACCTGTTGGATCATGCCGAACGGGCGTGACGCCCCCATCCGTCAGCGACGCGCATCGGACGCAGGTCGGATTAGAGAGGAGGTGGGGTGTAGTCGTTGGACCCGAGTCCTTCGCCTCCACCCCACCTCCCTCTATATCTGAAACGAATCTTTCGTTTTCCTTAACGCCGTCGCCGTTTTGCGACGAACGGTGGCGGCCTATCATCGGCCGTCGATCGTCATATCCCCTTAAGCCCGTGCCCTTAGAACCGCGCATCAAAGGGAGAATGACAGATGACCGATGAAAGCTGGATGGTTCGGGCGCGCAAGGGAGACTATCGGGCGATCGATGCCGCGTCGCAGAACCGCCAGATGGACTATGCCGTGGATGGCCTGATGCCAGCGACCGGTGCGACCATATGGTTCGGAGCCGGATCGACCGGGAAGACGCAGCTACTGCTCTGGATGGCCGCCCATATGGCCGCGACCGGAGATGCCGCACCCCGCCAGTGGCTCGGTGCTGACCTTGGCGTTCGCGGGAACATCCTCGTCCTGACCGCAGAAGATTTGCGGGAGCATCTTCTGCTGCGCATCGGCTCGATCGCACGCCGCCTGATGCGGGAGAACGGCGGTACCGAGGAGGATGCCGTCGCTCTATGCCAGCGCATCCACGTCATGGCGTTCCTGAGCATGACGCAAACCGAGTTCCCGGAGCCGAACGCGTGCCTTTTCCAGCACGGTCCTGGCGGCCGCTGGCAGCCAAGCCCGGTTCTGAACGGCATCGAGGCCTTTCTCGACGAGTGGAACAAGCAAGTCGAGGAGGACGGACGGCCGGAGGATCGCATCGTGGGCGTCATCCTCGACTCTGCGGTATCGATGGCAGGCTTCGAGTTAGCCAACTCGGAGGCGGCCACGAACTTCCTCTTCCATCTGAACAGACTGTCGTACCGGCAGAAGATGTTCTGGGCGGTGATCGGTCATACGCCCAAGGATGCCGCTCGGAAGACCGAGGACGCCGCGATCGAACGACTTCGTGGATCCGCCATGTGGTCTACCACGCCACGCTCGGTGGTCGAAGTTCGGCTCGCCGGAGCGTCCGAAAACCTCGAGACAGTCCGCGCCGTTCATCCGGGTCTGACGGACCGCGATGTCGTCATCGTCGAAGTGGCCAAGGCGAACTCGCTCGGGGCGGATCTTCGACCTCGCGCGCTGCTGCGGCGCAGGGAGGACGGCGCCTATGACCACATCACGGCCGACTTCCCAGGCATCTTCGGTACGGCGTTGCTCCAGCCACGAGGCAAGAAGGGCCTGCATACGGAGGAACTCCGGAAAGCAGTGCTCTCGCTTCTGGCATCCTTCGACGGTGGCAAACCCGACACGGTCATCGAACGGGATGCGCTTCGTGCCGCATTCAACACGACGAAGGCCTCCTGTGCGGTCCTGACCACGATCACCGACGAGGTAGACGGGGAGAAGGCGAAAACGCCAGGCACTCTGGCCAGGGAGCTGGCGCTGATAAGCAAGGACGGCTTGATCGATACGCGCCGGGGCAAAATCCGGATCGTCAACCTCGGCTTCAACCTACCGGAGCCGATTGCAGAGGCTGCTGAATAGCACCGCTGTACTGGCTCATAGGATCGTCCGTATGTGGCCTCTAAAGTTGCCAAACTGGTAATTACGGGCCATAAATGGACAATGATGTATGCGCCGAGCGAAATCTCTGTCGAAATCGGCCAGAAGGTCCAGCGCCGCCGACTGGCGATGAACCTGACACAGGTCGATGCGGCAGCCCGCGCCGGGGTCTCCTATCGCACTTGGCGGCGCCTGGAGGCCGAGGGCAAGGCGTCGATCGACGACCTCGTCCGCGCGGCCGTGGCGCTACGGTGCGAGCAGGATCTGTTCGCTCTCTTCCCGGAGCCGGTGGCCAGTTCGATGGATGCCCTGCTGGAGCAAAACCGGATGACCGAACGCACCGCGCCGAAGCGCCGCCGCCGGGCCGCGTCGAGGGCCACGTCGTGAAGCTGAGGCCGGGGGCACCGCTAGGGCTCGCACTGGCATTCGACGATGCCGCGCCCGCTGCGCCAGCTGGCCGGGTCGTGATGGCCAGTGGTGTCGCCCAGCTCGAATGGTCGCCCGACGTCATCCTCAGCGACTTGCCCGTCGCCCCGCTGCTCTATCCTCCGGAGCCGGGCCTGCATGCTGCACGGAGTCGGTCCTTCGGCGGGCTGCACGGCTTCCTGGCGGACAGCCTGCCAGATGCTTGGGGACGGCTGCTGCTGCGGCGTCGCCTCGCCAGGATCGACGTCCAGTTCGACACGCTGAACCCAGTCGATCAGTTGGCCATCATCGGCGCAGGTGGCCGTGGCGCGCTGGTCTATCAGCCAGCCACCACACCCGACGACGCGATCGGAACGATCGACCTCGATGCCCTGGCCGAGGAATCGCGGCTGCTTCTCGCCGGAGACGAGGGCGCGCTGACCGATACGCTGGCGGCGCTGGGCGGCGCATCGGGCGGGGCTCGTCCCAAGGTCCATGTCGGCTTCGCCCCCGATGGCGCAATCAGCGTCGGCGAGGCCGCGGAGGGCCATGACGCCTGGATCGTCAAGTTCCGCGCGACCGGCGACCCGATCGACATCGGCCCGGTCGAGGAAGCCTATGCGCGCATGGCCCGGACAGCCGGACTGACGATCGCGGAGTCCCGCGTCCTGCCCGAGCGCGACGGGCCTGGCTATTTCGCGACGCGCCGCTTCGACCGACCGGCCCCCGGACGCCGGCTGCACATGGTATCCCTCGCCGGGGCAGCCGAAGCCCCGTCCGAGATGCCGAGCCTCGACTATGACGGATTCCTGCGCGCCACCCTGGCGATCACCCGCCATGCCGGCGACGTCGAACAAGCCTTCCGCCGCATGGTCTTCAACGTCCTGGCACACAACCGCGACGATCACACCCGGCAGCACAGCTATCTGATGGGACCGAGCGGCGAGTGGCGGCTAGCCCCGGCCTATGACCTCACCTTCTCGGTCGGTCCAGGCGGCGAACACTATCTGGCAGTCGAAGGCGAAGGCCGCACGCCGACCCGCGCGCACGTCCTCGCACTGGGCCGTCGCCATGGACTCTCGGATCGCGTCATCACCCAGATCATCGACCGGACGCGCGGCGCGCTGGCCGAATGGCCCGTCATCGCTGCCGATGTCGGCGTCACCGTCTCACAAAGGGAGATCGCGGATCGTCTAAAGGCCACCGACGACCGCTTCGGATGAGAAGAAGGCCCTGCACGTGGGGGTAACCCACGCCAGGAAGGAAAAGACATGACGAGCATCGACGCGGACGCCGGCGGCACCGTCGCGATGACCCCGGGGACCGGCTCGGTCCTCCCCCAGGATATGACCGACGCGGCAACCGCCGACGCCATCCTGCAGCTCGACCGCAAGATCGCCCGCGCGATCCAGACGAACCGGGGCATCAACCTGAAGTCGGAGGATCTCGACCTCCTCACCCTGGTAGGCGCAGTAAAACTGATCGGAGAGGCGCGAAGCGAAATCCTAAAGGAAAAAGCGCAGTGCCGTCACCGGAAGACCTCTATCGCCGCGGCGAATTCTACCTCGATCGAGTCCGTGGCAAGGACGGCGAGGTCGTCAGCCCGAACCTCTACATCTGCTGGTACGATCCGGTCACCGGCCGGATGCAGCGGCGCAGCACGCGCACGGCTGATCTTCGCCTAGCGGTCGAGGTGCTCGACCGTCACTATCTGGCGTTCCACCAGCCTGCTGACGACGACAAGGTAGCCTACACGGTCCATCAGGCGATGACCGACTATTGGACGCTGCACGGCGCCGGGCAGGCCAGCGCCGACGCGATCCGCGCCCGGCTGAAACTGGTGAACCGGTTCATCGACCATGAGATCGCGATCGGTGTACTGCGTGAACCCGTGCTGCCGACGGTGCTGGACGCCGAATGGCTGATGCGTTTTCGAAAATGGGGGACCGAGATCGATCCCGTGACCCAGCGGCGGCGTGACCCGGAGACCGGCGAATGGACCGTGTCGACACGCAAACGGGCGAAGTCGACGGTCGAGGAGAGCATCATCCAGCTGAAGGCAGCCTTGCGGTTCAACGTGAAGCGCATGGAGGCGGTGCCCGAACTGAAGCACCTGCCCCGCGCCGCCGTGACGCCGGAGCGCAACTTCCGCCTCTCGCTCGAGCAGATCGCCGAGATGCTCGACTATACGGCGGAAGGAGACCCGGAGCTCAGCCCGGCGCATCCGGCACGACTGATGCCACTGCGCCGCTACCTGATCGGTGCGATCTGCACGCTAGCGCGGCCGGACGCGCTCTACGATATCTCGGTGCGGCCCGACCGGCAGCAATGGCACCGCGACGCCGGCGTACTCGACCTCAACCCAGCGGGGCGGATCCAGACGCGCAAAAACCGACCGGCGCTCCCCGTCACATCACTTCTGGCGAACTGGCTGGAGGCGACGGAGGATCGGCTGGTCTGTCATGAAAGCGTGTTCGAGGACGATGAGGACCGTTGGGTGGTCCAGCGGCCCGTCGCGGACATCAAGAAGGCGTGGAGAGTCATGGCGGATCAGTTCGGTGTACCGGTCGGCTTCGGCCCCAAGCTGATGCGCCACAGCATGGCGACCCTGATCGCACAGCGCGGCGTCTCGCAACAGGAGATCCCGCTGGCGCTGGGCACGTGGTGCTGCCCCCGTCGACGCGGCGTTACGTGATCTTCAGCCCGGCTTATCTCTCCGAGACCCGGCAGGCGCTGGAGGACATCGCCTCCGAGCTGGCGCGGAAAATGTCGACGCCGCTCCACGCAAAACACACGCAAGTCGGTCCCGATGGACGGCGGCGGTGGGTGTGATGGCCGGTCGCTTTCACGCCATCGCTATCGGTCCCAATCCGCTGGCGCAGCCGCCCTAGCGCGTCCGAGGACCCCGTGAGCCCGGATGTTCCACTCGGCATGACACGCAAAAGGCACGCAAAACCGCGACGCGCAACTCGGGGGACTAAAAACCAAAAACCCCGCTAAGCCGAAGGCCTAGCGGGGTTTTCGATGGTGGGCGTGGCAAGGATTGAACTTGCGACCCCTGCGATGTCAACACAGTGCTCTACCACTGAGCTACACGCCCGCCGGAGGTGGCGCATTAGCCGGGGTGTTTCGGGTGCGCAAGTCCTAAATCGCTCCGGTGCTAAATTGTGCCGCCGGCATGATCGGCCTCGAAAAGCCGGTCGACCTCCATCACCAGGTCGCGCAGGTGGAAGGGTTTGGACAGGACCCGGGCGTTGGGCATCGCCTGGCCGGCCTTGAGCGTGACCGCGGCGAACCCGGTGATGAACATCACCCGCAGGTCCGGCACCATCTCGCCCGCGCGCTGGGCCAGTTCGATGCCGTCCATTTCCGGCATCACGATGTCGGTCAGCAGCAGATCGAACCGTTCGGTCTGCAACAAGGGGATGGCGGCGGTGCCGCGGTCCACCGCAGTGACCGCATAGCCCGACTTCTGAAGCGCGCGGGTCAGATATTCGCGCATGATCTGGTCATCTTCGGCCAGCAGGATTTGGATCATCATTGGGCCCCGGTGAAACTCGGCCCCTCTTAGGGGAGGGCCCCTTAATATTTCCAGAGCGATTGCGGCAGCGTACGGTCGCGCCTAGCGTGACGGGCGATGGCGAGCCCTTCCTTCGAGCGCCTTGATGCGATGCCGGGCGACCGGAATTTTGCGCGACGGGGCCCGGTGATCCTGTCGGTGCCGCATGCCGGGCGCGACTATCCGCCCGCGCTGGACGAGGCGTTGCGTGTGCCGGCGGCGGCGCTGCACCTGCTGGAGGATCGCTTCGTCGACATGGTGGCGCGCGCCGCGCGCGATCGGCAGCCGACGCTGATCCAGACGGTGCCGCGTGCCTGGATCGACCTCAACCGCAGCGAGCAGGAGCGCGATCCCAAGGTTGATGCGGGCGCCGACTGGACGACGCAGCCGCGTGCCTCGGCCAAGTTGCGCAGCGGATTGGGGTTGGTGCCGCGGCGGACGGGGGCGGCGGGCGATCTGTGGCGGCGGCGGTTTTCAGGTACGGAGGTGGAGGCGAGGATCGTGGCGGACCACCGGCCCTATCATGCGGCGCTGGCCGGGTTGCTGGAGGGGGCGCGGGAACGGTTCGGGGTGGCGGTGCTGCTCGATCTGCACTCGATGCCGCCGCTGGGGACGGGGGAGGGGGCGAGGGTCGTCCTGGGGGACCGGTTCGGCAAGGCGGCGGGGGCGCGGTTCGTGGCGCGGGCGGAGGAGGAGGTGCGGCGCTGCGGCGTGCCGGTGGCGATCAACACGCCCTATGCCGGCGCCCATATCCTGGAGCGGCACGGTGCGCCGGCCCGCGGCATTCATGCCATCCAGCTGGAACTGGATCGCAGCCTGTATCTGGACGCGGCACTGGATCAGCCGGGGCCGGGGTTCGGAGAGACGGCGGCGCTGGTCGCGCGGGTGTTGTCGGCACTGGCGGACGAGGCGCTGTCCGCCGCATGCCAGATGGCCGCCGAATAAAAAAACCACCCCGCGCATTGGTGCGCGAGGTGGCCAAGGTTCAGGGAGGAGACACGCTGAAAGCGTGTCATACGACACCGCGAAAGGGGGGACACGGCGTCGTACAGGGTATAAATAGGCGAGCCGGCTTTTGGTTCAACCCCGCCGCGCACGATCCGTCATTTTTCCGTCACGCCCCGGCGCCGGCAGCGGGCGCGCCATGATATCGTCTCGCAGGATCAGATGGCGGCGGGTGTACGTCCCTGCCGGTAGCTTCAGTCAGCGGTGTCAGCGGCGTGCCCGGGATCGATAAGAGACAGCGCGATACGGCCGATCGCCCCCTGTATCGTCATCCCGCCGCCGGGCAGGGCGCCCGCCAGCGCATTGAGGAAGACGCCGATCACCGGACTGGCGATCATCGGTGCAGCGATCGTCCGGTGAAGCCCAGTCGCGACCATGGGGTGGCGACTGGACCGGTGATCGGCGTCTTCGATTTCCTGAAAGAGCCGCCTTTACTGAGCCGGCTGGAACTGCGGCTGCGGCTGCTTGCCCTGCTGAACCTGACGGGCAAAGAGGTCGCGCATCAGGGACAGGGAGAACAGATGGGCGTAGAGCAGCGGCAGCATGCCCGACTGGCTCATCTTGCGCAGCTGATCGCCACGCATGTCGACCAGCTTCTCTTCATTGATCATCTGGAAGCCGCGATAGACGAAGGGCTGCGCGGCGCCGTCCGGCTGGATGGAGACTTCGCCGTCCATCAGCAGGTCCATTTCCTGCAGTTCCTTCATAAAGTTCTGCGTGCGGGCGCCCGCCTGCTCGAACGACTCGGCGAATTGCAGGATGTTCTGCGTCAGCTGCGACGGCTGATTGCCCTCGAACAGCGCCTCGCCCTCGTCGAACGCGCCGATCGTCGGCGAGGTCGGGTCGAAGCACAGCGACAGCTCCTCCGCCTCGGGACGCAGGCGTGCCAGCATGTAGGGATAGCGGCGGACATAGGCGGGAACGTAGAAGCTGGTCTCGTTCAGCTTGCCGTCCTCGTCGACGAAGACGTTCACGCCCTCGTTCAGGCCCATCAGCGCCAGCGGGATCGCCTCCGGACCGACCGAGAAGACGATCGGCATGAAACGCTGCACCAGCGGGAATTCGTCCACGGTCACGGGGATCGCATGCTGGCCGACCAGGAAGGGCGCGGTATCCTGCGGGCGCACCTTGTAATTGGCATGAACCTCGCTCGAAAGCGGTTCGAGGCCATTGTAGAAAAGCGGAAGCGACGGCGCGCTGGCCATGAAGACTCTCCAGAAGATGAAACGGCGGCGGCGAGCCGCGCGCGACCTGCCGGTGTCTATGGGGCCTTGGGGTCAGGTGCAAGCGCGACCAGTTTGCCCGGGTTCAGCAGCCCGGCCGGATCGACCGCGCGCTTGATCGCCGCCAGCGTCGCCACGCGGGCGGGGGACAGCCGGGCCAGTTCGTCGCGCTTCATCTGGCCGATGCCGTGTTCCGCCGAGATCGACCCGCCCCAGGCGACCACCAGGTCATGGACGAAGCGGGTGATTGCCGGCGCCTGTTCCGCATAGAACCGGTCGCGATCGGTGCCGGGGGCGCTGCGGACATGGAAATGGATGTTGCCGTCGCCGAGATGGCCGAAGCCCGATGCATGGGTGCCGGGGAAGCGGGCATCGCAGGCGGCGGCCGCCTCGATCATGAAGCGCGGCATCGCGTCGACGGGAACGGACAGGTCGTGCTGCGTCGCCGGCCCCAGCGCGCGCTCCGCATCGGACAGCGAATCGCGCAGCCGCCAGAAGCCCTGCGCCTGCGCCTCGCTGGCGGCGATCACCGCGTCGGCGATGACATTGGCCTCCAGCGCGCGGGCGAGGAGCGTTTCCAGGAGGTGCGACGGCGGCTCGCCCCGCGCATCCGCCGCGGTCGCCTCGATCAGGATGTGCCAGGCGTGATGGCCGGCGAGCGGCGGACGGGCGCCGGGAACATGCGCCACCGCCGCGGCCAGCGTTTCGGCGGGCATGATCTCGAAACTTTCGATCGCGTCGGTCGCGGCCTGCAGGCGACGGAGCAGCGCCAGCCCGTCCGCCGGGCTGGCCACCCCGACCCAGGCGGTCGCCGCCTGCGCGATGGCGGGCACCAGATGCAGCGTCGCGGCGGTGACGACGCCCAGCGTCCCCTCCGCCCCGATCAGCAGCTGGTCGAGATCATAGCCGCGATTATCTTTTTTCAGAGCGGACAGGCCGTCATGGATCGTGCCGTCGGGCAGCACCGCTTCCACGCCGGCGACCAGCCCCCGCATCGTGCCGAACCGCAGGACCTGCGTCCCCCCCGCATTGGTCGAGACCAGTCCGCCGATCGTGGCATTGCCGCGCGCGCCCAGCGTCAGCGGGAAGCGCCGGCCTTTGGCGAGCGCCGCATCGTGCAGGTCGGCCAGGATCACGCCCGCCTCCGCCACCGCCAGCCCTGCGGCGGCATCGATGTGGCGGATCCGGTTCATCCGGCGCAGCGACAGGATCAGCGCGCTGCCGTCGGCCGGGGGTGTCGCGCCACCGACCATCGAACTGTTGCCGCCCTGCGGGACGAGGGGCACGCCGTGCGCGGTGGCGGTCGCCAGGATCGCGGCGACATCGTCACGCGTCGCGGGCGCCAGGATCGCGGGCGCATGGCCGTGGAAGCGACGGCGCCAGTCGGTTTCCCACGGCGCGATCGCGTCGCGATCGGTGATGATGGCTTTGGCGTCCAGCAGCGGGCGAAGCGCGTCGATCAAGCGGGTTTGCGCAGGGGTCATGACGGTCGCGGATTTAGGTCGAGTTCATGAGACGTTCAACGATCGGGCTTATGCGGAAGTCATCTTGTCATGATTCGCCCACCGATTCGCCTTCTTGCCGCGCTTGCCACACCTGCCCTGATCGGGGCGGCGGATGGTCCGCATGTGCGGGTGACGCAGATGACGGTGCGCGAGCGGATCGTGGTGCGGGTGCCGCGCGTCGGCATGGCGATGCGCCAGCCGATGGCACCGGCGAAGTGGAAGGAGCGCAAGGGGCCGAAATGCATTGCGGCCTCCACCCTGGCCGGCGCGTTGGTGAGCGAGACGGGCTCGGTCGATCTGGTGCTGACCGGTGGCAGCAGGGTGCGCGCCAAGCTGAGCGGCGAATGCCGGCAGCTCGACTTCTATTCCGGCTTCTATCTGCGGCCCGCGCCCGACGGGCGTGTCTGTGCCGACCGGGACGCGATCCGCATGCGATCGGGCGCGGCCTGCGAGATCGACCGGTTCCGGACGCTGGTTCCCGCCAAGTGATCTCGTGCCGCGCGGCGGCAAAGCTTGACAAATCGGCTGAAATCCGCGAGCGCGCGACGAACGTGTGCATGGGGCCGTGTCGTCCCCCCAGCGCCATTATTTCCGGACCCCTGCATGAGCTTTGCCGATCTCGGCCTATCCGACGAACTTCTCCAAACGGTGACGGATGCCGGTTATACCGAGCCGACGCCGATCCAGGCGTCCGCCATCCCGTCGGTGCTGATGATGCGCGACATCATCGGCATCGCCCAGACGGGGACCGGCAAGACGGCATCGTTCGTGCTGCCGATGATCGACATTCTGGCCCAGGGGCGCAGCCGGGCGCGCATGCCGCGCTCGCTGATCCTGGAGCCGACGCGCGAACTGGCCGCGCAGGTGGCCGAGAATTTCGAGAAATATGGCGCGAACCACAAGCTGTCGATGGCGCTGCTGATCGGCGGCGTGTCGATGGGCGACCAGATCAAGGCGCTGGAAAAGGGCGTCGACGTGCTGATCGCGACGCCCGGGCGGTTGATGGACCTGTTCGGGCGGGGCAACATCCTGCTGACCGGCTGTTCGATGCTGGTCATCGACGAGGCCGACCGGATGCTCGACATGGGGTTCATCCCCGATATCGAGGAAATCTGCACCAAGCTGCCCAAGCAGCGCCAGACGCTGTTGTTTTCCGCAACGATGCCGCCGCCGATCAAGAAGCTGGCGGACAAGTTCCTGGAAAATCCCAAGACGATCGAGGTCGCGCGCGCGGCGACCACCAACGCGAACATCACCCAGTGGGTGGTGCCGGTCGCGGCGCAGGCGTCCGAAAAGCGCAAGCGCCTGCGCCAGGTGTTGCAGCAGGAGGGGATGCGCAACGCAATCATCTTCTGCAACCGCAAGACGACGGTGCGCGAACTGAACAAGTCGCTGAAGCGGCATGGCTTCCGCTCCGGCGAGATTCATGGCGACATGGAGCAGCCGCAGCGGCTGGCCGAACTGGACCTGTTCAAGCGCGGTGACGTGAACATCCTGGTCGCCTCCGACGTCGCGGCGCGCGGACTGGACATCAAGGGTGTCAGCCATGTCATCAATTTCGACGCGCCCTGGCATCCCGACGATTATGTGCACCGCATCGGCCGCACCGGTCGCGGCGGCGCGACGGGCATCGCCTTCACCTTCGTGACGCCGGACGATGCCGACAACATCGCCAATATCGAGAAGCTGACCGGCCAGAAGATCGCGCCGCTCGACCTGCCGCCCGCGGCCGAGGAAGAGGAGCGTCCCAAGCGTGTCCGGCGCGAGCGGCCTGCGCGCGAGGATCGGCCCCGTGAGGATCGTTCGGCGCGTGAGGAACGGCCCCGCGAGGACCGCCCGGTGCGTGACGATCGCCGCGAGGACGGCGAACGGCCCCCAGCGGAGGCACCCGCCTATCGCGGCGAGGATCGTCGCCCGCCGCGTGATGAACGCCGTGATCGCCGCCCGCGCCGCGACGAGCGCGACGAGGGGCCCGATGACGGTTGGAACGGACCGATCCCGGAATTCCTGATGGTCTCGCTCAACCGGTAAGCGATTTCGAGGCGTTTCGTGCCGTTGGACGACATCCTCAGCTTTACCGTGCCACAGCCGGTCAGCCTCGCCTCGCCGTGCGTGAACATATGCCGGATGGACCAGAGCACCGGATGGTGCGTGGGATGTGCGCGGACGATCCGCGAAATCTCGAACTGGAGCGCCAAGCCGGCGGAGGAGCGCCGGGCTATCCTGGCTGCGCTGCCCCCGCGCAAGGCGGCCCTGGCCGCCCGCGCCAAGGCGTCCTGACCGGCACTCAGCCGGCGTCGGCCTTTGCCGGCATCAAGGCATCGTCGATCTCGCTCGCGCGGCGATGCGCCGGGCGATCCGCGATCCGCGCGATATAGGCCATGAACGGTGCCGACTTCGGCAGCAGGCCGAACCCGGTGTACCACATCAGGCTCGACCCGACATACACGTCCGCCGCGCTGAAGCGGTTGCCGGCGATATAGTCCCGGTCCTTCAGCATCGATTCCAGCGTTCCGGCGGTCAGTTCGAGCGTGCCGTAGCCAGCCATCTGCTGCTGCCGCGCATCCGGCTCCACGCCCATCGACCGGTTGGTGATCGCCGCCTCCAGCGGACCGGCGCCGAAGAACAGCCAGCGATAATAATCGGCGCGCTCGGCCGGTGCCGGCGCCAGCCCCGCTTGTGGAAAGGCATCCGCCAGATAGGCGCAGATCGCCGCCACCTCGGTCACCACCATGCCCTGATGGACGATCGCCGGCACCTTCATCATCGGATTGATCGCGCGGTAGGCATCGTTCTTCATCGTCGTGCCATAGTCCAGCACAACCGTTTCATAGGGGGCGCCGACCTCTTCGAGCATCCACCGGGCAATGCGCCCCCGCGACATGGGGTTGGTGTAGAGCGTGAGATCGGCGGCCATTGGTGCTGCTCCTGATTCGTTGGAACAGGAGTGGAACATCGATGCCGCTACCGGTCAAGCCGGGCATGGAGGAAGCGGGTCGTGCGATCCCAGGCGAGCGCCGCCGCCGCCGCGTCGTAACGCTGTGCCGACGTGTCGTTGTTGAACGCATGATCCACGCCGGGATAGGTGAACGCCTCGACCGATTTGCCGGCGGCCTTGAGCGCGGCGACCCAGGGCTCGCCGGTGGCGTTCACCCGCGCATCCTTGCCGGCATAATGCAGCATCAGGGGCGCCGACACGCGCGCGGCCTCCGCCGGATCGGGTGCGGGACCGTAATAGGCGATACCCGCAGCCAGGGCCGGACCCGCCGCGACCGCGAGCCGGTTCACGAACGCGCCGCCCCAGCAGAAGCCGACCGCGCCGACCTTGCCCGTGCCGGTCCGCTGCGTGGCCGCACGCGCGATAAAGGCGCGGGCCTGTTTCAGCGCGAGATCATAGTCGAGGGTGCCGATCATCGCGCGGGCCTTGTCCTCGTCGGCAGGCGTGCCACCCTGCGGCGCGAGGAAGTCTGGGGCGATCACGCGAAAGCCGGCCAGGGCCAGGCGGCGCGCGACATCCTGGATATGCGGGGTCAGGCCGCGATTCTCGTGGATGACCAGGACGTAGCCGAGTTTCGCCTTTGGCTGGCGGGGGGCTGCGAAATAGGCGATCGAGGGGGCGCCGCCCTCGGTACCGACGCTGCGATCGGTGACGAGGCGGGGGTCCTTGGGATCAATCTGTGCGGCGGCGGCGGGACTGGCGGCGATCGACAGGATCAGCGCCTCCGCCGCGGTCGCCGATCCGGCGAGCAGCGTCATCTGGCGCAGCAGGGTGCGGCGATCGTGATGCTCGTGGGTGAAGGCGTCGTAGATCTCGACGGCGCGGTCGCGAAGATCGGTCATGCGGCAACTCCCATGATGCGGTCCGTGATCGGTGGAGGTTACGCAGCGGGATCATCTGTGCCAAGGGAGCGCAAGATTGTTTCTTCGGCTGGTGACACCGACCCGAGATCGGGCACCAGCCGAGGGGAGACCGTGAGAGGAGTAGCAGCGTCCCCATGACCACCGACCTGATCGTCGAGACGAGCGGCGCCGTCGGGCGCCTGCGACTGAACCGGCCCAAGGCCCTTCATGCGCTGAACGCCGGGATGTGCCAGGCGATATTGGACGCGCTGGAGGACTGGCGCGGCGATGCCAGCATCCGCGCGGTGCTGATCGACCATGCCGAGGGCAGGGGGTTTTGCGCGGGCGGCGACATCCGCCTGCTGAGCGAAAGCGGTGCCGGCGACGGCGCGGCGGCGCGGGCGTTTTTCCACACCGAATACCGGATGAACCACCGGCTGTTCACCTATGCCAAGCCGATCGTCGCGGTGATGGACGGGATCACCATGGGCGGCGGCGTGGGCGTGGCCCTGCCATGCGCCAAGCGCATCGCGACGGAGAATACGCGCCTTGCCATGCCGGAAACCGGGATCGGCCTGTTCCCGGACGTCGGCGCGGGCTGGTATCTGTCGCGCCTGCCGGGGCGGATCGGACAGTATCTGGCGCTGACCGGCCACCGGTTGAACGGTGCGGAATGCTGCGCGCTGGGCCTTGCGACTCATTACATCCCGTCCGCCGATCTGGACGAGGCCAAGCGGCATATCCTGGCCGATCCGACCGCGCTGGATGCGATCCTTTCCGACCTGTCGGTGCCGGCGCCGGAGGCGGAGATTCTGGCGCATCGCGGCGATATCGACCGGTTGTTCGCGGCGGACACGCTGGAGGACATAGCGGCCGCGCTGGCGGCGGATGGCGGGGCATGGGCACGCCAGCAGCAGGAGTTGCTGGCGACGAAATCGCCCCAGGCGATGAAGGTATCGCTGCGTCTGTTGAGGGACGGCGCCGAGATGGCGAGCTTTGCCGATGAGATGGTGCAGGAATATGCGGTCGCGACGCGGGTCGTGCAGCGGCACGACTTTCTGGAGGGCGTACGCGCGGTGATCGTGGACAAGGATCATGCGCCGCGCTGGAACCCCGCCACCCCCGATGCCGTGACCGATCACGTGATCGACCAGATTTTTGCGCCACTGCCCCCGGCAGAGGCATGGACCCCCGCCTGACGGAGTATAGCCGATGTCCGAATACCAGACCCTTATCATCGAGCAGCGCGGCGCGGTGACGCTGGTGACGCTGAACCGGCCGGAGGCGCTGAACGCGCTCAACGCGCAGGTGCTGGCCGACCTGCTGGCCGCGATACGCGCCTTCGATGCCGACGATAGCCAGGGCTGCGCGGTCATCACCGGCAGCGCCAAGGCGTTCGCGGCGGGGGCCGACATCAAGGAAATGCAGGCGATGGACTTCGCCGCCATGTATGGCAGCGACCATTTCGCTGGCTGGGACGTGTTCACGCGCACCCGCAAGCCGGTGATCGCGGCGGTCGCGGGCTATGCGCTGGGCGGCGGATGCGAGCTGGCGATGATGTGCGACTTCATCCTGGCCGCCGACACCGCCAAGTTCGGCCAGCCCGAGATCAAGCTGGCCGTGACCCCCGGCATGGGCGGATCGCAGCGGCTGGCGCATGCGGTGGGCAAGGCCAAGGCGATGGAGATGTGCCTGACCGGCCGGATGATGGATGCCGAGGAGGCCGAGCGCGCCGGGCTGGTGGCGCGGATCGTGCCGGCCGCCGATCTGGTCGAGGAGGCGGTGAAGACCGCCGCGACCATCGCCGGCATGGCACCGCTGGCGGTCAAGGCGAACAAGGAAATGGTCAACGCCGCATTCGACATGGGGCTGTCGCAGGGCGTTCAATTCGAGCGGCGCCTGTTCCATGGCCTGTTCGGCACCGCCGACCAGAAGGAAGGCATGAACGCCTTTGTGGAGAAACGCCCCGGCAACTGGCAGGGTCGCTGACACGTACATCCACCCGCTGAAGGCGGGGGATAGCGAGAGGAACTGGAGCAATGGCACGCATCGCCTTTATCGGACTGGGCAATATGGGCGGCGGCATGGCCGCGAATCTGGCGAAGGCGGGGCATGACGTGCGCGCGTTCGACCTGTCGGCCGAGGCGCTGGCGCGCGCCGGCGAGGCGGGATGCCTGGCCGTGGATAGCGCCGCCGCAGCGGTCGACGGGGCGGAGGCGATCGTCACCATGTTGCCGGCCGGCACCCATGTCGAGCGCGTCTACACCGAGGCGGTGCTGCCCCATGCCAGTCCATCGGCGGTGTTGATCGACTGTTCGACGATCGACGTCGCGACGGCGCGCCGGCTGGCGGAGATCGCGGCCGGCCGCGGCTTCCTGGCGGTGGATGCGCCGGTATCGGGCGGTATCGCCGCGGCGAATGGCGGCACGCTGACCTTCATGGTGGGTGGCACCGAACAGGCGTTCGCCGCCGCGCAGCCGATCCTGGAGGCGATGGGCAAGGCGGTGATCCATGCCGGGGCGAGCGGCGCGGGGCAGGCCGCCAAGATGTGCAACAACATGATCCTGGGCGCGACGATGATCGCGACGTGCGAGGCCTTTGCGCTGGCCGATCGGCTGGGGGTCGATGCGCAGACCTTTTACGACATCGCCAGCGTGTCGTCGGGCCAAAGCTGGTCGATGACAACCTATTGCCCGGTGGCCGGCGTCGGTCCCGTAAGCCCGGCCGACCGCGACTTTCAGGGCGGGTTCGCCGCGGCGCTGATGCTGAAGGACCTGCGCCTTGCCATGGCGGCGGCGGGCGAGGCGGGGGCGACGGTGCCGATGGGCACGCGCGCAACCGAACTCTACGAAGCGTTTGTCGAGCGCGATGGGCAGGCCACAACCGATTTCTCCGGGATCATTCGCACCTTGGCCTGAGCGCGAAGAGCGGCGTAAGGGGCGACGGGTGATCGACATCCCCGCGCCCCTTCGCCTGCGTCTCGATGAAAACGCCCTCGTCCACAACTGGCGGTCGCTGGCACGCGCGAGCGGCAGGGCGGCCTGCGGCGCGGCGGTGAAGGCAGACGGCTATGGTCTGGGCGCAACCGATGTCGCGCGTCGGCTGGCGGTGGCGGGATGCCGCGATTTCTTTGTCGCGACCTGGGCCGAGGCGGAGCGACTGGCGCCGCTGGGGCTGCCGGTTTCCGTGCTGCACGGGGTACGGGCCGAGGACATGGCCGCCGCCCGCGCCGGTTTCGCGCGGCCGGTGCTGAACACCGCGGCACAGGTCGCCCGCTGGCGCGGGGCCGGCGGGGGCGCGTGCGACGTGATGGTGGACACCGGCATGAACCGGCTGGGGGTGTCCGCCGAGGCGATCGCGGGCGGGCTGCTGGACGGACTGGCGATCGAGACACTGATGAGCCACCTTGCCTGTGCCGACGAGGACAGCGCGATGAACGAAGCGCAGCGGGCGCGTTTCTCCGCCCTGCGGGGCGCGACCGCGGCCCGGCGGATGAGCCTGGCCAATTCGGCGGGGATCGGGCTGGGCGAGGATTATGCCTTCGACCTGACGCGTCCGGGGCTGGCGCTCTATGGCGGCGTGCCCCGCGCGGACATGGGCGCGATGATCCGGCAGGTCGTCCATCCGGAGGCACAGATCCTCCAGCGCCGCCGCGTCGGGGCGGGCGAGGCGGTGGGCTATAATGCGACCTGGATCGCGCCTGCCGAAACCGAGGTGGCGATCATCAACCTGGGCTATGCCGATGGCTATCGGCGCGCCTTTTCGGGCGTGGGCGCGGCGATGCATGACGACGTGATGCTGCCCGTGCTGGGCCGGGTGTCGATGGATCTGGTGGCGATCGACGTATCGGCCTGCCCGGACCTGGCCGAGGGGGATTGGCTGCGCATCGACTATGCGCTGCCGGCGGCATCGCAGGCGTCGGGCGTGTCGCAATATGAGTTGCTGACCGGTTGGGGACGCCGCGCGGAGCGTTTCTGGAATTAGGCCGCTTCCGGCCCCTGCCAGACGTCGAAGGCGCGCGCGCGTATCCAGCGCGTCGCCAGCCATTTCACCCCCGAGCGTACCGGCATTCCGGCATGGCGTGCGGCGGCGGCAGGGCGGCCGGCGGCATCGACATTGGTGAAGATGACCGCGTCCCCGGTACGCGGCGCCACGGTCAGGCCATGGTCCGGGAACACCGTCTCGCCGCCGGTGAAGCCGTCGTTCAGATAGACCAGAACGGTCGTCACCCGCTGGTTGCGGGTTTGTGGCAGAATATCGGAGTGCAGGCGGAACTGCTGCCCCGGCTGGTAGCGCAACACGGTCAGCGCTTCGCCGGCGCCGATCGGCGTCCGGCTGGCCGCAGCGAGCCGGTGGTTGATCGCGCGGATCACCGGGTCCTCGCGCAAGGGGCCGATCACTGCGGCATCGGAGGTGCGGATCGGATGCGGCACGCTGCGCCCGGTGCGCGGATCGACGACAAAGGCAGGGGCAAGCAGGTCGGCCGCGCTGTTGGCGATATGCGCGCATTCCGCCGGGCTGAGCAGGCGCGGAACGCGCGCGACACTGCCATCGGGCGTGAGGGGCTCGATCGGCGGCAGCTGACGGGGGGCGCCCCCGGCGTCGAGCGTCATCGCGTCGAGCAGGTGGAGCAGCGCGGCGGCATCCCGGTCGCTTTCGGCGGCCGAGCGGAGCAAGGCCATCGATCCCGACCAGTCCGCCGGTGCGCCGGTGCCGTTGGCGGCAAGGGTGATCTCCATCAGGCGGGCTTCGCGGTGTCCGCCCGCGACCGCACGCCGCAGGTCGGCACGAGCCCGGGGCAGGTCGCGCGGGAGTGGCTGGCCGACCAGATGCCAGAACGCCCGCTGGAACAATGCACCGGCATCGCCGGTGGCGGCGGCGCGGTCGATCGCGGCAATCGCCTCGTTCTGGCGGCCGGCGGCGAGCAGGGTCTGGGCGGCGGCAATCGGATCCTGGTGCATGTGGCTCATCCTGCACGAAAAAGGGCCGGTGGAAACCACCGGCCCTTCCCATTCGACGATTAGGTGTCGGTGCCTCAGAAGCGAGCGGTGATGCCCGCGTAGAAGCGACGACCGACGTTGTCGAAGATGCCGCTGCCTTCGCCGATACCGGTCGAGCCGAGCGGCGGCAGACGATCGGTGATATTGTCGATACCAAAGTAGAAGTCGGTCCGCTCAGTCACGTTGATGCCGAACTTCGCGCCGATGTAGAGGACATCCGGATAGAACTGGATGTCGTAATCGTCGAGGTTCTGCGGCGGACGACCCTGGACCGTCTCGGTGTTCTCGATCGCGCCCACCGACTGCTTCGACAGGTAGCGGAACGAGGTGTTGATATAGGCCGGGCCAAAGTCGGCATTGATGAATGCCGAGACCTGATGCTTCGGATAGCCCAGTTCCCCATTCAGACGGTTCGCGAAGCCCGGCTGCACCGGGTTCAGGAAGCTGTCGTTCTGGAGGATGTGGGTGTAGATCACCGTCGCGTTCAGGCGCACGTCGCCGACGCGGCGGTTATACGCGACCTGATAGTCGATGCCGCGAACCTGCAGCTTGGCGTAGTTCAACGGGATGGTCAGCAGGCTGCCCTCCACGATGCGGAACGCCTGCTCACCGGCAGGGCCCGTCTGGCCGGCAGCAACGCGGGTAAACTGCGAACAGAACTGGTTGCCCTCGATCGACGGCGAGTCGTAGCACGCGTTGACCAGGTTCTGCGCGCTCGGCGAGGTGATGACGTCGTTCACCTTGATGTTGTAGTAATCGACCGAGAGCAGCAGGCCCGGTGCGAAGCGTGGCTGCACGACCGCACCATAGGTGTACGAGTCCGACTTTTCCGCGTTCAGATTGGCGTTGCCGCCGCTCAGCGTTTCCAGCGACTGCGCATACTGGAAGTTGTAGCCAGTCGGGATGCCAGCGGCAGCGCAGTTGGCGGCGCGGAACTGCGTGCCGCGGGCCAGGTTGTCCGCCGCGCAAGGATCGAGGAAGCCCGGCGCGAAGTTCTGGCCAGCAGCCGAGAACTGCTCGCTCAGGTTCGGAGCGCGCACCGCCCGGCCGTAATTGGCACGGAAGCGGATGTCCTCGATCGGGGCCCATTCACCGCGCAGGTTGTAGCTGTACACGGTGCCGGCCGAACCCTTGTAGTCCGACACACGGCCCGAGGCGCCCAGCGTCACTTCCTTGGTCAGGAAGGTGTCCTTGAGCAACGGAACGCGCAGCTCGCCGAACGCTTCCTTCACCTCGAACGCGGGCGGATCGAACGGTGCCAGTGCGTTATAGAAGGTATAGCCCTGCTCGACGAATGGATCGGCGCGGAACTCGTTCGTTTCACGACGATATTCGCCGCCGATTGAGAAACCGATGCCGCCGCCCGGCAGGTTGAAGAACGCCGAGGTGTCGCCGGCGACGACGCCCAGGATGTCGAGCTGTGTGATCTTGCCCTGCGACGTGGTGTCGCGCAGCACGAAGTTGCGCGCTTCCTGCGAGATGCTGCCCGTGCCGAACGGGTTGATCGGCTGGCAGGCGGCAATGTCGGCCGCCAGATTGGCCGCGTTGCCGCCCAGATCCTGACCAGGCAGACCGATCAGTGCACCCGAGTTGGCGCGGCTGGGATCAAGGCGTGCACCGCAAACAATCTGACCCGTGGTCGGATCGCGCACGGCGTCGAGTGCCATGGCCAGGCGCTGCGTGTCGACGTTGCCGAGAACGCGCGTCTTCTCCTTGAATTCGCCGTAGTTGACGGAGAATTCGTAGTTCAGGTTCTGCGCGAAGTCGCCGCGAACGCCGCCGACGATACGGAAGGTCTCACGCGTCGCTTCCTCGGCACGCGAGCCCAGATCGGTCAGATTCTTGCGGAGGATGAAGCGGTATGCACCGGAATTGATCTGGTCACGCAGCGTAGCTGCCTGCTCTGCCGTTAACGCAGCGCCGTTCGTCGGATTGATGCCGTTGTTCACCGAGGTCAGCGCCTGCGCAGTCAGCGTGGCGCGAGCATCCGAGCTGAGGAACGGGTTGTCGAGACGCGGGCGCTCGAACGTACCGTCGATCGTGCTGCCGGTATAGAAGGCTGGACCCGAACCGCCGAGCGAGACCGATTCGGTGCGGACGTACTTGGCTTCGATGAACGGCACGAAGGCATCGGAGATGTCGAAGTGGCCGATCAGGTTCGCCGCATATCGGTCCAGACGCGGAAGTAACTGAACCAACACGCCTTCGCGGCGGGTGTTGCCGTTGCCACCGATATAGCTGACACCGGCCGGATTAACCGACGGTGCAGTTGCCGAACCCTGCGCAACGCCGACCGCGCTGCCAGTCTGAGTTGCGAGCGCGCCGCCCGGCTGGAACAGATAGTTGCAGGTGAAGGCGCGGCCGAGGCCGTCACGGCCGCAGCGGGCGGGCGTGTTGGCGCCGGGGGCGGCACCGGCGAACGCGACGAGGCCGCCGTCGGAGAAGGTGCCCACGCGGATGTCGCGGAAGAAGGTCGCGTCGGGGCGGCCGTCGAAGTTCAGGTTGCCGTTGACGCCAGCGCCGGCGGCATCGACGTTGGTCGTGATGAAGCCGTCGGTCTGGCGATACTGGCGACGGTCGGACGCGAACAGGTCCTCGGAATGGGTGTATTCCAGGTTGACCGCGATGTTGCCGCGACCCTCGGCGAAGTTCTTGCCGGCGGTGGCGCTGATGAAGTAGCTGCCCGCGTCGCTTTCGTCGGTGACGCCGCCCTGCGCACGAAGCTGCAGGCCCTCGAAGTTGTTCTTCAGGCGGAAGTTGACCACGCCCGCGATCGCGTCCGAACCGTACACGGCCGAGTTGCCGCCGGTGACGAGGTCGACCGCTTCGACCAGGTCGGTCGGGATCGTGTTGACGTCAACGGACACGGCGTTGTTCAGGATGTCCGCGCCGACATGGCGGCGGCCGTTGACCAGCACCAGTGTACGCGAGGTGCCCAGGCCGCGCAGGTCGAGCAGGTTGAGGCCGCCGGTGCCCAGGAAGCGGGTCGAGTTCGACTGGCTGTAGGTGCTCTGAAGCTGCGGCAGGTCGTTCAGCACGTCACCGATCGAGGTGCGTGCCGTTTGCGTCAGCTGCTGCACCGAAATGGTGGTGACCGGAACGGCCGAAATCTCGTTTGGCGTGCGAATGCGCGAGCCGGTGATGACGATCTCGCCGCTACGGTCGGCGCCGGAATTTACGCGCGTGTCGGCATCGTTGGTTTCGACTTCGGTCGCCGCGTCGGCTTCGGGCGTGGTGCCGGTGGTGGTCTGGGCGAGCGCGAACGGGCTCAGGAAAAGAGTACCCGCCAGTGCGGTCGCGCCAAGAAGGCGATGCAGATTCATGGATGTCCCCCAACGGGCGGGGATGCCCGTTGGGAGCAAGGAAGATTTTAAGTGACTCAAACGCAATCGAAAATAATTACACGCTGCAAAAATCGGTCAGTGGTGTTGCAGCTACGTTACATCATTGTAACTTATATGCGTTTTCTTACATTGTGAAATAATCTAATTTCTTTTCGTTGCGTTAGCGTTCCACACACAGAGCGATGCCCATGCCGCCGCCGATGCACAAAGTGGCGAGGCCCTTTTTCGCGTCACGCTTCTGCATCTCATACAGCAGAGTCGTCAGCACGCGGGCGCCCGACGCACCGATCGGATGGCCGATCGCGATCGCGCCGCCATTGACGTTGACCTTGTCCGCATCCCAGCCGAGCTCCTTGCCGACCGACAGCGCCTGGGCTGCGAACGCCTCATTGGCCTCGATCAGGTCGAGGTCGGCGATCGTCCAGCCGGCCTTTTCGAGGGCGCGGCGGGTGGCGGGGACCGGGCCGATGCCCATCACCGACGGATCGACGCCGGCGGATGCCCAGCTTTTGATCGTCGCCAGTACGGGGGTGCCGCGCTTTTCGGCCTCCTCGCGGCTCATGATCACCAGCGCGGCGGCGCCGTCGTTCAGGCCGCTGGCATTGGCGGCGGTGACGGTGCCGTCCTTCTTGAACGCAGGGCGCACGCCCGACACGCTGTCCTCGGTCACGCCGGCACGGATATATTCGTCGTCGGCGACCACCGTGTCGCCCTTGCGGCCCTTGATCGTGACCGGCGCGATCTCATCCTTGAAGCGGCCGTCGGCCCGCGCCTTTTCGGCAAGGTTCTGCGAGCGGACCGAGAACGCGTCCTGCTCGCCGCGGGTGACCTGATACTGCTCGGCGAGATTTTCAGCGGTGATGCCCATGTGATAGCCGTTGAAGACGTCGGTCAGGCCGTCATGGACCATGGTGTCGACCAGGCTGACCGTGCCCATCTTGGTGCCGCCGCGCATCGTCTGCGCATGGGGCGAAAGCGACATCGACTCCTGGCCGCCCGCCACGACGATCGTGGCGTCGCCGGTCGCCACCGCCTGCGCGGCCAGCGCCACCGCACGCAGGCCCGATCCGCAGACCTGGTTCACGCCCCATGCCGGCACCTCCTTGGGGATGCCCGCCGCCATCGACGCCTGTCGTGCCGGGTTCTGTCCCTGTGCGGCGGTCAGCACCTGACCCAGGATCACCTCGGACACTTCCTCGCCCCTCACCCCGGCCTGTTCCAGCGCGGCCTCGATGGCGATGCGGCCCAGCTCATGCGCGGGCGTGGTGGCGAAGGCGCCCAGAAAGCTGCCCACCGGAGTGCGCTTGGCGGCGGTAATCACGATCTCGGTCATGGATACTCCTCTCGTTCCGGTTCTATGTATGCCGTGGCAGTGCCTCGATCCAGTCGGCAAGCGGGGACCATAAATCGCCCATCGCCCGACGACCGACCACCATGCCGACATGGCCCGCCGCCGATATGCGGCGATCGGACAGCCCTGCGGCGGTGGCGGCAGGAACGATACGATCGGTCGATGACACGAATTCGACCGTCGGGCAGTCGATCTGGCCAAGGGTGATGTTTGCGCCGCCCACACGCCACAGGCCGCGACCCGGCCGGTCCTCGCCCACCATCGCCTCGAACAATTCCTGCCCGAAGGCATAGGGCAGGGGCGGGCCGGCATTTGCCCAATCCTCCAGCCGGATGAACGCCTGCGCCGCCGCGCTGCGGGGATCGAGATCGGCAAAGGCGGCATATTTGTCGACCGTGCGCGCCGGATCGATCTGCCAGAAACCGGCCTGCAACGCCTCCATCGGCACCAGACCCAGCGCGTCGGCCACGGCCTGCGTCGCGACCCATTGCGTCCGCATCGCGCCTGCGGCCCCCCCATAGCCGGAGAAATGCCACGGCGCGGCGATCGTCGCGAGCCCGGCCACCTTCGTCCGTGCCGCCGCCGCCAGGGCGAGGGTGCCGCCGAGGCAGTATCCGACCAGGATCGGCGGCGCCGGCAACCGCGCGATCAGCGGGATCAGGATGCGCTCGACATGCGCGGTCATGTCCATGGCGCGGTCCCCGCGCCCCGGTGTGCCCCAGTCGAGCAGCCAGCAGCGATGGCCTCGCGCCGCCAGCCACCGCACCAGCGATGTCTCACGCGAGAGATCCAGGATCGCCGGCGGGTTGATGAGCGAAGGCACGAACAGCACCTGCCGGCCATCCTCGGGACCTGCACCGCGCAGCCGGGCGCGACCCTGGCGCCGCCGGGCGGGCAAGGGCCGCTGCGGTCGAAGCCGCGGCGCATCCTGGAAGGCGCGCAGGCCCGCCAGGGCCCTGGCCTGCCGCTGCGGCTCTGCTGCGGTTTCGCTGCGCAGCAACGCAAGGAACAGCGGTAAAGGCCGAGGTCCGTGTTGCGGTGCGAAATCTATGGCGTTAGGGTTCGGCATGTTCTTGTAAATGGGGAGGGAGCATGAAGAAGGGCCTGGCACCCGACGGTATCGTGATCATCAAGAAATACGCGAACCGACGGCTCTATAATACCGAAACATCGTCCTACATCACGCTGGAGCATCTGGCGGCGATGACCCGCGAGGGACGGGACTTCAAGGTGGTCGACGCCAAGACGGACGACGATATCACGCACAACGTCCTGACCCAGATCATCATGGAGGAGGAAAGCCGCGGGCAGACGATGCTGCCGGTCAGCTTCCTGCGCCAGCTGATCTCGATGTACGGCGATTCGATGCAGGCGGTGGTCCCGGGGTATCTGGAAGCGTCGATGGACAGCTTTCGCCGGAACCAGGAACAGTTCAAGTCGGCCGTTGAGGGCGCGTTCGCGCATACCCCCTTTGCCGACATCGCCAAGCGCAATCTGGCGATGTTCGAAGCGGCGGCGCAGGGGTTCAAGCCGCCGGTGGCCGCGGCGCCGGCGCCTGCACCGGCCGGGGGCAAGGACGAGGAACTGGCCGCGCTGAAGGCCGAGCTGGCGAGCCTGAAGGACAAGATCGAGAAGCTGGGCTGACGCCGGCATGCCCTTCCTCGTGATGGAGGAAGGGCGTCCTTCCCGTTGAACCCGCCCGTTGAACCCGGGCGGATGCACTTCCATATGCGCCGCCATGAGCGGGAATGAGAACGCCATGCCCGTCTGGCATGGCACAACGATTTGTTCGGTCCGGCGTGGCGGCCGGGTGGTGATCGGCGGCGACGGCCAGGTCTCGATGGGGCAGACGGTGATGAAGCCGAACGCCCGCAAGGTGCGCCGGCTGGGCGACGGCTCCGTGATCGGCGGCTTTGCCGGTGCGACCGCGGATGCCTTTACGCTGTTCGAGCGGCTGGAGGCCAAGCTGGAGCGCCATAACGGCCATCTGATGCGCGCCGCGGTCGAACTGGCCAAGGACTGGCGCACCGACAAGTTTCTTCGCAACCTGGAGGCGATGATGATCGTCGCCGACAAGGAGGCGACGCTGATCCTGACGGGCAACGGCGATGTGCTGGAGCCGGAAGGCGGCATCTGCGCGATCGGGTCGGGCGGTAACTACGCGCTCGCCGCGGCACGCGCGCTGTCCGACTATGAGCAGGACGCCGAGACGATCGTGCGCAAGGCGATGGGCATCGCCGCCGAGGTGTGCGTGTACACCAACGATCGCCTGACGCTGGAAACGCTGGACGCGGTCGCCTGAACCCTTCCGCCCATTCGTGGCTTTCTCCTCCCCAGCCTTTCCCGCCGAGCGGGAAAGGAGTGAGTATCACATGAACGACCAACTGACCCCCAAGGCGATCGTCGCGGCGCTGGACGCGCATATCATCGGCCAGACCGAGGCCAAGCGTGCCGTGGCGGTGGCGCTGCGCAACCGCTGGCGCCGGCAGCGGCTGGGCGCGGACCTGCGCGACGAGGTGACGCCCAAGAACATCCTGATGATCGGGCCCACCGGCTGCGGCAAGACCGAAATATCACGTCGTCTGGCGAAGTTGGCGGATGCGCCGTTCGTGAAGGTGGAGGCGACCAAGTTCACCGAGGTGGGGTATGTCGGGCGGGACGTTGAGCAGATCGCGCGCGATCTGGTCGAGGAGGCGATCCGGCTGGAGAAGGAGCGTCGGCGGGCCGCGGTAAAGGACAAGGCGGAGGAGGCGGCGCTGAACCGTCTGCTCGACGCGCTGGTGGGCAAGGATTCGAGCCAGGCGACGCGTGAAGCGTTTCGCCAGCGTTTCCGCGACGGCCATCTCGACCAGACCGAGATCGAGATCGAGCTGGAACAGGCGCCCTCTATGCCGTTCGAACTGCCCGGCGGCGCGCCGCAGATGATCAACCTGTCCGAGATGATGGGCAAGGCGTTCGGCGGCGGCCAGCAACTGAAGCGGCGCAAGCTTACCGTGCAGGCGGCCTGGGAGAAGCTGGTCGAGGAAGAGGCGGACAAGCGCCTGGACCAGGACGACGTCAACCGCACCGCGCTGGCGGATGCGGAGGCGAACGGCATCGTCTTCCTGGATGAGATCGACAAGATCGCGGTCAGCGACGTGCGCGGCGGATCGGTCAGCCGGGAAGGCGTGCAGCGCGACCTGTTGCCGCTGATCGAGGGCACCACCGTCGCCACCAAATACGGCCCGATGAAGACGGACCATATCCTGTTCATCGCCAGCGGCGCCTTCCACGTCGCCAAGCCGAGCGACCTGTTGCCCGAACTGCAGGGCCGCCTGCCGATCCGGGTCGAGCTGAAGGCGCTGACCGAGGCCGATTTCGTGTCGATCCTGTCCGACACCAAGGCGTCGCTGCCGGCTCAATACAAGGCGCTGATTGCGACCGAGGGCGTCGAGGTGACCTTTACCGAGGAAGGCATCGCCGCGGTCGCGCGCATCGCCGCGGAAGTGAATGGCGAGGTCGAGAATATCGGCGCCCGTCGTTTGCAGACGGTGATGGAAAAGCTGCTGGAAGAGGTGAGCTTCGAGGCGGAGGATCGTCAGGGCGAGACGCTGACCGTCGATGCGGCCTATGTCGAGAAGCAGTTGGCGGCGGTGGCGCGCAACACCGATCTCAGCCGGTTCGTGCTGTAGAGGCAGAACGGCAATCCGGCACTGCCGGGTGTCTTCTTACCCTCTCCCCGGCGGGGAGGGGGGGACAGGCAGCGTCTACTTCTTCACCCGGTCATAGGGGGTGAAGGCGTCGAACCGGCACACGGCGGAGGGGATCGACACGCCCGGTTCCAGCACGCGGAACCGGTCGTTGCGGCAGAGCTGGCTGCCATATTGGATCACGATCAACGTGGTCAGCGGGCGCAGCGCGGGGCAGGCGCCGATGGGCGATGTCTTCCAGGTCCGCCGGCCGCGCTGGTACAGGATCGTCTTGTTGTCGACGATGATCGGGCCGTTGCCGACCATGCCGGTGTCGATGCAGTTGACCGGCTTGCCGGCCACCCGCCCGGCGAGCGGGTCCTTTGCTGCGGCGCCGAGCGCGAACGGCAGCGCCAGCGCGGCGAGGAGCCAGGGCGCGCGCATCACTTGCCCCGCCGATAGGGGGTAAATTCCCCGAAGCTGCAACTGCCGGTGAAGAAGCCGGATACCCGGTCCACCGTCTGCGCGATATCGCCGGCGCAAAGCTGGCCGATCGGGGTACGTGTCACCAATATGTCGTTGCGGCCATTGGTACTGAGGCTTTCGCATCCTCCTTGCGTCTGGCTGACATATTTCAGGCGCGGACTGACCGTGTAGACGATGGTCGGGCCATAGGCGCGCACCTGACGCGTCGGGAATTGCGGCATGCAGTTGCGTGGCTGGTCCGGGGTCAGGCCTTGCAGCGCCTTGGCAAGTTGCGTCCGCTCGGTTTGTGCACGCTCGGCCTGTGCCTCCTGCTGCGCCGCGGTGGGGGCACAGGCGGCCGCTAGCGAGAGGATGGAGAGTAAGCCGATGACTTTCATAAGGAAAAATCTCCGTCCATCCCGCAGCATGGTATCAACCGACGAAGGCGTCTTTGGCTGCACGGTGGCGGGCCAATTCCTCCGGGTCCACCGAGCGTAGGAAGGGATTGGTTGCCCGCTCCAGACCGATGGTGGTGGGAATGGTCGCTTCCCCGGCCGCGCGGGCGGCGTCCACCGTCGCCATCCGTTCGACGATCGCGAGATTGTCCGGCTCGGCGACCCGCGCATAGCGGCCATTGCCTTGCGTATATTCATGCCCACAATAGACATGCGTCCCGTCGGGCAGTTGCGCGTAGCGGCGCATATTGCCGTGCATCTGTTCGGCGGTGCCCTCGAACAACCGGCCGCAGCCCATGGCGAACAGCGTGTCGCCGGTGAAGATCGCGGCGTCGTCCTCCAGATGGAAGGCGATATGGCCGGCGGTATGCCCCGGCACCTCCCAGACGCGGGCGACGGTGCCGCCGACCCGTACCGTGTCGCCCTCGGCCAGCAGCGTATCGAGGCCGACGATCTTGGCCGTTTCCGCCGCGGGTCCGAAAAGCCGTGCGCCCGCCGCCTTCAACTCGGCATTGCCGCCGGTGTGATCCGGGTGCCAGTGCGTGGTCCATACCTGCCCGATCGCCCAGCCGCGCGCGGCGGCGGCGGCCAGCACGGGCGCCGCCTCACCAGGATCGATCACGACCGTTTCCCCCGCATCGTGCACCAGCCAGGCGTAATTGTCGCTGAGCACGGGAACGCGGACGATCTCCACCATCACCAGCTTCCGGTGTTGGGCATCGATGCCCAGGGTTCGGCCGGGGCCTTGGGCTCACCGGCCTGGAGCAGTTCGATAGAAATGCCGTCGGGCGTCTTCACGAACGCCATGTGGCCGTCACGCGGCGGACGATTGATCGTCACCCCGGCATCGGCCAGCCGCTGGCAGGTTTCGTACACGTCGTCGACCCGGTAGGCGAGATGGCCGAAATTGCGGCCACCGCCATAGGTTTCCGGGTCCCAATTGTGGGTCAGCTCGACCTCGACCCGGCGGTCGCCGATCGCCTGATCGTCCTTGCTCGCCAGGAAGATCAGCGTGAATCGACCCTGCTCATTGTCGATGCGCCGCACCTCTTCCAGTCCGAGCAGGGCAAAGAACCGGATCGTCGCTTCCGGGTCGGTGACCCGGATCATGGTGTGGAGGTACCTGGTCATCAACAACTCCATTGTTCTGCATCAGCCGCGGTTCAGGAAGCGGCGCGCAGCATGCCCGACGGCTATATGGGAGGCGGCATGGTGATGGAAAGCCGGGGAATTGCACTGCGTTCGGGGCTGGTGCCGGCGGCGGCGCTGCTGGCGGTCGGGTTGATCGTGGGCGGGTATCTGCTGGGTGACGGATTGACGCGGGCGCGCCATGCCGATCGCTCGGTCACCGTGCGCGGGCTGGCCGAGCGCAATGTCACTGCCGATCTGGCGGTGTGGACACTGAATTATTCCGAACAGGGCACCGATGCCGCGCAGGTGCAGGCGGCGATCGACCGCGATACGCAGACGATCCGTGCCTTCTTCACGCAACTGGGCTTTCCCGCCGATGCGCTGACCGCGGCCGGGGCGGGGGCGAACCAGAATTACATGAACGGCGTGCAGACGGTGACGATCAACCAGCGGCTGCAACTGCGCACCACCGACATCGCGCGCGCCCGGCGGGCGGTGGCGCGACAGTTCGATCTGGTCCGGCAGGGCGTGGTGCTGCAGGAAGGATCGGGCATTTCGTACAGCTTCACCCGGTTGAACGCGATCAAGCCGGCGATGGTGGCGGAGGCGACGCGCGACGCGCGGGCCGCGGCGGAACAGTTCGCCAAGGACAGCGATACCGACGTCGGCGGGATCAAGAGCGCCAGCCAGGGCTATTTCTCGATCGAGGCGCGCGATGGCGAGCAATCCGGCTACGGCGTGGCGGACACCCCGCTGAAGAAGGTGCGGGTGGTGACGACGGTGGACTTCTATCTGGATTGACGACGGCGGGCCGGTCCGACCATGCGGCCCTGTCTCGATACGAGTTCTCGACGCTCCTTCGGAGCTACCCGATCTCTACTCGACACGAACGGATGATGGGAACGCAGTCCGCTTCTACCGCGTCACCGTCGAGGGGATCGGGCCGAATTGCGACAGGGCTGCCCGCGCGCTGATACCTGCGGGCGCGGTGGGAGCGATCCGCATCGCCATGGTCCAGGCGGCGCGGGCGCCCGCCTCGTCGCCGTCGCGGGCGGCGATGTTGCCGGCCTCAAGCTGTACCGAGGCATCGTCGCTCGCCCGTTCCAGCGCGTGGGCGATGTCGGCCTTGGCACGCGGCAGGTCGCCCATCCGCCGCGCCAGTGTCGCCGACAGCAGCCATGCCAGCGGGTCCTCCGGAGCGTTGGCCAGTGCGGCGTTGAGGTCGGTGCGGGCGCCGGCAAGGTCGTTCTCCGCAACCAGCACGCGGGCATGATCCAGTTGCGCCTCGCCCAGATCGAGGCCGCTCAGCGTGCCGGCGGCAAGCGCGTGGTCGAGCGCCGCCTTCGCCTTGAACGTATCGCCGCCGGCCAGCCAGGCATTGCCGGCCTGCGCCCAATAGGCGGCGGCGCGGTCGCGCGGCGCCAGGGCCGCCGCCTGTTCGAACGCCTGCGCGGCACCCGACCAATTTTTACCCGCGGCCAATGCCAGCCCGCGGCACTGCGTCGCCGCGGCGCGTGCGGCCGGGGTCGGGTCCTTCGGCTCGGTCGCGCAGGATGCGCCGGCCTGCGTGGCGAGGGCGAGCAGCAGGGGCAGGATCATAAGTGGGCCAGAACATCCTCGACGGCGCGGACGAGAAGGGCGATGTCCCCTTCCCGCGACAACCGGTGGTCGCCGTCCTTGACGAGCAGCGTCTGCACATCGGCTGAACGGATCAACTCGGCCAGCCGCACGGTGCGCTGCCACGGCACGTCCTTGTCCTGCTGGCCTTGCAGGAAGCGGACCGGGCCGTCGAAGGCGATCTCGCCGAACATCAGGCGATTGGCCTCACCCGACGACCAGAAATGGCGGGTGTAGAGCGTCGGTTCCGGACCATAAGGGTTGGCGCGGGTGATGCGGCCCTGCTGCAACAGCGCCATCTTCTCCTCCATGGTGAAGCCCCAGTCGGTGAAGTCGGGGGCGGGCGCGATGCCGACCAGCGCCTTTACCCGCTCCGCTCGCGCCCTGGCGGCCAGCAGCATCAGCCAGCCGCCCATCGACGAGCCGACCAGTACCACGGGTCCTTGCGCCACATCGTCCAGCATGGCGCAGACATCATCGCGCCAGTCGGCCAGCGACTGATCCTCGAACGCGCCTTCGGACTGGCCGCAGCCGCCATAGTCGAAGCGCAGAAAGCCACGCCCCTGCCCGCGCGCCCATGCCTCCAGCGCGAGCGCCTTGGAACCTTGCATGTCGGAGGCATAGCCCGGCAGGAACACGATCGTGGGACCGGTGCCGGGGGTGTGATGATAGGCGAGGCGGGGGCGTTGAGGCGTCGTCATGGCCCGTGCTTCTACGGGAGCGGGGACGGCGAAGGCAACGCCTGCGCGGGGCGCTAGCTGCGCGTGGCCAATCGCTCCACCATGTCGGCGGCGAGCAGGCTGAGCGTGTCGTCGCGCGCGCCCATCACGATGATGCGGTCGCCGGTCCGCGCCTCGGCGATCAGGCGGTCGGCGGCGGCGGCGCGGTCGGCGATGTGGTGCGCGTCGCGGCCTGCCGCGCGGATGCCCGCGACGATGTCGCCGCTGCCGACGTCGCGGGTGACGGTGCCGCCGAAATAGACCGGATCGGGCAGGACCAGCAGGTCGTCGGGGGCCAGGCGTTCGGCGAAGGTGCGGATCAGTTCGTCGCCCATCATCTTCAGGGGGCCATAGCCGTGCGGCTGGAACAGGACGAGCAGCCGACCGGGAAAGGCGTGCAGCGTGTCCAGCGTCGCGGCGATCTTGTCCGGGTTGTGGCCGAAATCGTCGATCACCGACACGCCGCCGGCTGTGCCGACGAGATCGAAGCGTCGACGCAGGCCGGTAAAGCCCTGGATCGTGCGGGCGGCATCTTCGATCGGAACGCCTGCGGCGACGCAAGCGCCGATCGCGGCGAGCGCGTTCGATACGTTATGCCGGCCGGGCACTGACAGATGCACGGGCAGCCGTGTGTTTCCCATGACCAGGTGGAAGCCGATCGCGAAGGGCTCAGGGATCAGGGCCTCGGCGACCAGATCGGCCTCGCCCTCCACCGCGAAGGTGGTGACGTTCGGCAGGCCTGCCAGCAACGCCGCGGTTTCCGGATCGCCGGCATTGGCGACGACGCGCGTCGCATGGCCGGCAAAGCCGGAGAACAGCGCGCGCAGCTCGTCCAGCCCCTTATGGTCGAGGCTGACATTGTTGAGGACCGCGATGCGCGGGCGATAAAGCGCGATGGAGCCGTCGCTTTCGTCCACTTCGCTGACGAACGCGTCGCCGCGCCCGACCAGTGCGCTGGCGAATGGGGCGTCGAGGGCGACGAAGTTCTTCATCACCGCGCCGTTCATCGCGGTGGGGTCGCGCCCGAGCGTGTGGAGGATATAGGCGATCATGCCGGTGACGGTGGACTTGCCGCTGGTGCCGGCGACGCCGATGGGCAGGGGGGCGGCGTTGAACAGTTCGGCAAGCATCTGCGCACGGGTGCGGCGGGGGCAGCCCAGGTGGTTGGCGGCGACGATATCGGGAACGCTTTCCTCCACCGCGGCGGAGGCGATCACTATCTGGTCGGGCGCGGTGACGCCCGATCCGTCCTGGCGGAACAGCGCGATGCCGGCGCGTCGCAACGCATCGAACTTGGCGGCCACGCGCCCCTGATCCAGCCCCCGGTCGGAGCCCGCCACCGTCTTGCCCTTGGCCCGCAGGATCATCGCCAGCGGCATCATGCCCGAACCGCCGATGCCCACCAGGAAACAGGAATTGCCGTCGTCCATGGCGGCGCGCTATCGGCGTTTCGGTCGCGGGGCAACCGCTTGGCGCGTGCGGGGAACAAGGCATTCATGAAAATCGGCATCCTGGCGCCGTCCAGCATCGGCAACCCGGCGGCCGAAGCGCCGGTCAGCGCCTTCGCCGCGATCGCCTATCCCGAGGTCGACCTGATCTTTCATCCGCAATGCTATGAGGCGGACGGCCATTTCGCCGGGTCGGACGAGCGGCGTGCGTCGGCGTTTCTGGAGTTCGCCAACGATCCGGGGATCGACGCGATCTGGTTCCTGCGCGGCGGCTACGGCTCGAACCGTATCCTGTCGCGGGTGATGCCGAACCTAGGCGCGGCGGCACGGCACAAGACCTATATCGGCTATTCCGACCTCGGCTTCGTGCTGGGGGCGCTCTATGCGCGCGGTATCGGGCGGCCGGTGCATGGGCCGATGGCCAGCGATATCCGGCGGGAGGGTGGGGACGTGACGGTGGCGCGGTCGCTGGGCTGGCTGGCGCGGGGGGACAGGCAGGGGCTGGAGCCCGGGCTGGACGGGCGGCCGGCGGCGGCGTTCAACCTGTCGATCCTGGCCGCGCTGATCGGCACGCCGTGGTTGCCCGACCTTGCCGACCATGTGCTGCTGATCGAGGAAGTGTCGGAGCCGATGTACGCTGTCGACCGGTTGCTGTTCACCATGGCCAATGCGACGCAGTTGAAGGGGCTGGCGGGCGTCCGTCTGGGGGGCGTGACCGCGGTGCAGCCCAACGAGCCCGAATGGGGCGAAAGCCTGGAGTTCATGATCCGGCGCTGGTGCGGGGACATGGGGGTGCCCTATCTGGGGCGCGCCGAGATCGGTCATACGCAGACGAACCGTTTGGTGCCGTTCGGGATCGCCTGAGATCGGGAGACGATTTTGCGCGCATAGTATTTCACCGAAAACCGATGGCAAAACGCGGGACGTGACCAAAGGCGCCAATCCGCCTATACGGCCCCCGCGCGCGGGCTTTGCCGTGTGCATCCTTCCATCATGAGAGTCGCATAATGTCCGCCATGTTCCGCATCACGCTGCCCGACGGTTCCGTCCGCGAGGTCGCGCCCGGAACTACGCCCGCGGACGTGGCCGCCGCGATCGGCCCGGGGCTCGCCAAGGCGGCGATCGCGGCGCGGGTGGACGGCGAGGTGCGCGACCTGTCGCGGCCGTTCGCCGGGGATTCGCAGCTTGCGCTCATCACCTTCAAGGACGAGGCCGACGCGCTGGAGCTTGCCCGCCACGACTTCGCGCACGTCATGGCGGAGGCGGTGCAGCACCTGTTTCCCGGCACGCAGATCACCTTCGGCCCGGCGACCGAGGACGGCTTCTATTATGATTTCGCCCCCAATCCCGAGCGCGGACCGTTCACCGACGAGGACCTGCCCGCCATCGAGGAAGAGATGCGCCGCATCATCGCCCGCAACGAGCCGTTCGTGCGCGAGGTCTGGTCGCGCCAGGATCTGATCGACCGCTGGACCGAGCAGGGCGAGACGTTCAAGGCGGAATGGGCGGCCGAACTGCCCGAAGGCGAGGAACTGACCATCTATCGCCAGGGCGCGTGGCTGGACATGTGCCGCGGCCCCCACATGCCGACCACGGGCAAGCTGGACCCGGCGGCGTTCAAGCTGACCCGCGTTTCCGGCGCCTATTGGCGCGGCGACCAGGCGAATGCGATGCTCAGCCGCATCTACGGCACGGGCTGGCTGACCAAGAAGCAGTTGCAGGAGCATCTGACCCGGCTGGAGGAAGCCGCCAAGCGCGACCATCGCAAGATCGGCGCGGAGATGGACCTGTTCCACCTTCAGTCGGAGGCGCAGGGGTCGGTCTTCTGGCATCCCAAGGGCTATATGCTGTGGCGCCAGCTGGAGGCCTATATGCGCCGCCGACTGGATGCGGCGGGCTATGAAGAGGTGAAAACCCCGCAGCTGATGGACGCGCGCCAGTGGGAGCAGTCCGGCCACTGGGGCAAATATCGCGAGAACATGTTCGTCGTGCCCGACGAGATCCCGAACACGGAGGACGAGGGCGCGGTCATTTCCGGCGATGCCGACCTGATGGCGCTGAAGCCGATGAATTGCCCCGCGCATGTCCTGATCTTCCGTCAGGGGATCAAGTCGTACCGCGACCTGCCGATCCGCATGGCCGAATTCGGCTGCTGCCACCGCAACGAGCCGCACGGCGCGCTGCACGGCATCATGCGCGTCCGCCAGTTCACCCAGGACGACGCGCATATCTTCGTGCGCGAGGACCAGCTGGTCGAGGAAGTGCGCAACTTCTGCGAGTTGCTCGATTCGGTGTACCGCGACCTCGGCTTCGAGGATTATGCGGTGAAGCTCGCCTTGCGTCCGGAAAAGCGCTTCGGCTCGGACGCGATGTGGGACCAGTCGGAGGACGAGCTGCGCCGTGCGGTGCTGCAATCTAGCCTGTCGGAGACGATCAAGGCGAAGTTCGAGGAATTGCCGGGCGAGGGTGCCTTTTACGCGCCCAAGCTGGAGTTCCACCTGACCGACGCGATCGGGCGGACGTGGCAGGTGGGCACCATCCAGTCGGACCGGGTGCTGCCCGAGCGGCTCGATGCGTCTTATGTCGCGGAGGACGGCAACCGGCACCGGCCGGTGATGCTGCACCGTGCGATCCTGGGGACATTCGAGCGCTTCATCGGCATCCTGATCGAGCATCATGCCGGGCGCTTCCCGCTCTGGCTGGCGCCGGTGCAGGCGGTGGTGGCGACGATCGTGTCGGATGCGGACGGCTATGCCGAGCAGGCGGCGGCAACGCTGAGGGCCGCGGGGCTGCGCGTCGAAACCGACCTGCGCAACGAGAAGATCAACTACAAGGTGCGCGAGCACAGCCTGGCCAAGGTGCCGGTGTTGCTGGTCGTCGGCAAGCGCGAGGCGGAGGAAGGCAAGGTCGCCATCCGCCGTCTCGGCAGCCAGGCGCAGGAGATCGTGACGCTGGACGAGGCAGTCGCGATGCTTAAGGGCGAGGCGACCCCGCCGGATCTGCGGTGATCCAAGCTCCCTCTCCCCGACGGGGAGAGGGAGTTTTTCACACCATCTTTCAAATCAACCGCATTTGCCCTATATTGAGAAGGCAACTGCCACAGGAGAAATACCCATACGTCCTCCCATGATGCGCCGCCCGATGCAGGCGCCGCCGATGAATGGTCCCCGCTTCAACGAGTGGATCCAGAGCCAGAAGGTTCGCGTGATCGACCATGAGGGCGAGAATCTCGGCGTGATGTACACTCGCGAGGCGATCGCGCAGGCTCAGGAAGTCGGCCTGGACCTGGTCGAGGTGTCGCCCAACGCGGACCCGCCCGTCGCCAAGTTCCTGGACGTCGGCAAGTATAAGTACGAGGCGCAGAAAAAGGCGAACCTCGCCCGCAAGTCGCAGAAGACGCAGGAGATCAAGGAGATCAAGATGCGTCCGAACATCGACGATCACGACTATGACACCAAGATGAAGAAGGTGGTCGAGTTCATCGGTGAGGGCGACAAGGTGAAGGTCACCATGCGCTTCCGCGGCCGCGAGCTTTCGCACGGCCAGCTTGGCATGAACGTGCTTCAGCGCGTCGCCGAGCAGGTGAACGAGGTCGCCAAGGTGGAGGCCTATCCGCGTATGGAAGGCCGCCAGATGCTGATGGTGCTGGCACCCAAGTAAGCCACGGCGAATCCGTCGAACGGGGCGCGCGCAGCAATGCGGGCGCCTTTTTCGTATGCGGCACCATCGACGCCGCTGCGGATATGGCCGAACCAGCCGGTGTGGCGCCCCGGTGACACACCAAAAAATCCGATACTCCATCTTCGAAATAGATAGACTTTATCACCGGTGCGCACGTAGCCTGATCCCGAACTACAAAAACGAAAAGGCGGATCGGCAAAAGCCGGCAGCCGGGTTCAGGACAGGAGAGTGAAGCCGATGCGCGCGAGTGCGTTCCTGCTATCTGCCGCCACCTTTGCCATTGCGGTTCCCGCCTCGGCGCAGGATGTTCCCACCACGCCCGCCGAGGCCCAGGTGCCGGCCCAGGGCACCGCCAACGCCGCGGTCGGCGAGCAGACCAGCGACGCGACCGATGCCGACACGACGCGCGCCGCCGCACAGGCGCCGCTCAACGCCGGCGATATCGTGGTGACCGCCACCCGCCGTGCCGAACGACTGTCCGACGTGCCGATCGCGGTATCCGCGATCGGCCAGGAGTCGCTGCAGAATTCCGGCGCCACCGACATTCGCGCGCTGGGCCAGTTGGCGCCGTCGCTGCTGGTATCCTCGACGGGCAGCGAGGCGAACGCATCGGCGCGTATTCGCGGTATCGGCACGGTGGGCGACAATCCCGGCCTGGAAAGCTCGGTGGCGGTGTTCATCGACGGGGTCTATCGCAGCCGTACCGGCTCCGGCCTGAACGATCTGGGCGAGGTCGACCGGATCGAGGTGCTGCGCGGACCGCAGGGCACGCTGTTCGGCCGCAACGCGTCTGCCGGCCTGATCAACATCATCACCAAGGCGCCGTCCTACACCTTTGGCGGCTATGGCGAGGCGACCTACGGCAATTACAACAATGTCCGGCTGGCGGGTGCGGTGACCGGGCCGATCATTCCCGACATGCTCGCCTTCCGCATCGACGGAGTGTTCAACAAGCGTGACGGCTTCCTGTACGATGTCGTCAACAATACCGATTACAACGACCGCAACCGTTATTTCGTGCGCGGGCAGCTGCTGTTCGAGCCGTCCAGCGACATCGCGGTGCGCCTGATCGGCGACTTCACCCGCCGCGACGAAAAGTGCTGCGGCGCGGTCTATGTCGACCTGCGCGAAAAGATCGATCCCACCCCCGGCGTGCCCGGCGACTTCGCGATCAACCCGGCGGGCAACCGCATCGTGCAGGTGATGCAACAGCTCGGCGCCGTGTTCCCGAGTGCGGGCGATCCCTATAACCGGCGCATCGCCAACTCGCCGGGCCGGGCTTACGGCAACGTCACCAAGGATTATGGCGGGTCGATGCAGATCGACTGGAATCTGGGCGGCGCTTCGCTGACCTCGATCACCGCATATCGCGAATACAAGTCGGGCAACGCCGCCGATATCGATTATGGCAGCCTCGACATCGGCTACCGGGACGATGACGGCAACGCGTTCCGCCAGTTCCACACCTTTACCCAGGAACTGCGCCTGCAAGGCTCGGCCTTCGACGGCAAGCTCGACTGGCTGGTCGGCGGCTTCTATTCCAACGAAGACCTGGTGGTGCGCGACAATCTGCAGTTCGGCAGCCAGTACGGCCTGTTCGCCGCCTGCCGCATCGTCGCCACGGTGAACCCTGCCGCTGCCCTGCGCAGCACCACGCCCGGCTCCGGCTGTCTCAGCCCCATCGGGCAGGGCGCGCTGACCCAGCAGCTCGGTGCCGCCGCGCCGCTGATCATCGGCAATCTGCGCCGCCTGTCCACGCTCAACAATCTGGGCGATACCCGCGCCGATTATTATCAGGACAGCGAGAATTACGCCGCGTTCACCCACAACATCTTCCGCCTGACCGATACGATCAGCATCACCGCCGGCCTGCGCTACACACGCGAGCAAAAGGCGTTCCGCGCGTTCTTCAACAACACCAACACCCTGTGTCCGCAGCTTCAGGCGGGCACCGCGCAGGGTGGCCTGGGCGGCCTGCTCGCCAATCCGGCGCTGGCCAGCCTGGCCGGCGGCATCATCACGCTTGGCTGTACCGGCAACAGTTCGTCCGCGCTCAACGCGCTGAACCTGAACGACTCCTTCAAGGAGGATCAACTGACCGGCACCGGCGTCCTGTCGTGGAAGCCGAACAACAACTGGCTGGTCTATGCCAGCTATTCGCGCGGGTACAAGGCGGGCGGATATAATCTCGACCGGTCCGACCTCGGCACCGCGCTGTTCCCGCGCAGCAATGCCGATGTGCGCAACCTGCGCTTCGACCCCGAACTGGTGAATGCCTATGAAGCGGGCTTCAAATTCACCTCGGCCGATTTCACGCTGAACGTCGCCGCCTTCCGCTCCGACTTCGACAACTTCCAGTTGAACACCTTCAACGGCACCAACTTCGTGGTGGAGAATATCGGCAGTTGCTCGACCAGCCTGAACGGCGGCGATCGCGACGCCAGCGCCACGACTGGCGCCTGTACGTCCGACGTGAAGTTCGGCGTGCGCAGCCAGGGTGTCGAGGTGGAGGCGGGCCTGTATCCGGCGCGCAACTTCTCGGTCAACATGGGCTATACCTTTGCCGACACGCGCCTGCGCCGCAATCTGGTGGGCAGTGCCGCCGGGGCGCCGCTGGACCCCGCGCTGTTCCTGTTGCCCGGCAACCAGTTGTCGAACGCGCCGCGCAACGTCGTCACCCTGTCGGCGAGCTGGACGCCGGAGCTTGGATCTTCCGGGTTGTCGGCGCTGTTCTACGCCGATGGCCGGATGAGTTCGGACTATAACACCGGGTCGGATCTGTTCTTCGAAAAGGAGCAGGACGGCTTCTTCGTCGCCAATGCGCGCATCGGCCTGCGCGGGCCCAACCGTGCCTGGGCGGTGGAGGCGTGGGTGATGAACCTGTTCGATCAGGACTATCAGCAGGTCGCCTTCAACGCGCCGTTCCAGGGTGCCGGATCGCAAGGGCAGGTGCAGCGCTTCGGCGGGGTGGGGAACCAGATCTTCACCTCCTATCTGGGCGAACCGCGCACCTATGGCCTGACGCTGCGCACCCGGTTCTGATCGGATCGCCGGGCCGAAATCGTTTCGGCCCGGTCAATCGCCGCCACAGCCACTGCACCCATCGACGCCGTCGTCGTCGCCAAAGTCGAGATCGCATTCCCCGTCGTGATCGCGCTTCTTGCGCCGGGCAGCGCGCAGCGCGGCGATCACGACCGCAGCGATAGTCACCGTCAGGATCACGGGCATCAACCCTGCCAGCGGAAAGGCTGCGGTCGTGAGCATCGCCGCCAGGGGCAGCGCGGTCAGCGCCAATGTCCGCTTTTCGACGACCAATGTCTTCGACCGGTCGACACGCATGCCCTGAATTGCGAAACGGCGTTCCGGCGCGGGCCAGATGGCGGCGGGCGGTGCATGGCCAAAGACTGCGGCGTATCGCGCCAGCGTCGCGCTATAGCGGTCGTGATAATATTCCTTCGCATCCCGCCCTCCGGGTGTCGGGCCATGATGCAGCGGGCGGCGCAATATGCGACCGCACAGATCGTCCCAATAGCTGCGCGTATAGGTCAGATGCAGGTGCCATGCCTGATCCACCGCATCGGAGGGCGTCATGGGATGATCGATGGTCGCGGCGAGGTAGAGAAAGCGGCGATATTCACGATCGACGGCCACCGCATGGCGACGCGACCAGCCCTGTTCCCGTGCCAGCCGATCGGTGAAGCGCAGCGCCGCATTCGGTGGATCCACGTCCAGCGCTTCAATGGCGGCCAGCAGCGCGCGCGCATCATCGTCCATCGTCGCCATCCCCATCCAACCTGTCACCGCATGACGCTACCATGTTCGGCTTGCCGAAAGATGTTCGCTTGCCGCATCCGGGATTTTCCCGGCTTCGGTTCGGGCGCACTTCCTGTCACAAGGGTTCATGGCCACCATGCCGTTCGATCATCCGGCCATGCATTTCGGTCTTCACACATGGCTGCCCCGACGGAGCGATGCAGTTGCGCTTTCGCTGTATGCGGCCGGGTTTGCGTTGGCGCATGCGGTGGCGGTGTGGTGGAGCGGGGAGGGGTTCTATTCGCTGTGGTTCCCCGCGGCGGGGTTGCGGTTTGCGCTGTTGTGGCGGCTGGGGGCGCGGCTGACGCCGGCGGTGGCGTTGATCGAGTTGGCGGTCGATGTGGCGAAGGGGGTGATCGTCTTTGCGTCGCCCGACTGGCCGATAGCGGTGGTGGGCATCGTGCGGCCGGTGCTGGCCTATGGTCTGGTCGTGGCCGCGATCCGCCGGCTGGCGAGCGGGCGGCGGGCCGAGTTGCTGGTCGCGCCGATGCCGTTCGGGCTGGCCGCGGTGGCGGCGCCGCACTTCGCGGCCCTGGTCGCCTTGCCGCAGGCGATGCTGCGGCCGGACATGACCGGGGTGGCGGGCGCGCAGTCGATCGTGCTGTCGCTGACCGCCTTTACGGTGGGCGACCTGCTGGGCGTGCTGATCGTGGCGCCGCCCGTTCTGTGGGCAGCAGGGCTCGGCGCCCGTCGTGCCGCCCCGCAATGGCCGCGGATGCGAACCGCAGCGCTGGTGGAGGCGGTGCTTACGCTGGGCGGTGCGATCGGCATCGTCGCGGCGCTCGACCTGTTGGGGCTGGGGTGGCAACCGATGCCGGTGCTGCTGGCGGTGGCGTGGATCGGGCTGAGGTTCGGGCGGCATGCGGCCTGGGCGGCGTTGCTGGTCGTCGTCGTGCTGACCCTGTCGCGCACCGCTGGCGCGGTGGCCACGCCGCAGCGCCTGAACCTCCACCTGGGATTGAGCATGATTGCGGTGGTCGGGTATCTGGCGGGCAGCTTCGCCGACAGCCAGCGCCGTGCCCGCACCGATGTCGCCCGGCGCGACCGGCTGTTGTTCCAGGCCGAACGGTTGAAGACGCTGCGCGCCATGTCGGTCGCCGTGATCCATGAGATCAGCCAGCCGCTGTCCACGCTGGCGATAGAGGCGCGCCACCTGAACGCGATCGCGCGCGACGCAGGGCCGGAGATCGCCGCCAGCGCAGAACTGATCGATCGCAAGGCCGATACGTTGTCCGCCCTCGTCCGCCGGCTGCGCCGTTTCGGCGGGCGCGTGGTGGACGAGCCGACGCCGCTCCCGCTCGTCGCCCTGATGGACAGCGTGGTCGGGCTCGCGGCGCCCGAGGCGAAGGCGGCGCATGTCCGCCTGAACGTGGCGCCGGTCGATCCGGACCTTGCCGTCCTGGGGCAGGAAGTGGAACTGGCGCAGGCGGTGATGAACCTGCTTCGCAACGCCATCCAGGCCTGCGGGGATGCGACGGTCGACCTGAGCGTCGACGCCGTCGGGGATCGCGCGCGCGTGACGATCACCAACCGCTGTTCACCGAGCCGCGCGCCACAGCCCGGCATGGGGGTAGGCACGCTTGTCGCGCGTGCGATCGTGGCGGCGCATGGCGGTTCGCTGGACCGCGACATCGACACCCGCGGCACCGTCCGCGCCATCCTGACCCTGCCGCTGATCGGAGATCCTGCATGACCGTCTTGTCGCCCGGCACCGTCTATGTCGTGGACGATGACCGCGATCTGGGCGCCAGCGTCGCCCGGCTGCTCGGTCGCCATGGCTTCGATGCGGAGCCGTTTCTGGATCCGGCCCTGTTGCTGGAGGTCTATCCACAGGCGCCGGCGCACTGCATCGTCACCGATGTGATGATGGGCGATCTGGATGGTTTCGGCTTTGCCGACCGGGTACGGGCGATCGACCCCTGTGCGGCGATCATCTTCATGACCGCATGGCCGACGACCGCCAATGCGGTCGATTCGGTGCGGCGGCATGGCGGCCTGGATTATCTGGAAAAGCCGCTGGACGAGGCGCGGCTGCTCGCTGCCGTCGCCGAGGGGGTGGCCTGGTCGAGAGGACGGCGCGAGCAGCATGGCCGCACCATGACGCTGTCGCCGCGCGAACGGCAGGTGTTCGACCTGCTGGTCCAGGGGCACAGCAACAAGGCGGTGGCCGCGCTGCTCGGCCTGAGCCCCAAGACGGTGGAGGATCACCGCGCCGCCGTGTTGGCGAAGACCGGCGCCAATGGATTGGCGCAGCTGATCGCGCTGGTGGCCTGAAGGACACGCGGCACAGGGCATTTGCCCCGTGGTTCTTCCAAAGCTTGACGTGGCGGCGGCCCCCGCGCCAAAGGCGGCCATGCCCAGCACGCCCAACGATCCGCACGGCTTCAAGCGCCGCGGCGTCCTGTTCGTCCTGTCCTCGCCGTCGGGCGCGGGCAAATCCACCATCGCGCGCATGCTGCTCGCCGCCGATCCGGAACTGGCGATGTCGGTGTCCGCGACGACACGGCCGATGCGACCCGGTGAGGTGGACGGCAAGGACTATCACTTCGTCGATCTGGAAGAATTCCGGCGCATGGCGGCGGAGGACGAATTCCTGGAATGGGCGCACGTCTTCAACAATCGCTACGGCACGCCGCGCGCGCAAGTGGAGGAGATGCTGGCGGCCGGCAAGGACGTGCTGTTCGACATCGACTGGCAGGGTGCGCAGCAGCTGTTCCAGATCGCCGGCGGCGATGTGGTGCGCGTGTTCATCTTCCCCCCGTCGATGGAGGAGCTGCGCCAGCGGCTGGAGCGTCGCGCGACGGATGCGCAGGAGGTGATCGACGCCCGCATGGCGCGCGCCACCAACGAGGTCAGCCACTGGGACGGCTATGACTATGTGCTGGTCAACGACGATGTGGAGCGCTGTTTCGAGGGCGTCCGCACCATCCTGGCGGCCGAGCGCCTGAAGCGGTCGCGCCAGACGGGCCTGATCGGCTTCATCCGCAAGCTGACGCGGTAGGGGGCGGGGGCGTGGCGACGCCCCTGTTTCCTCGATTCCCCGGCGATGTCGCTGTCTAGCGGCTGGAGCAGGATCACATTACCTTGGTCCGTTCGTGTCGGGACAGGGCCGCGGGCAGCGAGGTGTCTCTCGATACGTCGTCTCGATACGCGGCTTTGCCGCTACTCGACGACTACTCGAGACGAGCGGGAGGGGGGATCAATCCGGTGTCATCAGTGTCAGGCGTGACGGACGGGCGGGTCGTTCAATCCGGTGTCGTCAGCGCCAGGCGAGACGAACGGGGACCAGCGGGACGTGCGGCCTGCTTAGCCCCGCACCGCACGCAGAAAGCGGAGCGCGGCATCGAATTCGGCGCGCCGGGCGGTGCGGCGCTCGGCGGCCAGGATGTCCTCGCCCCAGCGTTCGACCTGCCAATCCTCGTCGACATGGGCGGCGGCCCATATCGTGTCGGCGTCGAACGCCTCTTCGACCAGCGCGAGGGCGAGCAGCAGCGAACCGGTCAGCGTGACCAGCGGCGACAGGGCGGCCATGGCGAACGGATCGAGGGCGGCGACCGCATCCCCCAGCCGTGCCAGCGTCGCCGGCGGCTGCGGCCGGTGGATGATCCCCGCGGTCGTCTCCACCGCGATATCGTAACGGGCGCGGGCCCAAGCGATCACCGGGTCCCACGCCGCCGCCTGTCGCGCCGCCAGTTCCACCGGATCGTCCGCACGGTAGCAGAGCAGATCGCTCTCGCCATAGCGCGCCAGCCCTTCGGCAAAATGGGCGGGGTCAGGCGCGATCCGGTCGATCGCGGCATTGGCCAGTCCGGTCAGTGGCATTGCGCGCGGGTCCACCATGTCGGCAACCGCGGCCCATTCCGCCGCCACCGCCTCTGCCGCCGCCTGGGTCGGCAGCGCCAGCGGGGTGCGCCCCGGTGTGCGCACCGGGCGATCGTCCAGCCGGATCACCCGGTCATCGTCCACCGAAACCTGGCGCCAGAACCGCTTCATTCCCCACCACTCCGCCAACGCTGCGCCAGGCTGGCAGGCACGGTCGCCACCACCAGCAGCGCGGACAGCACGATCGCGATGCCCAGGATACGCGGCGCCAGCGTCGGCGCGCGCGATACCAGCACGAGGCCGAACACCGCCCCGGCGATCCCCATCATCCGCACGCCGACAATGGCCATCCAGCGGCGCCGGGCCTGGGCGTCGACGGGGCTCATGCCGGCACCAGCAATGCGGGCAGGTCCGCCACCCGCTCCGCCACGACATCGGCACCGGCGTCGATCATCTCGCGGATGCCGTGATAGCCCCAGGCGACGCCCACGGCGCGCACGCCGGCCGCCTTTGCCATCGCCATGTCGAAACTGGTGTCGCCGATCATCACCGTATCCTGCGGGGTGGTCCCTGCCTCTGCCATCGCGGTCAGCAGCATCGACGGATCGGGCTTCGAGGGATGCCGGTCCGCGGTCTGCAACGTCACGAAATGCCGGGCGAGGCCGTGATGGTCCAGCACATGCGCCAGCCCGCGATCGGATTTGCCGGTGGCGACGCCGAGCAGCCAGCCCTGCGCGTCCAGCCGGGCCACCAGCGCGCCGATCCCCTCGAACAGCGGCTCTTCGTCCAGCGTGCCGGCATGCCGCATGGCAAAGAACGCGTCCTTGTAATCGGCCGCCAGCCGGCGCTGCATGGCATCGTCCTCCGCCGGCGCCAGTACGCGCATCGCCTCGACCAGGCTCAGCCCGACGATGCTGCGCACCGCCTCTCGCGGTGGTGCGTCGAGGCCAAGGCCGCGAAACGCCTGCTCGGCGGCGCGGCAGATATTGGCCTGGCTATCGACCAGGGTGCCGTCGCAATCGAACACGGCGAGACGAAGGGGAGGGGACATGCCGGCGGGCGCGGGGGTCAGTCGCGGCTGCCGCGCCCGCGCCGTTCGCCGCGGCGTTCCTTGCGCACCGTCTTGGCATGCGCCTTGGCACGCGCCTTTGTCTGCTCGCGGGTGGGCGGGCCCTTGCCCTCGTCCAGCGGCAGCGCGTCGCCGCGTGCTTCCTCGAAGCCCAGGCTCGCCAGGCTTTCGGCGAAATGGGTCGGCAGGCTGGCGGTTTCGTCGATGCGCCCGGCATCGGGGTGGTCGACGCGGATCCGCCTGGCATGCAGGTGCATCTTGCGGCTGATCCCGCCGGTCAGGAACGCCGCGGCGCCGCCATATTTGCCGTCGCCGACGATCGGGTGGCCGATCGCCGCCATGTGGACGCGCAACTGATGTGTGCGGCCGGTAAAGGGCTGCAACTCGACCCAGGCGCAGCGATTGCCGGCGCGTTCGATCACACGGTACCGGGTGCGGGCGGGCTGGCCGTTCTCCTCGTCGACATGCATCTTCTCGCCGCCGCTGCCCGGTTGCTTGGCGATTGGCAGTTCGATCATGCCGTCCTCGATCGAGGGGACATCGACGATCAGCGCCCAATAGACCTTGCGCGCGGTGCGGCCGGAAAATGCCTTGGCAAAGAATGCCGCGGCGCGCGAGGAGCGCGCGACGAGCAGCGCGCCGCTGGTGTCCTTGTCCAGCCGGTGGACCAGCTTGGGACGACCCTCCGCCTCGAACTGCAGGGCGTCGAGCAGGCCGTCGACATGCTCATGCGTCTTGGTGCCGCCCTGCGTCGCGAGACCGGGGGGCTTGTTCAGCACCAGGGCCTGGGCGTCCTTGTAGATCACCATGTCGCGCGCGAAGGCGATCGCGTCGTCGCTCAGCGGCGGGCGTTCGCGGCGCGGTCGTGCCTCCTCGTCGCGCGGCGCCTCGGGCGGGGGGACGCGAAGAAGCTGGCCGGCGGCGATGCGGTCGCCCGGCGTGGCGCGGCTGCCATCGACGCGAAGCTGCCCGGTGCGGGCCCATTTGGCGACGGTGGTGAAGCTGGTATCGGGCAGATGCCGCTTGAACCAGCGGTCGAGCCGGATGCCGTCATCGTCATAGCCGACGGTGAATTCGCGAACCTTGTCCGTCATGCCAGCCCCCGCGCCAATGATAGTCCGGCGACCAGCGCCAGGAGCGAACCTGCGACCGAGGCCGCGACATAGCCGATCGCCGCCAGCGACCGGCCCGCGTCCACCAGCATCACCGTGTCCAGCGAAAAGGACGAAAAGGTGGTGAACCCGCCCAGCACGCCGACGCCGACGAACAGGCGCCAGCCCTCCGCACCGCCGGTGCGGGCCAGCACCCCGGCGAGCAGCCCCATGGCGAGCCCGCCGACTAGATTGACCGTCAGGGTGCCGGCGGGAAAGCCGGGGCCGGCCAGCGCGAGCATCGTGCGCCCGGTCAGGTGCCGGGCCCCCGATCCAAGCGCGCCACCCAGCATGACGAGAATAAGCGATTGCATCGCGGCGCCCTAGCGCAAGCGGCCCCGCTTCGCAAAAGGCAACGCGCGCGGTCGATCAAATGCCTGCGTTGGTGATGAAATCCACGTCGCTGCCCCCGCCCGGGCGGGGCGAGACATAGACGATATAGGCGGCAGGCCCCCGCGTGCCGCCGATGACGTGGCGAGGCCCTTCCGCCTTGTGCTCGGCGGAATAGCCGCCCTGCCGGGCATGGGTGAAATACCAGTCGATCACCCGCGCCGGCGTGCCGCCCGCCCGGAAGGTGACCACGCGCAGCGCACAACCGTCGGCATCGGCGCCCGCCGCCTCGCTGACCTGTGCGCCGGGGTAGAGGGGGAGGGTGGGGGGCAGGCGGTTGGCGTAGGTGGCGGAGTAGCGGACGTTTCGGGCACAGGCGGCGGTAGCGGATTGGGTACCGGCCAGCGCGCCGGCGGTCAGGGCGCCGTCCCTGGCGCGGCATTCCGGGCAGTTTGCGGAGGGCGCCGGGGCCTTGCGCAGCGTGGCGGGGTCGACCGGGTCGGCGGGGCGGGTGCCGGCGGGAACCGCGCCCGGATCGGGGCGGGCGGGCGGGCGGACCGCATTGCCGTTCGACGACTGGGCGAGCGCCGGATCGACCATGATCTGGTCGCGCAGGGCGGCGGTCAGCGCCGGATCGCGGGCGGGGTCGTCGCCATTGGCCTGGGTCAGTTCGCGGTCCAGCTGGTCGAGGTCATTCTGCGTCGTCGGTGCACTGCGATTGCAGGCGGAGAGCGAGAGCGCGGCCAGCGAGGCCAGGAGGAGCGGGCGGATCATGGTGCCGGTGGTAGCATCAACCGGTCGCAGGCGGGTTAACGGGACGCGCGGCGCTTGTGCCATGATGGGGCAGGGACCATAATCGGGAGCATGCTGAACATAGTCTCAATCCTGATCGGCCTCGTCGCACTGGTGCTGGGCATCGTGCCGTTCCTGCCATTCATGGCGTGGGGATACTGGTTCGTCATCCCGATCGCCATTGTCGGCGCCGGCATCGGTGCGCTGTCGTCGCGCAATTCGGGACGAAACCTGAACCTGGTGCTGATCGTGATCTTCGCGCTGCGCCTGATGCTGGGCGGCGGCATCATCTGAGGGGAATGGGGGCCGGCGGTGCTGCCGGCCCCGTGCCTGTCAGCGGCAGGAAACCTGACCGCGATCGATCTCCCGGCCGAGCAGCGCGCCACCGCCGGCACCGATCAGCGTGCCGAGCAGGCTGGACCGGCCATTGCCGATCAGGTTGCCGAGCACGCCGCCACCGAGTGCGCCGACGATCAGCCCCGTGGTGCCATCGTTGCGGCGGCAATAATAGCGGCCATTGTAGCCGCGATAGATGCGGTCGTTGCGGCCGAGCCGGCGCGGCTGGTAATAGCGCCCGTCCCGGTAATAACGCTCGGCGTAGTAGCCGCGCTGACCGGGTTCGAAGCGGTTATAGTCATAGTTGCGCCAGCGATTGATGTTGCGCACGTCGCGGCGATGATCCTGGCGCGCGTCGCGGATGTCGCGGCGATAGTCGCGCCGCGCCTCGCGCACGTCGCGGCGGCTGTCGGCGCGGCGCATGTCACGGCGATAATCGCGCTGCGCTTCGCGCACTTCCTGACGATATTCGCGGTCCGCCTGCCAGCGCGTATTCTGCGCAGCGGCGGGCACGGCGCCTATCGTGGTCATGGCCAGAGCGGCAAAAAGGACGGTGGTACGCATGGTTACACTCCTTTTGGCATAGGTGGGATGAAGAACCCGTCCCATCTATGCCAGGTTGCGTGAACCGGAAACTACGTCTTGTTCAGGCCTCGGTCAGCGTGACGTCGAGCGTGATCTCGGCATTCAGGACCTTGGACACCGGGCAGTTCTTCTTGGCGCCGTCGGCGATCCTCTTGAACTCGTCTTCCTCGATGCCTTCGACACGTGCGGTGAGCGCAAGCGCGGACTTGCTGATTGTGAAGCCGTCGCCGTCCTTGACCAGCGTCACCTTTGCCGTGGTCTCCAGCGTGCCGACCGAATGGCCCTCGCCGGCCAGCGCGAAGCTGAGCGCCATGGTGAAGCAGCTGGCATGCGCCGCGGCGATCAATTCCTCCGGATTGGTGCCGGGCGAATCCTCGAACCGGGTGTTGAAGCCGTAAGGGCTGTTGGAGAGCAGGCCGGAACCGAGCGAAACCTGTCCCTTGCCGTCCTTGCCAAGTCCTTCGTAGCGGGCCGAAGCCGAGCGGGTGGTCATATGTCCATTCTCCTGAAATGAAACGGGCGCCGCGATCCAACGATCGCGGCGCCCGCCGGTTCAGGGTAGATGTGCTTTTAGCGGCAGCGGCGCGAGCTGGAGCCGCGATCGATCGCGCGGCCGGCCAGTGCGCCGGCGGCAGCACCGCCCAGGGTGCCGAGCGTACGGTCGCCGCGGGTGTCAATGGTGCGGCCGAGCAGCGCGCCGGCCACGCCGCCAACGACGAGGCCCGTGGTGCCGTCCGGCTTGCGGCAACGGACACGGCCGCGGTCGTCGCGCCATTCCCGATACTTGCCGCGGCGCTGCGCATCGGCGGCGGAAACCGGCAGGACGACCGTCGGCACGACCATCGCGGTGCAGCCCAGTGCGAGCATCAACTTACGCATCGAATATACTCCCTTAGAATCTTGATCTGCTGGCGTAACGTGCCCCGGATAACGGGGGTTGCATGAACGGAGAACAACAAGCTGTTCATGATCCGGGCGCATGCCGCTAAAGCCGGAAAAGCGATGATGCCGTCTGTTGAAATCCTGCCCGTTGCGGCGCCGTGGCTCGATCTGGCCGGGTTGGCGGTGTTTGCCATTTCGGGAGCGTTGGCGGCGGCGAAACGGGCGCAGACCATGGTGACGCTGGCGTTCTTTGCGCTGATTACCGGGGTGGGGGGCGGCACGGTGCGCGACCTGTTGATCGGGGCGCCGGTGTTCTGGATTCACGACGCGCGTGCGGCGGCGGTCTGCCTGTCGGCGGCGCTGGTGGTGTGGGTGACGCCCGAGCGGTGGTGGCGGGGGGCGGCGCTTGCGTGGTTCGACGCGATCGGACTGGCGGCCTATGCGGTATATGGCGCGGCCAAGGCATTGAAATACGGGGTTCCACCCATTCCGGCCGTGGTGATGGGGGTGGTGACGGCATGTGTCGGCGGCATCATCCGCGACGTGCTGGCCGGCGAGCCGTCGATCCTGATGCGGCCCGAATTATATGTCACCGCGGCGGCGCTGTCGTCGGCAAGCTTCGTGGTGCTGGTGGCGTCGGGGATGCCGGTCGGACTTGCCGCGCCGGTGGCGGCCACCGCCGGCTTTGCGCTGCGCGCGGTGGCGATCCATTTCCATCTGGCGCTGCCCGCCTATCGCGGACAGCGCTGAGCATCAGCCGCGAATCACGCCGACCTCGGCAAAGCGGCGCGGCTCGGCCGGGGGTACAGCGGCATCCGCCAGCTCGCACTGCCAATAGCCGACATCGATCCAGCGGCCATGCTTGTAGCCGATCTCGCGAAACACGCCGGCCCGGCGAAAGCCGACCGCCTCGTGCAGCGTGATCGAGCGATCGTTGGGAAGCGCGATGCGCCCGATCGCCTGGGTAAAGCCTTGCTTGCGCAGCGTGGCGACCAGCGCCTGGTAGAGCAGCCGGCCGAGGCCCTGGCGCTGTGCCCCGTCGGCGACGTAGATCGTGGTTTCCACCGCCCAGCGATAAGCCTCACGCGGGGAGAATTGCGCGGCATAGGCATAGCCCAGCACGCGTTCGTCCATATCGCCGGCGCCCTCGCTGACGGTGGCGACCATCCAGGGATACAGGCCACCGGACGCCGCCATGCGATCCTGCATGACCGCCGCATCCGGCGCCTCGGTTTCGAACGACACCACGCCCGCCAGCACATGGGGAGCGTAGATCGCCGCGATCGCCGCGGCATCGTCCGGACGGGCGGCGCGAACCCCGATCACAGACCGATCCGCGCCAGGATCAGGTCGAGCAGGCGCGTGTCGGACGCCGATGCGGTCGCACCGAAGCCGCCGCATTCCAGGCAGCGTGCCTGGATCGAGCCGCCGCGGGTCAGTCGTGCCACGTCGCCCAGCGCGCGGGCGAGCGTCGCGCGGCGGTCGGCGGCGACGCGCGCGAAGATGTCGCCGGCGGGTCCCGCCGTGTCGTCGCCATCGTCACCGCCGAAGCTGTCCGCCAGCTTCGCCGCGAAGCCCGGTTCCTTTTCCAGATATTCGGCATGGACCTTGGCGGGATCGAGCTTGGCCTGACGCGCGGCCCAGGCGATGGCGTCCGACAGGTTGCCGAACTGGTCGACCAGGCGCAACTGGTGGGCGGTGCCGCCGTCCCAGACGCGACCCTGCGCGATTTCGTCGACGCGTGCGGGCGTCATCCGGCGGGCGGCGGCGACGCGGCCGATGAACTGGCGATAGCCGTTTTCGATGCCCGCCTGCAGGATGGTGTCGAGCATCGGCGTCGTGCCGCCCAATATGTCGGGCTGACCGGACAGGGGGGTGGTCTTCACGCCGTCGCTGGTGATGCCGATCTTGGCCAGCGTGTTCTCGAATGTCGGGATCAGGCCGAAGATGCCGATCGATCCGGTGATCGTGCCCGGTTCGGCAAAGATGCGATCGCCCGCGGTGGAAACCCAGTAGCCGCCGGACGCGGCAAGGCCGCCCATCGAGATGGCCACGGGCAGTCCGCGCTTCTTGGCTTCAAGGACGGCCAGGCGGATCTGTTCGGAGGCCAGCGCCGAGCCGCCGGGCGAATCGACCCGCACGACCAGCGCCTTCAGCTTCTTCTTGGCGAGACCGTCGAGCATCGCCTTGCTGATCGTGTCGCCGGCCGCGGTGCCGGGGCCGCCCTTGCCGTCGACGATCTCGCCGGCGACGGTCAGCACGCCGATGGCGTCGCCGGCGGTGGACAGCGGGTTGGCGCGCACCCATGCGTCGTAGCCGACCGTGTTGAAGCTGCCGAGCGGGCGATCATTGGCGACGCCGGCGATCTGCGCGACGCGGCGGCCAAAGGCGATCCGGTCACCCAGCTTGTCGACGATGCCGGCGCCCAGGTTCGCGCGGGCGGTGTCGCCATTGGCGGCCAGCACCAGTTCGTCGGGCTGGACAAGGAAGCGGGCGACCTGCGCCTTGGGACGCGCCTTGGCGATCGATTCGCGCCACTGGGCGAACAGGGAGCCATACAGCGCCTGGCTGGCGGCGCGCGCGTCGGGGCTCTGGTCGGCGCGGGTATAGGGTTCAACAAAGGACTTGTAGCGGCCGACGCGGTAGACGTGCGTCGTCACCCCGAGCTTGTCGATCAGCCCCTTGTAATAAAGCTGGTTGCCGCCCGGCCCAGTGAACAGCGTGCCGCCCATCGGGTTCATCCAGATCTCGCTGGCCTGCGCGGCCAGGCGATAGTCGCTGTCGGTATAGCCGGTGGCATAGGTCAGGACCGGCTTTCCGGTGGCGCGGAAGCGGCCCATCGCGTCGGCGACCTCCTGGATCACCGCCGGATAACCGCCGGAAAAGCCGTCCAGATCGAGCACCAGCGCCTTGACCCGGTCATCGCCGCGCGCCGTGTCGATCGCGCGCACCACATCGCGCAGGCGATACTGGCGGGGCATGTCCTGACCCGACAGCATCGAGAAGGGGTCCATCTCCTCGGGCTGTTCGACGATCGAGCCGCGCAGGTTGAGGAGCAACGCGCCGGGCTTGATCGCCTTGGTACCCGGCCGGGCATTGAGTGCGGCGAACAACAGGCCGAAAAAGATCAGCATGGCGATCAGGACCAGCAGGTCCTTGATTCCGACCAGCAATTTCCATGCGCCCCGCACCAGTCGCCAGCCGCCGCGTCGGCGCCTGGATGGTGCCCCGCTGGGCGATCGGCTGAAATCCTGGTCGAGTGGCGAAGCGGCGCGAGCGTCGGTCATGCGCGGGACGCTAGAACAGCGGAGCGCGCGCGTAAATGGCCTGTATTAGCCTTCCAATACAGAATGGGCGGCGACATGAAGCCGACGAAAACGGCAATTGCCGCTGGTTCCGCACGGCCGGCCCCCGCCCGCAATTTTTTCCGGCCGGGCCCGTTGACGCATCAGGACCCCCGCCACATATCCGGCGCGTTGGCACTCGCATTCGCCGAGTGCCAAAAAAGTGTCACACGTACTTAAAAGAGGGACATCCGCGATGAACTTTCGTCCGTTGCATGACCGCGTCCTCGTCCGCCGTGTCGAGGCGGAGGAGAAGACGGCCGGTGGAATCATCATCCCCGACACCGCCAAGGAAAAGCCGCAGGAAGGCGAAGTCGTCGCTGCCGGCACCGGGATCAAGGCCGAGGACGGCAAGGTGACGCCGCTGGACGTCAAGGCCGGCGACCGCATCCTGTTCGGCAAGTGGTCGGGCACCGAGGTCAAGGTGAATGGCGAAGACCTTCTGATCATGAAGGAATCGGACATTCTGGGGATCGTCGGCTAACCTGCCGTACGCCTCCTCTTCTTATTCAACACATCTGAAAGGGTAGCCACATGGCAGCCAAGGACGTGAAATTCGGCCGCGACGCGCGCGAGCGCATCCTGCGCGGCGTCGACATCCTCGCCGATGCAGTCAAGGTCACGCTGGGGCCGAAGGGCCGCAACGTCGTGATCGACAAGAGCTTCGGTGCACCGCGCATCACCAAGGACGGCGTCAGCGTCGCCAAGGAAATCGAGCTCAAGGACAAGTTCGAGAACATGGGCGCGCAGATGGTGCGCGAAGTGGCCTCGAAGACCAACGACATTGCCGGCGACGGCACCACCACCGCGACCGTTCTCGCCCAGGCGATCGTGCGCGAGGGCATGAAGTCGGTGGCCGCGGGCATGAACCCGATGGACCTGAAGCGCGGTATCGACCTGGCGGTGACCAAGGTCGTCGAGGACGTGCAGGCCCGCTCGAAGCCCGTGTCGGGTTCGTCGGAAGTGGCGCAGGTCGGCATCATCTCGGCCAATGGCGACCGTGAAGTCGGCGAGAAGATCGCCGAGGCCATGGAAAAGGTCGGCAAGGAAGGCGTCATCACCGTCGAAGAGGCCAAGGGCCTCGAATTCGAGCTGGACGTCGTCGAGGGCATGCAGTTCGACCGCGGCTATCTGTCGCCCTACTTCATCACCAACCCGGAGAAGATGACGGTCGAGCTGAACGACCCGTACATCCTGATCCACGAGAAGAAGCTGTCGAACCTACAGGCGATGCTCCCGATCCTGGAAGCGGTCGTGCAGTCGGGTCGTCCGCTGCTCATCATCGCCGAGGACATCGAGGGCGAGGCGCTCGCCACGCTCGTCGTCAACAAGCTGCGCGGCGGCCTGAAGGTCGCAGCGGTCAAGGCACCGGGCTTCGGCGATCGTCGCAAGGCGATGCTGGAAGACATCGCGATCCTGACGGCTGGCGAGCTGATCTCGGAAGATCTGGGCATCAAGCTCGAGAGCGTCACCGTCGGCATGCTGGGCACCGCCAAGCGCGTCACGATCGACAAGGACAACACCACCATCGTCGATGGGGCCGGTGAAGCCGACGCGATCAAGGGCCGCACCGAGGCGATCCGTGCGCAGATCGAGAACACCACCAGCGACTATGACCGCGAGAAGCTCCAGGAGCGTCTCGCCAAGCTCGCCGGCGGCGTTGCCGTGATCAAGGTCGGTGGTGCGACCGAGGTCGAGGTGAAGGAGCGCAAGGACCGCGTCGACGACGCGCTGCACGCGACCCGCGCGGCCGTCGAAGAGGGCATCGTTCCCGGCGGTGGTACGGCGCTGCTGTACGCATCGAAGGCGCTGGAAGGCGTGACCGGCGAGAATGACGACCAGACCCGCGGCATCGACATCGTTCGCAAGTCGCTGACGTCGCTGGTTCGCCAGATCGCGCAGAATGCCGGCCAGGACGGCGCCGTGGTCTCGGGCAAGCTGCTCGACGGCAACGACACGACGATCGGCTTCAACGCGGCGACCGACACGTACGAGAACCTGGTTGCAGCCGGCGTGATCGACCCGACCAAGGTCGTGCGCACCGCCCTCCAGAACGCGGCCTCGGTCGCCGGCCTGCTCATCACCACGGAAGCCACCGTGTCCGAGCTGCCGGAAGACAAGCCCGCAATGCCGGCCGGCATGCCCGGCGGCGGCATGGGCGGCATGGACTTCTAAGTCCAAAATGTCCCCGGTCGGCTCCGGCCGGTCGGGGATGTTGCAGGCGCCAGCCGAACGAGAAAGGGGCCGGAGGATCGTTCCTCCGGCCCCTTTCTCGTTGGGGATGTCTGCGGGGAAATACCTAGCGCTTCATGGCTTCCAGCAGGCGCTTGACCTCCTGGCTGCGTCCGCGCGGCAGGATCAGGATGTCGTCACCGCTGGCCACCACGATCAGGTCGGACACGCCGATCGCCGCGACGCGTACCCGGTCGGTGCGGATCAGGCAGTCCTTGGTATCGACCGCGATCACCTCGCCGCGGTGCGCGTTGCCGAAGCCGTCCAGGTCGCTGATCGCGTGAAGCGCGTCCCAGCTGCCCACGTCGTTCCAGCCCATGGTGACGGGCACCACTGCGACCCGCTCGGCCTTTTCCATGACCGCATAGTCGATCGAATCGGACGGGCAGGTGGCAAAAGCCTCCGCATTGGGATGGATGCGTGTTCCCTCACGCAGCGCCGAACCCATCGCCTTTTCGGCGGACACCAGCATTTCGGGAGCGTGCTGGGCAAGCGCCTGAAGATACATGTCGGCGCGGAACAGGAAGATGCCGCCGTTCCAGACATGGTCGCCCGATGCCAGCATCGCCTCGGCCCGCTCGCGCCGGGGCTTTTCGACGAAGCGGGCGACCTTGTGGACGCCGGTGCCGATCGCATCGCCGACCTGGATCCAGCCATAGCCGGTCTCCGGCGAGTCCGGGGTGATCCCGAAGGTGACGAGCCATCCATTGGCCACCAGCGGGAGCGCGGCGTCGATCGCGCGGTGGAAGGCGTCGACATCGGCGATGACGTGGTCGGACGGCATGACGAGCAGCGCATCCTCCGGCCGTGCGGCCAGGGCGGCGAGTGCAATCGCCGGCGCGGTGTTGCGCGCCATCGGCTCCAGGATCAGCGACTGGGGCGGTGCACCGGCAACCGTCAACTGATCCTCGACCAGGCTGGCGTGACGCGCACCCGCCACCACGATCGGCGCGGCATAACGGTCGCCCTGCGCGCGCTTTGCGGTGAGCTGAAGCATGGTGTCGTCCGCGGTCAGCGGCAGCAATTGCTTGGGCATCTCCGGCTTGGACATCGGCCATAGGCGCGTGCCCGACCCGCCGGACAGGATCACCGGAACGATCATGCTTTGCATCTTTTCCCTTTCGACGGCGCGCCGCAGATCGCGGGCGCTTTTATATCGTCAATAGCGCTCAACGCCCATCTTCACGCTTCGTTGTCGAATATATGCAAAAATCCTGTTGATTGCCAAATGGGTCGGACCGGCACCCCGTTGGGCGAACATCATCCGGCGGCGTGACATGGGAGCGTGATGGTTCGGCTGTTCAAACATTACGTGTCGCACGTCGTGCTGTTGCTCGGGTGCATCGACTTCCTGCTGCTCGTTCTATGCGCGGAATTGGGCTGGATCATCCGTGCGCGGCAGATCGGCATGGCGGTGGAGCCCTTGTCGACCCGGCTGTTCCAGCTGGCGAGCTTCGCGATACCGCTGCAGGTCGCGCTGGTCGCCGTCGGGGCTTACGGCGCGGCCTCCTTCCTGTCGCTGCGGTTCGCCGCGGCGCGGCTGTCGGTGGCCGTGTCGCTGGGCGTGATCCTGTTGTCGCTGATCTTCTTCTTCCTGCCTTCGCTCAGTTTCTGGCGGTCGAACCTGTTCTACGCGATGATGCTCGCCATCCCGACGCTGGTGATGGTGCGGGCGCTGCTGGGCCGGACGCTGGGCGGCGACCTGTTCAAGCGGCGCGTGATCGTGCTGGGCGCGGGCGCGCGTGCGGCGCAGTTGACGGCGCTGGCCGAACAGCCGGGCGCCCGCTTCGTCGTCGCCGACGTGATCGCCATGGGGGAGCCCAATCCGGTACTCCATCGCACCACGCCGCGGGACACCATTCCCAATCTGGCCGCGCATGTGATGGACCGGAATGCCGGCGAGGTCGTGCTGGCCCTGGAGGAACGGCGCAACGCCCTGCCGTTCAAGGATCTGTTGCGGGTGCGGACGACGGGCGTGCGGGTCAGCGAGATATCGAGCTTCCTGGAGCGCGAAACGGGGCGCATCGACCTGAAGACGGTGAGCCATAGCTGGCTGATCTTCTCGGACGGCTTTGCCAGCGGCCGGATGGTGTCCGGCGTCGTCAAGCGCGTGTTCGATGTCGTCGTCAGCTTGATCCTGCTGGCAGTGACGTTGCCGGTGATGCTGCTGGCCGCGATCGCGATCAAGCTGGAGTCGAAAGGCCCCGCCCTGTACCGGCAACAGCGTATCGGGCTGTACAATCAGCCCTTTCATATCCTGAAGCTGCGTTCGATGCGCCAGGATGCCGAAGTGGGGGGGCAGGCGGTCTGGGCCGAGAAGGACGATCCGCGGATCACCCGGATCGGGCGCTTCATCCGCAAGGTGCGGATCGACGAACTGCCGCAGACCTGGACCGTGTTGAAGGGCGAGATGAGTTTCGTCGGCCCCCGGCCCGAACGCCCTTCCTTTGTGAGCGAACTGGAACGCGAACTGCCCTTCTATGCCGAGCGGCATATGGTGAAGCCGGGCATCACCGGCTGGGCGCAGATCAACTATCCTTACGGCGCGTCGATCGAGGATGCGCGGCACAAGCTGGAATATGACCTGTATTACGCTAAGAATTATTCGCCGTTTCTGGACGCGCTGATCCTGTTGCAGACGCTGCGCGTGATCCTGTGGCCCTCGGGCGCACGCTGACCGGGATGACGGTGACGCCTGTGTATAGCCGTGCGCGGGGCGCCGATGTAGGACGGCGCGCTGAGCCATGAGCGAACCCCGTCCATCCCGCTATCCGCTGTTGCGTCGTCGCCGCCGGGCGCGGGGAGGGCGTCGTGTCTGGCGCCCCGGCCCCCGGCTGCGTCTCGGCATCGTGCTGGTCGCGGCCCTTGTCGTGCTGGGCGGTGTGGTGGCGCTGGCACTGCGACCGAGCCCCCCGTCGGCGGATCAACTGTTTGCGCGGTCGCTGGCGGCGCTGGAGCGGGGCAACATCCATGCCGCCTATGCCGATGCGCAGGCCGCGGCGCGTGCGGCACCGCAGGCGGGCATCGTGCAGGCGGTGCTGGCCCGGACACTGATCGACCTTGGCGAAGGCGCGGCTGCCGAGGCGGCGCTGGACCGGGCGGTCGCGGTCGGTTTTCCAAACGGGCGCCTGCATCAACTGCGTGCCGCCGCCAGCCTGTTGCAAGGCGATCCCGACGCCGCCCTGGCGCATGTCGCGCAGGCCGAACCGGCTTATGCCGATTATGCCTTGCGCGTTCGCGCACGCGCCCTGGCCGCCAAGGGGCAGGGTGCCGCCGCACAGGCGGAACTGGGCGATCTTCTCTCTCGATCGCCGGGCGACGGGGCGGCCTGGGCCGATCTTGGGCGTATCCGGCTGAGCGCGGGCGAGGTCGGCGGAGCCGCGGCGGCAGCGGCGCAGGCGGTGCGTATGGCGCCGCGTGATCCGGCGGCGCTGACCCTGCAAGGCGAGGTGGTGCGCAGCCGCTACGGTCTGGTGGGGGCATTGCCATGGTTCGAGGCGGCACTGCGTTCGGATGCCTATTACCATCCCGCCTTGATCGAATATGCCGGCACGCTGGGCGATGCCGGGCGGGCAACCGATGCCCTCGCTGCAACGCGGCGCGCGCTGGTGTCGCGGCCGGGCAGCCAACAGGCCTATTATCTGCAAGCCGTGATCGCGGCGCGGGCCGGCAACCGGGTATTGGCGCGGCGATTGCTGCAACTGACCGGCGGAGTCATCGGCGACATCCCCGGCGTGATGCTGCTGGACGGGGCGCTCGCCTTTGCCGACCGGCAGGACGAGCAGGCCGCGGGCATCTGGCGCCGGCTGGTCGCCGCGCAGCCGATGAACGTCACCGCGCGACGCCTGTTGGCGAACGCGCTGTTGCGTTCGGGCGACGCGGCGGGCGCGCTGGACGTGATCAGGCCGATCGTGCTGCGCGGAGACGCCGATGGCTATGCCCTGCGGCTGGCGGCGCGTGCCAGCGCGACGCTGGGCCAGCATGCGCAGGCGGCGCAACTGCTGGACCGGGCGGCATCCGGCCAGCGTGGCCCGTCGACCATCTTCCAGAGTGCCGATGCACTCGGGGCATTGCAGGCGGAGGCCTCGCGCGCAGCGGGCGATCCCACCTATGCGCTGGGCGTGATCCGTGGCCTGGCGAGCGGCGGCAACCTGCCGCAGGCGGTTGCGCAGGCGCGGGCATTGGTGGCCGCGGCACCCGGCGCCCCCGCGGCGCAGCTGGCCTACGGGGATACGCTGGCGGCATCGGGCCGCTATGCCGAGGCGGTCGCCGCCTATGGACGCGCGGCCGATCTGAGCTTCGACGAACCGGCCTTGCTGCGCCTGCTCGATGCATATGGTCGTTTGAACCGTCCCCGCGACGCCGCCGCGACGCTTGCCCTGTACCTGTCGCAAAACCCGCAAAGCATTGTTGGGGCACGCATTTTGGGTGGGTGGCAGCTGGGCGGGGGTGAGGTCGGGGCGGCGATCGAGACGCTGGAGGGGGTGCGGGCGGCGGCAGGGGATCGCGAAGCGGGACTTTTGGCCGATCTGGCAAGGGCTTATGCCCTGATCAGCGAAGGGGCGGTGGCGCGGATCTATGGCCGTGCCGCCTATGCACTGGCGCCGATGAGCGCAGCGGTGACGGACGCTTACGGCGTCGCCCTGATCGCGGCGGGGGACAGGAACGGCGCGCGGCAGTTGCTCGACAAGGCGGTCGCGCTGGCGCCGGGGGACGCGGCGATCCGGGCGCATCGGGCAGAGATTGGCGGGGCCGCCGCAGCCCGCTAGGAGGCGGGGATGATCGATCCCCTGGACCGTATCGCCGCTGCGCTGGAGCGGCTGTCTCCACCGCCGGCGCCTGATGCCGACCTGCTGGCGCATCCGGCCTATCTGTGGCGGGACGGCGCGCTGAGCTCGGCGCGCGCCTTCGATCCCCTGCCGCTCGACCTGATGCTGGGCGTGGAGCGGCAAAAGGCGGCGCTGCTGGCGAATCTGGAGCGGCTGGCGGCGGGGCATGCCGCGCAGGACGTGCTGCTGTGGGGCGCACGCGGGACGGGCAAGTCGGCGCTGGTGAAGAGCGCGGTGGGCGCGGTGCAGGCCGCAGGCGGGCCGCTGGCGCTGGTCGCGGTGGATGCCCTCGCCAGCCTGCCGCGGCTGTTCGACCGGCTGGGTGGGCAGAACCGCGCCTTTGCGCTGTTCCTGGACGATCTGGGCTTTGACGAGCCGGGCGAGGCACGCGTGCTGCGTTCGCTGCTGGATGGCGGGACCGAGGCGCGGCCCGCCAATGTCCGCCTGCTGGTGACGGCGAACCGGCGGCATCTGGTGTCGCGCGACCTGAGCGAGCAGGACAGTGCGATCAACCCGCGCGACGTGGTGGACGACCAGCTGGCGCTGTCGGACCGCTTCGGGCTCAGCCTGGGGTTCCATGTGCTGGACCAGGACGGCTATCTGGCGATCGTGCGCGCTTATGCCGCACGATACGCTTTGCCATTCGACGGGGCGGAGGCGGTGAATTGGGCGACGCGGCGGGGTAGCCGGTCGGGGCGCGTGGCGTGGCAATATGTAGTGGATCTCGCGGGGCGCGAGGGGCGGGCGGTTTAGGGGGAGCGGCTTTTGCGGCTGTCTCTCGATACACCGTCTCGATACGCGGCTTTGCCGCTACTCGACGGTTACTCGAGACGAACGGGGTGGGATTGGAGGGGTTGCAGCTGTGCTTCGACTTCGCTCAGCACGAACGGAAGTTTGGAGGGTAGGGGCGGACGCGGGTAGAGACGGGTGGCGCCGGGCCGATCAGCCCAGCGCCTCCACCTGTTCGGCCAGTTCCAGCCAGCGCATTTCGGCTTCGTCCTTCTCCTCACGCGCCTTGCCGATCGCGGCGGACAGGCGGGCGAAGCCGGCGGGGTCCTTTGCGTAGAAGTCGGGATCGGCGAGCCTGGCCTCGTCGCGGGCAATGCCCGCCTCGATCTCCTCGATCCGGCCGGGCAGCAGGTCGTAGTCGCGCTGGTCCTTGTAGCTGAGCTTGGTGCGCGCCTGCACCGGGGCGGCGGGAGCCGATATGGCCTTGGTGGCAGCCTTCTTGCCCTCGGTGCGCGGCTTGCGCTTGGCGACCCAGTCCTCATAGCCGCCGGCGACGACGTCGATCGTGCCCGAGCCGTCGAGGCCGAGCGTCACGGTGACGGTGCGATCGAGGAAGTCGCGGTCGTGGCTGACGATCAGCACGGTGCCGTCATAGTCGCCGATCACCTCCTGCAGCAGATCAAGCGTTTCGAGGTCGAGGTCGTTGGTCGGCTCGTCCAGGACCAGCAGGTTGGATTCGCGGGCGAACTCGCGCGCGAGCAGCAGGCGGGAGCGTTCGCCGCCGGACAGGGTGCCGATCCGCGCCTCGGCCAGGCTGGGGTCGAACAGGAATTCCTTGAGATAGCCGTGGACGTGCTTGCGGACCCCGCGCACGTCGATCCAGTCGCCGCCGTCCGCCAGCACCTCGCGCACGCGCTTTTCGGGCGCCATCAGGCGGCGTTGCTGGTCGATGATGACACCGTCCAGCGTCCTGGCCAGCTTCACCTCGCCCTCGTCGGGCTGGATCTCGCCGGTGAGCAGGCGGAGCAGCGTCGTCTTGCCGGCGCCGTTCGCGCCGACGATGCCGATGCGGTCGCCGCGCGTCACCTTCAGGCTGAAATCCTTGATGACGGTGCGGTCGCCATAACGCTTGGTGACATGCTCGGCCTTGATGACCTCCTTGGTCTTCACGTCGTCCGACGCGATGCCGAGTTTGGCGGCCCCCTGCGGCCCGATCATCGCGGCGCGGGTGGCGCGCATCTGGTGCAGCTTTTCGAGGCGGCCCTGGTTGCGCTTGCGCCGGGCGGTGACGCCACGGTGGAGCCAGTGCTCCTCGATCTTCAGCTTGGCGTCGAGCTTCTCGGCGGCGCGGGTCTCCTCGGCATAGACCGCCTCGGTCCAGGCGTCGAAGCCGCCGAAGCCGACCTCGTTGCGGCGCAGGTTGCCGCGGTCGAGCCACAGCGTCGAGCGGGTGAGGCGGGTCAGAAAGGTGCGGTCGTGGCTGATGACGATAAAGGCGCCGGTGAAGCGCTTCAGCCAGTCCTCCAGCCATTCGATCGCGGCGAGATCGAGATGGTTGGTCGGCTCGTCGAGCAGCAGCACGTCCGGGTTCATCGCCAGCGCGCGCACGATCGCGGCGCGACGACGCTCGCCCCCGGAGGCGGTGGCCGATTCGCGCGACAGGTCGATGCCGAGCTGGTCGGCGATCGCCTCGGCCTCATGGGGCTGGGGCGCGTCGTTGCCGGACAGGACGTAATCGCGCAGCGTGGGAACGCCGGTCAGGTCCGGTTCCTGTTCGAGATAAACGACGTGCGTGCCCGGCACGAGCGTGCGGCGCCCCTCGTCCGAATCGAGAATGCCGGCGATCAGTTTCAACAGCGTCGACTTGCCCGCGCCGTTGCGGCCGATCAGTGCGAGCCGGTCGCGCTGGCCGACATGGATGTCGAGGTGGCGGAAAAGCCAGCCGGAACCCTGGATGACGCCAAGGTCTTCGAACGAGAGAACGGGTGCTGCCATGATGCACCGCCACGTAAGCGCCCGCCCGGAACCGGGCAAGTTGTCATGCGCTTTTGCGGGCGCGCCCCGGCACCGACATTGCCATCGCGCTCATTCAGAGGGTGTTCAACGCATGCGGGCTATGCCAACTCCATGAAGATGACCGTCCTCCTGGCACTGTTGGCCGCAAGTCCCGCACTGACGGCACCGGTGATGGCACAGGCCCCGGACCAGCGGCGGGGCGATCAGATGAAGGCATTGCAGGCACGCAAGCAGGGGCGCATCCTGCCCATGCCGGAAATTGAGCGCCGGGTGCTGCCCCAGATGGAGGGGGCGCAATATCTCGGCTTCGACTTCGACGCGAGCGCGGCGATCTATACGATGAAGTTCCTGCGCAACGGCACGGTGATCTGGGTCGAGGTCGATGCTCGATCCGGCCAAATCGTCGGCCGTACCGACCGCTGACCCCATTTCCCAAGGAGACCCACATCGATGCGCGTTCTGATCGTCGAGGACGAACCCCATCTCGGCCAGCAGTTGAAGAATACGCTGGAGGGCGCCGGCTATGCCATCGATCTGGCAACCGACGGCGAGGAAGGCCATTTCCTGGGATCGACCGAAAGCTATGACGCGATCGTCCTCGACCTGGGCCTGCCCGAGATCGACGGGCTGACGGTGCTGGACCGCTGGCGCAAGGAGGGCAAGACCACCCCGGTGCTGGTGCTGACCGCACGCGACAGCTGGTCCGACAAGGTGGCCGGGCTGGATGCGGGGGCGGACGATTATGTCGCCAAGCCGTTCCAGACCGAGGAGCTGATCGCGCGGCTGCGTGCGCTGATCCGCCGCGCGTCGGGCAATGCCTCGTCCGAGTTGACCGCGGGCGACGTGCGGCTGGACACGCGCAGCGGCAAGGTGACGCGCGCGGGCGAGCCGGTGAAGCTGACCGCGCAGGAATACAAGCTGCTCAGCTACCTCCTGCACCACAAGGGCAAGGTGGTGAGCCGCACCGAACTGATCGAGCATATCTACGACCAGGATTTCGACCGCGATTCGAACACGATCGAGGTGTTCGTGACGCGCATCCGCAAGAAGCTGGGCCAGGACGTGATCACCACGATCCGCGGGCTGGGCTATAGCCTGGAAGATCCGGAGGGCGCCGCCGCCTGAGGCGGGACGGCCGATACGCATGACGGACGCGGACCCTCCCAAACGGAAATGGCGCACGGGATCGCTGTCGCGCCGCATGATCCTGATCTCTGCGGCGTGGATCTCGGTGCTGCTGGCGGGCGGCGGCTTCGCGCTGGACCGCGTGCTGACCAGCGCGGTGACGCAGAATACCGACAACCAGCTGCAATATATCCTGAAATCGCTGCTGGTCGCGGCCGAGATCGGCCCGGATGGCGAGGTGATCTTCGGACGCGATCTGGTGGGCGATCCGCAGTTTCTGGAGCCCTATTCAGGCCTCTACTGGCAGATTTCGGCGCCGGGCAAGGAGGTGTTCCCCTCGCGCTCGCTGTGGGACCGGCAACTGGCCTATGGCGCCCCGCATGACGACAAGGGCGTCCATACCTATACCAGCAACCAGTTCCCCGACCAGAAGCTGAGGATCGTCGAGCGCGACGTGAAACTGCCGGGATCCAACGTTCGCTGGCGGTTCCAGGTCGCACAGAGCCGGGAAGGGCTGGACGCGCAGATCGCGTCGCTCCGACGCACGCTGGTGCGCAGTTTCGCGCTGCTTGGCCTGGGGCTGGTGGTGCTGGCCTGGTTGCAGACCTTTTACGGGCTGTGGCCGCTGCACCGGGTGCGGCAGGAGATTGCGCGCATGCGCGCCGGGCAGGCCAACCGGATCTCGTCGGAGATGCCCAGCGAAGTGGCGCCGATGGTCGAGGAACTGAACGCGCTGATCGAACATAATGAGCGGCAGGCGGAGGAGGCGCGGCGCCACGCGGGCAATCTGGCCCATGCGCTGAAGACGCCGTTGACTGTCATCATGAACGCGGCGACCGCGCAGGCCGACGATCTGGCGGATACGGTGGTGCGCGAGGCGCGGACGATGCGGCGGCAGGTGGACCATCATCTGGCGCGGGCCCGCGCGGTCGGGCGGCGCGGGTCGGCGCACAGCCGGGCCGAGGTGTGGCCCAGCCTGGAATCGGTGGAACGCGCGGTGGCGCGCCTCTACCGCCATGTGCGCATCGACGTGACGGGCCCGAAGGACCTGGCCGTGCATGTCGAGCGGCAGGATCTGGACGAGCTGCTCGGCAACCTGATCGAGAATGCCGCGAAATATGGCGGCGGCAGCGTGTTCGTGACCGTGGGTGCCGAGGCCGGCTATGTCGAGTTCCTGATCGAGGACGATGGCGCCGGGATCGCGGAGGCGGACCGGTTGCGCATCTTCGATCGCGGCGTGCGGCTGGACAGCGGCAAGCCGGGCACCGGGCTGGGGCTGGCGATCGTGCGCGACGTGGCGGAAATCTACGAGGGCACGGTCAGTTTGGAGGAAAGCGAGGACCTGGGCGGGTTGATGGTGCGGCTGCGCCTGCCGGCGGCGGCCTGAACCCCGCCGGCCCCAACCCGTCGAAAGGTCGGTGTATCACGCCGCCTTGGCGAGATCCTGGGCGACCTCGGCGGCGATCGCGATCGAGCGCTTGCGCGCCTGATGGTCGTAGATCGCACTGGTCACCATCACCTCGTCCACCTGCGTGCGCTCGACAAAGGCGGCAAGCTGACGCGCGACGGTCGCGGGGCTGCCGGTGGCGGAGCAGGACAGGACCTGGTTCAGCACGGCGGCGCCCTGCGGCCCCAGGCTGTCGCGATAGCCGGCGACGGGGGGCGGCAGGCGGCGCGGGTTGCCCGTGCGCAGGGCAATGAACGCCTGTTGCTGCGAAGAGGCGAGATATTCGGCCTCTTCGTCCGTGTCGGCGGCAAAGATGTTGAAGCCGGCCATGGCATGGGGCCTGGAAAGCGTCGCGGAGGGGCGGAACTCGCGTCGATAGACGCCAAGCGCCTGATCGAGCGCGTCGGGCGCGAAATGCGAGGCAAAGGCATAAGGCAGGCCGAGCGCGGCGGCGAGTTGTGCGCCGAACAGGCTGGAGCCGAGAATCCACATTTGCGGGCTGGCACCGGCACCGGGGGTGGCGGTGATGCCGGTCTGGCCGTCATCGGCGAAATAGCTTTGCAGTTCGAGGACGTCGCGGGGGAAGGCGTTGGGGTCGCTGTCGAGGGTGCGGCGCATGGCGCGGGCGACGCGCTGGTCGGAGCCGGGGGCGCGGCCGAGGCCGAGATCGATGCGGCCGGGGAAGAGCGCGTCAAGGGTGCCGAACTGTTCGGCGATGACGAGCGGGGCGTGGTTGGGCAGCATGATGCCGCCCGCGCCGACGCGGATGGTGCGGGTGGCGGCGGCGACATGGGCGATCACCACCGCAGTGGCGGCCGAGGCGATGCCCTCCATGCCGTGATGCTCGGCCACCCAATAGCGTTGATAGCCGAGCGATTCGGCATGGGCGGCGAGGTCGGCGGCATTGGCCAGCGATTGCGACACGGTGCCACCTTCGACGACGGGCACCAGATCGAGCAGGGAAAGACGGGTCATGCCTTAGCAGATGGGAAGCGCGGCCGCCGCTCGCAAATAAAGAACGGCTATCAAAGGCCGAAGGCCCAGCGCAGCGCGAGCCCGTAATCATCGGGAAGTGCGGCGATATTGCCGGGATCGCGGCGCCAGAACAGGTTGGTGTGAAGGTCGCCGGGACCGAGCGGCAGGGTATAGCGCGCCTCCATGTCGATCTCGCGGCCGGTGGGGGCGAGATTCAGACGCTGCACGGTCCAGGCGGATACGCCCGCGCCGGCATAGTCCCAGCCGGTGGGCAGGCGATAGTCGATGCCGCCGCGCGCGACGCGCAGCGGCTGGGCGATGCGCAGGCCCAGCGAGTCGCGGCCGAAGATGCCTGCCTTGCCGATGTCGGCGGCGAAGGCGGTGGTGCGGAGGCGCGCGGTGCCGGCAAGGCCGTGGCGCGCGCTGGCGTGCGTCCAGCCCTGAAGCCATGTCGCGCCCAGCGTCCAGCCATCCGCATTCCGCCAGCGCGCGGCGGCATCGGCGAACCAGCTCGTCGCGCCCATGCCGCCCAGCCCCGGCCCGAAACGGGCGCCCAGCAGCGTGTCGCCTTCCATCAGGCGGCTGGCGGTGAGGGTCGTCAGAAGATCGCCGAAGCGGCGGTCGAGGGTCAGCGCGGCGCGGTCGTAGCGGCTGCGGTTCCAGCCGTCGGCGACGGGGCGGAGCGCATCGCGGCGGGTGAGGACCTGCCCGCTGTCGATCGCGGCGGTGATGCCGAGTCCCTGCCATGCCTGGCGGATGGCACCGGTACCACGGGCGACGCTGTCGAAGCCCATCGAGCCGGCAGGCGCGATCAGGAAAGCGGGTTCGGCCTGACCGGTAAGCTGGGCGGTCAGCGCCCCGCCGCCGCTGCCGAAGCCGAAGCCAAACGACAGCGAGCGGCCGAGCGCCTGCGTGACGGTGCCGGCGATGGCGCGGGCGCCCTGTGCGTCGGTGACGGTGAGATAGCTGGGACGTAGCAGCACGTCGCCGCGTGGACCTTGCGGCGCGAGCGTCATCGACACGGTGGTGCCGCCGGCCTGCATGCCGACCGCGCGAACGCGGTGCAGGAGCGCGGGAGCGAGGCCGGGGATGGGCGCGGCGCGGCTGATGCCGTGGGCGAGATCGGTGGCGAAGGCGCGACCATAGCCGTCAAGGATCACCGCGCCGAGCCCGGCGCTGCGTGCGTCGCCCATCGGGGCGGACAGGACGGCGTTGTTGCCGAACGAAACCGCCGCCGCCGTTCCCGCCACGCTGGTGCCGCCTACCGGCTGGAATGCGGCGGACAGGTTGAGGATGCCGCGGCCATAAACGGCGTCGATGCCGGCGGCGCCCGCATCCTGCGCGGTCCGGTAGAGAATGTCGACGATCTGCGCGCCGGTCAGGTTCGGAAACGCCTGGGCGAGCAGCGCGACGGCGCCCGAGATCTGCGGCGCGGCAAAGGACGTGCCCGACCAGAGGAACAGGGTGCCGGTCTCGTCGGGCGCGCGCACCTGTTCGCCGACCGCGGACAGGAAATGCGGCGCGCTGGAGCCGGCAAGATTGGTAAAGGTCGAAATGGTCCCGGTGGCACCGACCGAGCCGGCGATGATCACCTGATTGCGCGCATTCGCAGTGTCGTTGGCGATCTGCGCGAAGAGATCGGGGTCGTTGGCGCCGTCATTGCCGGAGGCGATGACGACCACGATCCCCGCCGCGGTGGCCCGGTTGATCGCGGCGACGAGGCCGGACGGCATGGCCGAGCTGCCGCCGAGCGAAATGTTGACGACCCGCGCACCCGCGCTCCGTGCGGCATCGAGGCCGCGGGCGATGGCGCTGGTCGGGAACTGGCATCCGGTCGAGTCGGTGCCTGTGTCCTGGGTAGCGCAGCTTCCCGGCTGGTCGGCGCGCAGCACGATCAGCGACGCATCGAAGGCGACGCCGTGCGTGCCGGTGCCGTTGCGCCGGCCGGCGGCGGTGAAGGCGACCGCGGTGCCGTGGCCATCCTCGTCATCGATCGTGCGGGTGCTGGCGACGTCGGTGGAGGCAGCGGCAATGCGGCCGGTGAACTCGGCCGAATCCAGATCGATGCCGCTGTCGATGATGCCGATGCCGATACCGGCACCCGTCGCGCCGCGGTTGTACGCAGCGAGTGCATTCATCGACACGGCGCCCACGGTCGCACGGTATTCGGCGGTGTCGTAGTTGATCGGGGGGGAAGGCGCCGGCGTGGGGGCGGGTGTCGGGGCAGGCGTCGGCGTCGGAACGGGGTTAGCGACCGGCGGCGTCGGCGTGCTGCCGATGCCGCCACCGGCACCACCACAGGCCGCGAGCAGACCGGCCAGACCGATCGCAGGTCCGTGCCGCCAGTTCCGCTTCATCATGATGTCTGATTCCCCCAGGTCCTCACCGCCAGATAGTTCTATCCGGTTCGCAGAGGGTTAAAAGAGGCCGGCGGCGCGCGCTTGCCCCGTCGCACCCGCAGCTTTAAGCGTCCGCCGATGCTGGCGCGCCTATCCCATATCGACTGCTGGATCTTTGATCTGGATAACACGCTCTATCCGGCGCGCGCGAACCTGTTCGCCCGTATCGATGCCCGGATGACGGCGTTCATCGCCGATCTGCTGGGCGTGGACGAGACGGAAGCGCACCGCGTGCAAAAGGCCTATTTCCATGGTCATGGCACGACGCTGGCGGGGCTGATGGCGGATCACGGCGTCGATCCGCACGCGTTCCTGGCCTATGTCCACGATATCGAGATGGACGTGCTGGAGGCGGATGCCCCGCTGGCCGCCGCCATCGCGCGGCTGCCGGGGCGCAAGCTGGTCTTCACCAACGGCGATACGCCCTATGCGCTGAAGGTGCTGGACCGGCTGGGACTGGGCGGCAGTTTCGAGGCGGTGCACGACATCCATGCCATGGATCTGGTGCCAAAGCCGCATCCGTCCGCCTATGCCGGCCTGTGCGCCGCGTTCGACATCGACCCGACCCGCGCTATCTTCTTCGAGGACATGGCGCGCAACCTGGCGCCGGCCAAGGCGATCGGCATGACCACCGTCTGGGTCGACAACGGGTCCGAGCAGGGGCCGGGCGAGGACCGCAGCTTCATCGATTTCACCACCGCGGCGCTGGCGCCGTGGCTAGACAGCATATTGGAGGATTGACGCATGAGCCAGGATCTGGCCGCCACCATCGACGCCGCCTGGGAAGACCGGGCGGCCCTGGGCTTCGACACCGCGGGCGAGGTGCGCGTGGCGGTGGACCGCGCGCTGGCGCTGCTCGACAAGGGTGAAGCGCGCGTCGCCGAGCCCGACGGCGCGGGCGGCTGGCGCGTCAACCAGTGGCTGAAGAAGGCGGTGCTGCTGTCCTTCCGCCTGAACGACAATGTGCTGATCGACAATGGGCCGGGTGCCGGCCACTGGTTCGACAAGGTGCCGTCCAAGTTCAGCGGCTGGTCGGAAGCCGAGTTCCGCGCCGCCGGCTTCCGCGCGGTACCGGGATCGGTGGTGCGTCGCGGCGCGCATGTCGCCAAGGGCGCGATCCTGATGCCGAGCTTCGTCAATATCGGCGCGCATGTCGGCGAGGGCACGATGGTCGACACCTGGGCGACCGTCGGAAGCTGCGCGCAGATCGGCCGGAACGTCCACCTGTCGGGTGGTGCCGGCATCGGCGGCGTGCTGGAGCCGCTGCAGGCCGATCCGGTGATCATCGAGGACGGCGCGTTCATCGGCGCGCGCGCCGAAGTGGCCGAGGGCGTCCGCGTCGGCGAGGGCGCGGTGCTGTCGATGGGCGTGTATCTGGGCGCATCGACCAAGATCATCGACCGGGAAACGGGCGAGGTCTTCCGCGGCGCCGTGCCGCCCTATGCGGTGGTGGTGCCGGGCACGACGCCGTCGGTGGACGGCAAGCCGGGCCTGTACTGCGCGGTGATCGTCAAGCGGGTGGACGCGCAGACGCGGTCCAAGACGAGCATCAACGACCTGCTGCGCGACTGACGCGAAGGCTTGCCACCCCGCCCCGGCGGGCCTATCTCTGAGCATGTAAAACATGTTCAACGGCTAGGCCCAGCCCAGGGGAATTCCATGACCGCGACCGCCAGCAACGTCCTCGACCGCGTCCTCGTTCTTGAAATGGTGCGCGTGACGGAGGCGGCGGCGATCGCCGCCTCCACGCTTACCGGCCGCGGTGACGAAAAGGCCGCCGACGCCGCCGCCGTGGAGGCGATGCGCGCCGCGCTCAACGAACTCGACATGGACGGCACCGTGGTGATCGGCGAGGGCGAGCGCGACGAGGCGCCGATGCTATTCATCGGCGAGAAGGTGGGCACCGGCAACGGCCCGGCGATCGACATCGCTCTCGATCCGCTGGAGGGCACCACCATCTGCGCCAAGTCCGGCCCCAACAGCCTGGCCGTGCTGGCGATCTCGGAAGGCGGCGGGCTGCTCAACGCGCCCGACGTCTATATGGACAAGATCGCGGTCGGCCCCGGCTATCCGGACGGGGTGATCGACCTGGACCGCAGCCCGACCGAGAATGTGAAGGCGATCGCGGCGGCCAAGGGTGTCGAGCCGAAGGACATCATCGCCTGCGTCCTCGATCGTCCGCGTCACGAAGCGCTGATCGCGGAGCTGCGCGGCATCGGCTGCGGCGTGGTGCTGATCGGCGACGGCGACGTGGCGGGCGTGATCGCGACGAGCGATCCCGACACGACGATCGACGTCTATATGGGATCGGGCGGTGCGCCCGAGGGCGTGCTGGCCTGCGCCGCGCTGCGCTGCGTGGGCGGGCAGTTCAAGGGCCGCCTGCTGTTCCGCAACGACGACGAGATTGCGCGCGCGCACAAATGGGGCGTCAGCGACCTGAACAAGCAGTACGACCTGACCGAGCTGGCGCGCGGCGACTGCATCTTTGCCGCCACCGGCGTGACCGACGGGTCGCTGCTGGAGGGCGTGAAGCGCAAGGGCAAGGTGATGACCACCGAAAGCGTCGTCATGCGTGCCTCGTCCGGCACGGTGCGCTGGGTGAAGGGCGAGCATCGCATCGGTTGATGCTGCTGCCGGGGGCGCTGCTGGCGCTGGTGCTGGCGGCGCAGGTCTGGTTCCTGCGCGGGCGATCGCGGGGGGCGGCGGGGCGGTATCGGCGGTGGCTGATCCGCGCGCCGCTGGCGATGCTGGTGCCGGCGCTGGTGGCGCTCGCCGCACTGGGGCGGCTGGATGCGCTGTGGCGGTTTCCGCCCGAGTTCATGGGACTGCGCGCGCTGCTTCCGGCGATGGAGGCGTCCGCGGTCGCGATCGGCAGCCTTGCCGGGGTGACGGGCGGCCTTGCCATCATCGCGCTACGCGCGCGGTTCGGACGGCCTTTGCCGGCGGCGTTGCGGCGGATGATGCCGGCGCCGGGCGAGCGGGGCTGGGCCGCGCTGGTCGCGGCGATGGCCGGGGTGGTCGAGGAACCGCTCTATCGGCTGGTGCTGCCCTTGCTGGTGACGATGCTCGGCGGCAGCGCGCTGGCGGGATTTGCCGCCGCGTCGATCGTGTTCGCGCGGGCGCACCGCTATCAGGGGATACGCGGGATGGCGCTGTCGGGCAGCTTCGGGCTGGTGCTGGCGGGGCTGTACGTGCTCAGCGGGCAATTGTGGCTGGTGGTGGTGTTGCACGCGCTGAACAATGCCGGGGCGCTGGTGGTGTGGCCGGCGGTTGCTGGGGCGCGGGGAGCGGCATCCACCACAGCCGTTCGTCCCGAGTAGCCGTCGAGTAGCAGCAAAGCTGCGTACCGAGATGAACAGGTGAACATGCTCCCAGCATGTTCAGGATCGTCCGGGGGACGATCCGACCTGTTCATCGTATCGAGAGACACATCCCCGCATGTGGCGATGTCTCGATACAAGCTCTCGATACGCAGCTTCGCTGCTACTCGATCTTTACTCGACACGAACGGATAAACTCATGTTTCCGTCCGTGAGACTTCAGCTTTTCAGGCGCCAGCCGGTCCTGAAGATCCAGGTGATCCATGCAAGGCAGGCGAGCAGGAACAATGCGGTGACGCCAAGGCTGATGCCCAGCGCCACGTCGGCGGTGCCGAAAAAGGTCCAGCGGAAGCCGTTGATGAGGTACACGACCGGGTTGAACAGCGTGATCGTGCGCCACGGTTCTGGCAGGATGGTCACCGAATAGAAGGCGCCGCCGAGAAAGGTGAGGGGGGTGACGACCAGCAGCGGGATGACCTGCAACTGTTCGAACCCCTTGGCCCAGATGCCGATCGCGAAGCCGAACAGGCAGAAGGTCGCGGCGACCAGCACCAGATAGGCGAGCATCGCCACGGGATGTGCGATGGGCAGGTCGACGAACAGATGCGCCGTCGCCAGGATGACGAGGCCGATCACCACCGACTTGGTGGTCGCCGCCCCGACATAGCCGAGGATCGTCTCCATCGGCGACAGGGGCGCGGACAGCAGTTCATACATGGTGCCGGTGAATTTGGGCATGTAGATGCCCAGCGACGCGTTCAGGATGCTTTCCGAGAAGATCGCGAGCAGCATCAGCCCCGGCACGATGAAGGCGCCGTAGGGCACGCCCGACACCTCCGTCATGCGGCTGCCGATCGCGGAGCCGAAGACGATGAAATACAGGGACGTGGTGATGACCGGGACCATCAGGCTGGTCCAGATGGTGCGGCCGAAACGCGCCATTTCGAAGCGATAGATCGCCCAGATACCGTGCAGGTTCATGCGGCTTGCTCCTCGGCGCGACGGCCTTCGACCAGATCGACGAAGATGTCCTCCAGGCTGGACTTGAAGGTTTCGAGGTCGGTGAAGGCGATATCGAGTTCCTGAAGACGGCGGAGCAGCGAGGGGATGCCGGTGCGCTCGCCGCGCGCGTCGAAGGTGTAGCGCAGACGGCGGCCTTCATCCTCCAGCGCTGGGTGCCATTCGGCGAGTTCGGCGGGCACGCTGGTCATGGGTTCGGCCAGCGTCAGCACCATTTCCCGCTTGCCCAGCTTCTGCATCATCGCGGTCTTGTCCTCGACCAGCAGCAGGCGGCCCTTGGTGATGACGCCGACGCGGTCGGCCATCTCCTCGGCCTCCTCGATATAATGCGTCGTCAGGATGATGGTGGTGCCGCGTTCACGCAGGCGGTGGACCAGCTTCCACATGTCGCGGCGAAGCTCGACATCGACGCCGGCGGTGGGCTCGTCCAGGAACAGGATGTCGGGTTCGTGCGCCAGCGCCTTGGCGATCAGCACGCGGCGCTTCATGCCGCCCGACAGCTCGCGGATTTTGGCGTGGCGCTTGTCCCACAGCGACAGGTCGCGCAGTACCTGCTCGATATGCCCGGCATGGCCCGAGCGGCCGAACAGCCGGCGGCTGAAGGTGACGGTGGCGAGCACGGTTTCGAACTGGTCGGTCGCCAGCTCCTGCGGCACGAGGCCGAGGACGCGGCGTGCGGCCTTGTAGTCGCGCACCGCATCATGGCCGGCGACGGTGATCGTGCCGGTCGACGGCGTGACGATGCCGCAGACGATCGAAATCAGCGTCGTCTTGCCCGCGCCATTGGGCCCGAGCAGGGCGAAGATCTCGCCGCGCCGGATGTCGAGATCGACCGGGTGGAGCGCGGTGGTGCCGCCGGCATAGGTTTTGCCCACGCCGGCAATGGACAGGATCGTATCGGTCATGCCGCTGTTTTGCCGCCTTTAAAGAGGTCGGTCACCGCCGGGCGTCGGCAATGGCCTTTTGCAGTTCCTCTAGCGGAAGCGCACCGGAAAGAACACGGCTCCCGACGATCCAGGCAGGCGTGCCGTTCAGCCCCAGGCGGCCGGCGGTTTCCATGTTGCGGACGATCTCCGCATCGGCGGTGGGGGTGAAGGCGGCGAGCTTGCCGGTGTCGACGCCCGCGGTGCGCGCCGCAGCCGCGATCGAGGCGTCGGTGACCTGACCACCGGCATAAAGGGCATCGTGAAACGCCTGGAACTTGCCCTGTGCGGCGGCCAGCAGGCTCATGCGTGCGGCGTCGCGGCTCGACTCGGCGAGGATCGGCAACTCGCGGTAGACGATGCGCAGTTTGGAATCGGCATCGGTCAACTGCTTGAGCAGCGGCAGGCTGGCGCGGCAATAACCGCAATTATAGTCGTAATATTCGACCAGCGTGACATCGCCCTTCGGGTTGCCGCTCCAGGCGCTGCCGAACGGTTTGGTCACCTGATCCGCCACTTGCGCGACCGCCTTGCCCGATTCGCGTTCCTGCAACCGGGCCATCGCCTCCGGGATCACTTCCGGGTGTTCGAGCAGATAGGCACGCACATCGGTTTCGCCCCGCGTCTGGACCAGGAGCATGCCGAGCGCGCCGACCGCCAGGCCGAGCGCGGCGACGAGCGCCAGAACGAGGCGGTTCAACGGCGGCGCTTCCGGGTGGTGTCGGCGGCGTCCTGCGATGTCATGGCAATGTCCTGCGCCCTGATCCAGTCGGGCGTGTTGGAGGGGATGTTGGCGAGCGCGTAGCGCGCGCTCTGGATGGCGGTGCGGGTGTCGCCCATCATGCTGGCACGCTCCGCCGTGGCGAGGGCGGCGCGCGCGGTGTCGCCGGTCTGCTCATAGGCGGTGCCGAGCTGCACCCAGGCGAACGGGTTTTGGTCGTCGCGCTGGGTGGCGATGCGCAGGACCTTGATCGCCTCGGGCAGATGCTGCTTCTGTTCGGTGGCGATCAGCGCATGGCCGAGCGTGGTGGCGATCAGCGGATTGTTGCGTGACCCCTCGGTCGCGGCGCGAAGCGGGGCCAGTGCCGCCTCCGGCTCGCCCGCTTCCAGCAGGATCTGGCCGCGGATTTCCTGGAAATAGGGGTCGTTCGGATCCTTGACCATCAGGGCGCGGCTCTCGGCATCGGCTTTGTCCGGGTAGCCGGCCTTGTGATAGGCATAGGCGCGCGCATAATGGGCGTAGACCGACTGGTCGGCGGACGGGAAGGCGTTGAGCGTGGACGCGGGCGTGCCGACATAGCCCTGAAGCTTGGCCTTCACGCGCCGGAAGCGTTCCTCCAGCGGCCCATTGACGGGGGCGTTCCACGAGGGGGCGGCCTGAAGATCGGCGGTCAGCGTCGCGATGCGCGTGCCGGACAGCGGGTGGGTCTGCGCGAACGGATCGATATTGGTGTAGCCGTAGCGGAATTCCTGGTTCTGCAGCTTCTTGAAGAAGCTCAGCATGCCCTTGCCGCTGATCCCGGAGGTGGTGAGATAGCGCGCGCCGGCGGCGTCCGCGCTCGACTCCTGCGTGCGGGTATAGCCTAGCACCTTGCCCATCGCCGCCTGCTGGCCGAGCGCCATCATGCCGGCGCCCGCCTCGCCGCTGCCCGCCGCCATGGCGGCCAGCCCCAGCACCATCGAGAGCAGATACATGCCCATCGCGGGCTTCATCGCCTGATCGGCAAGGACGACATGGCCGTCGGCGATATGGCCCAGTTCGTGCGCGATGACGCCCTGTACCTCGTTGGCGTTGTCGGCCGCGGCGATCAGGCCCGAATGCACGTACACCGTCTGGCCGCCCGCAACGAAGGCGTTGATCGACCCGTCGTTGATCAGGACGATGCGCACGTCGCGCGGCGACAGCCCCGCCGCCTTGATCAGCGGCGCGGACATGTCGGCGAACATCGCCTCCGTTTCCGCATCGCGCAGGATCGACTGGGCGGCCGCGGGCTGCGCGAAGGCGAGGACCGAAAGGGTGAAGGCGGCGAGGAGACGCTTCATGGGCGTGATTATCGTGACCTTGGGGGCGCGCGGCAACCTGCTTTGCGAAGCGGTGTGCATGGGCGGGGGCGGATGAACCGCAGCGGAATGAGAAACGCCCGCCATTCCGGGGGGAATGGCGGGCGTCTCGTCATCATCTGTCGGCGTGTCGGCCTGTCAGGCGCCGAACGTCCGCTGCCACCAGCCGCGACGCGGCGTATCGGCGGTGTCCTCGGCCGCAGGCGCCGCCGCCGGTGCGGCATCCGCTGCGTCCGGCTGGACCTCGGCTGCGACCGGCTCGGCGGGAGCCAGCGTCGCGGCGGCCGAGGGGCCCTCGTCGGCGGCATCGGCGACGGGCGCCTCCACCTTCTTCTTGCGGGTGCGCTTCGGCTTGGGGGCGGGGGCCTCCTCGACGACGGGGGCTTCGGCCGGAGCCTCCTCCACCTTCTTCTTGCGCGTCCGCTTCGGCTTGGGCGCGGGCTCCTCGGCTGCGACCGGCTCGGCGACGGGCGCCGGCGTCGCAACCGTTTCCTCGGCCGCGGCCGCGGCCGGGGCGGTGGCGGCGCGGGCACGCGGGCGGCGACGCGTCTTGGGGGCGGGGGCCTCCTCGACCGCGGGCGCTTCCTCGGCGACCGGCTCCGGCTCGGCTACCGGCAGCGGCTCCGGCAGGGTGTCGGCGATCGGCGGGGCCGCTTCGGGCTCCGCTTCCGGTTCGGCGGTGTCGGCGATCGGTTCGTCCGCCTGCACCTCGACCGCTGCCTCGCCGCGGTTGCCACGACCACGACGGCCGCGACGGCCACGACGACGGCGACCTTCGCCGCCCTCGGCCTCGGCTACGGGTTCGGCGTCCTGGGTATCGGCCTCGACCGCGTCGACATCCTCGGCCTGCTCGGCTTCGTCGGTGTCGACCGCCTCGTCCTCGCCCTCGGCTGCCTCGTCCTGCTGGCCCTCGTCCTGACCACGACCGCGACGTCCGCGACGACGGCGACGGCGCTTGCGACCATTGCCTTCGCCCTCGCCCTGCTCGGCCCGCGGGCGCGCTTCCTCGGCGCGCTCCTCGACCTCTACCTCGTCCTCTTCTTCCTCGATCTCATCGATCAGGTCGCTGTCGTCTTCCTCGACCGGCAACAAAGCATCGATACGCGGCGGATGCGCGGGCGGCGGACCGGACGCTTCGACCGACATGCGCGCGCCCTCTTCCTCGCGATCGGGCAGGATCTCGACGGACACGCCATAGCGTTCCTCGATCTCGGCGATGTCGGCGCGCTTCTTGTTGAGCACGTAGACGGCGGCTTCCTGGCTGGCGCGCAGCGTGAGGATCGAGCCGCGACCGCGGGCGGCCTCGTCCTCGATCAGGCGCAGCGCCGACAGGCCCGAGGACGAGGCGGTGCGGACGAGGCCGGTGCCCTCGCAATGCGGGCACTGGCGGGTCGATGCCTCCAGCACGCCGGTGCGCAAGCGCTGGCGGCTCATTTCCATCAGGCCGAAGGACGAGATGCGGCCGACCTGGATGCGGGCGCGGTCGTTCTTCAGCGCCTCCTTCATCGCCTTCTCAACCTTCCGGACATTGGAATGATTGTCCATGTCGATGAAGTCGATGACGACGAGGCCGGCCATGTCGCGCAGGCGAAGCTGACGCGCGATCTCCTGTGCCGCCTCAAGGTTCGTCGCGGTGGCGGTCTGCTCGATATTATGTTCGCGGGTGGAGCGGCCGGAGTTGATGTCGATCGAGACCAGCGCCTCGGTCGGGTTGATGACGAGATAGCCACCCGACTTCAACTGGACGACGGGATTGTACATCGCCGCCAACTGATCCTCGACATGCGCGCGCTGGAAGAGCGGCACGGCATCGGCATATTGCTTCACGCGGCGGGCATGCGCCGGCATCAACAGGCGCATGAAGTCCTTGGCGTGGCTGTATCCTTCCTCGCCTTCGACGATCACTTCCTCAATCTCGCGATTATAGATGTCGCGGATCGCGCGCTTGATGAGATCGGAGTCGCCATAGACGAGCGCCGGCGCCGACGAGGTCAGCGTCTTTTCGCGAATACCGTCCCACAGGCGGGCGAGATAATCGAAGTCGCGCTTGATCTCGGTCTTGGTGCGCTGAAGCCCGGCGGTGCGGACGATGCAACCCATCGACGAGGGGAGCGCCAGATCGGCCATGATCGACTTCAGCCGCTTGCGATCGGCCGCGTTCGAAATCTTGCGGCTTATGCCGCCGCCATGGCTGGTGTTGGGCATCAGCACGCAGTAGCGGCCGGCGAGAGACAGATAGGTGGTGAGCGCCGCACCCTTGTTGCCGCGCTCTTCCTTTACGACCTGGACGAGCAGCACCTGACGGCGGCGGATCACGTCCTGAATCTTGTAGCGGCGGCGCAGGGACTGGCGACGCGCCCGCAGCGCCTCGACCTGGTCGTCGTTGACGGTCGCCTTTTTCGGGCGCGGCGCGTCCTCGCCCTCTTCGCCTTCGCTCAGATCGGCGTCGTGGTCGCCCGGCTCATGGTCGTGATCGTCCTCGCCGTCGAAATCCTCGTCATCCTCGGCGTCGAGTTCGGCGCGCAGGGCGGCTTCCTCGGCGGCATGCTCGGCCTCTTCGCGGAGCAGCGCCTCGCGATCCTCCTTGGGGATCTGGTAGTAATCGGGGTGGATTTCCGAAAAGGCGAGGAAGCCGTGGCGGTTGCCGCCGTAATCGACGAACGCCGCCTGCAGCGACGGCTCGACGCGGGTCACCTTGGCGAGATAGATGTTGCCCTTGAGCTGCTTGCGCTCGGCGGACTCGAAATCGAATTCTTCGATGCGGTTATTCTTGACGACCGCCACCCGGGTCTCTTCCCGGTGGCGTGCGTCGATCAGCATACGCGTGGTCATTATATGGTCTCCACGCGCGCGCCGGGCCTGTGGGCTGCCGTCGCGCGCGGTAAATGGGTGCGGCGGCGCGGGGCGCCGGGTCGCAACGATGTAGGCGGAATGTGTCTGCGCGCTGCGCCTGCCCGGTGGGAGTTCCGGGCGCGACCCACGACGCCGCGACCCCGCCGGCAAAAGCCGGTCGGTCAGCGTAGTGGGGCAATTGCGGCATGCGAGCGTCAACCTGGTTGGCCGCGACGGGAAATCGCGCGGGCCGTGATACCCCCTTCGGTGCCGGAAAACGGCGTGACCCAAGGGTGCAAATCGAAGGCTAGCATCTCCGCGATATGACCGCAACCGGAACGATTCGGCCGACACTGCCGGCAATAATTTGCCGAATGACGGATTAACCCCATTCCGCAACCCTGGAGACAGGTAGGCAGGTTATACTCTCCCGATCGATCCCAGGGTCGAAAAAGGGTAATGCGTTGATGGCTTTTCGCTGGACCGTCAGGACCAGATCGCGGCATGACCGAAGGGGCATGGCGACGCTGCTGGTTTTTCTCCTCGGGTGGTTTCTGCCCGGCCCCGCGCTCGCCGCGGTGGTGGAGCGCGTGAGCGTGGCGGAGGGACGGATCGCGATCCGCTTCGACGGCGCGGTGAAGCGTGCGCGAAGCGTGATGCTGGGCGAGCCACGGCGGATCTCGGTGGACGTGGTGGGTGCCTCACCCGGGCATCTGCGCGTCCGCGACGGCTTCGTGCGCGCAGTGGAGCAGCAGCGTATCGCGCCGGATACAACGCGCATCACCTTTCAGCTGGCGCAGGACGCGGTGGTGCATGACGGCGGCTTTGACGGCGAAGGACGCGAGCTGACGCTGTCGCTCCGGGCGGTGCCCGCAGGCTATACGCAGGCCAGTCTGGGCGGAGCGCTGGACTTCTTCCCTTTCCGTTTCGGCAGCGAACCGCGCTACAAGCTGTCCATCCCGGTGCCGCCGCCCACCAAGGCGCAACCATTGCCCAAGGTCGCTGGCAACGACAACCGCCCGCTAGTGGTGATCGATGCCGGACATGGTGGCGTCGATCCCGGCGCGATCAATCCGGAAACGGGCCTGCGCGAAAAGGATGTGACGCTGAAGATCGCCAAGGCGATCCGCGACAAGCTGCTGGAAAGCGGGCGCGTGCGCGTGGCCTTGACCCGCAGCGACGACCGCTATCTGGTCTTGCGCGAACGATATGGCATCGCACGACGCCTGCATGGGGATTTGTTTATATCGGTGCATTGTGACAGCGTGGGGTCCGGGGAGGCGAGCGGGGCGTCGGTTTACACGCTGTCCGAGGTGGCGTCCGACAAGGAGGCGGCGCGGCTGGCGGCGCGGGAGAATAAGGCGGACGTCATCGCAGGCGTCGACCTGGGGGACGAGGCAGCGGACGTGTCGTCGATCCTGATCGACCTGGCGCAGCGCGAAACCATGAACAATTCCGCAGGGTTCGCCCGGTTGCTGGGGCGCGAGGCGCGGCCGTTGATCCCGACCAAGACGGTGTTCCACCGCATGGCATCGCTGATGGTGCTGAAGGCCCCCGACATGCCCTCCATCCTGTTCGAGACCGGCTATATCTCCAACGCGCGCGACGCGGCGTTCCTGGACAGCCGCGAGGGGCGCAACAAGATCGCCGAAAGCGTCACGCGCGCGGTGGAGATCCATTTCGCGCGCAAGATGGCGGCGCGCTGACCGGCGGAGGTGGATAAGCGCGACCGGAGGCCGTAAAGCGCCGCGCATCATGATCCGCGTCTGTGCCCTGTACCGCTTTGCCGCCTTTCCCGACCCTGCCGCGCTGCGCGCGCCCCTGCTCGCCGCAGCCGAGGCAGCGGGGATCAAGGGCACCCTGCTGCTGGCGGGCGAGGGCATCAACGGCACGATCGCGGGCACGCATGACGGCATCGAGGCAGTGCTGGCGCATATCCGAGGCCTGCCCGGCTGTGCCGACCTGGAGGTAAAGGATTCGGCTGCCGAGACGATGCCGTTCCACCGCCTCAAGGTGCGCCTGAAGGCCGAGATCGTGTCGATGGGCGTGGCGGGCATCGATCCGACGCGCGAGGTGGGCACCTATGTCGCACCGGCCGACTGGAACGCCCTGATCGCCGAGCCCGACACGCTGGTGATCGACACGCGCAACGATTACGAGGTCGCGATCGGCACCTTCGCCAATGCGGTCGATCCGGGCACCGCCAGCTTTCGCGACTTTCCGCAGTGGTTTCGCGAACATCGCGACGCATTGCTGGCAGGCAAGGCCCGCGTCGCGATGTTCTGCACCGGCGGCATACGCTGCGAAAAGGCGACCGCATTCCTGAAGGCCGAGGGGGTGGACGGGGTCTATCACCTGGACGGCGGCATCCTGAAATATCTGGAAACCGTGCCCGAGGCGGAGAGCGCATGGGCCGGCGAATGCTTCGTGTTCGACCACCGGGTCGCGGTGCGCCACGGACTGGAACAGGGCGAGCATCAGCTATGCCATGGCTGCCGCATGCCGGTCAGCCCGGCCGATCGCGCGTCGCCGCTGTACGAGGAAGGCGTGTCCTGTCCGGCCTGCCACGGGCAGCGCGACGAGGCGACGCGCGCGGGCGCGGCGGAGCGGCACCGGCAGGAGATGCTGGCGCGGGCACGGGGCACCGCGCATGTCGGCGCACGGTTCGACGCAGCGCCGCGGCGCGACGACCGCTGATGGGTGGCAAGCGGGTGCGAACCTGCTACACGCCGGCGCGGTAACATGGCGTCCGATCCTTCCTCCACCGCATCCCCGACCCCGCGCCGCCGCCTTTTCGCGCGGTGGTGGGTCAAGGCGCTGGCCGCGCTGGCGCTGCTCGCCGCGATCGGTGCGGGCGTGTTCTGGCTGATCTTCATGCGCGACCTGCCCTCGGTCGATGCGCTGAAGGCCTATGAGCCGCCGCTGCCGACCCATGTGCGCGGGATCGATGGCGCGCCGATCCAGTCCTATGCGCGCGAGCGGCGGGTGGAACTCTCCTACGCCGAATATCCGCCGATGCTGATCCGCGCCTTCCTGGCGGCGGAGGACAAGACCTTTTTCGAGCATGGCGGCGTCGATTATCCGGGACTGGCCGGTGCGGTGCTCGATTATGTGCAGAAGTTCGGCAGCGGCCGGCGCGCCAAGGGCGGATCGACGATCACCCAGCAGGTCGCCAAGAACCTGTTGATCGGCAACGAATATTCGCCGACGCGCAAGGTGCGCGAGGCGATATTGGCGTACAAGATCGAGGATACGCTGACCAAGCCGCAGATCCTGGAATTGTACCTCAACCAGATCGCGCTGGGCCGCAACGCATTCGGCGTGGAAGCGGCGGCGCATGCCTATTTCGACAAGGAACTGGACGAGCTGACGCTGGGACAGCTCGCCTATCTGGCGATCCTGCCCAAGGGGCCGTCCAATTACGATCCGGTGCGCCACCCGGACCGGGCGCTGGCCCGTCGCAACTATGTGCTCAGCGAAATGCTGAGGAACAACTTCATCACGCGCGCGCAATATGAAAGCGCCAATGCCGAGCCGCTGGGCACCGTGCTGCGCCGCACGTCGAAATACGAGACGGTGGGCGGCTATTTCGTGGAGGAGGTGCGCCGGCAACTGCTCGACAAGTTCGGCGAGACGGCCAAGGACGGACCGTACAGCGTCTATTCGGGCGGGCTGTGGGTGCGGACCTCGCTCGACACGCGGTTGCAGGACCTGGCGGCCAAGGCGCTGCGCGACGGCCTGATCCGCTATGACGGCGGGCGCGGCTGGTCCGGGCCGATCCGCCATGTCGATATCGACGGAGACAAATGGCTGCAGGCGCTGCTCAACACCAATATCGGCGTCGATTACGAGGATTGGCGCGCCGGCATCCTGATCGCGCGGCAAGGCGGCGAATGGTCGATCGGCTTCGCCAATGGCCGGACGGGCAGTGTGCCGCGCGCCAATGCGCAGATGCCGGTGCGCGGCAAGGGCGGCACCGCATTCGCCGCGTTCAAGGCCGGCGACATCGTCGCGGTGGCGCCGTCGGGCAGCAGCTTCGCATTGCGGTCGATCCCGCGCATCTCCGGCGGCTTCGTCGTGGAGGAACCGGCGAGCGGCCGGGTGCTGGCGATGCAGGGCGGATTCGACGCGCGGTTGCAGGCGTTCAATCGTGCGACGCAGGCGCAGCGCCAGCCGGGATCGACGATCAAGCCGATCGTCTATTCCGCCGCGCTGGACAATGGCATGACGCCGGCGTCGATCGTGGTGGACGGCCCGTTCTGCGTCGATCAGGGCGCGCGGCTGGGCACCAAATGCTTCCGCAATTTCGGCGGATCGCGCGGCGCGGGGCCGCACACGATGCGCTGGGGCATCGAACAGTCGCGCAACCTGATGACGGTGCGCACCGCCGCGACGGTGGGGATGCCGCGCGTGGTGGCGACGATCAAGAAGATGGGGATCGGCGATTTCCCGCCCTATCTGTCCTATGCGCTGGGGGCGGGGGAGACGACCGTTTCGGCGATGGTCAATGCCTATGCGATCCTGGCGAACAACGGGCGCGGCGGTGCGCCCAGCCTGATCGATTTCGTGCAGGACCGTCACGGCAAGGTGATCTGGCCGGAGAACTGGCGCGCCTGCGACCGGTGCAACGCGGCCGATTATGACGGCAAGCCGATGCCGCGCCCGCAAAGCCGCCAGCGCCAGGTGCTGGATGCGATGACCGCGTTCCAGATGGTGCACATCACCGAGGGCGTGGTCCAGCGCGGCACCGCCACCGTGCTGCGCGACCTGGACCGGCCGATGTTCGGTAAGACCGGCACCAACAACGGCCCCACCGACGTGTGGTTCATCGGCGGCACGCCACAGTTCGTCGGCGGCCTGTATATCGGGTACGACTCGCCGAGGAGCCTGGGCGGCGCGGCGCAGGGTGGGACGCTGGCCGCGCCGATCTTCAAGCAGTTCGCGGTGAAGGCGTATGAGGGGATGGACAAGCTGCCCTTCCGCGCGCCGGCCGGCATCCGCATGGTGCGGATCGACCGCGGCAGCGGGCGGCCGGTCTATGGCACCTTCCCGACCGGGAACGATCCCAAGCCCGGGGTGATCTGGGAAGCGTTCAAGCCGGCCAGCGAGCCGCGCCGCGCGCGCCGCCGTGCCGGCCCGGCCCCGACCGCGACGCCGACGACCACGCGCACCGACACACCCCCGCGCGACAGCGACTTCTTGCAAAGAGAAGGCGGAATCTACTAGCGCGCGTACCTATATATTGCCGGCCGTGCGGCCGATCCCGTCCGTGACGTTTCGCGAACCGGGCCGCACGACCACATAGGAGAATAGTTCATGCGCGCCGAAGCGCAGGCTCATGTCGATTCGATCAACGAAGCGCTGGCGCTGCTGCGCCAATCCCTCGATTGGGACCGCGCGCTGCGTCGGCTCGACGAATTGAATGCGCGGGTCGAGGACCCGACGCTGTGGAACGACGCCAAGCAGGCGCAGGACGTGATGCGCGAACGCCGCCGGCTGGACGAGGCGATCAGCGCGACGCGCGCGATCGAAAGCGAAATGGCGGGCACGGTCGAACTGATCGAGCTGGCCGAGGCCGAGGGCGACCAGGAACTGGCCGACGAGGGCGCGCGGTCGCTCGCCGAACTGGCCGAGCGTGCCGAAGCGGACAAGGTGAAGGCGCTGCTGAACGGCGAGGCCGATGCCAACGACACCTATCTGGAGATCAACGCGGGCGCCGGCGGCACCGAAAGCCAGGACTGGGCCGAGATGTTGCAGCGCATGTATACGCGCTGGGCCGAGCGCCACGGGATGAAGGTGGAGCTGGTCGATTACCATGCAGGCGAACAGGCGGGGATCAAGTCAGCCACGCTGCTGGTGAAGGGCGAGAACGCGTACGGCTATGCCAAGACCGAGTCGGGTGTGCACCGGCTGGTGCGGATCAGCCCGTACGACTCGTCGGCGCGGCGGCACACCAGCTTCTCGTCGGTGTGGGTCTATCCGGTGATCGACGACAATATCGAGGTCAATTACAACGAAAGCGACCTGCGCATCGACACCTACCGCGCATCGGGCGCGGGCGGCCAGCACATCAACACGACCGATTCGGCGGTGCGCATCACGCATATCCCGACCGGCATCGTCGTGCAGTGCCAGAACCAGCGTTCGCAGCACAAGAACAAGGCGGAGGCGTACAACCAGTTGCGCGCCCGCCTGTACGAGCGCGAACTGGCCGAGCGCGAGGCGGCGGCGAATGCGCAGAACGCCACCAAGACCGATATCGGCTGGGGGCACCAGATCCGCTCCTATGTGCTGCAGCCCTATCAGCTGGTGAAGGACCTGCGCACCGGCGTGACCTCCACCGCGCCCGGCGACGTGCTGGACGGCAAGCTGGACGATTTCATGGCCGCCGCCCTGTCGCAGCGCGTCACCGGTGAGACGGTGGCCGTGGACGACGTCGACTGAGATGCCGCGCGTGCGCGCCCTTGTGCTTCTGGCCCTCGCCCTTGCCGGGTGCGACGGCTCCAAGCCGCTGATCAAGAACGAGCCCGACAAGCCCGGCCCGTTTCCGGCGGCGGACCGGCCGGTGGCGCATATCGTGTCGTCGCGCTGGTCGAACGAGGATGCGCGCGACCGGCTGCGCGAGGCGGACACGGTGATGGACCGCGCCAATATCCGCCCCGGCATGACGGTGGCCGATATCGGCGCGGGCGAGGGTTATTATACGGTGCGCCTCGCCGCGCGCGTCGGCCCCGAGGGGCGGGTGCTGGCCGAGGACATCATGGCGGACACGCGCGACAGCCTGGCCGAGCGGGTGGCGCGCGAGCGGCTGGACAATGTGAGCGTGCGGCTGGGCGAACCGGCCGATCCCAAGCTGCCCGACAACAGTTTCGACCGGGTGCTGATGGTGCACATGTACCATGAGATCGCGCAGCCCTATGAATTCCTGTGGCGGCTGTTCCCGTCGCTCCGCAAGGACGGGCTGGTCGTGGTGGTCGATGCCAAGCGCGCCACGCGCGACCATGGTACGCCGCCCGCCCTGCTGAAATGCGAGTTCGAGGCGGTGGGCTTCGAGCAGGTGGCGATGATGGAGATGCCGTCGGCCGGCGGCTATCTGGCGACCTTTCGCGCGGTGGGGCCGCGGCCCGAACCGGAGGCGATCCGGCCGTGCAGGATGCAGCAGGGTTCAGAGTAGCCCCTCGTCGCGAAAGCTGGTGACGGACGTGGGCGTGACGATCCAGTGTTCCGCCAGCCGGATGCCGAGCGTGTCGAGCCCCGTGGCCAGGCGGCGGGTGTAGCGCAGGTCGGCCATGCTGGGGCGGGGATCGCCGTCCGGGTGGTTGTGGGCCAGCATCACCGCGGCGGCGCCGAACAGCAGCGCGTCGCGCGCGATGCGGCGGATCGGCAGGTGCACGCCGTCAGCATGGCCGGCGACGTGGCGCAGCGCCAACAAGCTCCATTGCGGATCGAAATAGCCGATCGCGGCCAGCTCGAACCGGGCATCCGCCAGCCCGCGGTGCAGCGTTGCGGCCGTGATAGGGGGTGCAGGGCGGGGTAGGGGCGGCACCCCCCGCCGTGCCGGGACGCGCAGCGCGGTGCACGTGCAAGCCCAACCATAATGGACGAGCGCGCCGCGTGCCGCTACGCGGAGAGCCATGCGCCAGTATCTTGATCTCATGGAGCGCGTGCTCAACTCCGGCAGCCGCCAGATGGACCGGACGGGCACGGGCACGCTGTCCGTCTTCGGGCACCAGATGCGCTTCGATCTGCGCGAAGGCTTTCCGGTGCTGACCACCAAGAAGCTGCATCTGCGATCGATTATCGTCGAGCTGCTGTGGTTCCTGCGCGGCGACACCAATGTGCGCTGGCTGCAGGAGCGCCGGGTGTCGATCTGGGACGAGTGGGCGGATGCCGAGGGCGATCTCGGGCCGGTTTACGGCAAGCAGTGGCGCGACTGGGTGGCGGCCGACGGGCGGCATATCGACCAGATCCGGGAGCTGGTGGAACAGATTCGCACCCAGCCCGCCTCGCGCCGGCAGATCGTGACCGCGTGGAACCCCGGCGACCTGCATGCGATGGCGCTGGCGCCGTGCCACTGCCTGTTCCAGACGCATGTCGCGGACGGGCGGCTGTCGCTGCAACTGTATCAGCGATCGGCGGACATCTTTCTGGGGGTGCCGTTCAACATCGCTTCCTATGCGCTGCTCACCCATATGCTGGCGCAGCAATGCGGGCTGGAGGTGGGCGAGTTCATCTGGACCGGCGGCGATTGCCACCTGTACCTGAACCATCTGGAACAGGCGCGCACGCAACTGGCGCGCGAACCGGGCGCGCTGCCGCGGCTGGAGATCACCCGCCGGCCGGATGCGATCGACGGGTATGAGGCGGAGGATTTCGTGCTGCACGATTATGTGGCGCAGGCCCATATCAAGGCGCCGGTGGCGATATGATCGTGATGGTGCTGGCCCGCGCGGAAAACGGTGTGATCGGGCGCGACGGGGCGCTGCCCTGGCACATCCCGGCCGACCTGAAGCGCTTCAAGGCGCTGACCATGGGCAAGCCGATGGTGATGGGGCGCAAGACGTTCGAAAGCTTCCCGGCGCCGCTGCCCGGGCGGCGGCATATCGTGTTGACGCGCGATCCGGCGTGGCGGGCGGCGGGCGCGGAGGTGGCGCATGATGTCGAGGCGGCACTCGCGCTGGTGGGCGGGGGCGAGGTCGCGGTGATCGGCGGGGCGGAGGTGTTCGCGCTGTTCGAGGCACGGGCCGACCGGATCGAACTGACCGAGGTGCACGGCGCGCCGGAGGGGGATGCGGTGGTGCCGCCGTTCACCGGCTGGCGCGAGGTGGCGCGCGAGGATCACGGCGCGGAGGGCGACCGGCCGGCGTACAGCTACGTCACGCTGGTGCGCGGGTGACGGGCGTTCTATAGCGCGCGCCATGCAGCGTCTTGACGGTGACGCGCCCGTTCCGCCGATGCTGGCCGGCGGGATCGTCGCGCTCGGCAATTTCGATGGGTTTCACCTTGGTCATCAGGCGGTGGTCGGGGCGGCGGTGGCGCGCGCGCGGGGCGAGGGGCGACCGGCGATCGTCGCGACCTTCGACCCGCATCCGGTGCGCCTGTTCCGACCGGACACGCCGCCCTTTCGCCTGACCACGCTGGCACAGCGCGCGCGGTTGTTCGCGGAGGCCGGCGCCGATGCGATGGTGGTGTTCCGCTTCGACGAAGCGCTCGCGGCGCTGTCGGCGGAAGCGTTCGTCACCGAGCGGCTGATGGAGCGCTTGCGCGTCGGCGGGGTGGTGACGGGAGAGGATTTCACCTTCGGCGCACGCAAGAGCGGCAATGTCGCGATCCTGCGCGCGCTGGGTGCCGTGCACGGCTTTTCGACGCAGGCGATCGGCCCGGTGACGCTGGACGGAGAGCCGGTATCCTCCAGCCGCATCCGCGCGCACCTGCGCCTGGGCGAGGCGCGCGCCGCGGCACGGCTGCTGACCCGGCCGTTCGCGATCCAAGGATTGGTGCAGCACGGCGACAAGGTGGGGCGCACGATCGGCTACCCCACCGCCAATGTCGACATGGGCAAATATCTGCGCCCGGCCTACGGCATCTATGCGGTGCGCGGGCGGCTGGCGGACGGGCGCGTGCTGGACGGCGCGGCCAATCTGGGCATCCGGCCGAGTTTCGACCCGCCCAAGGAATTGCTGGAGCCGCATTTCTTCGACTTTGCCGGCGACCTGTACGGCGAGCGGATCGAGGTGGAACTGGTCGACTATCTGCGGCCCGAGGCGAAGTTCGACAGCCTGGACGCGCTGGTGGCGCAGATGGATGCTGACTGTGCCCGCGCCGGAGCGATCCTGCGCGCCTGATTTCGCGGGCCTGATTCTGAAGGGCTGACGGCGCCCGGCAAAGCCGCTAAGGGCGGCAGACTTATGACCGACACGCCCGAGGCCGCCAAGGATTGGCGCGACACCGTCTTCCTGCCGAAGACCGATTTCCCCATGAAGGCCGGGCTTGCCGCCAAGGAGCCGGCGATCCTGGAGCGCTGGGCGAAGATCGGGCTGTACCAGCGGCTGCGCGCCGAGCGGCAGGGACGCGAGCGCTTCATCCTGCATGACGGCCCGCCCTACGCCAATGGCGACATCCATATGGGTCACGCCATGAACAAGGTGCTGAAGGACATCATCGTCCGTTCGCAGACCCTGGCCGGTAAGGACGCGCCCTATGTGCCCGGCTGGGACTGTCATGGCCTGCCGATCGAGTGGAAGGTCGAGGAAGCCTACCGCGCCAAGAAGCAGAACAAGGACGAGGTGCCGGTCGCGCAGTTCCGCGCCGAATGCCGCGCCTATGCCGACAAATGGGTCGGCGTGCAGCGCGCGCAGTTCGAGCGGCTGGGGGTAATGGGCGATTGGGCCGACCCGTATCTGACGATGACCTATGCCGCGGAAGCGACGATCGTCGGCGAGCTGTTGAAGTTTGCCGAGTCGGGGCAGCTTTATCGCGGCGCCAAGCCGGTGATGTGGTCGCCGGTGGAAAAGACCGCGCTGGCCGAGGCCGAGGTCGAGTATGAGGATATCGTCTCGACCCAGATCGATGTCGGGTTCGAGATCGTGGAAGCGCCGAACGCGCCGGACCTGGTCGGCGCGCATGCGGTGATCTGGACGACGACGCCGTGGACGATCCCGGTGAACCAAGCTTTGGCCTATGGCGAAGCGATCAATTATGTCGCTGTCGAAATCGTCAGCGTCGGGGAAGTCGGCAGCAACGTCGAGCCCAATGTCCAGCGACTGATCGAGGCGCATTCGGCATGGTCGGGCCGGCGGTTCGTTATCGCGGAGGCTTTGGTCGATCAGTTCAAGGACCGGCTCTCCAAGCAAATCTCGCTGGATAAGGGTGGCCTGTTCTTCCCCGTTTTGCGAGCCGTTTGGAATGGCACCGGGAAGCAACTCGCCGGCGCCGTCGTCCGCCACCCGATGCACGCGCTCGGCGGCTTCTTCGCCAAGCCTCGGCCGATGCTGCCGGGCGAATTCGTCACCACCGATGCGGGTACGGGTCTGGTCCACATGGCGCCCGATCACGGCGAGGACGACTTCCTGCTGTGCAAGGCGCATGGGATCGAGCCGGTGTTCGCAGTCGATGGCGCGGGGCTGTACCGTGCGGACTGGGCCTGGCTGGGTGGCCAGGGATCGGTGATCAACAAGAAGTTCGTCGCATCCGATGGGCCGATCTGTTCGGACCTGCGCGATGCCGGCGCGCTGCTGGCGGCGTCGGACGACTTCAAGCACAGCTATCCGCATTCGTGGCGGTCCAAGGCGAAGGTGATCTTTCGCGCGACGCCGCAGTGGTTCATTCCGATGGACCGCGCCGAGCAGGCTGAGCGCGCCGCTCCTGTTCTGACCACCGGTGACCCGGCCGACCTGCAACTTGGCCATGCCCAGGGCAACGGTGCCACGCTGCGCGAAACCGCGCTGGATGCGATCGGGCGGACGCGGTGGGTGCCGGCGCGTGCCGAGAACCGTATCCGGTCGATGGTCGAAGGGCGGCCCGACTGGGTGATCAGCCGCCAGCGCGCCTGGGGCGTGCCGATCGCGCTCTACGTGCACCGCGCGACGGGCGAGTATCTGAACGATCCGGCGGTCAATGCGCGGATCGTGGAGGCCTTCCGCGAAGGCGGGGCGGATGCGTGGTTCACCGCCGATCATCAGGCGCTGCTGGGCAGCGGCTATGATCTGGCCGAATATGAGCCGGTCAACGACATTCTCGACGTGTGGTTCGATTCGGGTTCAACCCACGCCTTCGTGGTGGAGGCGCGGTTCGGCGAGGGAACGCGCGCAAACCTGTATGTCGAGGGGTCCGACCAGCATCGCGGCTGGTTCCAGTCGTCGCTGCTGGAGAGCTGCGGCACGCGGGGGCGGGCGCCCTATGACGCGGTACTGACCCACGGCTTCGCGCTCGACGGGCAGGGCCGCAAGATGTCCAAGTCGCTGGGCAACGTCGTCGATCCGTTGAAGGTGATCGGCGAGTCGGGTGCCGACATCCTGCGCATCTGGGTGGCCTCGGTCGATTATTTCGAGGACGTCCGCATCGGCAAGGAAGTGCTGGCGACTGCATCGGACAGCTATCGCAAGCTGCGCAACACTTTCCGCTATCTGCTCGGTGCGCTGGACGGGTTTGCGGAGGAAGAGCGCGTCGCGGTGGAGGCGATGCCGGAGCTGGAGCGCTATGTGCTGGCGCTGCTCGGGCAGCTGGACGCCGAATTGCGCTCGGCGGCGGATGCGTTCGAGTTCAACCGCTACTTACGCGCGCTGACCGATTTCGCGAACGAGGACCTGTCGGCCTTCTTCTTCGATATCCGCAAGGACGCGCTCTACTGCGATGCGGCCGACTCGCTGCGCCGTCGTGCCTATCGCACCGTGCTCGACACGCTGTTCCACGCGCTGGTCCGTTATGCCGCGCCGATCATCTGCTTCACCGCCGAAGAGGTGTGGCAGGCGCGCTATCCGTCCGAGGACGGATCGGTGCACCTGCTGGAATGGCCCGAGCTGCCGGCCCTGCCGGGGGACGATGCGCTGTCAACGCGCTGGGCCGAGGTGCGGTCGCTGCGCACGCGGGTGACCGAGGCGATCGAGCCGCTGCGCCGTGAAAAGACCGTGCGGTCGTCGCTGGAGGCGGAGGTGTCCGTGCCGGCGCTGCCGCTGGACGAGGATGCGCTGGCCGAGGCGTTCATCGTCGCGGCGGTCCGCCCCGGCGACGGCGTGAGCGTGTCGCGCACCGACTACGCCAAGTGCGGGCGCTGCTGGCGGCACCTGCCCGAGGTGAGCGCCGATGGCGGCCTGTGCGACCGGTGCGACGCGGTGGTGTCGCATGGCTAAGCTTCCCCGTACCGGGCTTCTCGTCGCGCTGGCGCTGTTCATCGCCGACCAGGCGAGCAAGCTGTTCGTCACGCACGGGCTGGGCATCCGCTATCTGGGTGACGTGCGCGACGTGCTGCCGATCTTTGCGCTGCGCTTCGTGCCCAATTACGGCATCTCGCTGGGGCTGCTGACCGCGGACGGGACGTTGCAGCGCTGGGCGCTGGTGGCGTTGACCAGCGCGATCGCGGTGGGCGTGGCGGTGTGGATGACGCGCGAGCGCAACCGGGCGGATCAGATCGCGCTGGGATGCGTGCTGGGCGGGGCGCTCGGCAATATCCTGGACCGGGCACGGCTTGGCTATGTGGTCGATTTCGCCGACCTGCACTTCGGTGAATGGCGTCCCTTTTTGGTCTTCAATGTCGCCGATGCGGCGATTACGATAGGCGTTCTGGTTCTGCTGGTCCGCGCCCTGTTGGTGCGCGACAAGGCTGCCCCTGTGGAGAATAGCAATGCGTAAGTTGGTGCCCGTGATCGCAGGTCTGTCCTGCGCCGCGCTGCTGGCGGGCTGTGGTGGCCGTGGGGGTCTGGACCGGGCGCGGCCCGACGAGTTCGCGGTGGCGCGCCAGGCGCCGCTGGTGATCCCGCCCGATTTCGCGCTGGTCCCGCCGCAGCCGGGTGCCGCGCCGCAGGCGACGGGCGGGCAGCAGCAGACGCTGGACGCACTGTTCGGTGGCCGGGCGCAGCGCAGCGCCGGCGAGCAGGCGGTGGTTGGCGCCGCGGGCGACGATGCGGCGGATGCCGGCATCCGTTCGTCGGTGGGCGATCCCGAAACCAATGTGGTCGACAAGGGCACCACGACCCGCGACATCGTGGCGGCGCCCGAGGGTGACGGCCAGGACGCACGCGCCGGCGCCCAGTAAGCTTTCCGGGGCAAACGAAAAGGGGGCGGCTTCCGCTATGGGAAGCCGCCCCCTTTTTCGCGTCCTGCCGACAGGATCAGAACGCGGCGGTCAGCGAGAACAGCACGGTGCCGTTGGCGATCGACTTGCCGCCCGGTTCCTGGAACTTCGAGAAATTCGGCTGGAGATAGGCGGATTCGGCGCGGGTGATGTCGGTATCGATATAGGAGACGTTGAACGTCAAGTTCTTGTACGCGACCACGTCGGCGCCGACGCCCCAGTCCCAATATTCGCCGGTGGGGGCCAGGCTGGTGCCGTTGGGGCCGAGGCCGGGATTGCCGTCCGAATAGCCGATATGCGCCTTCAGCGTGACGGGCGTGTTGGGGACGGCCACGACGCCGTCGCCGGTCAGGTAGACATTGTGCTGGCGCTGGCCGCGGCTGAACGGGGTGTTGGAGAAATTGCCGAGCGAGGTCTGCTTGGGCGCGTAATAGACGCCGGCGGTCAGCGTGGCGGGCCCCGCGACACCGGACAGGCGACTGAAGAATTCGACCACGTCCGACTCGGACGCGCCGCCCGGATAGGTGTACCAGGTCACGCCCGCATCGACGGTGGCGGAGCCGACCGTGGTCTTGTAGCCGCCGATCGCATCGAGTTCGAGATTGGCGCCGCCGAACGTGCCCCAGCCGGCGAGGTTCGAGGCGAAGGTGCCGATATAGAAGCCGCTTTCATGGGCGACGGTCAGTGCGCCCTGCACGGCGGCGTTCCTGTTGGTCTGGGATATGCCGCGCAGGCGATAGTCGGTCAGCACCGCGACGCTGCCGCTGACCGTGATCGGCTCCGGCGGGGCGGTGTCCTGGGCGAAGGCGGGGGTGGTGGCCGCCAGCATGAGGCCGCCCAGGAGTAGAGTGGAGAAGCGCATCGTTTCCCTTCCAAACGGAGAAGTCGATGTTCTCACCTGCATATCGCCGGATGCAGCGTCTGTTGGCGGCTGGAAGCCGCCTGCGCTGTCTATTCGGCGATGTTCGATTTGTGACAGCGGCTGTTGCGGTGCACAAGACGATTCTTGCGTCGGTACGCTTGTGGCGTGACTGGATGTTGCGCCGGGGTCACAGCGGAGGCGGCGTGTCTCTCGGAGCATGTGGCGCGGTGCGGATGTGCACGTCGCGCTGCGGATAGGGCAGGGTGATGTCGTGCTCCTTGAACAGCCACCAGAGGCGGTTCAGCACGTCGGAGCGGACGTTGCCGACGCCGCTCTCGGGATCGCTGATCCAGGCGAGTATCTCATGTTCCAGCGCATAGTCGCCATAGGACATCAGCCAGATGGTGGGCTTGGGGCTTTTCAGGACGCGGGGCGACTCGGCCGCGGCGCGCAGCATCAGTTGCTGGGCCAGGCGCAGGTCGGCGTCATAGGATACGCGAACGGGGATGCGGACGCGCACATTACGGTCGGAATAGGACCAGTTCTCCACCTCCTGCGTCATCAGGTTCTCGTTGGGGATCAGGTGTTCCTTGCCGTCGCGGGTGACGATGGAGACGGCGCGCACGCCGATCTTGTTCACCCAGCCGATCTCCTGCCCCAGCGCGATGACGTCGCCGGGCTTGATCGAGCGATCGAGCAGCAGGATGATGCCGGCGATGAGGTTGCCGATGGTCTTTTGCAGGCCGAAGCCGACGGCAAGGCCGAGGCCGCCGGAGAAGATGGCAAAGGTGGTCAGGTCGATTTCGAGGAGGTCGGTGCCGAAGAAGAAGGCGGCGACGACGATGGCGATGCTGGCGAGCTTCTGGCCGAGCAGGCGCTGGGTGGGGTCGAGGCCGCGGGCATGGGCGATCCAGTGTTCGACCACGCGGTTGGCGAGCCGGACGACCGCGTAGAGCGCAACGACCGTGACCAGCATGGTGACGAGCAGCATCAGCGAGAAGCGGCGGGTGCCGATGTTGAAGCCGATCGCCTCCAGCACGCGGATGATGGGGGCAAGGCCGCCGACCGCCTGGCTGAACAACCCGACGAACAGCATCGCCGCGGCCGTCCACGCCATCCACCGCGGCAGGCCGAGGCCGCGCAGCATCTGCACCGCGGCCAGCGCCGCCGTCACGCCCAGAGCCAGCCCGATCGGTGCCTGCGCCCAGGGCGACCAGCGCCACGCCGCCGACAGGATCGCCAGCAGCACGGCCGAGGTCAGATAGCGGGTGATGGTACAGAGCCGGCCGGCGACAAGCTCGCCATGATTGGCCGCGTGGCGCGTCCAGAAACCGGCGAAGCGCGGGCCGGCGACGCGGCCCGCCACCGTGCCGGCGCCGAGCATCGCCAGCATCAGCCCGGTGGCGATCGCCGCCTCGATCCCCTCGGCCCGCGACGGGAGGTCGAGCCCGTTGGCCTGAGGCCATTCGGGAAGCGTCATCCCAGCGTCGCGCGGAACCGGGCCAGCCCGCGATCGAGATCGGCGATCAGGTCGGCCGTGTCCTCCAGCCCGATCTGGAGGCGGACGATGGGGCCGGCGAAAGCGGTGCGCGCCACCGAGCGGATGCGACCGACATCGACGGGCGTGGCGAGGCTTTCGAAGCCGCCCCAGCTATAGCCGATGCCAAACAGTTCGAGTGCGTCGATCAGCGCCGCCCGCGCCGCCTCGCCGCCGCCGTTCAGGACAAAGGAGAAGAGGCCGCTGGAGCCGGAAAAGTCGCGTGCCCAGATGTCGTGGCCGGGACAGGTGGGAAGGGCAGGGTGCAGCACCTCGGCCACCTCGGCCCGGTCCTGCAACCAGCGGGCGATGGTGAGCGCGCTTTCCTGATGCCGGTCGAGCCGCACGGCCATGGTGCGCAGGCCGCGGCTGCCCAGCCAGCTATCGTCCGGGCTGGTGACCTGGCCAAGCTGGAAGCTGGTATCGCGCAGCGCCGCGAAGCGGCCGGGTGCGGCGGTGACCGAGCCGAGCATCACGTCCGAATGGCCGACGATATATTTGGTCGCGGCCAGGATGCTGTAATCCACGCCCTTGTCGATCGCGGAAAAGAACAGCGGCGTCGCCCAGGTATTGTCGAGCAGCGTGACGATGCCGCGCGCCTTCGCCACCGCGACGATCGCGGGCACGTCCTGTACCTCGAAGGTCAGGCTGCCGGGGCTTTCCATGAAGATGGCACGGGTGCGGTCGCCGATCAGGTCGGCGATGCCGGCGCCGATCAGCGGATCGTAGAAGCGGGTGGTGATGCCGAAGCGGTCGAGCAGCGACGCGGTCATCGCACGGGTCGGTTCATAGGCGCTGTCGACCATCAGCAGTTCGTCGCTGGGCGACAGCACCGCAAGCAGCGCGGCGGCGATGGCGGCGACGCCGGAGGGGTAGAGGAACGTCGCCTCCGCCCCCGGCTCCAGGCTGGTCAGCGCATCGGCGAGCGACCATTGGGTCGGCGTGCCGCGGCGGCCGTAATAGAGACGGTGATGCGTGTCGCGGCCGGCACTGGCGCGCAGATCGGCGATCGAGTCGTAGAGGATCGTCGAGGCGCGCCAGACGGGCGGGCTGACGATGCCGGCGGTCCACTCCTTGCGCCGGCCGGCCTGTACCACGCGCGTGGCCGCACCCAGCGTATCGTCGTCCTTCATGTCAGTCCTTTGCCTTTGGCGTGTCGGGATGGCTGCCCCATTCGGCCCAGCTGCCGTCATAGACGACCATGGCGTGGCCGAGCAGATGGGCGCCGAAGGCCAGCACGGTGGCGGTGATGCCCGAGCCGCAGGTGGCGACGATGGGGCGGTCGAAATCGACGCCGGCCTCTGCAAAGGCGGCCGCGAGGGCTTCGCCGCGCTTCCACCGGCCATCCGGTTCGAACAGCCGGGCATAATGGAGGTTCTGCGAACCGGGAATGTGGCCGGGGATGACGCCGGCGCGCGGTTCCGGCTCCGCACCGGCAAAGCGGGCGGGCGAGCGGGCGTCGATCACCTGTTCGGCATCGGTGGAAAGGTTCGCCTGCATCTGGGCAAGGGTTCGCAGATGCGCGGCGGGCGGATGGGCGACGAAGCGGCCGGGGGCGGGGGCGGGTGCCGCGCCCTGTTCGATCGGCAGGCCGGCCGCCTGCCAGGCGGCGAGACCGCCGTCGAGGATCGCGACGTTTGCCGCACCGAAGCTGCGCAGCATCCACCAGCCGCGCGCAGCGCTGTGCAGGGGAGACTGGTCATACACGACGATGCGGTCGTCGGTGCCTATGCCGAGGTCGGCCATCGCGGCGGCAAAGCGCTCCGGCGAGGGCATCATCATCGGCAGGCTGGTGTCGGGATCGACCAGATGGTCGAGATCCATGAAGCGGGCGCCGGGAATATGGCCGTCGTGAAACAGACGCCGGGACTGTTCGCCGCCGGGATCGCCGAGCAGGTGGGTCGCATCGAGCAGGCGGATGCCCGGATCGTCCAACAGCGCAGCCAGCGCCTGCGGTGTCAGCAATGCGTCCATCGTCACCTCCAGCGCGAAAGTCCCTATCGGGCCTGTCCGTCGCCGTCGATAGGAAGCGGGCGTTGGCGTCGGGCGCGACAGGCCCTACATGGCGAGCATGAATCCCATGCATCTTGGACAGACCAGCACGCTTCCCGCCAGCCCGGACGAGGCGGTGCTCGACTATGTACCCAATCCCCGGCCCGGCAGGACGTATCTGGTGCGTTTTGCGGCGCCGGAATTCACCTCGCTCTGCCCCGTCACGGGGCAGCCGGATTTCGCCCATCTGGTTATCGATTACGTTCCCGGCGAGACGATCGTCGAGTCCAAGTCGCTGAAGCTGTTCCTGGGCAGCTTTCGCAACCATGCCGGTTTCCATGAGGATTGCACGGTCGGCATCGGCGAGAGATTGTTCAACGAAATGAAGCCGGTATGGCTGCGGATCGGCGGGTATTGGTATCCACGCGGCGGCATTCCGATCGACGTATTCTGGCAATCGGCGGCGCCGCCTGCCGCGCTTTGGCTGCCGGACCAAGGCGTTTCGGGGTATCGCGGCCGCGGCTGATCGCAGGGGCCGCGCGGCTCATCCTGCATTGCAACAGAAATGCAACCAACCCCGTCCTCGACTGTTCATCCCTCCGCAAGGTTTCGGGCAGGTTCATGTCCGGCGATGTCGAGGGTTGGCAGGATGGTGACGACGGATGGCGCGATGATCGAACGGCTGGCACTGATCGGCAATTTCCTGCCGCGGCAGTGTGGCCTCGCGACGTTCACGACCGATGTGTACAAGGCGATGCGGGACCGTTTCCCGGACATCGCGGTCGATGTCTATGCGATGGACGACCATCCGGGTCGCTACGCCTATCCGCCCGAGGTGACGGGCACGATCCCCCAGAATGACCGTGTGGCCTATCTCGACACCGCCCGCCGGATCGAGGCGAGCGGCGCGCAGGCGATCTGGGTGCAGCATGAATATGGCATCTATGGCGGCGCGGCCGGCGAGCATATCCTGGCGCTGCTCGACCGCACCACGCTGCCGCTGATCGTCACGCTGCATACCGTGCTCGAAAAGCCGAGCGTGGATGAACGCCGCGTGCTCGAAGGACTGCTGCAGCGTGCCGCGCGCGTGGTCGTGATGGCTGAGCGTGGTCGCGATATCCTGCAGCGCGTCTACGGCGCCGACCCGCGGCAGATCGTGATGATCCCGCACGGCGTGCCCGACCGGCCGCTGGTCGCCGCGGAAGCGATGAAGGATGCGTTCGGCTGGCAGGGCCGCAAGGTCGTGCTGACCTTCGGCCTGCTGGCGCCGAACAAGGGCATCGAGACGATGATCGAAGCGCTGCCGGCAGTGGCGCAGCGGCATCCCGAACTGCTCTACGTCGTGCTGGGCGCGACGCATCCCAACCTGATCGCGCATGAGGGCGAGGCATATCGCGACCGTCTGAAGGCGCTGGCCGAAAGCCGCGGCGTGGCAGGCAATGTCGCCTTCATCGACGGGTTTGTCGAGCATGAGGAGCTGCTGGACTATCTCCAGGCGGCGGACATCTATGCGACGCCGTACAGCAACCCGGCCCAGATCACGAGCGGGACGCTGTCCTACGCGGTGGGCATGGGCAAAGCGGTGATCTCGACACCCTATGTCCACGCCACCGAAATCCTGGCCGATGGCCACGGTGTGCTGGTCGATTTCAACGACCATGAAGCCTTTGCACGGGAAATCGATCACCTGTTCTCTATCGAGCGGGACCGTAATCGTCTGTCGCAGCGCGCCTATGAGCGCGGGCGGACGATGATCTGGCCACGTCTGGCCGAAGCGACGCTCACGGAGATCAAGGCAATGGTGGCGACGCGCCCTAGACGGATGGTGCAGCAGGCACCGGCGATGAAACCCCTGGCGCCGGATTTCGCCGCGGTGGAGCGGATGAGTGATGCGACGGGGATGTTGCAGCATTCGATCTATTCGATCCCGGACCGCCGGCATGGCTATTGCATCGACGACAATGCCCGCGCGCTGATCTTCATGAGCGCGATGAGCGATCTGGATCCGGTGGTGCGCGACAAGTGGACGACGATCTACGCATCGTTCCTGCAATATGCGTGGAACCCGGAGGCGCGGCGCTATCGCAACTTCATGCGCTTCGACCGGACGTGGTGCGAGGATGTCGGGTCGGAAGATTCGAACGGCCGGACGCTGTGGGCGCTGGGCATCACCGCACGCGACGCGCAGTTGCAGAAGCATCGCGACTGGGCGGGGGCGATGTTCGATTCGACCGCGTCGCTGGCCCTGGAACTGGGGTCGCTGCGGGCGCAGGCCTTTGCGCTGCTCGGAGCGGCGGCGATGGTGGAGGCGAAGCCCGGCCATCAACTGGCGCGGACGATCCTGCAAAGCCTGCCCGACATTCACCTGGAACTGCTCGCCGAGGCGCGCCGCCCGGAATGGCAGTGGTTTGAGATCGTGCTGGCCTATGACAATGCGCGCGTGCCGCAGGCCCTGATCCGTGCCGGCAAGGTGCTGGGGCGGCAGGACCTGATCGATTGCGGCATCCAGACGCTGGACTGGATCGTCGGCAAGCAGACCTCGCCGGAGGGGCGTTTCCGGGCGGTCGGCACGGAAAGCTTCGGGCGGCCCTATGCCGAGCCGTTGCAGTTCGACCAGCAGCCCCTGGAAGCGCAAGCGACGGTGGAGGCATGCGAGGCCGCCTATGAGGCGACTGGCGATGCGCGCTGGATCACCGAGGCGCAGCGTGCCTATGGCTGGTTCCTGGGGCATAACGACCTGGACCTGCCGCTTGCCACCTCGGCCGATGGCGGATGCTTCGACGGGCTGATGCCGGGTGGCCTCAACCGCAACCAGGGGGCGGAGTCGATTTTGGCGCTGCAACTGGCAAATTGTGCGATTGCGGGGCTTTCCCAAGCTACCTCGAACGTGGCAGGAGCGTCGCGCGTCGTCGCCTGAGGGCGGGGATGTGTTGAAGCTGCGGTTTACGGGCGAGACGAAAGCACGATGGATCTGTTCAACCACCGGCTGCGCCTGCACGCCGATCCTTCCCGCGTCGTGGTGCGGCCCTTTCACATCGCCTGGGCGGGCGGCATCGGTGCGCCGCCCAGCCGCACCGAGCGGCTGGTCGCCGAAGTGCTGGAAATGTCCGCCGAGGAGGCCCGCAACCAGCTCGAGATCGTGTTGAAGGATTTCGAGGCGCGGCACTGGCAGACGCGGCGCGTGTTCATGACGCGCTACGACCAGATCGAGGACCTGCTGGGGCTGGACGGCAGCACGATCGGCGACGAGAAGCGCCAGCTGATCGGTGCATATTTCTGCCATGAATACAGCTATGCCGCCGCCGCGCTGATGAACCCCAGTGCGGTGCCGCATTTCGACCAGTCGGGCATGCCGCCGGGATCGCAGCGCATTTTGATGTCGATGCGCGCGGTGGGCGAGGGGCATATCTCGTCCGTCGCGTTTCGCGAAGGCATCATCACCGACCAGAATCAGTTGAAGCTGGCGCCCGAGCCGCCCTTCGCCACCGCGACCGACGTGGTGGGCGCTGGCGAGAACGAGGTGCCGACGGGGCAGGTGACGGTGTATCGCCACCGCGATTCGACGCTGTCGGGCACGGTCATCTTCCCGATCACCAAGGCCCAGTCCAAAGGACTGGAGGACATGCGGATCGTGCGGTTCGAGCATGAGGACGGCACGTTCGAATGGATCGGGACCTATACCGCCTATAATGGCTCCGAGATCCAGTCGGAGCTGATGCGGACCAAGGATTTCCGTGCCTTCGACCTGGTGCCGATGACCGGCTCGGCGTCGCGCAACAAGGGCATGGCGCTGTTCCCGCGCAAGATCGGCGGGCAATATATGATGATGGGCCGGCAGGACGGCGAGAACCTGTTCCTGTTGAAGTCCGACAGCCTGACGCACTGGGACGAGGGCGAGAAGATCCTGACCCCGGTCTTCCCGTGGGAGCTGGTGCAGATCGGCAATTGCGGGCCGCCGATCGAGATCGACGAGGGCTGGCTGCTGCTGACCCACGGTGTCGGCGCGATGCGCAAATATTCGATCGGGGCGGCGCTGCTCGACAAGGACGATCCGTCCAAGGTGCTGGGCCGGACGCGCGAGCCGATCCTGGCCGCCAAGGACCAGGACCGGGAGGGCTATGTGCCCAACGTCGTCTATTCCTGCGGCGCGATCCGGCATGGCGATTCGCTGTTCCTGCCGTACGGCATCGCGGACAGCTCGATCGGCTTCGCCTTTGTGGCGATCAGCGAGTTGCTGGCGGCGATGTGAGGCGGACGCTCCGCCGCGTGAAGCGGTAGAGCGCCCCGACCAGCACGAGGAAGACGAGCGTGCCGGCCGGCAGTGCGACGGCGGCGAAATCGTCGCCGACCAGCGCCAGCGGCGCGTCCGAGCCGGTCGCATAGACGATGACCGCGAAGGCGACGCCCCACAGGCTTTCGCCGACGATCATGCCGGTGGCGGTCAGCACGCCCATGCGGACCGCCGCCTCCGGATCGCGCTGGCGCAGCGCCCAGCGGTCATAGACCCAGCCGATCACCGCACCCAGCACGACCGGCAAGGTCACCGACATGGGCAGATAGATGCCGAGCCCGATGCCGAGCGGCGGCAGGCGGAGCAGGCGGGCGCGGCCCAGCCCCTCGTCGAGCGCGATCACCGCGACGCCGATCGCGGCACCGATGCCGATCATCGTCCAGTTGAGGTCGCCGCCCAGCACGCCCTTGGCAAGGGCCGAGATCAAGGCGGCCTGCGGGGCGGGGAGCGCGTTGGGGCCGGCACCGGGTGCACCGGCGAAGCCCAGCGTGCCGTTCAACAGCTCCAGCACGGGCGGCACGACGATGCTGCCGAAAACGACGCCGATGACGAGCGCGACCTGTTGTTTCCAGGGGGTGGCGCCGACCAGCTGCCCGGTTTTCAGGTCCTGAAGATTGTCGTTGGAGATCGTCGCCACGCCGAAGACGATGCCGGTGACGATGAGCGCATAGGCGACGAGCGCCTGCGTCGTCTCCGGCGGGGTGCCGCGGCCGAACAGGCCGACGAGCAGCAGCGCGGCGGCCAGTACCGATAGGATGCCGATGCCCGATACCGGGCTGTTCGATGCACCGATCAGTCCGGCCATATAGCCGCAGACCGCCGCGATCACGAGGCCGATGACCAGCACGAACAGCAGCGCGCCCGCGATCAGCGGGATCGCGGCGCCCGCCAAGGGGCCCGCCGCCACCACGCTCCACAAAAGTGCGGCGATCGGGACGAGCAGGCCGAGCGAGACGAGGGCGACGAGGCCGATCGGCAGGTCGCGTTCGGACATGTCGAGGATGGTGCCGCTGCGCCGGGCCTGCGAGGCGGCGACGGAGGCGCGGATGCCGCGCAGCACGGGGCCGATGATACGCAGCAGCGTCCAGATCGCGGCGACGCCGATGACGCCCGCGCCGAGGAAGCGCACGTCGCGGCTGAACACGCCGCCCGCCCATTCGGCGACGCTGCCGGTGGAGGGCGCTATGGCAGTGAGGATGGGCAGCGCGATCCACCAGCCGATGACGACGCCTGCGAACATGGCGAGCCCGACCGACAGGCCGACAAGATGCCCGGCACCGATCAGCGCGAAGGACAGTCCGCCCGCGATGCCGGTGGCGCCGGGGCCCGCGCGGAACCACAAGGCGGCCTCCGCGACGGCGAGGCGCGTCTGGGTGAGGATGGCGAACCCGGCCGAGACGAGCGCGTTGACGAGGATGATGCGCAGGCCGCGTGCGCTTTCCGCCTCGCCCTCGCGGCTGCCGGCGCCGATCTTGAGCACCTCGGCGGCGGCGCGGCCCTCGGGGTAGGGAAGCGTGGTGTCCACCACCAGCGCGCGGCGCAAGGGTACCGAGAACATCACCCCCAATATGCCGCCGGTCATGGTGATGCCGGCGGTGAGCAGGAAGGGGAAGCCGTTCCACCAGCCGATCATGACGAGGCCGGGCAGCACGAAGATGATCGCCGCCAGCGTGCCGGCGGCGGAGGCGACGGTCTGGACAATGTTGTTTTCCAGGATCGTCGCGCCGGGCAGGTAGCGCAGGATCGCCATCGAGATGACCGCGGCCGGGATCGAGGTGGCAAAGGTCAGCCCGACCTTCAGCCCCAGATAGACGTTCGCGGCGGTGAAGAGCAGCGTGATGAGCCCGCCGAGCGCGATGCCGCGCAGCGTGAGTTCGGCGGGGGAGCGCGAGTCGGGCGAGGTCATGGGCGGTCGGTCCGGGCAATCGGGCTGGAAGTGGACACTACATCCCCCATGCCGTGTCCACTTACCATTTCTGCAATCGTGATCTGCGGACGGTGTGCGGCGGGGGAGCAGGCTGGCATGACGCGAGGCTATGCCAGGCGGGGGCGTGTAGGACAGCGCTTTTTGCGCTTGCCGGGGCTGCGCGCATCGGCGAGCGTGGGGGCGCCTGGGGAGGGAAGTGGGAATGGGGATGCTGAACACGGTGCTGATGCTGTTGGCGGTGCCGCAGGCGCAGGCGGCGCCCCCGACCACACCGACCGCACCGGCCGCACCGGCCGCACCGGCCGCACCGGCTGGTGACGCACGGCGGCTGGATCAGGTCGCATGGCTGGGGCGGATGCTCTACACCTTCGACCGTGCGGCCTGGGTCAGCACCGATGCGCTGCTGGCGAAGGTGTCGAAGGACAAGCTGGCCGGCGTCGGCGGCTATGTGGTGGAGCCCGGCGAGGGAGAGGTGCTGCACGTGACCTATTATATGGGCACGGGCGATGCGGCGCGGGCGTTCTTCGTGGCGGATGTGCGGGATGGCAAGGTGACCGCGAGCACCATGCCGGCCGCGCCGACACCGCTGACGCCTGCACAGGCGATGCTGGCGCGGGCACGCGACGTGGCGGCAAAGGCGGCGGTCGAGCGCGGGTACAAGCCGTGTACGTCGGCCCCGTTCAACACGGTGGTACTGCCGCTGGGCAAGGACGGGCCGACCGCGGTCTATCTGCTGACCCCGCAAAAGGATGCGCAGCATTATCCGATCGGGGGCCATTTCCGGGTCGTGGTCGGGCCGGACGGCGCGGTGCTGGCGAAGCGGCCGTACAGCGTCAGTTGCCTGTCGGTGCCGCTGGCGAAGCTGCCCAAGGGCGCCGCGCCGGTGGCGTTGACGGTGAATTACCTGTTGGAGCCGACGCCGTCGGAACTCCATGTCTTTGCGTCGTACAATCTGGGATTGCCGCTGGTCGTCGCCACGTCCGACAATTCGGTCTGGCAGGTGGCGGGTAGCCGGATCACCAAGGTGCCGCCCGCCAAGTGACGATGCGGGCGGGGCGTCGGTGCGTTCGTCTTGAGGCGGCGGTCGGTCTCTCGATACGCCGTCTCGATACGCGGCGGCGCCGTTACTCGACGGCTACTCGAGACGAACGGGTGGCTGGGACGAACGGGTGGTCGGGGCGAACGAGTGCTTGGACGGGCCGGCGGCGTTTTGCCTCAGGCGTCGATGCGGGTGCCGATCGCGGCGTTGACCAGGCCGCCGTCGACGGTCAGCGTCTCGCCCACCACATAGTCCCCGGCGCGCGACGCCAGATAGATCGCGGCGCCGGCCATGTCCTCGGGCTCGCCGATGCGGCCGGCGGGGATCGCCTGGGCGACCGCGTCGCCGTGGTCGCGGGCGGCCTTGTTCATGTCGCTGGGGAAGGCGCCGGGGGCGAGGGAGGAGACGACGATGCGGTCGCGGATCAGGCGGGCGGCCAGGCGGCGGGTGAGGTGGATCAACGCCGCCTTTGACGCCTGATAGCTGTAGGTTTCCCAGCCGTTCAGGCGCTGGCCGTCGATCGAGGTGATGTTGATCACCTTGGCAAGCGGACCTGCGGCGCCCGCGGCCTTCAGCATCGGGTGCAGCGCCTGGGTGAGGAAGAAGGGGGATTTGACGTTGAGCGTCATTACCTTGTCCCACCCGGCCTCCGGAAACTCCTCAAACGCCATGCCCCAGGCGGCACCGGCATTGTTGACGAGGATGTCGAGCCGGCCCTCGCGTGCCGCGATCTCGGCGGCGAGCGCGCGGCAACCCTCGATCGTGGAAACGTCGGCGGGCAGGGGGTGGGTGTCGCCGCCGATCGCCGCGGCGGCTTCCTCGCACGCCTCGGCCTTGCGCGAGGCGATATAGACGCGCGCGCCCTGTGCGGCAAAGCCGGCGGCGATCATCCGGCCGATGCCGCGCGAGCCGCCGGTGACAAGAGCGACGCGACCGTCGAGGCGGAACAGGGTGGTGGTGTCCATGATGGGTGTCCTCCGGGGATCAGCCGCCGCGCTTGAGCGTCTCGCGGGCGATGATGAGCTGCTGGATCTGGCTGGTGCCCTCGTAGATGCGGAACAGGCGAACATCGCGGTACAGCCGCTCGATGCCGTAATCCGCGATATAGCCGGCGCCGCCGAAGATCTGCACCGCCCGGTCCGCGACGCGGCCGACCATTTCCGAGGCATAATATTTGGCGGCGGCGGATTCGAGCACGACATCCTCGCCCCGATCCTTGGCGGCGGCGGTATCGAGAACGAGGGCGCGGGCGGCGAGCGCCTCGGTCTTTGAATCCGCCAGCATCGCCTGGACGAGTTGATGCTGCGCGATCGGCTGGCCGAACTGGCGGCGGTCCGAGGCATAGGCGACGCAATCGGCGATCAGCCGCTCGGCAACGCCGACGCAGACCGCGGCGATGTGCAGGCGCCCGCGGTCGAGGACGCGCATGGCGATGCGAAATCCCTCGCCTTCCGCGCCGAGCCGGTTGGCGACGGGAACGGGCACGTCGTCAAAGGTGACGTCGGCGACCTTGGCGCCGCGCTGGCCCATCTTCTTTTCGGGTGTGCCGATGGTGATGCCGGGCAGGTCGCGGGGGACGAGAAAGGCGGACACGCCGCGCGCGCCCGGATCGTCGCCGGTGCGCGCCATGACGGTGAACAGGTCGGCACGGTCGGCATTGGTGATGTAACGCTTGGTGCCCGACAGGCGGTACACATCGCCGTCGCGCACCGCGCGCGCCTTTACCGCGCCGGAATCGGAGCCGATGTCCGGCTCGGTCAGCGCAAAGCTGGTGATGATCTCGCCACTGGCGATGCGGGGCAGCCATGTTTCCTGCTGCTCGGGCGAACCGGCGATGACGAGACCCTGGCTGCCGATGCCGACATTGGTGCCGAAGGCGGAGCGGAAGGCCGGCGTCGTGCGACCCATCTCGATCGCGACGCGCGCCTCCTCCGCCATGGTGAGACCGAGGCCACCATGTTCCGGCGCGATCGACAGGCCGAACAGGCCCATCGCCTTCATCTCGGCAATGATATGCGCCGGCACGGCGTCGTCCGCCTCGACCTGCGCCTCCAGCGGGCGCAGGCGCTCGGCAACGAAGCGGCGTAGCTGCGCGATCAGCGCGTCGAAAATATCGGCATCCAGCGCCATGCCCCTGGCATCCTCATCCTTTGCGCCGAAGCGTAGCGGGGTGGATGCGAGGGTGCAAACCCGATGTTCGAAAAATGGCGATGACGGCGGATTGCGGCTTGCCTCGACCGTTCCGGATTGTCGATCAGTCGAGCGGGATCGGAATGCGCCGGGCCTTCTCGGCCTTGGAGGCGCGGGGGCGCTTCACCTCGGCGACGATATCGCGGACGAGCGCGATGGGATCGCCCGCTTCGCCGGGGGCGCAGCAATCGTCGGTCGGGTCGATCAGCTTGGCAACCAAGCGCGCGGCGGCGACGCCGGGGCCGAGGATGTTGAAGCCGACCTGGCATCCTTCCAGCCGCGCGACGCAGGGTGCGGTCGCGGCGCCCAGCGCGCCTTCGCCTGTGAGATAGGGATTGGAGACGAGCGGGCCGACGGGTGCGCGCTCGTCGGGCAGCGGCAGGCGATCGTCGGCGGAACGGCGCGCACAGACCAGGATATCGGCGCCCTCGGTGCGGGGGCAGGGATCCGGATTGAGGATCGACCAGCTTTTCGGCGCATCGGCGGCGGGCAGCGGGGTGGCCGCCGTCTGGATCAGGAGCAGGGCGGCAAGGACGGGCATGGAGGGAGCCTCAGGGTTGCAGCGGGGGAAGTGGCGGGTCTTCCAATGGAATGGCGACCCGGCCTCTCTTGTCCGGCTTGGGCGCGGTGGCGCTGCGGATCGTGGAGGCGAGCGCGCCGATCACCGGGGCAATCGGCAGCATGACGCCCGTCTGGCATCCCCATTGCGATGCGGCGCAGGGCGTTGCCGCAGCGGCGAGGGCACCGGCCCCGTCGACCTTGGGGTTGGAGGGGGCGGGGCGGTCGGACGGGCCCCAATCCGGTTCGCGCTCGCGGCAGATGACGATCTCCTGCCCTTTGGCCTGCGTACCGGGACAGCCGGCGAGGATCGACCAACTGCTCTTCTCGGGCGCGCTGCTGGCGCTGGTGGCGGGCTGCTGCTGGAGCAGGACAAGCGCGGCGAGCAGGATCATGGCGCGGGCTTGCGCAGCGTGGCGCCGTGCACGGACCCGTCGCCGCCGACCGTGGCACTGACCCCGGCCAGGCCGCCGCCGACGAGGAAGGGGCTTTTCTCATGGATCGGATTGGTGCGCGCGAGCAGTGCCTCCCGCTCGACACGGACGGGTTGACGGCGGGGGTCGCCGGGATCGTTGATGATGAAGGGCACGCGAAAGCGATCGGCGTTGCGCAGGCCGCAAACGGTGATGTCGGTGCTGTGCGGATCGTGGATGCAGCGGCGTTCCGGGGATAGCTTGGTGGCCGCCCGCGCCATCATCCCCTGTGCATCCTGCAGCATCATCAGGACGAGACCCAGTGCCAGCATCGCCGATCCTCCCAAACCGGCATCGATCATGCCCGGTTCGGGATCATTGTGCCAGCGCGATCGGGCTCAGTTGGTCAATTCTGCACGGAGCAGCGTGCGCGGCTTGCGGGTGCAGACGCGCGCGCCGACGACCGAGCAGCGGCTGCCGTCATCGCCGATCGCGCGGGCCTTGGCATCGGGATCGAGCGCATCGTCATCGTCGAGGCGGAAGGGGGAGCGGGTGGGCTCGGTACCGCAGTCCGGGCCTTTGCAGGCGGCGCTGAGACGGGTGCCGGCATGCCGCATCAGGTCGCGGCGGGGGAGGTCGTGGGAGGGCAGGGCGGCGCCGATCGCGTCACCGGTTTGCACGCCCAGGAGCAGCAAAGCCATCACCGTCATCATCGGCGCCTATCCCCCTTATATTTCAGCCCTCTACCTCGACACCTGAACCCGGAGGATCAGTTGCCGGTTGCGTCGGTAATCGGAGCGACCCCCAGACGGGGTATGTCGATGGCCGGGCAGCGGTCCATGACGACCTTCAGCCCGGCGGCCTCGGCACGCGCGGCCGCCTCTTCGTTGATGACGCCCAGTTGCAGCCACACCGCCTTGGCCCCAATTGCGATCGCCTCGTCCACCGCTTCGCCCGCGGCCTGGGGGCGGCGGAAGATGTCGACGATGTCGATCGGGTCGCCGAGCTGGGCGAGTTCGCGAAACACGAATTCGCCGTGGACATGCTCGCCGGTGATCTGCGGATTGACCGGGATCACGCGGTATCCGTAATCCTGAAGCCGTTTCATCACCCCGTAGGAGGGGCGGTCGGGGCGGTCGGATGCACCCACCATCGCGATCGTGCGGGCGCCTTCGAGCAGCGCCTTGATCTCGGCATCGTCAGACAGCGGCATGGATGCATCCCGACCGGGGGAAACCTGGTCCGCTCGTGCCCAGCGGGGGCACGACCGGTGACATCATAACGTGTTACCCCCGGATTGGTTTCATGCGCGCGCAAGCCATGCGTTCACCTGTGCGGCGATCGGCGCGAACACCGTATCGTCCGCCTCGGCCGCGGGCGGGCGGCCGGCATCCGATGCGGTGCGGATCGCGACGGTGAGCGGCACCCGGCCGAGAAAGGGGATGTCGAGGTCGTTGGCGGCGGCTTCCGCGCCGCCGAGCCCGAACGGGTCGGAAAAGCCGCCGCAATGCGGGCAGCAATAGCCGGCCATGTTCTCGACCAGGCCGATGATCGGGATGCCGGCCTTGGCGAACAAATCGATCGCGCGGCGCGCGTCGATCAGCGCCAGATCCTGCGGGGTGGAGACGATGATCGCGCCGGCCGGGCGATGCTTCTGCACCATGGTGAGCTGCACGTCGCCGGTGCCGGGCGGCAGGTCGAGCACCAGCGTGTCGCTGGCCCCCCAGTCGCCGTCGACGAGCTGACCGAGCGCGCCCGCCGCCATCGGCCCGCGCCACGCGATCGCGCGGTCGGCCTCCACCAGCTGGCCCATCGACAGGAGCGGCACGCCGTAAGGGGTGGGAACTGGTTGCAGCTTGCCGTCATGCGCCACGGGCTTCGTGCCCTCCGCCGCCATCAGGCGCGGCTGCGAAGGGCCGTATATGTCGGCATCGACCAGCCCGACCCGGCGCCCCGCACGCGCGAGCGCGATGGCGAGATTGGCGGACAGCGTCGACTTGCCGACGCCGCCCTTGCCGCTGGCGACCGCGATCAGCTTGCGGCCGATCCGCTCGGCGGTGACGACGACGCGCACCTCGGTGACACCCGGCCGCCCGGCGGCGGCGCGAACGTCCGCCTCCATCCGGTCGCGGGCGCCCGCACCCAGCCCGGTCGCGTCCAGCACGATGCCGGCTTTGGTGCCCTCCATGCGGATCGCGGCGCGCTTGCCCGCCACTGCGGCCACCGCCGCCTTTACTTCATCGATCAGTGCCATGGCGGCCAGATAGGATGCTTGTCCCCGCTTGGCACTGTTTTTGTCGCGCGACCCTTCCTATACAGTCCCCATGAGAACCTTGCCGGGCTGGTTGAAGCGCCCTCCGATCCTTGCCGCAGAGACACCGAAGGGCCCTTGGGGCGGATCGGGCGACGAGGGTGGCGGATCGGATGGAAACGGATCGGGCGGTGGCCCGCGTAATCCCTGGGCCGTGCCGCCGGGCGGCCGGCGGACCGGTGCCAAGCCGACCGCGCTGGACGAGTTCCTGCGCAAGGCCCGTTCCGGCGGGCCGGGCGGCGGCGGGGGCGGCTTTGGCGGCATGCCGGGATCGCCCAATGCCCGCGCGCTGTGGCTGATCGGCGTTGCGATCATTCTGGGCATCTGGGTGCTTTACACCTCGATCCACCCGATCGGGCCGCAGCAGCGCGGCGTGGTGACCTATTTCGGGCGCTATGCCGGCATCCTGTCGCCCGGTATCCAGATCACGCCGCCGGCCCCGATCGCCAGCGTGCGCGTGCTGGACGTACAGAAGATCCGCACCGAGAATTTTCCGGAAGGGTCGGGCGAGAACCTGACGCTGACCGGCGACCAGAACATCGTCGACCTGACCTATTCGGTGCGCTGGGATATCGCCAATCCGCGCGACTTCACCTTCCAGCTGGCCGAGCCGCAGGCGACGGTGCGCGCCGCCGCGGAAAGCGCGATGCGCGCGGTGATCGCCACCACCACGCTGGAACAGGCGCTGGGCTCCGGCCGGACGACGATCGAGCAGCGGGTGCAGGACCTGACCCAGGACCTGCTCAACCAGTATAAGTCGGGCGTGCGGGTGCAGGGCGTGTCGATCAAGCAGGCGACGCCGCCGACGCAGATCGTCGACGACTTCAACAAGGTGACGGCGGCACAGCAGGAAGCGGCCGCCGCGCTGAACCAGGCGCGGTCGTACCGGCAACAGGTGATCGCCGCCGCACAGGGCGAGGCCGCGTCGTTCGACAAGGTGTATGCCGAATACCGGCTGGCGCCCGAAGTGACGCGCCGCCGCATGTATTACGATACGATGGAGGCCGTGCTGGCCAAGACGGACAAGACGATCGTGGAAACGCCCGGCGGGGTGGTGCCGTACCTGCCGCTGCCCCCGACGGCGCGGCGCGTGCCCGATGCCGCCACGACGACGCCGGTCCCGGCGCAGGAGGGCGGCCAGTGAACGGCCTGTCGCTCCGCAACCCCGTGGTGCTCGGCGTGATCGCGCTGCTGGCCGTCATCCTGGCGGCGGCGACCTTTGCGATCGTGCCGGAAACCAAGCAGGCGGTGGTGTACCGGCTGCAACAGCCGATCCGCGTCATCAACCGGTACCAGCCGGGCCAGGAACTGGGCCAGACCGGTGCCGGCCTGATCATGCGGCTGCCCTTTGTCGACCGGATCGTCTGGGTCGAGAAGCGGGTGCTGGACCTGGATCTGGAAAACACCCAGGTGCTGTCGACCGACCAGTTGCGCGTCAATGTCGATGCGTTCGCGCGTTTCCGGGTGGTCGATCCGCGGCTGATGCTGGCGACGGCGGGCAGCGAGGACGGCGTCGCCAACCAGCTTCGCCCGATCTTCGGCTCGGCGCTGCGCAACGAACTGGGCAAGCGGCGCTTCGTCGAACTGCTCAGCCCGGAGCGCGGGCGGGTGATGGACGCGATCCAGGACGGGTTGCAGCGCGTGGCGCAGCAATATGGCGTGCAGATCGTGGATGTGCGCATCAAGGAAGCCGACCTGCCGCAGGGCACGCCGTTGCAGAGCGCGCTGCGCCGGATGCAGTCCGCGCGTCAGCAGGAGGCGATCACCATCGCGGCCGAGGGGCAGAAGCAGGCGCAGATCGTGCGCGCCGAGGCCGACGCCGAAGCCGCGCGAATCTATGCCGGCGCATTCGGCAAGGATGCGGACTTCTACGACTTCTACCGGGCGATGCAGTCCTATCGCCGGACGTTCGGGGCCGATGGCCGACCGGCGCCGGAGGGTTCGACCTCGATCATCATGTCGCCAAACAACAGTTATCTGAGGGAGTTCGAGGGACGTGGGCGATGAAGGAACGATGCGGCCGTAATTCTTGGCCGCATCGGACCTGATCCGCTGTCCAATCGTTCATATTCAAGCAGGGTTCAGCCGAAGCGTGGCAAATAGGCCACGGTTTGCAGAATTCTTCATCTGAGAGGAACACCCTAGACGTGCGTTACGCCTACGCCATTACCAGTGCGCTCCTTCTCGGCGGTGCGACCGCGACCCTGGCTTTGCAGCCGGGCAACGCCCAGGTCGCGCAGAACGAGCCCGGTTCGATCCAGGCAGTTGCCCCGCGCCAGGGCGCGCCGATGAGCTTCGCCGACATGGTCGCCAAGTTGCAGCCGGCCGTGGTCAACATCTCCACCAAGCAGTCGATCACGGTGCGCCCGCAGGCCAATCCGTTCGCCGGCACGCCGTTCGAGGGCCTGTTCGGCCAGTTCGGCGGACCGGGCGGGCCGGGCGGTGGCGGCGGTGCGCCGCAGAAGCGCGAGGGTGCCTCGCTCGGCTCGGGCTTCATCATCTCGCCCGACGGCTATGTGGTGACCAACAACCACGTCATCGCCCCGGCGCAGGGCGCGCAGGTCGATTCGATCACGGTGACGCTGCCCGATCGAAAGGAATATACCGCCAAGGTGATCGGGCGTGACGAAACGTCCGACCTCGCGCTGCTCAAGATCCAGGCGACCGACCTGCCGTTCGTGCGCTTCGGCGATTCGGCGCGGGCGCGGGTCGGCGACTGGGTGGTGGCGATCGGCAATCCGTTCGGGCTGAACTCGACGGTGACGGCGGGTATCGTCTCGGCAGTGCACCGCGTGACCGGGCAGGGCGGCGCGAACGACCGCTTCATCCAGACCGACGCGGCGATCAACCAGGGCAATTCCGGCGGCCCGATGTTCGACATGAACGGCAACGTCATCGGCATTAACAGCCAGATCTTCTCGCAGTCTGGTGGCAATATCGGCATCGGCTTTGCCATTCCGGCCGAGGACGCCAAGCCGATCATCGACACGATGCGGCGCGGCGAGAAGATCGAGCGCGGGTATCTGGGCGTGTCGATCGGCGGGCCCGTCACCGACGATGTTGCGGCCTCGCTGGGCATTCCCAAGAACCAGGGCGAGGTGATCGCCAGTGTCGAGCCGAACGGTCCGGCGGCCAAGGCCGGCCTGCGCGGGTTCGATGTGGTGACCAAGGTGAACGGTCAGGCGGTAAACCCGGACTCGACGCTTTCTTACCTCGTCGCGAACGTGAAGCCGGGCTCGCAGGTGCGCCTCGACGTGTTGCGCGGCGGCAAGCCGGTAACGGTGACCGCAACCGCGGCGGTGCGTCCCTCCAATGAGGAACTGACCGCGCTGGCCGGCGGTGATGCCAATGCCTTCCCGGAATCGGACGACGATGCGGAGGTTCCGGCAGCAGCCGGCAACGGCATCGGCCTGACCGTACAGCCGCTGACCCCGGCGATCGCGCGGGCGGTGGGCGTCGATTCGACGGTGCAGGGCGTGGTGATCGCCGCGGTCGACCAGTCGAGCGATGCGGCCGGCAAGCTGAAGCGCGGCGATGTGATCTCGGCGATCAACGGCACGCAGGTGCGCGCCGCCGCGGACGTGCAGCGGGTCGTGGCCGAGGCCAAGTCGGCCGGCCGTACGCAGGTGCTGATGCTGGTGCAGCGGGCGCGTGGTCAGCGCGGCCTGATCCCAGTGAAGATCAAGTAAGCCATCCGGCATCGAGACGCCTTTGGCATCGATACAGGGGACCGTCGCAGGAAACTGCGGCGGTCCTTTTCTTTTGGGGCTGGCGCGATAGGCTGGCGCGATGCACGGCATCTTCCTCGGCTCCGATGGGGCGACGCCCCAGATCCTCGACCTGCACCGCGCCAACCGGCACGGCCTGATCGCCGGTGCGACGGGCACGGGCAAGACGGTGACGCTGCAGCGCATGGTGGAGGGGTTCGCACGCGCCGGGGTGCCGAGCTTCGTCGCGGATGTGAAAGGCGACTTGTCCGGGCTGGGCATGGCGGGATCGCCGACCGCCAGGACACACGGTGCTTTCACGACGCGCGCGGCGGAGGTGGGGCTGACCGACTGGGCCTATGCGGCGATGCCGGTGCAATATTGGGACCTGTTCGGGCGGCAGGGCCATCCGGTGCGCGCCACGGCGAGCGAGATGGGGCCGGTGCTGCTCGCCCGGATGATGGGCCTGAACGCGGTGCAGGAGGGGGTGCTGACCATCGCCTTCCACCTGGCGGACCGGGAAGGGCTGTTGCTACTCGACCTGGACGATCTTCAGGCGATGCTGGCCGCGTGTGCCGCCAGGGCGGACGAGCTGACCGCGACCTATGGCAATGTGTCCAAGCAATCGGTGGGGGCGATCCAGCGCGCGTTGCTGCAGTTGCGTGCGCAAGGAGCGGAGCATTTCTTTGGCGAGCCGGCGCTGGCGCTATCCGACCTGATCCGCACCGACGATGCCGGGCAGGGCGTGGTCAACATATTGGCGGCGGACCAGTTGATGGCGAGCCCGAAGCTGTATGCGACGTTCCTGCTGTGGCTGTTGTCCGAACTGTTCGAGCAACTGCCGGAGGTGGGCGACCCCGACAAGCCAGTGTTCGTCTTCTTCTTCGACGAGGCGCATCTGCTGTTCGACGATGCGCCGCCGGCGCTGATCGAAAAGATCGAGCAGGTGGTGCGGCTGATCCGGTCAAAGGGTGTCGGCGTGTACTTCATCACCCAGAACCCCGTCGATGTGCCGGAGCGGATTGCGGGGCAGCTGGGCAACCGGGTGCAGCATGCGCTGCGCGCCTTTACCCCGCGCGATCAGGCGGCGGTACGCTCGGCCGCCGAGACATTCCGTGCCAGTCCCGGCGTGGATGTCGCGACCGCGATCACCGAACTGAAGGTCGGCGAGGCGCTGGTTTCGCTGTTGCAGGCGGACGGCGCGCCGGCCCCCGTCACGCGTACGCTGATCGCGCCGCCGGTCAGCCGGGTGGGGCCGGTGACGGCGGAGGAACGGCGCGTGCTGGTGGCGACCGATGCGGTGGGCGACCGGTACGACGTTGCGGTCGATCGGGAGTCGGCGGAGGAGGTGCTGGCGGCCAAGGCGGAAGCGGCGGCGGCTTCTGCGGCGGCGGACAAGGCGGAAGCCGAGGCGGCGAAGGAGGCGAAGCGCGGTGGGGCCAGGTCCAACTGGGACGTGATGGCGACCAGTGCGGCGCGGGCGGCGAGCTCTTCGCTGGGGCGGCAGGTGGCCAACGAGATCGGGCGGCAGGTGTTTGGCGGCAAGCGGCGGCGCGCCTCCGGCGGGGGCGGTGTGATGGGCGCGGTGGTGCGTGGCGTGCTGGGGGGATTGTTCCGGGGGTAAGAATTGCCACGTGGCGCTGCACTGCTTGGCAGCCCCTCACCCCGACCCTCTCCCCGGAGGGGAGAGGGAGAAGCGTGTATTTACTTCTTGATCAGGCCGATTTCGACCAGGCGCTCGTAGAGATAGTCGTGCGCGGTGATCGGCGTTTCGTAGCGGTTGGGATTGTCCGCGGTGATCGTGCCGGGCAGCGTTTCGATCAGGAAATCGGGCGCGGGATGCAGGAAGAAGGGCATCGAATAGCGCGAATGGCCGCGCCGCTCGGGCGGCGGGTTGACGACGCGGTGGGTGGTCGAGGGCAGGACGTGGTTGGTCAGGCGCTGGAGCATGTCGCCGACATTGACCACCATCGCGCCCTCCGGCGGCTTGATCGAAAGCCACTGGCCCGAATCGCGGTCGAGCAGTTCGAGGCCGGCTTCCTCCGCACCGAGCAGCAGCGTGATGAGGTTGATGTCCTCATGCGCGCCGGCGCGCACCCCTTCGGCATCGGCGGGAATGGGGGGATAGTGGAGCAGGCGCAGGACCGAATTGCCGTCGCGAACCGCCGGGTCGAAACAGTCCGGCGCCAGCTTCAGGTGGCGGGCGATGGCGGAGAGCAGGCGGTCGCCGGCGCGGTCGAACGCGGCGAACAGCTCGACAAAGGTATCCTTGAACCCCTCCGGGCGGGTCGGCCAGATATTGGCGGGCATCCTGTCGGCGAAGCGGTGCCCGGCGGGCAGCTCGCGACCGACATGCCAGAATTCCTTGAGGTCGACGACCTTGGCATCCTTGGCGATCTCGGTCTTGAACGGCGTGTAGCCGCGCGCGCCGCCGCCGCCGGGAACGTGATATGCCCGCTTCTCGTCCTCGGGCAGGTCGAACAGCGCGCGGGTCTCGCCCCAGGCGCGCTCGATCAGATCCTGGGGGATGCCGTGATCGGCGACGATGGCGAAGCCGAAGCGTTCGAACGAGCCACCGAAATTGGCGGCGAAGCCATCGGGATCACGGGCCTGATCGTTGAGGCTGAGGATCGGCACCTGGGCCGTGGGCGTATCGAGCATGAAAGCCTGTCCAAACAAAAAGCGTCCTGAACCCATCATATAGGCGGTGTGAGCGGTGGCGGATAGCGGTAGCGCCACGCCGCGCGGAGACGGGTTCCGCGCATCGCACGGCGCCGCTATGGACAGCGATCATGACCGATTCCCCCTCGCCTCCCGCGCCAGACAGTCCTGGCGCGCCGATCGGCTTTGTCGAATTCGTACTGCTGGTCGCCGCGCTGATGGCGCTGGCGGCGCTGGGGATCGATTCGATGCTGCCTGCGCTGCCCGCGATCGGCGACAGCCTGGATGTGCGCGACCCCAACGCCCGCCAGTTCGTCATCACCGCCTTCCTGATCGGGTTCGGCGTCGCGCAACTGGCGCATGGGCCCCTGGCGGATCGGTTCGGGCGGCGGCGGGTGCTGATCTGTGCGCTGGTCGGCTATGTGATCGCCAATGCGCTGGCCGCGGTGGCGGGCAGCTTCACGCTGCTGCTGGCGGCGCGGGTGTGCGGGGGCGCGGCGGTGGCGGCGACGCGGGTGGCGACGGTGGCGCTGGTGCGCGACTGTTACCAGGGGCGCGCCATGGCCAAGGTGATGTCGATCGCCTTCATGGTGTTCATGGTGGTGCCGGTCCTGGCGCCCGCATTCGGCGAGTTCATGCTGATCTTCGGCCGATGGCGGGTGATCTTCTGGGCGATCGCCGGGCTGGCCGCGCTGGTGCTGGCGTGGTTCGCGATCCGCATGCCCGAGACGCTGGTCCCTGAGCGGCGGCTCGCGATCGCGCCGGGGCGGATCGCGCGCGGCTGGTTGCAGACGGTGAGCGACCGGCTGTCGCTGGGCTATACGCTGGCCTCCACCGCGCTGATGGGGGCGCTGTACGGTTATCTGAATTCGGTACAGCAGATCATGGCGGAGACGTTCGGCCGGCCCGCACTGCTCGCCGTGGTGTTCGCGACGACCGCGGCGACGATGGCGGTGGCGAACCTGCTCAACTCGCAGATCGTGATGCGGCTGGGTACGCGGTTGATCAGCCATGGTGCGGTGACCGCGCTGATCCTGCTGTCGGCGATCCATCTGGCGGTGGTGTGGACGGGGCACGAGACGCTGTGGGCGTTCGGCATCCTCCAGGGCCTGACCATGGCGTGCTTCGGCCTCGCGACGTCCAACTTCTCGGCGATGGCGATGGAGAATATGGGCGGGATCGCGGGCACCGCCTCCAGCGTGCAGGGCTTTACCAGCATCACCTTCGGATCGGTGATCGGCGCGCTGATCGGTCAGGCGTTCGACGGCACGCCCGTGCCGCTGGTCGCGGGCTTCCTGGTGGCGGGGCTGATCGCCTTCGGCCTGGTGTTCGTCACCGAGCGCGGCCACGTCTTCCGCCGCGGCTGACGGAACCCGGCCCGGCGCCCCGCCGTTCGACCTCCACGATTTGCATGGGTTGTGGAGAAGGAGTCGATCATGGGCGGACATCAGGTTCAGGGCCGGGGCACGGGCGACGACGGCTGGGACGAGGAAGGCTATGACGAAAGCCAGCGCGCCGAGATCCTGGAAGCGACGCGCAACGGCCCGACCGACGGCGTGCTGCTGACCGATGTCGATCCCGATCTGGGCGACGACGATGCCGAGGACGAGCCGATCGACGAACTGGACATGGATTCCGAAGAGGTGGGCGAAAGCGACGCCACGGTGACCATGGACGAGGACGATATCGACGAGGACGACGTTCAGGACGATTTCGACGCCGATACCGTCGAGGATGACGAACTCGACGACAAGGATGATGCCGCGCTGCGTCCCTGATACCACACGCGTTATCGAAGCCGGCGTTCCATTCGATGGAGCGCCGGTTTTTTTATGTCTTCACAACGAGGTAGCGTTGCTCCGCACCATGACGCGTGGCGGATTTGCACGCCTGCCCATGTGATTCTTGGCAGCATCGGGCGGCATACAACCTCAGACAGGTTCAGCGGTGCCTCATTATTGACGCAAAACCGCCAATTTCAAGGCGCCGCCGCGGCATCGCCACGCCACGTCCATAATCCGTTAATGCAAGTGACAGGAACTGTTGCGTCGCAGCAACACCCTCGGAAAAGGCACCCATCCGGGATCATCTTTGTGCAACTCCCGCGGGCTTGCGCGGTTAAGCGGGTCACGGGCCACGCGGCACACTGGATCGCGGCCCCCCAAATAGAAGAAGAAGGGTATCTCTCATGCGTAAGCTTTCCCTCGCAGCCGCGATTGCGGCCGCGTTCGTCGCCGTTCCCGCAGCGGCCCAGGACACCTATTCCGACTCGTCGGCCCCCGCGACGGCGCCGGACGGCACCAAGGCGTTCGGGTTCGAGCCGTATGTGGCGGTGATGGGCGGCTGGGAAGGTTTCGACCGCCGCGTCGGTCACGGCATCCCCGACACCGCGATCGGCGGCCGCAAGCTGCAGGGCGCGATCGTCAACGGCATCGTCGGCGTGAATGTGCCGCTGGGCCCGGTGTTCGTCGGTGCCGAGGGTGAGGCCATGAAGGGCGTCGACGGCGCGATCGACTGGGGCTACGGCGCCGCCGGCCGCTTCGGCTTCCGTTCGGGCGAGAGCGGCCTGTTCTACGGCAAGGTCGGCTATCGCTGGGTGAACTTCGCCCGCTACGGCAACGACAGCCCGGACTTCCACGCGATGACCTATGGTGTCGGCGCTGAGGTCGGCCCGAAGGACATCGGTCTGGGCGGCATCACTGGCAACTCGGGCCTGCGTTTCCGCTTCGAGGTTTCGACCTTCGGCGACGCGGACAGCTTCCGCCCGACCGCGGGTGTCGTCGCACACTTCTGATCGTTTACCGATCCAGTAAAAGCGTACCAGTACCGCGTACATCAACGGGGTCCGGCCAGGTGCCGGGCCCCGTTTTCTTTTGCGCGTGCGCCACCCCATATCGGCGGCATGAGCGGACGGGTGAAGCGCAAGGCGGCGTTGGCGGCTGGGGAAGCGAGGGCGGCGGCGGTGGTATCCGATGCCGGGCTGTGCGCGCTTTGCGGCCGTATGCTGGGGCGCCGGGTGGAATGGCACCATGTCGTGCCCAAGAGCGAGGGCGGACGCGAGACGGTGCCGGTGCATCCGATCTGCCACCGCACCATCCATGCGCTCGTCTCCAATGCGGATCTGGCGCGGCATTTCGCCGACCTGGAAACCCTGCGCGCGCGCGAGGATATGGCGCGTTACCTGAGGTGGATTGCCAACAAGCCGCCCGACTTCCATGCGCCGACACGGAAAATGCAAGGCTAAGGCTGGTTGCTGTAACGCAGGCCGACTCCTAACGCATTGTTATGGCACGAAGTGGTTTGCGGGTTTCGTCGGGTGGTTTCCTGCGTGACGGGCGCCTCGTCCTGATCGGACTGGCGCTGGGGCTGGCCCTGCCGCATGTCGCGGACTGGCGGCAGGTGGGCGATGCGGTGGCGGGGGAGATCGGCGTGACCGATCTGGAACGCGTGCTGCGCCGCCTGTGGCCGGGCCAGTGGGCGCCGATGGGCGAGGCGGCGAGCGGCCGGTTCGTCCGTTGCCGGCGGGGGGAACGGGCGGACTGCGTCGTGGATGGCGACACGTTCCGCATGGGCGGCGATACCATCCGCATCGCCGACATCGACACGCCGGAAACGCACCCGCCCCGCTGCGCCGCCGAGGCGCGCAAGGGCGAGGCGGCGACGGAGCGGATGCGTGAACTGTTGAGCGCAGGGCCGTTCGTGATGGAGCCGCAGCCCCGCGCGCGCGACAAATATGGGCGCAAGCTGGCGGTGGTCAGCCGCGACGGCGTGTCGCTGGGCGCGCAACTCGTCGAGGAGGGGCTGGCGCGGCCCTATGCAGGGGGCAAGCGGCGGGGGTGGTGTTGACCAGTTATATATTTTGGGTTGAAGGCGGGCAATCACGTGATTGCCCGCCCGCTCAACTGGCTAGTGCCTGGATCATCTGACGCTTTGCTTGAGCAATGGCAATCTCGGCATCAGACCGATTGAAGTAGCTCTCGGTGGAATGCATCGCCACATTCTTACCGTCAAAGCAGTGCCAGCGCCACATGAAGTCGCGATCCATGGACGTCCAGAAGGTTAGTGAAGTCATGTCAAACTCCATCATCCCGGATATATCCAACCTTACAGGCGATCGTTTGTCCTGCTGATTGCGAGAGAAAACTTACTAGCCTCCAGTATTCCGGTTGAGCGTTCTGTTAAGTCTATGTGCAATAGCCCGTTTTCACGCCTTGTCATGTTGGCCTGCGGTTAGCCTGTACTCATGCGGGTCTCCTTCCTAAAGAGTGTAGGGAGTGACGGAGATGCTAATAGCATTGGCGCCACTCCCGCTGGAACTTGAGAAAAAGCGCTTACGCGGCAGCCACCCCGGCTTGCGAGAACATGTCGCCCATGCCCGCGGGAGCTTCCTCGTTCGCCGGCTTGGCGCCCTTGGCCTTTTGGCGCTTGTCGAACGAATCCCACACGTCGTTCCACTGGCCCTTGGTCGCGGCCTTGGAATATTCGGTGGCGCGCTGCTCGAAGAAGTTGGCGTGCTCGACGCCGTTCAGCATCGGCGCGAGCCAGGGCAGGGGATGCTCGTCGATCATGTAGATCGGCTTCAGGCCGAGCTGGCCCATCCGCCAGTCGGCGATATAGCGGATATACTTCTTGATCTCCTTGGGCTTCATCCCCTCGACCGGGCCCATTTCGAAGGCGAGGTCGATGAAATTATCCTCCAGGCGAATCGTCGTCTGGCAGACATCGGCGATGTCGTCCTTCACCGCCTTGGTCAGGCACTGACGCTCGTGGCAGAAGGTGTGGAACATCTTGATGATGCCCTCGCAGTGCAGGCTTTCGTCGCGGATCGACCAGGTGACGATCTGGCCCATGCCCTTCATCTTGTTGAAGCGCGGGAAGTTCATCAGCATCGCGAACGAGGCGAACAGCTGAACGCCCTCGGTGAAGCCGCCGAACATGGCCAGCGTGCGGGCGATGTCCTCGTCCGAATCGACGCCGAAATTCTGCATGTAATCATGCTTTTCCTTCATCTCGGCATATTCGAGGAAGGCGCCATACTCGCTTTCGGGCATGCCGATCGTGTCGAGCAGATGGCTGTAGGCGGCGATGTGCACCGTCTCCATGTTGCTGAACGCGGTCAGCATCATCTTGATCTCGGTCGGCTTGAACACGCGGCCGTATTTCTCGTGGTAGCAGTCCTGCACCTCGACATCGGCCTGGGTGAAGAAGCGGAAGATCTGGGTGAGCAGGTTGCGCTCGTGATCCGACAGCTTCTGCGCCCAGTCGCGGCAATCCTCGCCCAGCGGCACCTCTTCGGGGAGCCAGTGGAGCTGCTGCTGACGCTTCCAGAACTCGAACGCCCAGGGGTATTCGAACGGCTTGTACTGCTTGGAGGCCTGAAGGAGGGACATGGGATTACTCCGGTACGAAGAAGGGGAAGGAATGGGCGGCGCCGGTGGCGTCGCAGTCATGGCGCGATGCTCCATGCCTTGAGCGCCGCGGCGGAGGCGGCGAGCGAGGCGGCGCCGGCCAGCGCCATGATGCCGATCATGCGATAGGCATAGACCTTGCCCGCGCTTTGCGGACGGGTGAGCGCCAGCAGCAGCGCGCCGCCGATCAGGGCGAGCACGCCGGCGACGATATACATGATCGCCCAGCCGGTCACGATGCCACCATTTCGGGTGCGGTGCGTTGGCACGTCGAACCCATCACAGGAGGAAAACGATGGTCGATATCAGCCAGATCCAGGAACACGCAGAAGTCATCGGCGCGGACGGCACGCATGTCGGCACCGTCGACCATGTCGAAGGTGACCGCATCAAGCTGACGAAGAACGATTCGCCGCAGACCGAGGACGGGCAGGGCGCCAAGCATCATTACATCTCGGTCGGCCTGGTCGCGGACATCGAGGACGGCAAGGTCCGCCTTTCCGCCAACGGCGCCGAAGCGGTGACGTTCGAAGAGACGGAGTGATCCGTCACGTCCCTCTCCCGCCGGGAGAGGGAGGGAGCGGCCGACAGGCCGCGGAAGGGTGAGGGCGGTGCCGGTCATGCGGTGCCGCCCTTTTCCTTTGCCATATGCCGGACACCGAAATGCGACGCGATATGGGCGAGAACGCCGTCAAGATTGTTGGTGACGTCGCCGTTCGCGATACGAAGCGTGCGATACCCGGCATGCGCCATCAGTGCCGCGCGCGAGGCATCGGCAGGGGCGGTCAAGCCATGCGTATCACCATCGACTTCGATCACGAGACGTTCCGAAAACAGAATATGTCAGCATAAGAAGGGCCGACAGGGACCTGATGGCGCCATTTCAGGGCGGGAAGACTTTCGCGCAGAGCGCGCAACAGGCGGCGTTCGGGCGCGGGGGCCTCGCGACGAAGCTGACGGGCTTTGGCGGTCGTGCCACCCGGTTGCTGATCGTAGAGCTTCATCTCGCCCTCACCTTCCCACCCGGCCTTGCCGGGCGGGCCCCTTCCTCTCCCGATGGGAGAGGCGTTCAGGGCGAGGGCAATCCGCTACCCTCGCCCGATCACCTCACTGACACGCCAGGCATTCGTCATAGTCGGTGGACTCGCCCAGATCGAACTTCGGCTTGTCGATCGTGTTGTCCGCCTCGACGCCGCCCGACCCTTCCGAACCGGCGAAGCCGGCGCGCTGGACGGACTTGGAACGCAGATAATAGAGCGACTTGATGCCCAGTTCCCAGGCGCGGAAGTGGAGCATCAGCAGGTCCCACTTCTCGACATCGGCCGGGATGAACAGGTTGAGCGACTGTGCCTGGTCGATGAACGGCGTGCGGTCACCGGCCAGTTCGAGCAGCCAGCGCTGGTCGATCTCGAAGCTGGTCTTGTACACATCCTTTTCCTCCTGGGTCAGGAAGTCGAGATGCTGGACCGAGCCGCCATGCTCCAGGATCGAGCTCCACACCGCCTCGGAATTCTTGCTCTTCTGGTTGAGCAGCTTTTCCAGATACGGGTTCTTGACCGCGAAGCTGCCCGAAAGCGTCTTGTGGGTGTAGATATTGGCCGGGATCGGCTCGATGCAGGCGCTGGTGCCGCCGCAGATGATCGAGATCGACGCGGTCGGCGCGATCGCCATCTTGCATGAGAAACGCTCCATCACGCCGACATCGGCGGCGTCGGGGCAGGGCCCGCGCTCGACCGCCAGCGTCATCGACGCCTGGTTCACCTGCGCGTTGACATGCTTGAACATGCGCAGGTTCCACGACTTGGCCATCGCACCCTCGAACGGGATGCCGCGCGCCTGGAGGAAGGAGTGGAAGCCCATGACGCCGAGGCCCACCGAACGCTCGCGCCCCGCGGAATAGGCGGCGCGCTCCATGCCCGGCTCGTGCCGGTCGATATAGTCCTGCAACACATTGTCGAGGAAGCGCATCACGTCCTCGATGAACTGCTTGTCGTCCTTCCACTGGTCCCAGGTTTCCAGGTTGAGCGAGGACAGGCAGCAGACCGCGGTACGGTCGTTGCCGAGGTGATCGACGCCGGTCGGCAGCGTGATTTCCGAGCACAGGTTCGAGGTCGATACCTTCAGGCCCAGATCGCGATGATGCTTGGGCATGGTCGAGTTCACGTGATCGGCAAAGACGATGTACGGCTCGCCGGTCTGGAGGCGGGTTTCGACCAGCTTCTGGAAGAGCGAGCGCGCGTCGAGCGTGGCACGGACCTCGCCCGTCTTGGGGCTCTTGAGCTGCCATTCGGCGCCGTCGCGCACCGCTTCCATGAAGGCGTCGGGGATGAGGACGCCGTGATGAAGGTTGAGCGCCTTGCGGTTGAAGTCTCCGCTGGGTTTGCGGATCTCCAGGAACTCCTCGATCTCGGGATGCGAGATGTCGAGATAGCAGGCGGCCGAGCCGCGGCGCAGCGATCCCTGGCTGATCGCCAGCGTCAGCGAATCCATGACCCGGACGAACGGGATGATGCCGCTGGTCTTGCCGTTCAGGCCGACCGGCTCGCCGATGCCGCGGACATTGCCCCAATAGGTGCCGATGCCGCCGCCGCGCGAGGCCAGCCACACATTCTCGTTCCAGGTGTCGACGATGCCGTTCAGGCTGTCCGGCACCGAGTTCAGATAGCAGGAGATGGGCAGGCCGCGCCCGGTGCCGCCGTTCGACAGAACGGGGGTGGCGGGCATGAACCACAGCTTCGAGATATAGTCGTACAGACGCTGCGCATGGGCGGCGTCATCGGCATAGGCGGAGGCGACACGGACGAACAGGTCCTGGAAGCTCTCGCCCGGGAGCAGATAGCGGTCCTTCAGCGTCTCCTTGCCGAAATCGGTCAGGTTCGCGTCGCGCGCGTGATCGACCTCGACCGGATAGGGCTGGGGCCGAATCGCCTTGCTGTCCGCTGCCGCGGGGGCAGGGGTGGTGTCGAGCGCCATGCTGGTCTGGCCCTTGTCGATCGTGTCGGTGGTCATGTCGCTGTCCCGGCTGAAGTCCATCGCGAAGCCGCTCCTTGTTCTCAATTCGTTCGACTCGTGGCGTTTGCCCAGTCTAACCCCAAGCAGCTGGATTGTTAGAACAAAAAGAGATCATGCATCGCATTTCGCGCGCACGACACCCCCGCCGAGCCATCGTGGATCGGCCGTGTTCATACCAGAGCTTGGGTGGGCCCCTCGCGTCTTATACCAGCGCTTGTGTATAATCCGCGTCAGGCTCGCAAGAGGATAAGCGGTGAGACGAGCATCGGTTCCGGGGGCCGATGCGGCCCCGTCCGGTGCGACGCATGGATGTCTGCGGGGTTCGCGAAGCGCAAGAGGCAAAATATTTTTTTGGGCGGCAAATTGCGCGGGCCAGCACAAGGGATGGTGTCGGGCATCGTGATCAGACCACCAGCTTCGGTGTCCCCAGGCGGCCAGGTGAGCGCGCGGATCCCGCCCGAGTTGAACGGTGCGCTGGCCGTCGATACGGGAAAGCCATGTCCCTCGGCCTGCCCTTCATCCTAATCCTGCTCGCCGGAATCGGCATCGCCGTTCAGGCGCCGACCAATGCGGCTCTTGCCAGAACATCGGGGTCGGTGCTCCTGGCCGCGTTGGTGTCCTTCGTGGTCGGCACGGTGGTGCTGCTGGTCGCCTGGACGGCGCTGGACCGCACCGCGCCGGCGGCGCTGCGGGGGGCGCCGTCCTGGGCGTGGCTCGGTGGCTTCTATGGGGCAGGGTTCGTCGCGGCGATCGCCTTCGCCGCGCCGCGACTGGGGCTGGCGACCGCGCTGACCATCGCGATCGCCAGCCAGTTGGCGACCGCTCTCGCGCTCGATCATTTCGGCCTGCTGGGGCTCCGGACCGACCCGGTGACGATACCCAAGCTGCTGGGCGCCGCGCTGGTGATCGCCGGCGCGGTGCTGGTCCGGCGCGGATAGGTCAGCGCTCACCCGCCTGGCGCAGCGATCGTGCGGGCGGGTTCAGCCGCTCCAGATTGAAATGCTCGGCAAACTGGATGCCGGCGCGGCCATCGCGGGCCCAGCGAACCTGGGCGGTGAACATCTGGTCTTCGAGCAGCTCGATCAACAGGTCGACGCCCACCGCCTCGCCGTCGATGGCAAGGCCGTCGATCATCGCTCCCGTCGCGGACATGTCGCGGATGCGGACATCGCCGTCGATCACCGCACCACCCGCATCCCGGACCGCGACGCGGGCGGAGCGCAGCATCTTGACGCGTGGCGCACGGCTGACCCGGAATCCGCTTGCAGTGGCATAGCCGCGCCTGGCGGATAGTTGCGCCAGTGCATCGTCGGCATTGGCCGGCTGGCCATAGACGAAGCCCTGAATATGGCTGCACCCCAGATCGGCGAGGAGCGCGATCTCGTCCTGATGCTCGACACCTTCGGCCGTGGTTTCCATGCCCAGCGTGTCGGCCAGCGTCACGATCGCACGCACGATCGCGGCGTTGCGGTTGCCGGGCTGCGCGGTGCCGCGGACAAAGGACTGGTCGATCTTGATCTTGTCGATCGGCGCGGTGCGCAGATAGCCGAGGCTGGAATAGCCGGTGCCGAAATCGTCCAGTGCCAGACGGATGCCCAGGCCCTTCAGCGCCTTGAACATCTGGTCGGTATCCGTCGATCCGTCGAGGAACACGCCCTCGGTGATCTCCAGCTCCAGCCGGTCCGGGGCGAGGCCGGCATGGGCGAGCGCGCTGGCGACCAGATCGGGCAGGCGGCGATTGGCGAACTGGATCGGCGAGACGTTGACCGCGACCCGCACTCCGCCCGGCCAGCGTGCCGCCTCGCGACAGGCGGTGCGCAACACCCATTCGCCCAGCGGTTCGATCAGGCCGCACTCCTCGGCGATGGGCACGAACTCGGCCGGCGAGACGGCGCCGCGCGTCGGATGCGTCCAGCGAAGCAGCGCCTCGTAACCGACGATGCGGGCGTCGCCGGTTGCGACGATCGGCTGATAGGCCAGGTGGAAGCTGCCCTGCGCCAGCGCCTCGCGCAGATCGGATTCCAGCCGCTGGCGGGTGCGCGCGCCTTCCAGCATCTCGTCGGCATAGAAGCGGTGGACGCCGCGCCCGTCGCCCTTGGCGGCATAAAGGGCAAGGTCGGCATTGCGGACCAGCGTCTCGCCATCCTGGCCGTGCTGGGGGGCCATGGCGATGCCGATCGAGCAGCCGATCGTGACCGCGCCGTCCTCGATCATATAGGGCTGGGAAAGGGCGGTGATGATCGTGCGCGCCAGCCGCCCCAGCCGTTCGCGGGCATCGATATCGGGAAGCAGCACCTGAAACTCGTCGCCGCCCAGTCGGCCGACCAGCCCGGCATCGCCGACACATTCCTCCAGCCGCCGGGCCACCTGTTTCAACAGCGTATCGCCCGCCTGATGGCCCAGCGTGTCGTTGACCGCCTTGAACCGGTCGAGATCGAGCAGGAACAGGCTGGCAGGCCGGTAGGGGCCGGAATCGCGTGCCAGCGTCTTGTCGAGGGCGGTGCGCATCCGCTGGCGATTGGCGAGGCCAGTCAGGCTGTCGGACAGGGCGAGACGGGTGATCTCCGCCTGGGAACGCCGCTTTTCGGTCAGGTCGGTGCCCGAGCCGATAAAGCCCTGGAACCGGCCGAGCGAGTCGATCATCGGCCGCCCCGAGATCGACCACCAGCGCGCACCCTCCGCATCGGCGGCGGCGCAGACCGAATAGTCCGAAAAGGCGGTGCGGGAGGCGAGGTGAAAGGCCAGGGTGCGTTCGGCGCCAAGGGCCAGCGCATCGACGCGGAACAGATCGGCCAGCGCCGCGTCGGTCGTGCGCATGCCGCAGCGGGCCAGGTCGGCGGCAACCTTGTCGGTCAGATAGGTGACGCGGCCATGCCGGTCCGTTTCCCAGAACCAGCCGGTGCCCTGATTCTCGAACTCCGCCACCATCTTGGCGGCGGTGCGGCTCTCGACCGATTGCTGCGCGTGCGTGTCGGCGGTCGCCCGGTCGACCAGCCCCAGCCGCCGGTTGACCAGGATCAGGGCGCCCAGGCACGACAGTGCGGTGACGAACGTCGCATCCACCCCCTTCAGCGCGCCGATGGTCAAGGCCAGCCCGGCGGCCAGCCCCAGCGTCATCGGTCGCACGTCATGCGCGGCCACGACGCTCAGCCCGATCGCGCCGGCCAGCGCCACCATGCAGCCGAGCCGCACCGGATCGGGCAGATCGGTCGCGATCCACATCTGCATGGTAAGCGTCGCGGCGAGAAGTGCGGCGACAGTGGCAAGGACGCGGTGCCGCTGGAAAGGATGCCAGCGTTCGCGCACCATCCAGCGGAGCAGCGGCATGCTGCTCCCCGACAGGAGCAGCGCCAGCCCCGTGAACAGCGCGGCGGGCATCAACGCGACGGTCTGGCCACTGCGTGCCAGCATGACGATCAGAAAGGCGGAAGCCGCCGCCTGCGCCACCACCGCAAAGGGCCAGGTGGCGGCAAGCTGGTCTTGCCGGACATGCTGGAGAATCGCCACCTGATCGCGCTCATCCTCGGCAAGTCCCAGCAGGCAGGCGATCGATACGGGTCCGTCAAGAAGGGCTGATCGCAACATGACGTCGACGCTAAGTGGCTCAAGTTGCGAAACTGGACAGTGGATGTGGTTAATGCCGGCTGTCCGCCGATTGCATCGCGCGCGCGCATCGCGCAAAGGCCTGCCATGACCACGATCATCCGCGACACCGACCTGATCGAGAGCGTGGCCGACGCGCTCCAGTTCATCAGCTACTATCACCCGATGGATTATATCCGTGCGCTGGGCGAGGCCTATGAGGCCGAGCAGAGCCCCGCCGCCAAGGATGCCATCGCCCAGATCCTGACCAACAGCCGCATGTGCGCCGAGGGGCACCGGCCGATCTGCCAGGATACCGGCATCGTCACCGTGTTCGTCAAATGGGGGCAGGATTGCCGCCTGTCCGGCGACCGGTCCTTGCAGGAGGTGGTCGACGAGGGGGTGCGCCGAGCCTATCTGCATCCCGAGAACAAGCTGCGCGCCTCGATCCTGGCCGATCCGGCCTTCACCCGGCGCAACACGCGCGACAACACGCCCTCGGTGCTGCACGTCGAAATGGTGCCGGGCGCCAAGGTGAGCGTGGACGTCGCCGCCAAGGGTGGCGGCAGCGAGAACAAGTCGAAGTTCAAGATGATGAACCCCAGCGATTCGATCGTCGACTGGGTGCTGGAGATGATCCCGCAAATGGGTGCGGGCTGGTGCCCGCCCGGCATGCTGGGCATCGGCATCGGCGGCACCGCCGAGAAGGCGATGCTGCTCGCCAAGCAGTCGCTGATGGGCGCGATTGACATGGGGCAGCTTCGTGCGCGCGGGCCGCGCAACGATCTCGAGGCGCTTCGCATCGAACTGATGGACAAGGTCAATGCGCTGGGCATCGGCGCGCAGGGGCTGGGCGGGCTTTCCACCATCCTCGACGTGAAGATCCTCGACTGGCCGACGCATGCGGCGTCCAAGCCCGTCGCGATGATCCCCAATTGCGCCGCGACCCGCCACGCGCATTTCACGCTGGACGGTTCGGGCCCGGTCTATCTTGAAGCGCCCAGGCTGGACGAATGGCCCAAGGTCGACTGGAAGCCCGACGTCGCGGCCAAGCGTGTCGATCTCGACGCGTTGACGCCGGAGGTGGTGCAGAGTTGGAAGCATGGCGACCGGCTGCTGCTGAACGGCAAGATGTTGACCGGGCGCGACGCTGCGCACAAGCGGATCGCCGACATGCTGGCCCGGGGCGAGGAACTGCCGGTCGAGTTCAAGGGCCGGGTGATCTATTATGTCGGGCCGGTTGATCCGGTGGGCGAGGAAGTGGTGGGCCCGGCGGGTCCGACCACCGCGACCCGGATGGACAAGTTCACGCGCATGATGCTGGAACAGGGCCTGCTGGCGATGGTCGGCAAGGCCGAGCGCGGGCCGGCCGCCACCGAGGCGATCAAGGATCACCGCTCCGCCTATCTGATGGCGGTGGGTGGTGCGGCCTATCTGGTCGCACGGGCGATCAAGGGATCGAAGGTGGTCGGGTTCGAGGACCTGGGCATGGAGGCGATCTACGAGTTCGAGGTGCAGGATTTCCCCGTCACCGTCGCGGTGGATGCCGAGGGTCAGAACGTCCACCAACTCGCCCCGCTGGTGTGGCGCGAGAAGATCGCGAAGGAAGGGCTGCTGACGCCGGCTTGAGGAATGCTTGGGTGAGCGTGGAGCGCAGGACCGGCTTGCCGGAAAAGGCCATCATCATCCGCGAGGCGTCCGGCGGCGACCACGCGGCGGTGGTGGCCATGCTGGCACCCGTCATTGCTGCGGGCGAAACCTACGCCCTGCCGCGCGACATGGATGCGCAGGCGCTGGCGGGATATTGGTTCGAGAGTGGCAAGCGCACCTTCGTTGCATGCGACGGCGAGGGTGCGCTGCTGGGCAGTTACTATTGCCGCGCGAACCAGATGGGTGGCGGCGCGCATGTAGCCAATTGCGGCTATGTCACGGCGCCGGCCGCACAGGGAGGCGGCGTAGCGCGCGCGATGGCGCTGCATTCCTTCGATATCGCTCGCATGGCGGGCTTCACCGCGATGCAGTTCAATTTCGTGGTGGCGAGCAACAGCCGGGCGGTCGCGCTGTGGCGATCATTGGGTTTCGAGGACGTCGGGCGCGTGCCGGAGGCGTTCGCACATCCGACGCTCGGACTGGTCGACGCGCTGATCCTGTTTCGACGGCTATAACCGAACACCCTGCGCCGGAAATGAGAAGAGGCTGCCGGGAGGCGTCTCTCGACGTCCCGACAGCCCCTAAACATGGTCAGCGGCCGGAGAGCTCCAGCCCGGGAGACCATGCAGGCCTCAAGACCTTGGGGACCATGCCGTTGCTTGGGGGAGAATACCCCCCGGCCGATCCGGCGGTCTTAGAAGCGCGTCCCCCGAACGAACTGAACCGACCCCATTGCTGAACCATGAGACATCGGATCACCTCCTTTCGCTTGTTGATAGCCAATGCGGCCATCACTGGCCGCAGCGCCAATGTGTGATGGCCGGTGCCGATAAACAAGTCTTGTAATGACCGGGCGTTTGGCCGACCCTCTTGCGCCGCCGATGAGTCGATCAGCCGCGGCAATCCTCGATCACCCGACCGATCTCGGCATAGGCCGGCACGACCAGCGGCGGCGTGCCCGGCTGCTCCAGCACGAATCGGCCGCGGGTGAAGGCCATTGCATCCAGCAGCGAGTCGCCGGCCGCCAATACGGCCGTGCCACCCGACTGCAGGGGCAATGGGCGCGTGGTGCTGGAGGTTCGGATCGTCGCGGTGCCGGCTGGCGCGCCGGCGCGCACCAGCGTGATGCGCCGGGTCGCCGCATCGCAGCGCAGCGTCAGCGCCGGCGTGCCTGTGCCAAAATTCGCGATCGAGCCGCCCGCCTGACGCGTATAGCGCCACGTGCCAGAGGTCAGCGGCCAGTCGCGCCAGTCGGGGCCGAGGGCGACGGTGGGTGCGGGCGGGGGCGGGGTAGGGGCGGCCGGGGCGGGCGGCGGGGGGGGCGGTGCCGGCTGGGTGGCGGGGATGCAGGCGGAGACCAGGATGGTGGCCGCGAGTGGTATCAGGCGGAGCAAAGAGGCGAAGCGCATGCCCGCTCTATGGGCGAGGCAGGAGGGCGGCTCAACCTTTCCGGGCGGGCCCGTTGCGACGGAACCGCGCTGCGGGGCGACGGGTTCAACCTGGATCAATGGAGACCCCTATGTCCGACACCGCTGATACCCCTACGCTGCTGCTCGTTCAGGCCAATGTGGCGCATACGATGAAAGTGGAAAGCCGGGACGGCGATACGGTGGGCACCGTATATTCGTTCATGGTCCACAAGCGCAGCGGCAAGGTGACGCACGCGGTCCTGTCGCTGGGCGGGTTCCTCGGCATGGGCAAGAGCTTCTACCCCGTCCCCTTCTCGCTCCTCCAGTTCGACTCGGTGCGCGACCAGTACGTCATCACCATCGACCGCCGCCTGCTGGAAGGCGGCCCGAGCTGGTCGAACAACGCGCCCGTATTCGACCAGGCCTATGCCGACCGCGTCGCAAGCTATTACAGTGTCGGCAGCGAGAATGTGTCGATCGAATAGGTAAAGCGATGACAGGGGGCGGTACGATAGGAATCGTGCCGCCCCCCGTTAAGCATCACGCCCGCCGGCCACTGGCGAATTTCTTGCTCTTGCCGAACCGCGTCTTGCGGGTGCCCGGCTTGCCTTCGTTGGAGCGGCCCATGATCGGGGCCTTCTGTTCGTGGACGGGCAGGCCCAGCTCCTCGTTCTCCAACTGACGGATCTCGTCGCGCAAGCGACCGGCCTCCTCGAATTCGAGGTCGGCAGCGGCCTTGCGCATCTTCTTTTCGAGTTCCTCGATATAGGCCCGCAGATTGTGGCCGACCATGTGCGGACGCTCGTCGTCGATCGGCACGGTCACCTGATCGCCCGAGGCGACATGCGCGATGATGTCGCCGATATTCTTGCGTACGGTCGCAGGCGTGATGCCGTGTTCGGCATTATAGGCCATCTGCTTTTCCCGGCGCCGCGCGGTTTCGCTCATCGCGCGTTCCATCGAGCCGGTGATGCGATCCGCGTACAGGATTACGCGACCGTCGACGTTGCGAGCGGCGCGGCCGATCGTCTGGATCAGCGAGGTTTCCGATCGCAGGAACCCCTCCTTGTCGGCGTCCAGGATCGCGACCAGCCCGCATTCGGGAATATCCAGCCCCTCACGCAGCAGGTTGATGCCGATAAGCGCGTCATAGACGCCCAGACGCAGATCGCGGATCAGCTCGATACGCTCCAGCGTCTCGACGTCGGAGTGCATGTAGCGGACTTTGATCCCCGCCTCGTGCATATATTCGGTCAGGTCCTCCGCCATCCGCTTGGTCAGCGTGGTGACAAGCGTACGATACCCCCGCTCGGTCGTCTTGCGAACCTCGACGATCAGGTCCTGCACCTGTTCCTCGACCGGCTTGATCTCGATCGGCGGATCGATCAGCCCGGTAGGGCGGATCACCTGTTCGGCAAAGACGCCGCTCGTCTGCTCCATCTCCCAACTGCCCGGCGTCGCCGACACGCACACGGTTTGCGGGCGCATCGCATCCCACTCGTTGAAGCGCAGCGGCCGGTTGTCGATCGCCGAGGGCAGACGGAAGCCATATTCGGCCAGCGTGATCTTGCGACGATGGTCGCCGCGCGACATGCCGTTGATCTGGCCGATGGTGACATGGCTTTCGTCGACGAACAGCACGGCGTTTTCCGGCAGATATTCGAACAGGGTCGGCGGCGGCTCGCCGGGCAGGCGGCCAGTCAGGAAGCGACTGTAATTCTCGATACCGTTGCAACTGCCGGTTGCCGCGATCATTTCGAGGTCGAAGTTGGTACGCTGTTCGAGCCGCTGGTGTTCGAGCAGCTTTCCCTCCGCTTCCAACTCCTTCAGCCGCTCGGACAATTCGTGCCGGATCGCCTCGGCCGCCTGCTTCATCGTCGGGCCGGGGGTGACATAGTGCGAGTTCGCATAGACGCGCACGGAGTTGAGGTTCGCGACCTTCTTACCGGTGAGCGGATCGAATTCGGTAATCTCCTCGATCTCGTCACCGAAGAAGGAGATGCGCCACGCCGAATCTTCATAATGCGACGGGAAGAGTTCCAGCGTGTCGCCCTTCACGCGGAAATTGCCGCGCTGGAAAGCCGCGTCGTTGCGCTTGTATTGCAGTGCGACGAGCTTGCGCACGATTTCACGCTGATCGACGCTTTGCCCTTTCTTCAGGTCGAAGATCATCGCCGAATAGGTCTCGACCGAACCGATGCCGTACAGGCACGACACCGAAGCGACGATGATGACGTCGTCCCGCTCCAGCAGCGCACGCGTGGCCGAGTGGCGCATGCGGTCGATCGACTCGTTGATCGAGGATTCCTTCTCGATATAGGTGTCGGACCGCGGCACATAGGCTTCGGGCTGGTAATAATCGTAATAGCTGACGAAATATTCGACCGCGTTGTTCGGAAAGAAGTTCTTGAACTCTCCGTACAACTGTGCGGCCAGGATCTTGTTGGGGGCGAGGATCAGGGCGGGGCGCTGCAACGCCTCGATCGTCTTGGCCATGGTGAAGGTCTTGCCAGAGCCGGTGACACCGAGCAGCACCTGATCCTTCTCGCCCGCCCGTGCCGCCGCGACCAGTTCGGCAATGGCGGTGGGCTGGTCGCCGCTGGGGGTGTAGTCGGTCACCAGCTCGAAGCGGCGGCCGCCCTCCGCCTTTTCCGGGCGGCTGGGGCGATGGGGGACGAAGGCGGGGCCGGTTTCCGGCTCGTCTAGGGTCGTGCGGATCTGGATGGCCATGGCGGGGATATGGGGCTTTGTTCTCGTTTCGTCACCTGTGCCCACGTAAACGGTTTCGTGCCCTGCAAGTTCAGGCGCGGCGATCGGTCAGAGCGGCGGCGATCGTGAGGATCAGCGCTGCGGCCGTGGCCAGCCACAAGGCATGGGGGCCGGCATGGAGATGCGCGAACGCGCCCAGTGCGGCCCCGGTGACAAGCGCGCTCCACAACAGCAGATGCGGAATCCACGCCCAGCGTGCGCCGCCGGTGATCGCGGCGGCGAGCCGCTGGCCCAGCTTGACCAGTGTACCGGTCATGTAGGTGACGCCGATGCTGACCTCGCCATCACGCTGGAACACGCCGTTGGCGGCACCCATCGCCGCGGCCATGACGAAGACGGCGGACGGTGCGTTCAGCAGGGCGGCGACGGCAAGCAGGATGGTGACCAGCAGCAGGACCACCGGCTTTCGCGCCATCCCCGCCACACGCGCGGCCAGCGCACCGGCGATCACGCCGCCGACAAACGCGCCGACCAGTCCGGCTGCGACCGCCGCCATCGGGCCTCCCAGGACGAGATCGACCGCAAGCTGCGTCGAATTGCCGCTCATGAAGGAGACAAACAGGCCGTTCAGGGTAAGAAAGCCGACGGCATCGAGATAGCCAGCCAGCGCCGCGACGCCCGAGGCAAGGAGCCAGAAGCGTTTCCGATATCGGTTCACGAATCGACCCTTAACGGTTGTAGCGGAGGATTGCACGGCGGCTTGCGCGCGCTACGCTGACGATCGTCATCGATCACGGGGGACATCATGCGTCATCTTTGTGCCACCGCCACGCTGGTCGCCCTCGCGACGCCGGCCATGGCCGAGCCGGATTATGCCGCGGCCGTGAAGGCGGATTACGATCGCGACCTGAAGGGCTTGTGGGACTGGTTTCACCGAAATCCGGAGCTGTCGTTCAAGGAGGAGAAGACGGCGGCGCGGATGGCGGCGGAGCTGCGCCGGGTGGCGGGGATGCAGGTGACGGAGAAGGTGGGCGGCACCGGGGTGGTCGGCGTGCTGCGAAACGGTGCGGGGCCGGTGGTACTGGTGCGCGCCGACATGGACGGCCTGCCGGTGGAGGAGAAGTCGGGGCTGCCCAATGCCAGCACGGTGCGTCAGGTGGGTGTCGATGGCGTGGAGGCGCCGGTGATGCACGCGTGTGGGCATGATGTGCATGTCACGGCGATGGTGGGGACGGCGCGGCGGCTGGCGGCGTTGAGGGACAGGTGGCAGGGGACGGTGGTGTTCGTCGTGCAGCCGGCGGAGGAGCGCGTGGGCGGGGCGAAGGCGATGCTGAAGGACGGGCTGTATGCGCGGTTCCCCAAGCCGCAATATGCCGTGGCATTCCATGTGGATGCGGAGCGTGCGGCGGGCACCGTTTCCGCGGCCGAGGGCATCCAGTATTCGTCGTCGGATTCGATCGACATCACCGTGCCAGGCATCGGTGCGCACGGCGCCAGTCCGCATATGGGCAAGGATCCGGTCTATATGGCGTCGCAACTGGTGATCGCGCTGCAAGGCCTGATCAGTCGCGAGCAGCAGCCGTTGCGGCCGGGGGTGATCACGGTCGGATCCTTTCATGCCGGCCTGAAGCACAACATCATCTCCGACCAGGCCCGGTTGCAGGTGACGGTGCGCGCCAATGACGAGGAGGAGCGCGCACGACTGGTCGCCGGGATCGCCCGCGTGGCGCGCGGTGTGGGCGAGCTGAACGGCATGCCCGCCGACAAGATGCCGGTGGTGACGGTGATCGAGGGAACGCCGACGACGATCAACGATGCGGCGCTGGCCGGGCGGCTGAACGCCGTGCTGGCAACGACGCTGGGCGCGGATCATGTTGCGCCGTTCACGCAAAAGGGAATGGGGGCGGAGGACTTCGCCTATTACGTCCAGCCGGATACCCGCGTGCGCGGCTATTATTTCTCGGTCGGCGGTACGCCGGCGGATGTCGTCGCCGCCGCCAAGGCCGGTGGGCCCGCCATCCCCTCGCACCACAGCCCACAGTTCAAGGTGTCGCCCGAGCCTGCGGTGGTGACCGGGGCGGTGGCGACGACGGCGGTGGTGCTGGACCTGCTGAAGCCGGGGGCGGCGTCCTAGCGGAAGCGGTCGGCACCGGCGGCGTCGAGGCAGCGGAGCAGCCGGTCGCGCGGTGTCTCCGCCACCGCGGTCGGGCGGTAGGGGCCGATCTCGACCGGGCGACCGAGCGCCACGGGGGTGAAGCCGCGCTGGCCGGTGCAGCGCATAGACGCAGCGAGCAGCGCGGGCGGCGTGTCATAGGCCTCGTAGGAGAGGCGGAACGTGCCCCAATGGATCGGTATCGCATGGGCGGCGCCGAGCCGGCGATAGACCTCCACCGCATCGACCGGGCCGATATGGCTACCCGATGCCATCTGGCCAGGCGCGAACCGGAACGCGCCGATGGGGAGCAGCGCCAGCCGCACGGGACCGAGCCGTGCCGCCTCCACCGGCCAGCGGCCGTCGCCCATGCCCGTATCGCCCGCAAAGAACAGGTTGCCGCCGGGCAGGGTGATGGTGAAGCTGGACCACAGCGCCCGGTTGCGGTCGGCGAACCAGCGGCTGCCCCAATGGTGGTTGCGGGTGACGACGACCGAGATGGCGGGGCGCAGGGCAAGGCGCTGCCCCCAGTCGAGCGCGGTGGCGGGCACGCCGGCCTGCGCAATGACGCTGTCGTTGCCGAGGCTGGTGACGATATGCGGCCGGTCCCGCAGCCAGAGACGGCGCAGCGTATCCAGGTCCATATGGTCGTAATGATTGTGGCTGACGACGATCAAGTCGATCCGGGGCAGGCGATCGAACGCGATGCCGGGCGACGCGACGCGCGATGGGCCCATGCCGAAGGGCCCGGCGGTGTCCGCCCAGATCGGGTCGGTCAGGATGTTGAGCCCCTGCGTCTGGACCAGCACCGTGGCATGGCCGACCCAGGTGGCGACCATGCGCTGGCCCTGCACCCGGTCGGGGGGTGCGACCGGGTCGATGCGCACCGATGCCGGCCATGGCGGCCGGTCGTCGCTGCCCGTCAGGTAGCGCCAGAAGAAACCGGCACGTCCGCCGCCGCCGGGCGCGCGCATCGTATCCTCGTCGCCGTCCGGGTTGAAGAAGCGTTCGGTGTCGAAATGGCCGCTGGCGGGGCCGCGATAATAAATGCGGTCCAGGAAGCGCGGCACGATCGTGACCGCAAGGCCGAAGAGGATCAGGAGCAGCGCGACGAGCTTGGCAAGGACTTTCAGAACTGCGGCCACGCCCGCTCCTTCATGCATGATGATGGGACCAACGTATGTCAGGGCTCTCGGGGTCCGGCAAAGTCCGCCGTCCGCATATTGCGCCGGGCACCATGCGCGTTAGCATGGCGCGAAAATCGGGGGCAATTCCATGCGGGTAGCGCAAAGATGGCTGGCGGCGACGCTGGCGGTGGCAGTGATGGCGTCGGGCGCGCCGGCGCGGCAGGTGGCGGTGGAGGAACAATCGATCGACGCGTTGCGCGCGATGCTGGCCACGGGGCACGTATCGGGCGTCGATCTGGTGCGCGCCTATCAGGCGCGGATCGCCCGGATGGATCGCAAGGGGCCGCGGCTGCGCGCGGTGATCGCGCTGAACCCCGATGCGCTGGCGCAGGCCAAGGCGCTGGATGCCGAGCGCAAGGCCGGGCGGGTGCGCGGTGACCTGCACGGCATCCCGGTCCTGATCAAGGACAATATCGAGACGCTGGACCCGTTGCCGACGACCGCGGGCAGCCTGGCGCTGGCGGACAATCTGACGCGGCGGGATGCACCGGTCGTCGCCAGGCTGCGTGCGGCGGGGGCGGTGATCCTGGGCAAGACCAACCTGTCGGAATGGGCCAATATCCGTTCGACCCGGTCGATGAGCGGATGGAGCGCGGTGGGCGGTCTGGTGCGAAATCCCTATGCGCTGGACCGCACCGCTTGCGGTTCGTCCTCCGGGTCGGGTGCGGCGGTGGCGGCGAGCTTTGCCGCGGCGGCGGTGGGGACGGAGACGGACGGATCGATCGTCTGCCCGTCGGCGATGAACGGACTGGTCGGCATGAAGCCGTCGATCGGGCTGGTCAGCCGCACGCATGTGGTGCCGATCAGCCACAGCCAGGACACGCCGGGGCCGATGGCGCGGAGCGTGCGCGACGTGGCGATGATGCTGACCGCGATGGCGGGCGCGGACCCGGCCGACCCCGCGACGGCCGCTGCGGTGCCGCGCGACTTCGCCGCCGGGCTGTCCGCCCAGGCGCTGTCGGGCCTGCGGATCGCCGTTCGCCGGCCGGACATGCCCCGCGCCGTGGCGGCACGGTTCGATGCCGCGCTACAGGTGTTGCGGGATGCGGGGGCGATCCTGGTGCCGGTGGCGGAGCCGAAGGTGGACGGGATCGGCGAAGCGGAGTTGGTGGTGCTGCTGACCGAGTTGAAGGCGGATCTGAACGCCTATCTGGCCAGCACGCCGCCCGCCGTGACCACGCGGACGCTGGATCAGGTGATCGCGTTCAATGCGGCACGGCCGGCAGCGGAAATGCCGTTTTTCGAGCAGGAACTGTTCGTGCAGGCGGCGACGACGCATGGGCTGGACGATCCGGCGTACAAGGCGGCGCGGGCAAAGTCGCTGGCGGCGGCGCGGGGCGCGATCGACGGCATGCTGCGCGAGGCGCGCGCGCATGTGCTGGTCGAGCCGAGCTATGGCCCGGCCTGGCTGAGCGATCCGGTCCACGGCGACCAATATAACGGCCCGAGCGCCAGCCAGTGGCCAGCCATCGCAGGCTATCCGCATCTGACGGTGCCGATGGGGTTGGTGCTGGGCCTGCCGGTGGGGTTGTCGTTCGTTGCGGCGAGGGACGGCGATGCGGTCGTGCTGCAGGCCGGATATGCGTATGAGCAGCGGGCGCAGGCGCGGGTTCGACCGGGTTATGCGCCCAGTGTCGAGGCGGGGGCGCGGTAGCGGCGGGCGATGCGGAATTGCCAGAGGACGAGGAGGGGGACGAGGACGAGTTCGAGCAGCAGGCCGAGGAGATGGCCGCGCGAGGGGGCGCCGACCGCCATCAGCGAGCCGAGCCGGGCAAAGCCGCCGGCGACGACGAGCGCGGCGAGCAGGCGGAAGCGGGGCCCCTGCCGCTCGATCGCGGGGATGCAGGTGGTGAAGGCCATGCCGACGCCCAGGAATATGCCCGACAGATACCGGACATGGCTGTCCAGATCGACGGGGACGAGCGGCGGGCGGCCCATCCAGACGGGGCCGAGCAGCACGCCCGCCGTACCCGCCGCGATCGGCACGCAGCAGGCGAGCGCCACCGCCGCCTGCAGCAGGCGACGCTCCACCGCCGGCGTCACGACAGGATTTCCTTGCGGACATGGATGGCGCGCAGCGAGATCCGCACCTCGATCATGAAGGCGGCCAGGCACAGGATGAGCAGGGACACCGACAGGATGAAGGCGAGCGCGATCCAGGTGCCGATATGGAATTTGCCCAGGTTCGCCACGAAAAGCAGCGCGATGACGAGGCAGGCCATGACCGCGCTGAGCACCGACATGAAGAGCGCCGCATTGATGATCGACATGCGCCGGTCGAGCAGCCGCAATTCCCATTTCAGGCGGCCGCGGTGCGCCTCGTCCCCGGCGCGTTCGAGCAGCAGTTCGAGCGCGCGGGCACGATCGATGACGCGGGCGAGCCGGCCGGCAAGCACGTTGAGCAACTGGCCGATCGCCGCCAGCATGAAGACGGGCGCGAGCGACAACTGGATCGTCTGCGCGATGGTGGAGACGGCGGGAAGGGTCGGCATCGCGGGCAAAGGTGGCGCGGTCGCGCGTGCGAGACAAGGCCGAAGCGGCATCATGCGCCCACAAAGGCGTTGGTAACCTGCATCAGTGTAAGCCCTCGCCATGCGCCGATCCGGACGGGATAAAGAACGATCGTGACCATGCCGATGCGCCTTGCCGGAGATGAGGGAACCACGTCGCGGGTGAGGGCGACGCTGGTCGAGGGGCTGTCCACCGCGATCGACGAGGTTGCGGCGGCGGCGCCCGCCACGCATCGTTTTTTGCGGTATCAATGGTTTGCCTCGGCAGTGGCGGTATATGGCGGCCCCGCCACGACGCTTGTGGTGGAGGAGGATGGGCGCCCCGTGCTGGCGATGCCGCTGGTGCCGGTGGGGCCGCGCATGGCGCGCATCGCCGCCGTGCCCGGCTCCTACTGGCCGTTTCGGGCACCGGTGACGGCGGAGGGCGCGACCGGCGCGGTGGCGCGCGCGGCACTGGCCCTGCTGGCGCGGCACCGGCGGGCGATCCGAATCGGCCCGGTGCCGGATAGCGATTCGGGCGTGACGATGCTGGTGGAGGCGGCGCGGGCATCGGGATGGACGGCGAGCGATCGGGTGATCGGCACGACCTGGATCTTCCGCATGGCCGATGCGGCGGCAGGAGGTGCGTGGCCGCGCAACTCGACGCTGCGCAAGAACCGGTTCTTTGAAAAGCATCTGGGCGAGCATGGTGCGCTGGACTGGTCGTTCCTGACCGGGGCCGACTGGCCGGCCGGGTTCGATACGCTGGGGGCGATCGAGACGCGAAGCTGGGTCGGTCAGGAGGGGCTGGACGCCAAGTTCACGATGCAGGGGCGGCATGGTGCCTTTTGGCGCAGGGCGATGGCCGATCCCGTGCTGGCGGGCATGGCGCGCGCGGCGTTGCTGCGCATCGACGGGGCGCCGGCCGCCTTCTCGTTCGACCTGGATGCCGGTCCGTGGCGCTACGCGATCGCCAACAGCTACGATCCGCAATTCGCGCGGCAGAGCCCGGGCCGGTTGCTGGTCTATCGCAACCTGGCCGACGCACTGGCGCGGGGGGTGCGCGACGTGGACTGGGGCATCGGCGATTCAGGCTACAAGGAAACGCTGGGCAGCGAGCCGGGGCCGGCGATGCGTGACTGGCTGTTGTGTGCGCCGGGCGTGTCCGCGCTGGCCGGGCGCCTGATGGCCGAAAGCTGGCGGCGCAGCGCGAGGGGGTAGCGGGCGGCTCAGAGTCCGTTTGGAAATGCGCTGTGAACGCATTCAGCGGGCTGGCTCCGCCCGAAATTGGCTCTTTCGCCAATTTCCAAACAGCCGCTCAGCCCGCGTCGGCGAGGATACGTTCGACCTCTGCCGAGGTGATGCCCAGCACATCGGCGAGGCCGGATATGGTGGCGCCGCGCTTCACCATGTCGCGGACTCGATCGGGATCGGCGGTGACCGTATAGTTTCGCGTGTCGCGCTGTTCGCGCACGACATCCTTGCGGCCCGAGGAACGGCGACGGCTGGCCGCGGCGGCATGCGGATCGCGGGCGGCGAGTGCCTGTTCCTGTTCGCGGCGCGCCTCGCGGGCTTGTTCGCGCGCGGCGATATCAGCCTGGCGACTGGCGGCGCGCGCTTCGAGGCGCTGCGCCATCAGGTCGACGCGGTCCTGCGCGCGGGCTTCGCGGGCCCTGGCGCGCTCGGCGGCGCGGTCCTCCGGGCTGGCGTTCGTCCTGATGCGAAAGCCCGGCGAGGCGGCGGGCACGCCCCAGCTCTTGTCGACCAATTCTGCTGCTCCGGATCCGGTGGCCCGGCCGCCCAGTCGCCGCAGGGGCGGGGGCCGGTATCCGGACCGCCGTTATCGCATCAGTCCGGCGGCGCGCAAGGCATCCTCGATCACCTTGCCGACATTGGCGCTGGCGCCGGCTGGTTCGGGGGGCTCGGCCGTGCGGGGGGCGGGGGGCGGCATCCGCTCCAGCACCGCCGTGCGGGGGGCGGCGCTTTCGCGAACGTCGTCGGCGGGGATCAGGCCCCAGAAGCGGCCGATATGGCGGGTGGAGGAAATGCTGGCATCGAGCATATAGGCGCCGGCCTGTCCGCAGCGATCGTCGCCCGCGACGGCGAGCGGGGTGCCGTGGCCCATGCCGGTGATGCTGTATTCCTCGATCACCGGCCAGCCCGATGCGTCGTGCCACACGCGGCGGGGATACCCGTCCACCGTCTCCTGCCGATCGGGTCGCGCATTGGCCCCGTGGAGCGAGCGCCATTGGCGGATGATCGCATCGGCATTGGAGGGGGCGACGGTCGCATCCCCGCTGCCGTGCCAGATCGAGATGGTGGGCCAGGGACCGTCATGGTCGGAGGCGTCGCGCACCAGTGCGGCCAGCGCGTCCTCACCGGGGATGCCGTGGCCGCGCATGCGGTCGAACGCCTGCGGCATGGTGGTCGCGCTACCATAGGGCAGGCCGGCGATGATCGCACCGCCGGCGAACACCTCCGGATAGGTCGCCAGCATGACCGAGGCCATCGCCCCGCCGGCGGACAGGCCGGTGACGAAGACGCGCGCCGGATCGATCGCATGCCGGGCGGTGACCGCGGCGATCATCTGGCGGATCGACAGCGCCTCGCCGGTGCCGTGCCGGCTGTCTTCGGGATTGAACCAGTTGAAGCAGAGATTGGGGTTGTTCTGCCGCTGCTGCTCCGGAAACAGCACCGCGAAACCGTAGCGGTCGGCCATGTCCGACCAGCCGGCACCCAGATCATAGCCCGCGGCGGTCTGGGTGCAGCCGTGCAGGACGACGACGAGCGGGGCATCGGGGGCGAGCGCGGCGGGAATGTGGACATAGCCGTGCAGCGCGCCGGGGTTGGAGCCGAACGCATCCAGCCTCGTCAGGCGGCTGCTGTCGGGCGCCAGCCCCGTGTTCATCGCACCGGCGCCGCGCAGTGCGGCGAGCCGGCCAACCGTATCGGAAATCTTTCGCATCGGCCGCGTCCTCATCAAGAGCCATGGCACAGGGATGGCCTATGCGACCTTGCTGCACTGCACAAGAGATGGGGCGCGGGTGGGCTTTTGCAACGGTGTGGGCGGCCAGTGGCGGTGACCGGGACGATAGCCGTGCAGTTTACCGGGCCGATCAGGGGATATTGATCGATGTTAGATGGTTAGGTGCACCAACGGGTTTTTTCGCGTGGTTACCATGCGGCCGGATCGGACAATGGGAGGCGACGCATGACGGATCGAGGCAAGAAGGGCCTGCGCGGCATCAACATCATTACCGGCATTTGCGGCCTGACCGCTTTGGGCGGCGCGATCTCGCTCGGGATGCTGGAGGAAAAGCAGGCCGAAAAACAGCAGTTGCGGCAGGCCGATACACGTTCGGACACGCGCCGCGATGCGGAGCGTCGAGCCGCCAGAATGGCCGAGCCGGCCATCGCCGACTCGACGGTGCAGTAGGGGAATATTCGGGAGGGGCGATCACCGCGCGTGTCGCGGTGCCCCCTCCCGGACCGCTGGATCAGCGGCGGATATACCGGAAATACCAGACCTCGTGACCCTGGCGGCGGGCCTTGCGCTCGTAGCGGGTTTCCGGCCAGTCGGCGGGCCGCTCAAGGAAGTCGCGCGGGGTCTGCGCCTGCCAGACGAAGTCGGTGCGCGCGTTCATCACCATCATCGACCAGCGGCAATAGGTGGGATCGTCGGTGCCGAGGCGGAACTCGCCGCCGGGTTTAAGCTTGGCGGCGATCGCGTCGAGCGGGCCGTGGTTCATCATCCGCCGCTTGGCGTGGCGCGCCTTGCGCCAGGGATCGGGGTGGAGGAGGTAAACACGCTCCAGGCTGGCATCGGGCAGGCGCTCGACCACCTCCAGCGCGTCGCCCATGTGCAGCCGGACATTGGCGAGATCGCGGTCGCGAATATGGCCGAGGGCGCCGACGACGCCGTTCAGGAAGGGTTCGCAGCCGATGAAGCCGGCGGCGGGCGCCGCCTCGGCCTGTCCAGCGAGATGCTCGCCTGCCCCGAAACCGATCTCCAGTTGCAGCGGGCGATCGTCGCCGAACAGCGTTTGCGCGTCGATGGGGCCGGTTTCGGGCACGCTGAAGGTGGGCAGGGTTTCCTCGACCAGGGCGGCCTGGCCCTGGCGAAGCTTGTGGCCTTGGCGGCGGCCATACAGGCGGCGGATGGCAACGGGATCGTTCATGGCCGCCGCCCTTAATCCGATGATGCGCCGGAGCAAAGTGGCCGCACCGGCGGTTGCATCGCCGATCGGACAGTGACGGGCGGCGATCAGCACCGGGAAGGACGGCGATGGGCAAGAAGAAGGATGCCAAGAAGGCGGGCAAGGCGCTGCTGAAGGCGGATACCGAGGCGACGCACGATGTGGCGCAAAACCGCGATACCCTGTTGGTGCGGGTGGCGGGGGGCGCCAGCGAGATTGCGGATCAGCCGCCGTTGATCGCGATCTCCGCCGTGACCCTGGTGGCCGGCGTCGTGCTGCGGCGGTCGATGCTGGCGCGGACGGGCGCGCGCATGCTGACCGCGCATCTGATCGCGACGGGCATCAAGAGCGCAGTGAAGCGCAGCGTGGTCCGGGCGCGGCCGAACCATGCGGAAAAGATTGGCAAGCCGGTCTTCGAGCCGGGCAAGAAGGATACGCCGCCGCTCAACTCCTTTCCGTCGGGGCATACGGCGGGCGCCGTCGCCGTGGCCAACGCGGTTGCCCGCGACGCGCCGCTGGCGGGGCTGGCGACGCAGGGTGCCGCCGGGGTCGTCGCCGCCCTGCAACCGCCGCGGGGTACGCATTATGTCAGCGATGTCGTGGTCGGCGGCGCGATCGGCTGGGTGTCGGAACGGGCAGCGCGGCTGATCGTCGACCGGTGGGCGCCGAGGATCTGGCGGCGCATCGCCAAATGACCGGGCCAAATGACCGGATAGCAAAAGGGCCCCGACCGGCTGGCGGTCGGAGCCCTTTGGTTCAGCGGTCGGGGACCGTGGATCAGTCGGCCAGTTCGGCCTTCAGCGCATCGACCAGATCGGTCTTTTCCCAGGTGAACAGCGCACCCTCCGCATCGCGGCCGAAATGGCCATAGGCGGCGGTCTTCGAATAGATCGGCGCGTTCAGCTTCAGATGCTCGCGAATACCCTTGGGGGTCAGGCGAACGAGCTTGGGCAGCGCATGCTCCAGCTTCGATTCCTCGATATTGCCGGTGCCGTGCAGGTCGACATAGACCGACAGCGGCTCGGCGATGCCGATCGCATAGGAGAGCTGGATGGTGCAGCGCTTGGCGAGACCGGCCGCGACGACGTTCTTGGCGAGATAGCGCGCGACATAGGCGGCCGAACGGTCGACCTTGGTCGGGTCCTTGCCCGAGAACGCACCGCCGCCGTGCGGGGCGGCACCGCCATAGGTGTCGACGATGATCTTGCGTCCGGTCAGGCCCGCGTCGCCATCGGGGCCGCCGATTTCGAACAGGCCGGTCGGGTTGACGTAGATCGCCTTGTCGTCCGGCAGCCAGCCCTCGGGCAGGACCTCGGCAAAGACGCCCTTGACGTAGTCGCGCAGCTTGGCCTGACCTTCGGGGTTCGACAGGTCGGCGGAATGCTGCGTCGAGACGACCAGGGCGGTAGCGCGGACGGGCACGCCCTGTTCATATTGCAGCGTCACCTGGCTCTTGGCGTCCGGCTCCAGGAAGGGAGCAGCGCCGGAGTGACGGTCGGCGGCCATCTTTTCCAGGATCTTGTGGCTGTAATACAGGGTGGCGGGCATCAGACCGGGCGTCTCGTCGGTGGCGTAGCCGAACATGATGCCCTGGTCGCCGGCGCCCTCGTCCTTGTTGCCGCTCTCGTCCACGCCCATCGCGATATGCGCCGACTGGGCATGGAGGTTGTTCGAGAAGTCGAAGCTTTCCCAGTGGAAGCCGTCCTGCTCATAACCGATGCGCTTGACCGTCTCGCGCACGGTACGCTCGATCTCGTCGAGCGCGCCATCGACCCAGGCGCCGTTCTCGAACACGCCCTTGCAGCGGATCTCGCCGGCCAGCACGACCTTGTTGGTGGTCGTCAGCGTCTCGCACGCGATGCGTGCCTCGGGATCCTTGGAGAGGAACAGGTCGACGATCGCGTCGGAAATCTGGTCGGCGACCTTGTCGGGATGGCCTTCGGATACGGATTCGGAGGTGAAGATGTAGGAACTGCGCATACCCGTCCTCATAAGGATATAAAGATAGCTTTATATGTGCGTCTAACGACCGCGGCGGCGGATGGCAACGGCGATGGCGAACAGCGCGATGGCGACCAGCGCGGCCAGGAGGTTGCCCAGCCGGGCAAAGAGTGTCGGCGGCAGGGCGGGGGGGATCGGCGCCTCTACCGCGCCTGCCTTCTCATGGGGAATGCGGGCGACGACGCGGCCGTCTGCGGCGATGATCGCCGAGATGCCGGTCGGGGTGGCGCGGACCACGGGCAATCCCTCCTCGATGGCGCGCAACTGCGCCTGCGCCAGGAACTGGGGCGGGCCCCAGCGGCCGTACCAGGCGTCATTGGAGGGGTTGAAGATCAGGCGCGGGCGATGGGCGCGGTCGACGACCTCGCCGGAGAAGATGATCTCGTAACAGACCTGGATGCCGATGGCGCCGTAAGCGGGCCAGTTGAGCGATGCCGGGCCGCGACCGGGTACGAAGTCGATATCGCCGGGGACGAGGCGCGCGAGGCCAAGCGGGGTCAGCAGCGAGGACCAGGGCAGATATTCGCCAAAGGGCACGAGATGCGCCTTGTCGTACCGGCCGGCGATCCGTGCCTCCGGCGTGATGGCGAGCACCGAGTTGCCGGCACCGTCGATATCGCCGCGCGCATCGAAGGTCAGCGTGGTGGCGTTGGTCATCACCATGTCGCGCGGGCCCAGGATGTTGGCGATGCGGCGGCGGGTGTCGACCGGCCAGCGGCGATCGTAGACATAGGCGGGATAGCCGTTTTCCAGCAACTGCTGGAGCAGCCCTTCCGGCCAGACGATCAGGCGGGGTACCGTGCCGGGGCGGCCCGACCCGGCGATGAGCGCGTCGAGGGTGTAATCGCCGGCATCGGCGGTGCGCAGGTCGTTGCCAATATTGGGTTGGACGACGCGGATGCGGGGGGTGCCGGGGGCGGGGGGCGGCGCGTGGGTGAAGGGGGCGGAGGCGGCGGCGAGCGCGAAGGTGGCGGCGGCGATCGCGGGAAGCGTCCAGCGGCGCCGGACGGCGAGCAGCAGCGCGCCGGCGGCGACGATCGTCAGCCCGGACAAGGCATAGGTGCCGACCAGCGCGCTGATCCGGGCGACGCCGATCACGGGCAGCCAGAGGACCGCCAGCGGGTCCCAGGCATAGCCGGTGAGGAGGGTGGCGCGGAGATATTCGGTGGCGATCCAGGCGGCGGCGAAGACGAGGACGAAGGGAGCGTCCGGCCCGGTGTCCGTTCGGCGGGCGCGCCAGGCGATGCCGGCGGCAGCCATGGGGAAGATGCCGAGATAGAGGGCAAGGGCGACGGACGCAAAATACCCCAGCACGGGCGGCATCTTGTCCTGAAAATCGAAGGCGTGCTGAAACCAGTTGTTGTTGATGGTGAAATGGCCGAGCCCGAACAGCCAGCCCTGCCACAGCGCGGTGCGCAGCGTCGGCGCACGGTGGATGAGCAGCATCCAGCCCGCCAGCGCCACAAGGGTGAGCGGCCAGAGATGAAGGGGCGCGAAGCCGCAGGCGGCAACGGCACCGAGGATGAGGGCGAGCAGGGCGGGAGAACGGGTCACGCGGTCTGCGATATGGCGCGGGCGGGGCAGGGGCAATCGGGTAGATGGGGGACTCGCCAAGCGGGTGGGCCGTACCTAGCTTGGCGGCGATGACGCCGTGCCCGTTCCGGCCCGCTTTTCACGTCCATTATCCCGCTACCAAGGAGACCAAGGCATGAGCGCACCGATCACGATGGATATCCCGCACAAGTTGGGCAAGGCGGGCGTGCGGGCGCGACTGGATGGCGGGGTCGGCAAGATCGGGCGGCTGATCCCCGGCGGGGCGCAGGTCGTGCATCGCTGGGAGGGGGACAGGATGCTGTTCACCGTGCAGGCGATGGGCCAGGCGATCGAGGCGGAGGCGACGGTGTTCGAGGACAAGGTGCATGCGGTGGTGAACCTGCCCGGCTTCCTGGCGCTGTTTGCGGGGAAGATCCAGGAGGCAATCCAGCGGGAGGGGCCCAAGCTGCTGAAGTAGGGGGCGGGTGGGGCTCGCGCGGCGTTGCGCTGCTGGGCTGCCCCTAACCCTCCCGCTGCTTTGGCAGCGGGCCCCTCCAGCATCAGGTCGTCCATGCCCCCGGCATGGACTAAACAGCGCGGGGCGCTGTTCACCTGATGCTCCCCGGAGGGGAGAGGGTTTGGATTTACCGGGCGGTGACGCGCCAGATCTTGTTGCCGACATCGTCGGCGACCAGCAGGGCGCCGGTCTTGTCGATGATGACGCCGACCGGGCGGCCCTGTGCATCGCCATCGGCGTTCAGGAAGCCGCCGACCACATCGAACGGCTTGGCGCCCGCCACCGGGAAGCCGTTGGCGCCGAAGGGGATATAGACCACCTTGTAGCCCGACACCGGCTTGCGGTTCCACGAGCCATGTTCGCCGATGAACACGCCGTTGCCGAAGCGGCTGCCCAGTTTCGCTTCGTTTGCGAAGGTGAGGCCGAGGGCCGCGACATGGGGGCCGAGCGCGTAATCGGGACGCTTCGAATATTGCTGAAGCTGCGGATAGGCGGGCTCGACGCGGGTGTCGGGATAGCCGCCCCAATAATACCAGGGCCAGCCGAAATGGTCGCCAAACTCGACCTGGGTCAGGTAATCGGGGGCGAGATCGGACCCGAGCATGTCGCGCTCGTTGACCACGGTCCAGAGCCGGCCATTGGTGGGGTTGAGCGCCATGCCGTTCGGGTTGCGCAGGCCCGCGGCATAGATCCGCCAGTTCTTGTCGGCGGGCCAGATCTGGAGGATGTTGGCGCGGTACTTCTCCGCCTCCATGCCGCCTTCCGCGATATTGCTGGCCGAGCCGACGCTGACGAACAGGGTGCGGCCGTCACCCGAGGGGATGACGTTGCGCGCCCAGTGATTGCCGCCGGGGTTCAGCTTGATGACCAGTTCGGGCTTGGCGGTGATGCGGGTCGCGCCCTCGGTATAGGGTACGCGGACCAGGGCATCGGTGTTGGCGACATATAGCTGCCCCTCGAACAGCGTCATGCCGAAGGGCGAGTTGAGCCCGGTCATGAAGGCGGTGCGGGTATCGACGCGGCCGTCGCCATTGGCGTCGCGCAGCAGGGTGATGCGGTTGGCGGAGGGAACGCCGGCACCGGCGCGGCCGAGCAGGACGTTCATCACCTTTTGCACGACGCCGCCGCCCTCGCGCGGCGGCGAATTCGTCTCGGCCACCAGCACGTCGCCATTGGGCAGGCGGTAGAGCCAGCGGGGATGATCGAGCCCGCCGGCAAATTCCTCGATCCGCAGGCCGGGCGCGACGCTGGGCTTGGCACCCGCCTGCCAGCCGACTGCCTTGGCGACCTTGACCGTGGGAATGGTCTGCTGGCGCGGTGCGGTGATGGTCGGTTGACGGCCGACGACCTGATCGACCGGCAGTTGGGCGGTGTCCGGCCAGGCGAGCCAGGTGACGATGCCGGCCCCGACAAGGAGCAACAGGCCGAGCACGATCAGGATGTGTTTGCGCATGGGCACCTTGCTAGACGCAGCCGCGGCCGAGGGAAAGAGCGGGCGCGTCAATGACAATGGCCGCCGGCGTGGGAGAAACGCCGGCGGCCGATCGGGCCCGTCAGGGAAGCAAGGGAGTTACTTCACGGGCTCGAACTTGGGTGCCTCCGCCTCGGTATTCTTGTGCGGTTCGTTTACCGCCATGCGGTCGACATCCTTGTGCGTCTCGCGGTCCTCCTCGGACTTGTCGAGATGGGCGAGCGCGTTGCGGACGCCCTCGGCATAGGAGGGGTCGACCTTGGCGAAGTGGCCGAGCTGCCGGTCGATGATGAACTGCGGGATGCCATGCATCGCGGCGGCGATGTTCTTGAACAGGCGGCCCTTCTGCTCGTCGTCGAACATGGTGTAGAGCGCGCGGGGCTGGACGAAATCGTCATCGCCGACCGGCTGCTCCCACCGCTTGGCGACGCCGTGCACCTCCAGCGGCGGCTCGTTGTAGCGCGGGTCCTGCACCGGGCCGTCGAAGCTGTTCGGCTCGTAATAGGCATCGGGATTGTTGTTGTCCGCGAAGAAGCGGAGCAGGCCGTCCTTGTGGTAATGCGCGACGGGCGACTTGGGCTGGTTGACCGGCAGTGCCTCGTAATGCGCGCCGAGGCGGTGGCGGTGCGCATCGGCATAGGAGAAGATGCGGCCCTGCAGCATCTTGTCCGGCGAGAAGCCGATGCCGCGCACGACGTTCGACGGGCTGAACGCGGCCTGCTCCACCTGGGCGAAGTAGTTTTCCGGGTTCTTGTTCAACTCGATCTCGCCGACCTCGATCAGCGGGAAATCGGCGTGCGGCCAGACCTTGGTCAGGTCGAAGGGGTTGTACGACGTCTCGTTCGCCTGCTCCTGCGTCATGACCTGGACGTACATCGTCCATTTCGGGAAGCGGCCCTCATGGATCGCGCCGTAGAGTTCCTCCTGATAGGATTCGCGGCTCTTGCCGATGATCTCGGCGGCTTCCTCGTTCGTGTAGAATTTGTGGCCCTGCTGGGTCTTGAAGTGGAACTTGCACCAGTAGCGCTCGCCCGCGTCGTTCCAGAAGGAGAAGGTGTGGCTGCCATAGCCGTTCATATATTGCGGGCCGATCGGCAGGCCGCGATCGGACATCAGGATCGTCACCTGATGAACGGACTCAGGGCAGAGCGACCAGAAATCCCACATCGCGGTCGGCGAGCGCAGGTTGGTGCGCGGATGGCGCTTCTGGGTGCGGATGAAGTCCGGGAACTTGTAGGGATCGCGCACGAAGAAGATCGGCGTGTTGTTGCCGA